>NZ_JAVDUZ010000008.1:0-328875 GCF_031456585.1 Variovorax sp. 3319
GGCGCGGGCGGCATGCTGGTCATCAAGCGGCCCTGGCCCTCGATGATCCGCACCATCTGGAATGACCCGGAGCGCTTCAAGAAGAGCTACTTTCCGGAAGAGATGGGCGGCACCATTTACCTCGCCGGCGACGGCGCGGTGCGGTCCGCTGGCGGACCCTCCGGTTCCGGGGCCGACCGCGGCTACTTCCGCATCACCGGGCGCATCGACGACGTGCTCAACGTGTCGGGCCATCGGCTCGGCACGATGGAAATCGAATCGGCGCTCGTCGCCAAGACCGACCTGGTGGCCGAAGCGGCGGTGGTGGGCCGGCCGGACGACGTGACGGGCGAGGCGGTGTGCGCCTTCGTCGTGCTCAAGCGCAGCCGCCCGACGGGCGAGGAGGCCAAGCAGATCGCCAACGAGCTGCGTGCCTGGGTGGCCAAGGAAATCGGGCCGATTGCCAAGCCGAAGGACATCCGCTTCGGGGACAACCTGCCCAAGACGCGCAGCGGCAAGATCATGCGGCGCCTCTTGCGCAGCATTGCCAAGGGCGAGGCCATCACGCAGGACACTTCCACGCTGGAAAATCCGGCCATTCTGGAACAGTTGTCACAGACCAATTGATTCGATCTGTAGGACATGGCCGTTAGTGGAAAGCAGGAGCCTGTGCGGCTCACGGCCTGAGGTACAACCAGCGAAGTCGCCGTGCGCCGGGGTGTGCATGGCAGGTTCCGTTGTGTTCGATCTGTCCGAAGGAGGCCCCCATGGGTGTGAGATCTGCTTTCCTGTTTGCCATTCTGCTGCTGATCGCGGCCCTTGCCGCGCTCAACTGGGGCACGCTGTCGGCGCCCGTACCGGTCTCGCTGGGGTTCATGACCGTTTCAGCGCCGCTGGGCCTGATGATGCTGGGGCTCACCGTGGCCCTGGGCATCTTCTTCCTGGTTTATGTGCTGTACCTGCACAGCTCCGTGCTGCTGGACGCCAAGCGCCACAACAAGGAAATGCAGGTGCAGCGCGACCTTGCCGACAAGGCCGAGGCTTCGCGCTTTACCGAACTGCGCAATTTTCTGGAAGTGCAGGAAAACAAGCACATGGCGCATAACGCCGAGCGCCATGCCGCGTTGCTTGCGCGGCTGGGGCAGGTGGAGAGCGTGATCCGTCAGCGCTCCGAGCAATCGGACAACACCGTGGCCGCGCACATCGGCCAGCTCGAAGACCGCATCGAGCGCCGGCCGCTGCCCACGGACATCGATCCGCGGATTTGATCAGCGCGTTGTCAGCACCCAGGCCGCGAGCTTCTTGGCGTCTGCTTCGCTCACCTGGTTGTTGGCCGGCATCGGCACCGGCCCCCACACGCCAGAACCACCCTTGATGATCTTTGCCGCGAGCATGTCCGCAGCGCCGGCATTGCCCTTGTACTTGGCGGCCACGTCCTTGAACGCGGGGCCAAGCACCTTGCGGTCGACCGCGTGGCAGCTCATGCAGTTTTTCGACGTGGCCAGCGCCAGGTCGGCGAAGGCGGGCGCCGCCAGGCCAAGGCCCAGAAGCGCGAAGGACAAGAGTCTTTTCATGGGGCTTATTTCGTAATGGCTGGGTTACATTCGATCTAACGCGATTGTAGGTAACGCCGTGTACCGGCGTCCGGAAGCGCTTCCAATAAAACCCGAGGGATTCGCGATGCTTTTTCTGCTGTTGGGCCTGCTGGGCATAGGCCTGAAATACTTCGAAGTGGGCATGGTCGCCGGCTGGAGCTGGTGGATCGTGCTGTCTCCGTTTGCGCTCGCCGTGGCGTGGTGGGCATGGGCCGATTCGTCGGGCTATACAAAGCGCAAGGTCATCGAGCGCGAAGAGCGGCGCAAGCAGGCGCGAATCGATCGCCAGCGCAACAACATGGGCCTGCCGCCCAACAACCGCCCGAAGCGCTGACACTTCACGCGCGGCATCACCACCGCGTGAGTGTGCGGCCCGAGCCATGGGCGGGCCGGCCGCCCATGTTCGCCCGCTTATTCAGAACTTGTCGAGCACTGCGCCCGAGCTGGCGCTCGAAGCATTGAACGCGAACTTGGCCTGCACGCCACGCGTGTAGCGCGGAGCCGGCGGCTTCCAGCCTTCGCGACGCTTGGCAAGCTCTGCTTCGGGCACGTTGAGTTCGAGCACCAGCTTGTGCGCGTCGATGGTGATCGAGTCGCCTTCGTTCACGAAAGCAATGGTGCCGCCGGCCGCTGCTTCGGGTGCGACGTGGCCGACCACCATGCCCCAGGTGCCGCCAGAAAAGCGGCCGTCGGTGATGAGGCCCACGCTCTCGCCAAGACCCGCACCGATGAGCGCACCCGTGGGCGCCAGCATTTCGGGCATGCCCGGGCCGCCCTTGGGCCCCAGGTAGCGCAGCACCATCACGTCGCCCGCCTTGATCTTGCCGTCAAGAATGGCCTTGAGTGCCGACTGCTCGTCATCGAACACGCGCGCAGGGCCGGTGATCACGGGGTTCTTCAGGCCGGTGATCTTGGCGACCGCGCCTTCGGGCGACAGGTTGCCCTTGAGGATGGCCAGGTGGCCTTCTTCGTACATCGGGTTGTCGATGGGGCGGATCACGTCCTGGTCGGCGCGCGGCACGTCGGGCACGTCCTTCAGCACTTCGGCAATCGTCTGGCCCGTAATGGTGATGCAGTCGCCATGCAGCAGGCCCGCGTTCAGCAGCACCTTCATCACCTGCGGAATGCCGCCGGCCTGGTGCAGGTCGACCGCAAGGTACTTGCCCGAAGGCTTCAGGTCGCAGATCACCGGAACCTTCTTGCGCATGCGCTCGAAATCGTCGATGGTCCATTCGACTTCGGCCGCGTGCGCAATGGCCAGGAAGTGCAGCACGGCGTTGGTCGAGCCGCCCGTCGCCATGATGACGGCAACTGCGTTCTCGATGGCCTTCTTGGTCACGATGTCGCGCGGCTTCAGGTCTTTCTTGATCGCCTCGATCAGCACCTTGGCCGATTCCTTGGCCGAGTTGGCCTTTTCGTCGTGTGGATTGGCCATGGTCGACGAGTAGGGCAGCGAAATGCCCAGTGCCTCGAACGCGCTGGACATGGTGTTGGCCGTGTACATGCCGCCGCACGAGCCGGTGCCCGGAATGGCGCGCTTCTCGATCTCCAGCAGGTCTTCGTCGCTCATGTTGCCGGCGGCGTTCTGGCCTACGGCTTCGAACACGCTCACGATGTTGAGGTCTTGCCCCTTGTACTTGCCCGGCAGGATGGTGCCGCCGTACACGTAGATTGCCGGCACGTTGGCGCGGAGCATGCCCATGAGGCCGCCCGGCATGTTCTTGTCGCAGCCGCCAACCACCAGCACGCCGTCCATCCACTGGCCGCCCACGCAGGTCTCGATGCAATCGGAGATGACTTCGCGGCTCACCAGCGAGTACTTCATGCCTTCGGTGCCCATGGCCATGCCGTCGGAAATGGTGGGGGTGCCGAACACCTGTGCGTTGCCGCCTGCCTCTTCGATGCCCGCAATGGCTGCGTCGGCCAGCTTTTGGAGGCCCGAATTGCACGGCGTGATGGTGCTGTGGCCGTTGGCCACACCGACCATCGGCTTCTTGAAGTCGCTTTCTTGGTAGCCCATGGCGTAGAACATCGAGCGGTTGGGCGCGCGGCTCTTGCCTTCGACGATGTTCGCGCTGCGGCGGTTGATCTGGATTGGCTTGGTGTCCATGGTGGGTGTCTCTTCTCGTGGGAAATTCTCGGGGAAGCCCAAGTATCGGACTTCTCATTGATTCATTCCAATCCGTTTTTATGCGCAGATTGATATGCTCGGCATATGAAAGAAGCCTTGATCGACCTGCGTGCCTGGCGCCAGTTCGTGGCCGTGGCCGAAGAGCTGCATTTCGGACGCGCCGCCGAGCGCCTGCACATGACGCAGCCGCCCGTCACGCAGGCCATTGCCCAGCTCGAAAAGACATTGGGAGTGGTGCTGTTCGACCGGACGCGCCGGCGCGTGGCGCTTACGCCCGCCGGTGAGGCGTTGCTGCCCGACGTGCGCGAGCTGCTGGCCCGTGCGCAGGCGCTGCCCGAGAGGGCCCGCGCCGCGGCGGCGGGGCAGGTGGGCAGGGTTCGCATTGCTTTTGTCTCCACCATCGGCTTCGAGAAACTGCCGGCCTGGGTGCGCGAATTTCGCGTGCTGTGCCCCGAAGTGGCCCTGGAGCTTGTCGAGGCCACGGGCGACGTGCAGCTCGAAGCCTTCGGCCGCGGCGAGATCGATGCCGGACTCATGCTCCATTCGCCCGGAGCCGCGCCGCCCGGGCTGGCGCGGCTGCCGGTGGAGCAGGAGCCGCTGGTGCTGGCCATGCCGGCGCAGCATGCATTGGCGAGTGCAACCCCCGTGCCGTTGGCCCAGGTGCTGGCGGAACCGCTGGTGATCTTTCCGCGCCGCATCGTGCCTTCGCTGCACGACGCGATCTTCGGTCTTTATCACTCGGCCGGCCGTACACCGGCCGTGGCGCAAGAGGCCATCCAGATGCAGACCATCGTCAACCTGGTCTCGGGCGGCATTGGCGTGGCCTGGGTGCCGCACAGCGTGATGCAGTTCAGGCGTTCGGGCGTGGTCTACCGCCAGGCGCAAGAGTTCAAGGGGCCGGGCCGCGGCCGGGTGGCGCTGCCTGCGTGCGAAACCAGCCTGGTGTGGCCCGCGCACGCAATGCATCCGGCGCTTGCGCGGTTCGTGGAGTTCGTCCGCGAGCGGACACACACGCGAGGTTGACCGGGGCGCCGAGCAACGCCACATCGCCGGGGCACAATCTGCGCCATGCTCATGTACCCGCAGATCAATCCCGTCGCCCTGCAACTGGGGCCCGTTGCCATTCACTGGTACGGCCTTACCTACCTGGCCGCGTTCGCGCTGTTCTATTTTCTTGGCACGCGCCGCCTGCGGCACGAACCGTATCGCTCGCTCGTCGGTGCGGGCGCGTGGCAGCGCAAGGACATCGAGGACATTCTTTTTCTTGGCGTGATGGGCGTCATCGTGGGCGGGCGGCTCGGCTATTGCCTGTTCTACAAGCCCGAGTTCTATCTTTCGCATCCGCTCGAAATCTTTTATGTGTGGCAAGGCGGCATGAGCTTTCATGGCGGCCTGCTGGGTGTGATCGCCGCAATGATCTGGTTTGCGCGCTCTCGCGCCCGGCCGTTCTGGCAAGTGATGGACTTTGTCTCGCCCTGCGTGCCCACGGGCCTTGCAGCGGGCCGCGTCGGCAATTTCATCAACGGCGAACTCTGGGGCCGATTCAGCAGCCCCGACCTGCCATGGGGCATGGTGTTTCCGCAGAGCGGCTCGATGCTGCCGCGCCACCCCTCGCAGGTTTACCAGTTCCTGCTCGAAGGGCTGCTGCTGTTCGTCATCATGTGGCTGTACGCGCGCAAGGAGCGCAAAGAGGGGCAGGTGGCCGCGGTGTTTCTCATCGGTTACGGCGCGCTGCGTTTCATTGCCGAGTACTTCCGCGAGCCCGACGACTTTCTTGGCCTGCGTGCACTCAACCTGAGCCAGGGGCAGTGGCTCAGCGTGCCGATGGTGATCTTCGGCATCGGCCTGTGGATCTGGGCCGCGCGGCGCCCGCGGCCGGCTACGGCCTGATCGGCAAGCTCTCAGGGTAAGCCCGGGCCGCGCGTCGGATGCGCGGCCTTGCGCTGCATGGGTTGCGGGCCCACAATTATGCGTAATTACACGAAATTACGCTGCCTCGCAGCACCCCGCCATGCGCCTCGTTCCCAACTCGCTGCACGACGAAGTCGCCGCAACGCTCCGCGAGCAGATCTTCGCGGGCGACCTGGCGCCGGGCAGTTTCCTGGACGAAGCGGCGCTGTGCGAAAGGTTGTCGATTTCGCGCACCCCTTTGCGTGAAGCCCTCAAGGTACTCACGGCCGAAGGCCTGCTGCGGCACGAGCCGCGGCGCGGCTGCTTCGTGCGCGAGGTAACCGAGCGCGATCTCGACGAAATATTTCCGGTCATTGCCTTGCTCGAAGGCCGCTGCGCCTACGAGGCCGCGCGCAACGCAAGCGATGCCGAGCTGCACGAGCTCGATGCCCTGCATGAACGGCTGGTGCGCCATGCCAAGGCCAAGCGTATCAACGACTACTACGCCACCAACCACCTCATTCACGAAGCGATCATCCAGCTGGCCGACAACAAGTGGCTGGCACAGGTGATCGGCGACCTGCGCAAGATTCTCAAGCTCGCGCGGCTCCAGCAACTGCACGCACCGGGGCGGCTCGAGCAAAGCCTGTCGGAGCACCTGGCGGTTTTTGCGGCGCTCAAGGCACGCGACAGCGAAGGCGCGGATGCCGCCATGCGCACGCACCTTACGCGCCAGCGCGAGGCGTTGCGCGAGGTGGCGCGGCAACAAAAATCCAGGGTGATGTCATGAACAACACAAAAAGCGGCATCTCCCGACTCAACCGAATTGGAGTTTGCCGATGAGTGCGACCGAATGGTTCCAGGCGCGGCTGCGCTCTGGCGACAAGTCAGACAACAAGGTGCCCGTGGCGCCTGAGGGGGCCGCCCGCAGCGTGCCCAAGACGGCCGCAAAGCCCGCCGTGCGCTCGACAGCCGAGCGCATGCAGGCCACCTTGCGCAAGGCCGACGAGGCGTTGTCGCCGCGCGCCTTGCGCCGTGTGCTCACGGCGCTGCAATCGGTCATCGATCCGCGCGTGAGCGAGGTCGAGGGCGGCCGCAGGGCACATGCCATTGCGCGCGAATACGCTGCCGCCACGCCAGAGGAGCGCCGAGACTACTGGGCACTGATGAGCGAGCATTTCGCGGCCGATCCGCAAAAGCTCAAGTCCGCGCGCGACCAGCACCAGGCTGCCGTGGGCACACCCGACGAAGGGCAGGCCGAGCTGAAGCTGCGGCGTGCGCTGGTGTCGCCCCGCATGCGGCTGCTGCAGCGCTTTGCGGTCGAGCCGGAGGGCATGCGCTTCCTGGTCGACCTGCGCGCCGAGCTGCTGCCTTTTCTCAAGTCCGACAAGCGGCTGATTGCGCTCGATGCCGAGTTGGAGCACCTGTTCTCCACCTGGTTCGACGTTGCGTTTCTCGAACTGCGCCGCATCGACTGGCATTCGCCTGCCTCGCTCATCGAAAAGCTGATTCGCTACGAGGCCGTGCACGACATCAAGAGCTGGACCGACGTGAAGAACCGGCTCGACGACAGCGACCGCCGCTGCTATGGCTTCTTCCATCCGCGGCTGCCCAACGAGCCGCTGATCTTTGTCGAGGTTGCGCTGGTCGACCGCATCAGCGACGGCATCATGCCGCTGCTCGACGAAGCCGCCGTGCCCATTCAGCCCGCCAAGGCAACCACCGCGATCTTCTATTCGATCAGCAACACCCAGAACGGCCTGCGCGGCGTGAGCTTTGGCGATTCGCTCATCAAGCGCGTGGTCGAGACGCTGCAGGACGAATTGCCGCGCCTGAAGACCTTTGCCACGCTCTCGCCGATTCCCGGCTTTCGGGCCTGGCTCAACAAGAATGCGGCGGAGCTGCTGCCGCGCCTGGACGAAAAGCGCGAGGCCGAGCTTGGCCGCCTGGTCGGATCGCTGCCGCCCACGGCCGACCGCCTGCTTGCGGCGGTGGACGGCGCGGCTGCGCTCGATGCAAAGTCGCCGCTGCGCCAATGGCTGCTGCAGGCCGCGGCCGAGTATTTGGGCCACACGCTGATCGACGGCACGCCGGCCGACCCTGTGGCACGCTTTCACCTGGGCAACGGCGCCCGCGTGGAGCGGCTCAACTGGGCCGGCGATCCGTCGCCCAAAGGGCAAAAACAGTCTTATGGCCTCATGGTCAATTACCTCTACGATCTCAAGCGGCTCGACAAGCATCGCGCATGGTTGGCCGAGGGCAAGGTGGCAGTTTCGGGAGATGTCGAAAGCCTGTTCTTCAAAAAAGGCTGAGTTCTGAAAGAAAAAGTCCGGCGCGCGAGGTGCCGGCGGCCGCATGGGGCGGCATTCCACAACGACAGGAGATGACAGATGACTCAGGGTTTTCAACGACGCGACGTGCTGCGTCTGGGCGCAGCCGGTGCCGCCGTTCTGTGCGGCGGTGCGGGTGCGCAGGGAGGTAACTGGCCCACTCGGCCGGTGAACATGGTCGTGCCGTTCCCGGCCGGCGGCGGCACCGATGCGTTCGCCCGTCCGCTCTCGGCCCAGTTTGCCAAGGTAGCAGGCCAGACACTGGTCATCGACAACCGCGGTGGCGCCGGCGGCACCGTCGGCGCGAGCATCGCCTCCAAGGCGCAGGCCGATGGCTACACGCTCTTCATGGGCGCGGTTCACCATGCCATTGCGCCGTCGATCTATCCCAGGCTCGACTACGACATCGAGAAGGATTTTGTGCCGCTGATGCTGCTGGCCAACGTGCCGCAGGTGGTGGTGGTCAATCCCAAGCGCGTGACGGCCAATACGCTCCAGGAGTTCGTGGCCGCGGCCAAGCGCAATCCGGGCAAGCTCAACTACGGTTCTGCGGGTTCGGGCACCTCGCATCACCTGGCGGGCGAACTGTTCAAGCTGCAGACCGGCACCTTCATCACCCACATTCCGTACCGCGGCGCGGGCCCGGCGTTGTCCGACCTGATTGCGGGCAACGTCGACCTGATGTTCGACGGCCTGGGCTCCTCCGCCCAGCACATCAAGGGCGGCCGCATCAAGGCGCTGATGGTGGCCGGCAGCAAGCGCAACCCCGCGTTCCCGGACGTACCGTGCGCAGCAGAGGTCGGCCTGCCCGACTACACGGTTACCACGTGGTACGGCCTGTGGGCGCCCAAGGGCACGCCTGCCGATTTGCAGGGGCGCATCGTCGACGACATGAAGAAGGCGCTTGCCACGGACGAGCTCAAGGCCATCTGGGCCCAGAACGGCTCCGAAATTCCGAGCCTCACCATGGCCTCGTACGGCGGCTTCGTCAGTTCCGAGATCAAGCGCTGGGCCGCTGTGGTCAAGGCCTCGGGCGCCAAGCTCGAGTAATGAGCCAAAGCACCGTTTCGTTGCGCCGCGAGGGCGCCGTTGCGTTCGTCACTTTGTCGAACGCGGGGCGCCTCAATGCGATGACGCGCGCAATGTGGCGCGAACTGCGCGCGGTGTTCGACGGTATCGCCCGCTCGAGCGATGCCGGGCTTCGAAGCGTGGTCGTCAGCGGGGAGGGCGGTGCCTTCTGCGCGGGCGGCGACATTTCGGAATACCCGTCATTCCGTTTCGAAGAAGCCAGCCTGCGCGAATTTCATGAGAACGAAGTCTGGGCTGCATTGCAGGCCATGCTCGATTGCCCGGTGCCCCTGGTCGCGCAGATCGAAGGCGCATGCATGGGCGCCGGCATCGAGATTGCAAGCTGCTGCGACATCCGGCTGGCAGGCGACTCCGCAAAGTTCGGCGCACCCATTGCAAAGCTTGGCTTTCCCATGGCGCCGCGAGAGGCGGCGCTGGTGCATGGCGCCATTGGCGACGTGCTCGCGCGCGACATGCTGCTGGCCGCGGGAGTGCACGGCGCACAGCGCCTGTACGACGCCGGCTTCTTGCTGCACGTGCTGCCCGACGGCGAAGTGGCTGCAGCCGCGCAGGCCCACGCCGCGCGCATCGCCGCACTGGCGCCGCAGGCCGCCCGGCTCCACAAGCGCACCTTCGCCATGCTGAAGGCCGGCCCGCAAGCGACCCAGAACCTGCTCGAAACCGCCTACGACTACGCCGACTCCGCCGAGCACCGTGAAGGCATTGCCGCCTTTCTTGCCAAGCGCACACCGAATTTCTGAAGACCCTGCCCGATGAAGACGAAAGCCAACCCCAATCTGTTTGCCGCCTTGCGTGCGGCCTTTCCCGCCGACCTCGACGGCATTGCCGTTGAAACCGACAACGGCCTGTTCTACTCGTGGCGGGATCTTGACCGTGCCAGCGCAATGATCGCCAACCTGCTGGATGCGCTGGGCCTGGAAGAAGGCGCCCGCATCGCGGTGCAGGTCGAGAAATCGGTCGAGGCGATGATTCTTTATCTCGCCACGCTGCGCGCCGGCTATGTGTTCCTGCCGCTCAACACCGCCTACCAAAGCGCCGAGATCGAATACTTCATCGGCAACGCCGAGCCGGCCGTTGTGGTGTGCACCAGCCGCAATGCATCGTGGGTCGGGCCTATTGCCAATGCGGCGGGCACCCGGCATGTGTTTACGCTGGACGACAACCGCACCGGCACGCTGCTCGAAGTGGCTGCGCAGTGCAGCGACCAGCATGCGGTCGCCCAACGCAAGGCCGACGACCTGGCCGCCATTCTCTACACCAGCGGCACCACCGGCCGGAGCAAGGGCGCCATGCTGACGCACGGCAACCTGCTGTCCAACGCCGAGGTGCTGAAGGACTACTGGGGCTGGACAAAAGGCGACGTGCTGATCCACGCGCTGCCCATCTTCCACGTGCATGGCCTTTTTGTTGCAATGCATGGCGCGTTGCTCAACGGCAGCAAGATGATCTGGCTGTCCAAATTCGATCCCAGGCGCGTGGTCGAGAAGTTGCCTGAGGCCACGGTGTTCATGGGCGTGCCCACGCTGTATGTGCGCCTGCTGGCAGAACCCGGCCTTACGCGCGAGGCGGTACGCAACATGCGGCTCTTCGTTGCGGGCTCGGCGCCATTGCTCATCGAAACCTTCGACGAATGGCGCGAGCGCACCGGCCACACCATTCTCGAGCGCTACGGCATGAGTGAAACGGTAATGCTCACCTCCAACCCATACAGCCCGGCACAGGGCGAACGCCGCGGCGGCACGGTGGGCTTTGCACTACCGGGCGTGCAGCTGCGCGTGCGCGACGACAGCGGCCGCGACTGCACCACCGACGAGATCGGCAACATCGAGGTGAGTGGCCCCAACGTGTTTGCGGGCTACTGGCGCATGCCCGAGAAAACCAAAGAAGAATTCACCGCCGACGGTTTCTTCAAGACCGGCGACGTGGGCAAGATCGACGGCCGTGGCTACATCACCATCGTCGGGCGCAGCAAGGACCTGATCATCAGCGGTGGCTACAACGTCTATCCCGCCGAGATCGAGGGCTACATCAACGAGTTTCCCGGCGTGGCCGAAAGCGCGGTAATCGGCGTGCCGCACCCCGACTTCGGCGAGGTGGGCGTGGCCATCGTCATTCCCAAGGCGGGCGGCACGCTTGACGCCGATGCCATCGTGGCAGAACTCAAGTCGAAGCTGGCGAACTTCAAGATACCGAAGCGCTGCTTCGTGGTGAACGAACTTCCGCGCAACACAATGGGCAAGGTGCAGAAGGCGCTGCTGCGCGCAGAGCACAAGGGCTTGTTCGCCTAGGCGCCGGTCTTTCGCCCGGCCTGTTCAGGTCGGGTGCAACCCGTTCATCAGCCCGCTGCGCGGGTGGCAGTTGATGTACTCGTAGCTTTGTTCGTCGGCCTTCAGCACCGACACCTCGTGGTACACGCGCAGCTGCAGCTGGAAGTTCAGCGCCTGCACATAGCGCATGAAGCTTCCGAAGATCGCGACGTGCGTGGGGTGCGACTCGGCCCAGCGCTCCATGTCGGCAAGCGAATGCCAGAAGCTCAGGCCAAACGACTTCTCGAGCGGCGCGCCCTTGCCGTCGAGGTGGCGCATGTAGCGGTTGACGTAGCACCCGATGCCCACGCCCTGGTCGCGCAAAAAGTCCATGCCATTGCGCAATACCGGCTCCATCTCTTCCAGGTAGAGCTTGCGTTCCTGGCCGGTGGTGTCCGTCCATTCCTGGCCGGAGCGGATCATTGCGATGTTCTCGTGGCCCGCAACGCGCACGCGCTGTCCGTGCGCCGGCACGCCGGCAATCACCGCGCGTGTGCCGGAAGGCGCCATGGCGTCGGTCTGCGAAAGCGGAATGCGGTCTCGCATGGAACCCCAGTAGCCGTGCTCCTGCACTTCGCCGCTCACACCGCCCATGATCGCGCCCACGCCTTCGAGGCGGTCCGGCGTTTTGAACATGGTCTCGAAGTGCTCGGCGCGCGGCGAGACGATCTCGCGAAAATAGCCCAAGCCGTCCGAGAGCCTTTCCGCAGAGCGCCACCACCCGTCGATCTCGGGTGTCGCGCACCAGCGGGCATGGGCGGCAGGGTCGTCCCAATAGGCGATGGCGATCATGTTGTCGTAGCCATCGGCATCGACATGGTGTGCAAAGTCATGATGGGCAGGCCCGTCGCGTAGCGCAAAGCCGGCCGCGATTTTCATCAGCGCGCCGCAGGCGCGGCCCTGCATATCGGTGCCGCGCGACTGCACGCCGAAGTAGCCCATGACCACCTGCCTGACCGCAGCATGTGCGCGCGCAGACCAGGCTGGGTAGGGCGGCGCATAGTCGTCCTCCACGCGGCGATGGCGCGTGCGCGGGCATTTCAGGTGGTCGGCAATGGCGGATTCCATGTTGCGGCTCCGGTGGTCAGGCGGCCAACTGCTGGCGTGCCGCGGCGGTGGGCTCTGGCGTGGCAACGATGGCTTCGAAGGCGCCGCCCTCGACCTCGGGCGCGCGCTGCAGCACCACCGGTTCGCGCTTTGTCTTGTTCAACAGCAACTGCGTGACGTCGGGGCGCGAGTAGTGGCCGCTCGGATCGGCCGCGGCCTTGGCGAGCGCAATCATTCCAAGGTCGATGTCGGCAATCACCAGTCCTTCCTGGTCTTCGGCCAGAGGCGTCCCAAGCGGCGAGCCGTCGGGCGCGTAGATGCGTGCAAAGCCGCCGCCCACGCGCAGCAACTGCTGCTTGCCTGCATCGGTGCACATCAGCTCGCTCATCGCCTGCGAAACCGTGGCGCACGGTGCAACGACGAAGCACTGGCCCTCCGCCGCATACACCTGGCTGGCCGCATTGTTGAGCTCGGGGCCAAGGGCGAAGGCCGCGCCGCGGTAGAGCGAAAAGCTGGGCCACGCGCCGCAGTGGATCTGCTCGTTCTGCGCATACATGGCGTATTTGCTGAGGGGCTGCAGGTGCTCCCAGCAAGAGAGCGACCCAACGTTGCCGATGGGCGTCTCGGCCACCGCAAGGTCGGAGCCGTCGCCTTCGCCGAAAACGGTGCGCTCCACGTGGGTGGGCTTGAGCTTGCGTCGCGTCTGTACCGTGTTGCCCTGGTCGTCGATCAGCGCCTGCGCAATGTAGAGGCTGCCGGCGGCCTTTTCGCTGTAGCCCAGCGAAACCCAGATCTTGTGTTTGCGCGCGGCATCCCGGATGCGGTCGAACTCGCCCGAACCGACGACCAGTGAGTTGTCGTGATAACGCTGCACAAACTGCATGCCCCAAGCCGGCGAGTCGAGCCAGATCCACCAGGGATAGCCGGGCACCCAGGTTTCAGGAAAGGCGATGAGCTTCACGCCCTGGTCGGCCGCCTCGGCCATGAGATCGATGGTCTTGTCGATCGTGCCGTCGAGATCGAGGAACACAGGCGCGGCCTGCACGGATGCAACGCGAAGCTTGGGGTGAACGGTGGCGGGCATGGGGGCTCCAGAACGGGTTGGTGAAACAACTTCGCACACCTTGCACCGGGTTTGCGCGGTGGCATGCGGGTTGCTTCAAGCGTAGATTCGCCGCCGCGAAACGCCTTGACCATGACTTGCGGCGTTCTTGCTTCAGCGTTGCATGCCGGCTTTTCAGAAAAACCGAGAAACCCCAGATGAACCAGTTGCTCAGCACAGAAGCCGTTCCGCGCAACCAGCGGCTGGCCTACTGGACGGACATGATCTGCAACGTGTACGTGCAGCTTGGGTGCGATGCGGTGCACGATGGTGCCGCGGGCGATTTCGAGGGCAGCATTCGCCAGCACACGCTGCCGGGCCTGGACGTGTCGGTGGTCACGTCGGCGGCGCAAAGGGTCATGCGCACGCCGGGGCACATATCGCGGTCGGGTGACGATTGCTTTCTTGTCAGCATCCAGGCGCGCGGCCAGGGCGTGGTGCGCCAGGACGGGCGAGACGCCGTGCTGGCGGCGGGCGACTTTGCGCTGTACGACAGCACCCGGCCCTATGAATTGCTGTTCGACAAGGCTTTCGAGCAGATCGTGCTCAAGCTGCCGGGTGAGCGCCTGCGCAGCGAACTGCACGACACCGAAGCACTGACCGCCACCACAGTGTCCGGACGCGAGGGTGCGGGGCACCTGCTGCTGGGAATGATCCGCACGCTGCGAGAAGACATCGACACCTTGCAGCCCGCCTCGGCGCTTGCGGTGGCCAATGGCGTACAGAGTATTCTGGTTGCGGGTTTGCAAACGCTGCCCGCGGCGCGCGCCCCGGGCCTCAGCAACCTCACGGCCTACCACCTGGCTCGCGTGAAGCGCCGCATCGACGAGCAACTGGCGGACCCGTCGCTCTCGGTGGGGAGCCTTGCGGCAGAGTTGGGTGTTTCAGCAAGCCACATTCACCGCGTTTTCAAGAGCGAGCCGCTCACGCCTTCGCAGTACATCTGGGAGCGCCGGCTCGAAGCGTGCAGCCGCGACCTGCTCGAGCCGCGCCTTGCCGGCCGGCCGGTGGCCGACATTGCCTACGGCCGCGGCTTCAACGATGCGGCGCACTTCAGCCGCGCATTCCGCGAACGCTTCGGCTGCTCGCCGCGCGAGTGGCGGCAGCAACGCGTTCAACAGCAATGAAAAAAAGGCGCGGCCTTCGCCGGGTTTATTGAACCAGCAGCACCGAGGTGTCGGTTTCGGAAATGACCTTGGTGGCTACCGAGCCCATCAGCGCACGGCCGAAAATGCCGTGGCCGTGGGTGCCGAGCACGATCAGTTGGGCATGCGTGGCCGTTGCCGACTTGAGGATTTCCTCGGCCGCATGGCCGTGGCGCTTGTCGATGGTGAAGTTGCTCACGTTGTTCTGTGCAAGCAATGCCTTCACGGGGTCGAGCACCTTGGCGCTTTCTTCGGCGTAGTAGTCGTCAACCACCTGCTTGCTGAGGTGGCGCGCCACGTGGCCGTGCACGCCGGTGCACACATGCACGATCACCAGCTCATGCCCGTCCACGAACATGGCGCGGTTGGCGAGCAGGTAGTTGAGCGCCTTTTGCGTGTAGGCGCTGCCGTCGACTGCGATGAGGATTTTCATCAGGCCGGTTATACGGCCCGCGCCTTGCTGCCGCAACGAGTCTCACCCGGCGCCCAAGGGACATTCGCTCGCACAGCCGCGCAGTGTGCGAAGCTGCTCGATGGCTCAGCCTTGCAGGCCCTTCCAGAGCATGTAGGCGGCAAGCAGGTACAGGATGCTCGCGAACACGCGCTTGAGCTTTTTTACCGGCAGGTTGTGCGCGGCCTTGGCACCCAAGGGCGCGGTGAGCACGCTGCACAGCGCAATGACGACAAGAGCGGGCAGCCAGATGTAGCCGAACGAACCGGCCGGAAGGCCTTGCACCGACTGGCCGCTCACCACATAACCCAGCACGTTGGCCACCGCAATCGGAAAGCCGAGTGCGGCGCTGGTGGCCACGGCGTTGTGGATCGAGATATTGCACCAGGTCATGAACGGCACGCTGACGAAGCCGCCGCCCGCGCCCACCAGGCCCGAGATGAAGCCGATGGCGCCGCCGGCCGAAAGCTGGCCCGCCGTGCCCGGCATCTGGCGCGTGGGCTTGGGTTTGCGGTCAAGAAACATCTGCGTTGCCGAAAAGCCCACGAACAGCGCGAACACAATGGCCAGTACCGTGCCCTTGAGCAGCGAGAACACGCCCAGGCTGCCCAGCAGGCTGCCAATGACGATGCCGGGCGCCAGGCGCCGCACGATGTCCCAGCGAACCGCGCCGCGCTTGTGATGCGCGCGCACGCTGGACACCGAGGTGAAGATGATCGTTGCCATCGAGGTGGCAATGGCCATCTTGACGGCAAGATCGGAGGCAACCCCGCGGTGCCCCATGATGATTGTGATGAACGGCACCATGAGCATTCCGCCCCCAATGCCGAGCAAGCCCGCCAGAAAACCGGTGCCCAGGCCGAGTGCGGCCAATTCGGCGATCAAGAGGGGGTCGAGCAGGGAGTTCACGCAGCGGAGCCTTGAAAAAAAGCAACGGCCCCGTGCAGCGCATGCCGGGGCCGTATGAAGGGAAAAAGGTGTCTGCAAGTGGGCGCCGAACCCGCATCCTGAACCAGGGTTCAGGTGGGCGAGGGCAGCAAGGCTTCGGGTTCATCTGACGCGAGATGATCACGCCCGCCAAGCGATGTACCAAGCCCGGCTCCGGAGAGCATTGGAACAAGGAAATATTAAGCCCGACGCGCACCGCAGACAGTTCGGATTTTACGCCTCCGACGGGCCGGGCGCTTCTCTTCAGAGTAAATGGTCATCGCCCGCAAGGGCTTGATCGAGTTTCTGAATGAGTTGGGCGGCCTTGGCGTCGTCTTCGCCGGTGCCCGCCGCCGATGCCGTGGCAACCGGGGTGGCAGCCGGTGCGGGAGCGGCCGCTGCGGCCGCCTGCTGCGCCGCCAGGTCGAAGGCCAGGTTGAGCGACGCGAGCACCGCAATTCGGTCGCGGGCCTTTACCTTGCCCGCATCGCGGATCTTGCACATGGCAGCGTCCACGCGGTCGACGGCGTCGCGCAATTGCGCCTCGCCGCCCTCGGGGCAGCCGAGCAGATAGCTCTGGCCCATGATCTGAACTTCAATCTGCTTCATGCGGGGGAATCTTCGGAAGGTGGTTCGGCCGGCAGCCGCTCGAGCAGGGCGTCGAGGCGGGTGCGCGCCGCGGCAAGCCGCGACTTCAGCGCGTCGCGCTCGCGCGTGAGCGCTTCGACCTGCTCCTGCAGCAGCGCATTGGTGCGCTGCACCTCTTCATGACGCACGAGCAGGCGTTCCACACGCTCGGCGATCTGGTCGATGGGGCTGGAAGCGGGCATGGTTGGCGATTGTAGTTTCCCAGGGAGGCGGTCCCCCGGGGCGCCGGGCGCAGCGTAGGACCGGGACGGATTCTGCGGCCTGCACCTTGCTCTTTCCAAACTTTCCGATGCGATGTGAACAACAGTCGGCGCAACTTTTGGCTTACTGCCCCGGCCAGAGGCCCTAGAATCCCGCCCGTTGGTGCCTGCGTCGTGGTTCACACGCCGCGGTTCAACGGGAAGCAGGAGTGAACGCCCCCCGTAAATGGGACAAGGCCGAAGCCGCCTGCGCTGCCCCCGCAACGGTCAAGCAGTCGACGCCATGCGCGTCAACCTCATCCATCAAGCCACTGGGCGCCCTGAAACAGGCGCCTGGGAAGGCGGTGAGGCCGCACTGCCAGCCCGGATACCGGCCAACAAGGCGGCTGCCGCATGTGCGATCGATTCCACGCGCATGAGCAGCCATTGCGCCCAAACGCTGGCGGGGAGGCCGGCGACGGGCATAGACGTTCGTTCGGTCCATTCATGATTTCCTGCGTTTCCGTTTCCCTCGGCCGTGTTTCCACGCGCCGTCGCCGCCTTGCCTGCCTGCCGCTCGCATTGGCCTCCGCATTCGGCGGCCTCGCGCTGGTCCAGTTGCCTTCGACGGCGCATGCCCAGCAAGAGGCGCCCGCCCTCGGCGAAACGGTGGTCACGGCCAACCGCACGCCGCAGCCGCTGTCCGACCTTGTGGGCGACGTGTCCATCGTCGACCGCCAGACCATCGAGCGCAGCGGCGCGGTGGGCGTGGCCGACGTGCTGGCGCGCCTGCCGGGCATCGAGATCACGCGCAACGGCGGCCTGGGCAGCACCACCAGCCTTTTCATCCGCGGTGCGGAAACGCGCTTTACGGCCGTGTACATCGACGGCGTGCGCGTCGATTCGCAATCGACCGGCGGTGCCGGCTGGGAGGGGATTCCGCTTGCGCAGATCGACCGCATCGAAGTGCTGCGCGGCCCTGCCGCAGCGGTGTACGGCTCCGACGCCGTGGGCGGCGTGATCCAGCTCTTTACCCGGCGCGGCGAAGAAGGCGTGGCACCCTACGCAGGCGTCGGCTTCGGCAGCCATGGGCTTCGCAAGGCAGAGGCGGGCGTGAGCGGAAAGTCGGGCGCACTCGACTATTCGCTGGGCGTTGCACATGAAGAGAGCAAGGGCTTCAATGCGCTGCCCATCGAAAAGCGCACGCCTTCCAGGGACGGCCTGACGAATCCCGATCGCGACGGATACCGCAGCGATTCCGGCAACGTCCGGCTTGGGTACCAGTTCACTCCCGACCAGCGGCTCGAGGCCACGGTGCTGTTCAGCGACACCGAAGCGGGCTACGACTCTCCGGTGAGCACCCGGACCCGGCCGCCGATTCTTTTTTCGAACGACGTTTCGCAGAACACGCTGCGCACGGCCGGGCTTTCGTGGTCCGCCAAGTGGAACGACATCTACAGCACGCGCGTGCAGATTACCGATTCGCAGGCGGCCTACAAGACGCAGCCTTCGTTCTACCGCACCGAGACGAATCTCCGCGGCTACCTGTTCCAGAACGAGTTCCGCTTCGGCTCGCACCTTGTGACCGCCACGCTCGAACGGCGCGAAGACGCGCTCGAGAATGCGCCGACCACCTTCACCGACCTGCTTTCGCGCAAGCGCTCGCAAGACGCGGTTTCGCTGGGCTACGGCTTCGTGCAGGGCGCGCACTCGTTGCAACTGCACGTGCGCCACGACGACGACAGCGAGTTCGGCGGCAAGACCACCGGCAGCGCCGCCTACGGCTACGCCATCACACCCAAGCTGCGTGCCACCGTGTCGGCCGGCACGGCATTTCGCGCGCCCACGCTGTACCAGCGCTTCAGCGAATACGGCGCCCCCGATCTCAAGCCGGAGTCGAGCCGCAACGTCGAGTTGGGCCTGCGGTATGCGGATGGCGACACGCATGCGGGCATCGTCGTTTACCGCAACCGCGTGAACGACCTGATCGTGTTCGACGGCGGCGCCACGGGCTGCGGCTCGGGCTTTGGCTGCTATGCGAGCACGGCGCGTGCGCGCTACCAGGGCATTACCCTGTCGGGCGGCCACCGCATCGGCGACGTGACGCTGCGCGCGTCGGTGGACTTCCAGGATCCGCGCGACCTGGAAACCGACAACCTGCTCGCACGCCGTGCGCGCCGCCACGGCACCCTGGGAGCCGACTGGCGCGTTGCAGGCTGGACGCTGGGGGCAGAGGTGCAGTCGTCGAGCAAGCGGTTCGACGATGCGGCCAACACCCGCACGCTGAGCGGCTACACCGTGTTGAATCTGGTAGCCAGCACGCAGATTACGCGCGACATCGGGCTGGTGGCTCGCGTGGACAACGTGGGCGACAAGGACTACACGCTGGCACGCGGCTACGCTACCGGCGGCCGCAATGCCTATATCGGCCTGAAGTGGACGCCGCAATAGTTGCCGCAGTAATCGGTAGACTTTGCCGCCAGGGAACCCGAAGGAAGAAAAATGCCCACGACCATTGCGCATGAATTCATCCTCGGGGGCCAGAAGAGCGGCAAGTCGCGTCGCGCCGAGCAGCGTGCCATCGACTGGATGGCCGAAGCCCCCGCAGCGCGGCGCGCCGTGCTGATAGCCACTGCGCAGCCATTCGATGACGAAATGCGCGAGCGAATCACGCGCCACCAGGCCGACCGCGCGCGGCGCGTGCCGGCCATGCGAACCGTCGAAGAGCCTGTGGAACTGGCCCGCGCGATTGTTTCCGAGAGTGCGCCCGAAACGCTGGTGGTGGTCGACTGCCTCACGCTGTGGCTCACCAACCTGCTGATGCCGCTGCGCTCGGAGGGCGCAAGGCCGGCCACGCGCACGCCCTCGGCGCACGTTGCCATGCTGCTCATCGCGTTGCGCGAGGCGCGCGGGCCGGTGGTGCTGGTGGGCAACGAAATCGGCCTGGGCGTGATTCCGCTGGGCCGGGAAACGCGCGCCTTTGTCGATACGCTGGGCCGCATGAACCAGGACGTGGCGGCCGCATGCCACCGTGTCACGCTGATGGCGGCCGGGCTGCCGTTGACCTTGAAGGCACCTGCCGCATGACCATGAACCACCGGATTCGATTTTTTCTCGCGGCTCTGGGCCTTGGCATTCTTTCGCTGGCTGCGCATGCACTCGAGGTGAAGGACGAGCGCGGCGTCACCGTGAGCCTGCCGCAGCCGCCCCAGCGCATTGTCTCGCTGCTGCCTTCGCTGACTGAAGGTGTCTGCGCACTCGGCGCCTGCTCGCGGCTGGTGGGTGTCGACAACTATTCCAACTCGCCGAGTGCGGTGCGCACCTTGCCGCAACTGGGCGGCGGGATCGATCCCAACGTAGAGGCCATCGTGGCCCTGCGGCCCGACGCGGTGCTGCTTGCCAAGTCGTCGCGCGTCACGCAGCGGCTCGAAGCGCTGGGCCTCAAGGTGATCGTGCTCGAACCCAAGAGCCATGCCGATGTGCGCCGTGTGCTCGACACGCTCGACCAGGTGCTGGGCACCCGCGAGGCGCCGAATGTGTGGCGTGTGATCGATGCCAGCGTTTCGGCGGCGGCGCAATCGCTGCCGGCCCGCGCGAAGGGGCTGCGCGTGTACTTCGAGGTGAACAGCGCGCCTTTTGCGGCCGGGGAGTCTTCGTTCATCGGCGAAACGCTCACCCGGCTGGGCGCGAAGAACATCGTGCCGGCTTCGCTGGGGCCGTTTCCCAAGCTCAACCCCGAATACGTGGTGCGCGCCAATCCCGATCTCATCATGGTCAGCGTGCGCAGCGCGCAGGGCATGGAGCAGCGGCCGGGCTGGGGCGGTATTCGCGCAGTGCGCGAAGGCCGAATCTGCCGCTTCAGCGCCGACGAGTCCGATGTGCTCGTGCGCCCCGGTCCGCGCATGGACGAGGCCGCAAGGTTGATGGCGCGCTGCCTTGCGGACAAGGCCGGCTGAGCCTCAAGAACGCTTCATGCACACGCACCATCAGCGCAGGGTCTGGCTCTTCGGCATTGCCCTGCTGGGCCTGGGCGTTGCATTCGCGCTGCTCGGCCTGGGCATCGGCAGCACCGGCTTCGAAAGCCTGCTGGCGGCATCGCGCGATCCGGTGGCATTGCAGATCGTGTGGGACATCCGGCTGCCGCGCACGCTTGGTGCGTGGCTCGCAGGCGCGTTGCTCGGGCTTGCCGGCGCGGTTGCGCAGGGCCTCTTTCGCAATCCGCTGGCCGATCCTTATCTGCTTGGCAGCGCATCGGGCGCATCGCTTGGCGTGGCGGTGGCGCTCATGCTGTTCGGTGGCTCGGTTGCCAGCATGCAGTGGGTATTGCGCCTGGGGCTTACCGGTGCGGCATTCGTCGGCGCGGTGCTGGCGGTCATGCTCACGCTTGTTCTTGCGCGCGGCGTGCAGCAGACGCTGAGGCTGCTGCTGGCGGGCGTGATCGTCGGCGTGGTGCTCGGTGCCGCCAAAGACCTGATCACCATTGCTTCAGCCGATGTCTTGCAGGCGATCCAGGGCTTCATTCTCGGCAGTACTGGCCTGGTGGGCTGGAGCGCTTGTGCCGTCATGGCGGCCGTGGGCGCCGTGTGCCTTCTTTCGGGTTGGGCGCTTGCACCCGTGCTCGACGGGCTTTCGCTCGGGGAAGCGACTGCAAGGAGCCTGGGCTTGCCACTGGGCGCCATGCGCGCTGCGCTGGTGGTGGTGCTCGCGCTGGCCACCGGCGCCGCCGTGGCGCAGACCGGCCTCATCGCATTCGTTGGCCTGGCCTCGCCGCACCTGGTTCGCTCCGTGGTCAAGACCACGCATGCCGGGCTTATCGTTCTGTCGGCGGCGATGGGCGGCTTGCTGCTGATGTCGGCCGACCTGGCGGCACGTTGGCTCATTGCCCCGCAAGAGCTGCCGGTGGGCGTTCTCACGGCCGTGCTCGGCGGCAGCTACCTGCTGTGGCTGATGCACCGCCGCAGCGCGCGGGGCGGTGTGGCATGAGCGGCCGCATGCCGGCCATCGAAGCACGCGGCGTGAGCGCCACGCTCGGCGGCACCGAGGTGCTGCACGGCATCGACCTGAAGCTGGGTGCCGCGCGCTGGACCAGCATCGTCGGCCCCAATGGCGCGGGCAAGTCGACGTTGCTCAAGGCGCTTGCGGGCCTGCTGCCGCACCGTGGCGAGGTTTTCCTGTTTGGCGAGGCGGCTGAAAAAGTGCCGGGCCGCATTCGCGCGCAGCGCCTGTCCTGGCTGGGCCAGAGCGGCGCGGCGGGCGAGGGCAGCGCCGACGACCTGATGGTGTACGACATTGCGATGCTCGGCCGCCTGCCGCACCAGCGCTGGCTTGCAGCGCCGAGTGCGGCGGACCGGCAGGCCGTGGAGCGCGCATTGCGCAGCACCCAGGCCTGGGAATGGCGCGAGCGTCCGCTGGGGCAGCTATCGGGCGGCGAACGCCAGCGCGTGCTGATGGCGCGTGCGCTCGCGGTCGAGGCCGAGTTGCTGCTGATGGACGAGCCGCTCGCCAATCTCGACCCGCCCCACCAGGCCGACTGGATGCAGACCGCGCGTGCATTGGTGGCCGAAGGGCGCACCGTGGTCAGCGTGCTGCATGAACTGCCGATGGCACTTGCGGCCGACGAGCTGGTCGTGATGAATCATGGTCGCGTGGTGCACCACGGGGGCAACAGCGACCAAGCCACCCACGCCGCACTCGAACAGGTGTTCGACCATCGCATTCGTGTGCACCGCGTGGCCGACCAGTGGATTGCCCTGCCGAATTGACGACAACAAAACAGCCGCGACACCATGCAGATTGAAACTCCCCCCAGCGACAAGCCTTACGACAAACCCGAGGGCGAACGCCGCGGCATCGTCATCGTCAACACCGGCGACGGCAAGGGCAAGAGCACCGCGGCCTTCGGCCTGGCGCTGCGCGCACACGGACGCGGCAAGGCCGTGAAGATCTACCAGTTCATGAAAGTGCCCTCGGCGCGTTTTGGCGAGCACCGCATGTTCGAGCAGATCGGCATTCCGATCGAAGGGCTGGGCGACGGCTTCAGCTGGAAGAGCCAGGACCTGGAGCGTTCGGGCCAACTGGCACGCGACGGCTGGGAAAAGGCCAGGGCGGCCATTCTTTCGGGCGAGTTCTTCTTGGTGGTGCTCGACGAGATCACCTATCCGCTGATCTACGGCTGGCTGCCGCTCGAAGGCGTGCTCCAGACCCTGCGCGAGCGGCCGAAGCATGTGCATGTGGTGCTCACCGGCCGTCGCTGCCCGCCCGAGATCGTCGAGCTGGCCGACACCGTGACCGACATGGCCATGGTCAAGCACGCATTCAAGGCCGGTATTCCCGCTCAGCGGGGCATCGAGGACTGATCCGTTGGCAGCCGCGGCCGCCTTGTGGCTCGCGCTGGCCATCGATCGCTGGCTGGGCGAGCCTTCGGTGCGCTGGCATCCGGTGGTATGGATGGGGCACTACCTCGGCTGGATTGGTCGCCGCATGGCACCGGCGGCAGTGGATGCAAGGCCGCGCGATCTGCCGCTGTTTCTGAAGGGCGCGCTGGCGTGGAGCGCTGGTGCGATGGTCGTCGGTGCGGTGGCCCTGGCGGTGCAGGCAACCGCGGTGCAATGGCTACCCGCCTGGGCGACCGCCGTGGTGCTCGCTTTCGCGCTGAAGCCGCTCTTCGCATGGCGCATGCTGCGCAGTGAAGTGCTTGCAGTCGAGGCGGCGCTCGCCGTGTCGCTGGACGCGGGCCGTGCGCAGCTCGCCCGGCTGGTAAGCCGGGACGTCTCCACACTCAGCGAAAGCGAAGTGCGCGAAAGCGCCATCGAATCGCTGGCCGAAAACCTCAACGATTCGCTCGTGGCGCCGGTGTTCTGGTTGGTGCTGCTGGGGCTGCCGGGTGCGGCGGTCTATCGCTTCGCCAACACGGCCGATGCCATGTGGGGCTACCGCGGCGAACGCAGCGGGCGCGACTGGACGTGGTTCGGCAAGTGGGCCGCACGTGCGGACGACGTGCTCTCCTGGCTGCCGGCGCGGCTTACCGTGCTGCTGCTGGCGTTCGCGGCGTGGCGATGGCCGCACGGGCTAGCGCGGCAGGCGCGCCGTACGCCTTCGCCCAACAGCGGCTGGCCCATGGCGGCGATGGCATTGCTGCTTGGCGTGCGCCTCGCCAAGCCGGCGGTGTATACCCTGAACGCAGATGGGCGACTTGCCACCGCGGACGACACTCAGCACGCAGCGCAGTTGGGCGGCAGGGCCGCGCTGGCATTGGCCGTGTGTGCATCATTGGCCATCTTCGCCATTGCGAGATGGGCATGACACAGGAACGAACGACATCGAGCCATTCGCTGCATGGCGGTCCAGACGAGGCCGGCGCGGCGCAGCACGACTTTTCAACCAACAGCAACGCGGTGGGCCCATGCCCATCCGTTCAGGCCGCGCTGCGTGCAGCCGATGCAACGCACTATCCAGACCCAGGCTACACATCGCTGCGACGTGCGCTGGCAGCTTTTCACGGCGTTGCGGCCGAACGCGTGGTGATCGCTGCGAGTGCAAGCGAATTCATCCACCGCATCAGCGCAGCCTGGGCGCAAGGTGGCGGGCAGGACGTCTGCCTGCCCGCGCACAGCTATGGCGACTACGAACGCGCCGCATCGGCCCGAGGCTTGCATGTGTCGCGCAACGCCGCGCCACGAGATGCGGCGACCCTGCGCTGGCTGTGCGAGCCCTCCAGCCCACTGGGCCAGCCCGAGGGCGGTCTTGAATCGCAATCGAAGCCCATCGACGCCTGCGTGCTCGACATGGCCTACGAGCCGCTGCGCCTCGAAGGCCGACCATCGTTCGACGGGGCGCAGCGCAACCGCGTCTGGCAGCTGTGGACGCCGAACAAGGCGATGGGCCTGACAGGCGTTCGTGCCGCCTATGCCATTGCTCCGGAAAGCGACGAGGCCGCGGCGCTGCAGCTGCGCCTCGAACAACTTTCGCCCTCATGGCCCATCGGCGCGCATGGCGTGGCATTGCTCGAAACCTGGATCGGCGACGAAGCGCAGTCCTGGCTCGTGCAAAGCCTGCATACCCTGCGAGCATGGAAGGCGCAGCAGCGCACCCTTTGCGAATCGCTGGGTTGGCAGTGCCTGCCGAGCGATGCCAACTTTTTCTGCGCGCGCACCGGTGTGCCGTATCCGAAGCTGGCCGCAGAATTGCGCGCCGCGGGCGTCAAACTGCGAGACTGTGCATCCTTCGGCCTGCCTGGCTACGTGCGGCTGGGCGTCTTGCCGCCGCAGAGCCAACAGGTGCTGAAAGAAGCCTGGACACGCGCGGCCGTTGCCGCTGAACATTGAACGGAAGCAAGCAAGAATCCACCGCCCACCATGCTCTACGCCATCACCACGCTCTTTCTTTGCCAACTGGCCGGCGAACTGCTCGTGCAGTGGCTGGGCCTGCCGATTCCAGGGCCGCTGATCGGCATGCTGCTGCTGTTTGTCGCACTGCTGGTGCGCGGCGGCGTGCCGGAAGCACTGGGCGAAACATCCGGCCATTTGCTGCGCAACCTCATGCTGCTGTTCATCCCGGCGGTAACGGGCGTCATGCTGCACTTTGAACGGGTAGGGCGCGAGTGGCTGCCGTTTCTTGCGGCCGGCATCGTGGGCGCGGCTTTCACCATGGCGGTGACTGCGCTCACCCTGCGGTGGATGATCCGCATCACTGGCAAGGAGGCGGAATGACCGCGCCTGCAAAGCTGTCAGAGATCTGGGTCTTCCTTGCGCAGTCGCCGCTGCTCTGGCTGTCGCTCACGCTGCTGGCCTACCTGGGCGCTCTGTGGCTGCACAAGCGCAGCGGCAACCGGCCGCTGGTCAACCCGGTGCTGGTGTCGGTGGTTGTCATCGTGACGGTGCTGCTTGTGACGCGCACACCTTACGACACGTATTTCGAGGGCGCCAAGTTCGTGCACTTTCTCATCGGGCCGGCGACCGTGGCGCTGGCCGTGCCGCTTTACGGCCAGCTCGGGCGGCTGCGCCGGCTGTGGCTGCCGATCGGCGTGGCGCTGCTGGTGGGCTCGGTGGCGGCCATTGTCTCGGCCATCGGCATCGCCTGGGCGCTGGGCGGCTCGCATGAGTTGATGATGTCTCTCGCACCCAAGTCGGCCACCATGCCCATTGCGATGGGCGTGGCCGAAAAGATCGGCGGGCTGCCCTCGCTCGCCGCCGTGGCGGCGGCCGTCGCGGGCATCTCCGGCGCCATCATGGCAACTGGCTTGCTGAACCTGCTGCGCATCGAGGAGCCCGCGGTGCGCGGCTTTGCCGTGGGTATGGCGGCGCATGGCATCGGCACTGCGCGCGCCATCCAGGTGAATGAAACGGCAGGCGCCTTCTCGGCCCTGGCGTTGGGACTGAACGGCATTGCCACGGCGCTGCTGGTGCCGTTGCTGGTCAAGCTGCTGGGCGTTTTCTGACCCGGGTTTTTCTGACGCAGAATGGCGCTCCCATCGACCTTGGAGCGCACGGCATGGCCCACTACACGGCAGAAATCCTCTGGCAGCGAGGCGACCAGGACTTTCTCGGCAACACCTACAGCAGAAGGCATTCGATGCGCTTCGACGGCGGCACGGAGGTGCCGGGCTCTTCGTCTCCGCATGTGGTGCCGCTCCCGCTTTCAGATGCCGCGGCGGTCGACCCTGAAGAAGCTTTCGTCGCTTCGCTGTCGAGCTGCCACATGCTGTGGTTTCTCACCATGGCCGTCAAGCGCAAGTTCATCGTCGACCGCTACTTCGACGCGGCAAGCGGCATCATGGAAAAGAACGCCGACGGCAGGCTCGCGATGACGGTGGTCACGCTTCGCCCGCAGGTCACGTTCTCCGGCGCCAACCTGCCCACGCGCGAGCAGATCGAGCACCTGCACCACCGGGCGCATGAAGAGTGCTTCATTGCCAACTCGGTCAGGACCGAGGTGCGCTGCGAGCCGGTGTTCGGCTGAAGCAAGCCGAGCGCGGAGCGGCTCAGCGCCGCTGCAGCCGCGGGTTCTTCGCAAACAGTTCGGCCGCCCAGTCCACAAAGGCCCGCACCTTGGCGCTCAGGTGGCGGTTGGGCGGGTAGACGACGTGAATCGGCAGCGGGTCGCGGTGCCAGTCGGACAGCACCTCGATCAGTTCGCCGCTCTCCAGCAGCGGTTCGGCCATGAAGGTGATGCACTGCGAAATGCCAAAGCCGCCGAGCACCGCTGCCATGTGGGCATTGCTCTCGTTCACCGACACGCGGTACGGCCCATTGAGCTCGATGGTCTCGTCGCCTTTCTTGAACTCGTGCGGGTAGATGCGCCGCGTGCTGCCCGAAAAGTAGCTCACCACGTGATGCCGCTTCTCGATGTCGTTGGGGTGCTGTGGAATGCCGTATCGCTTGATGTAGGCGGGCGACGCCACCGTCACGAAGTGCAGGGTGCCGATGCGCCGCGCCACCAGCGACTGGTCGCTCAGCTCGCCGGCCCGGATCACGCAGTCGACGTTGTCGGTAATGAGGTCCACCGTGCGGTCGCTCACGCCCAGGTCGACCTGGATCTCCGGGTAGCGGTCGCAGAAGGTGGCCAGCGCCGGCAAGATGACCAGCCGCGCCACCGAGGTGCCCACGTCGATGCGTAGCCGCCCCGTGGGGTTGGCCTGTGCATTTGTCATGCTGGCTTCGATGTCGTCGAAGTCGTTCAGGAGGCGGGCCGCCCGTTCGTAGTAGGCCGCGCCGTCGGGCGTGACGGTCACGCGCCGCGTGGTGCGGTTGAGCAGCTTCACCCGCAGGCGCGATTCGAGCGCCTGGATCTGCTTGGTGACCGTCCCCTTCGGCAGGGCGAGCGAATCCGCAGCCCGGGTGAAGGTGCCTGCTTCCACCACGCGGACAAAGATCCGCATTGCCTGGATTTGATCCATTGATGACTGTTCCTGGGAACCCGGCCCTTGCCGAGGGGAGCGGATTCTCACACAAGGTGACAATCCCTATCGTTTCCCGGATTGTTCGCCGTTTGGAAACAGAGTAGGGGCAGGTTGCCTGTTTAACACCACACTGGCCGCCTTATATTTCGACTATCGCCAATCCTCCTGAGGTTGCCCCATGTCACCCCGTCCGTCGTCCCGCTCTGCCGAAGCTGCTGCTCTTGCCGCGGCGCAAGGCGTGGAAGCCGATCTTTCGATCGAGCTTCCCGGCCGTGCGCCGGTGGATGCCCGGGTGTACGGGCAACGCCCGCGTGGCGAAACGGTGCCCCTGGTGCTGCATTTCCATGGAGGCACCTTCGTCTGCGGCAACCTGGACAACGGACGCAACGTGGCCCGGCTGCTGGCTGGCGCGGGTGCGGTGGTGGTTTCGGTAGCCTATCCGCTGGCACCTGAATCGCCGTTTCCTGAACCCATCGAGGTGGGTTATGCGGCGCTCGAGTGGTTGTACAAGCAGCGCGTCAAGCTCGGCGGCAAAGGCGCCCAGGTGTACCTGGCCGGTGAAGAAGCCGGGGGCAACCTGGCCGCCGGGGTGGCGCTGATTGCCCGAGACCGGGCGCATCCCCCGCTGGCGGGGCAGATCCTTCTCTCGCCCATGCTCGACCCGTGCGCCGGCACCGCGTCGCTGCGCAAGGCCACCAACGACGAAGCCGAATGCCGCTGGGCCAAGGGCTGGGAAAAGTACCTGAGCTGCCCCTCGAACGCGACGCATCCCTACGCCGTGCCGAGCGGATCGCTCCGGCTCGGAGCGCTGGCACCCGCGCTGGTGCTGGTGGGCGCCGACGATGCCATGCGCGACGAGGCGCTGACTTTTGCCGGCCGCCTGCGCGCAGCCGGCATCGACGTGACGAGCAGCGTGCTGCCTGGCGCCGCCAACTGGCCCAAGGCGCTGTACGACCCCGAGCCCTCGGGCTGCAAGGCATGCGAAGCCAGCGTGCAGCAGCACTTCCGCGAATTTTTCAGTGCCACCACGCCGCCCCCGGTAGCACCCAAGCCCAGCTAGGTGGGCCGGTCGCGGCAGCCCAGCTGACGTCGCGACGCCACTCATCGGCCCACCGGTAACCCCGGTCATTTTTAGAAATCCGCCTCCTGGCGCCAAAAGCGCCGGGGTGGCCTGTTGCATCCCAAAAAGTCATCGAGAAGGACGAACCATCATGTCGAACAACAAGCAAAAACTGTCTTCCGTCGCCCGCAAGGGCCTGTGGCCCACAGTGACCGGGCTTACCGCACTGCTGGCAGTGGCCGCCGCAGTGCTGGGCATGCACAGCTTCAAGGCCGAGGCCACGGCACCTGCCGCGGCGCAACAGGGCACCCCGGTATCGGTGGCCACCGTGGCGCAGAGCGAAATCAACGCCTGGGACGAGTTCTCGGGCCGGCTCGAAGCCGTGCAGCGCGTGGATGTGCGCTCCCGCGTGGCGGGCGCCGTGCAGGCGGTGCACTTTCGCGAAGGCGCACTGGTGAAGCAGGGCGACCTGCTGATCACCATCGACCCCGCGCCGTACGCCGCCGAAGTGGAGCGTGCCGAAGCCCAGGTGGCATCGGCCCAGGCTCGCCAGGCTTTCAGCCGCAGCGAGCAGGAGCGCGCCAAGCGCCTGTGGGACCAGCAGGCCATTGCCCAGCGTGAATACGACGAGCGTGTGAACGCCAGCCGCGAAGCCGATGCCAACCTGCGTGCCGCGCAAGCGTCGCTGCAATCGGCTCGCCTGAACCTGGGCTATACGCAGGTGCGTGCACCCGTGTCTGGCCGCATCGGCAAGCTCGAAGTGACGCAGGGCAACCTGGTGGCTGCAGGCCCCGGTGCGCCGGTGCTGACCACGCTGGTGTCGGTGAGCCCGATCTACGCGAGCTTCGATGCCGATGAGCAAGTGATCACGCGCGCCCTCAAAGACCTGCCGAGCGGCGCCAGCGCACGCGGCCAGATCGAGAGCATTCCTGTGCAGATGGGTACGTCGGGCTTCGACGGCACGCCCTTCATCGGCAAGCTGCAGCTGATCGACAACCAGGTCGACGCCCGCAGCGGCACGGTGCGTGTGCGTGCCTCGTTCGACAACAAGGACGGTTCGCTCATTCCGGGCCAGTTTGCCCGCATCCGCATGGGCCAGGCACGCAACGACTCGGCACTGCTCGTGAGCGAACGCGCCATCGGCACCGACCAGAACAAGAAGTTCGTGATGGTCGTGGGCGAAGACAACAAGGCCATGTACCGCGAAGTGACGCTCGGCGCATCCATCAACGGGCTGCGCGTGGTGAGCAAGGGCCTGAAGGCCGGCGACCGCGTGGTGGTCAATGGCCTGCAGCACATCCGCCCCGGCGCATTGGTGGTGCCGCAGACCGTGACGATGGACGCCAAGGCCGACACCAAGCAACAACAACCGGAACGCGTCGCGGAAGCCGCGAAGTCCTGAACTCGGAGGGGAGCGCGTTTGCGCTCGCCGGAGAAACAACATGAATCTCTCTAAATTCTTCATCGACCGGCCGATCTTTGCCGGCGTGCTGTCGCTATTGATACTGATAGCCGGCCTGATCGCGCTGCGCGGGTTGCCGATTTCGGAATACCCCGAAGTCGCGCCGCCCTCGGTGGTGGTGCGCGCCCAATACCCGGGCGCCAACCCCAAGGTGATTGCCGAAACCGTTGCCACGCCGCTCGAAGAGCAGATCAACGGCGTCGAAGGCATGCTCTACATGGGCAGCCAGGCCACCACCGACGGCGTCATGACGCTGACGGTGACCTTCCGCCTCGGCACCGATCCCGACAAGGCACAGCAGCTGGTGCAGAACCGCGTCTCGCAGGCCGAGCCGCGCCTGCCTGAAGAGGTGCGGCGCCTGGGCATCACGACCGTCAAGAGCGCACCCGACCTGACGATGGTGGTTCACCTCGTCTCGCCGAACAACCGCTACGACATCAACTACCTGCGCAACTACGCGGTGCTGAACGTGAAGGACCCGCTCGCACGCATCGAAGGCGTGGGCCAGGTGCAGATCTTCGGCGGTGGCGACTATTCGATGCGCGTCTGGCTCGACCCGCAGAAGGTTGCGCAGCGCGGCTTGTCGGCAAGCGACGTGGTGGCTGCGATCCGCGGCCAGAACGTGCAGGCCGCGGCCGGTGTGGTCGGCGCTTCGCCGGGCCTCTCGGGCGTGGACATGCAGCTGTCGATCAATGCGCAAGGGCGCCTGCAGAGCGAAGAAGAGTTCGGCGACATCATCGTGAAGAGCGGCACCGACGGCGCCGTGACCCGCCTGCGCGACATCGGCCGCCTTGAAATGGGCGCCGCCGACTACTCGCTGCGCTCGCTGCTGAACAACGACCCGGCCGTGGGCATGGGCGTGTTCCAGGCGCCGGGCTCCAACGCGCTCGACATCTCGTCGAACGTGCGCAAGACGATGGCCGAGCTCAACAAGAACATGCCGGAAGGGCTGGAGTACCGCATTGCCTACGACCCGACGCAGTTCGTGCGGGCATCGATCGAATCGGTGATCCACACGCTGCTCGAAGCCATCCTGCTGGTGGTGCTGGTCGTGATCCTGTTCCTGCAAACCTGGCGTGCATCGATCATTCCTCTGCTGGCAGTGCCGGTGTCGGTGATCGGTACCTTCGCGGTGCTGCACGTGCTGGGCTTTTCCATCAACGCGCTGAGCCTGTTCGGGCTGGTGCTGGCCATCGGTATCGTGGTGGACGACGCCATCGTGGTGGTGGAAAACGTGGAGCGCAACATCGAGGCGGGGCTCACGCCGCGCGAAGCGACCTACCGCGCAATGCGCGAAGTGTCGGGGCCCATCATCGCGATTGCGCTGGTGCTGGTGGCCGTGTTCGTTCCGCTGGCTTTCATCAGCGGCCTCACAGGCCAGTTCTATCGCCAGTTCGCGGTGACCATCGCGATCTCGACGGTGATCTCTGCCATCAACTCGCTCACGCTGTCGCCTGCGCTTGCCGCACTGCTGCTGCGCGGCCACGACCAGCCCAAGGACGCGCTCACCCGCGGCATGGACAAGGCCTTCGGTTGGCTGTTCCGCGGCTTCAACAAGCTCTTCAGCCGCGGCTCGGAAGCCTACAGCGGCGGCGTCAAGAGCGTGATTTCGCGCAAGACGCTGATGCTGGTGATCTACCTTGCGCTGATCGGCGTGACCTTCGGCCTCTTCAAGGCGGTGCCCGGCGGCTTTGTGCCGGCGCAGGACAAGCAATACCTGATCGGTTTTGCCCAGCTGCCCGACGGCGCCACGCTCGACCGCACCGACGAGGTGATCCAGCGCATGGGCGAGATCATGAAGAAGAACCCGAACGTGGAAGACGCCATCGCCTTCCCGGGCCTGTCGATCAACGGCTTCACCAACAGCTCGAACTCGGGCATTGTGTTTGCCACGCTCAAGCCCTTCGACCAGCGCAAGCGTGCCGACCAGAGCGGCGGTGCGGTGGCTGGCCAACTCAACGGCGCGTTCGCCAGCATCCAGGATGCGTTCATCGTGATGTTCCCGCCGCCGCCGGTGGCCGGCCTGGGCACCACGGGCGGCTTCAAGCTGCAGCTGGAAGACCGTGCATCGGTGGGCTACGACCAGATGGACGCAGCGGTGAAGGCCTTCATGGCCAAGGCCTATGCCGCGCCCGAACTCACGGGCATGTTCACGAGCTGGCAGGTCAATGTGCCGCAGCTGTATGCGGACATCGACCGCACCAAGGCGCGCCAGCTCGGCGTGCCGGTGACGGATATCTTCGACACCATGCAGATCTACCTTGGCAGCCTGTACGCGAACGACTTCAACAAGTTCGGCCGCACGTACAGCGTGCGTGTGCAGGCCGATGCGCCTTACCGCGCCCGTGCCGAAGACGTGGGCATGCTGAAGGTGCGCTCGACCACGGGCGAGATGGTGCCGCTGTCGGCGCTCATGAAGGTGAATTCGACCTTCGGCCCGGAACGCGCCATGCGCTACAACGGCTACCTTGCAGCCGACATCAACGGCGGTCCGGCTCCCGGCTATTCGTCGGGCCAGGCGCAGGACGCGATCACCAAGATTGCGGCCGAGACGCTGCCCAAGGGCGTGAGCTTCGAGTGGACCGAGCTGACCTACCAGGAAATCCTGGCCGGCAACTCTGCCTTCCTGGTGTTCCCGCTGGCCATCCTGCTGGTGTTCCTGGTGCTGGCCGCGCAGTACGAAAGCCTGACGCTGCCTATTGCCATCATCCTGATCGTGCCCATGGGCATCCTGGCTGCGATGACGGGTGTATGGATATCGGGGGGTGACAACAACGTCTTCACGCAGATCGGGTTGATCGTGCTGGTGGGGCTGAGTGCGAAGAACGCGATCCTGATCGTGGAGTTTGCGCGGGAGCTCGAGTTTGCCGGCCGCACGCCCATCCAGGCCGCAATCGAAGCCAGCCGCCTGCGCCTGCGCCCGATTCTCATGACCTCGCTGGCCTTCGTGATGGGCGTGCTGCCCCTCGTGCTGTCGACCGGCGCGGGTTCTGAAATGCGCAAGGCGATGGGCGTGGCGGTGTTCGCCGGGATGATCGGCGTGACGGCTTTCGGCCTGTTCCTGACGCCGGTGTTCTATGTGCTGATGCGCCGCCTTGCGGGCAACCGCCCACTCAAGCTGCACGGCGACGTGCCGCACGGGGAAGACTTCGTTTCGGCGGCCCACCCGGCTGCACCGGCACCGTCGTCCCACGGTGGTTCCGGCGGTGGCGGGCTGCACCCGCTGCCTGCTGCGCCGCGTCCTTCGCACGGCTCGCATGACTGATCGAGAAGAAAGCTCATCATGAAATTCTCAGTACAACCTTGGGTCAAGCCGCTTCGCACCGCCTTGCTGCCGCTGGTGGCAGCCCTGGCGCTGGCAGGCTGCGCGACCGTGCCCTCCGGCGTGCCGGAGATCCAGACCACGGCCCAGTTCAAGGAGCAGGGCGCCGCCCCGCCCGCGGGCTGGACGCGTGCCGTGCCTTCCGAAGCACAGGCCCGCGGCGCCTGGTGGCTGGCGTTCAACGACCCGGTGCTCAACGCGCTGGTCGAGAAGGCGGACGTCAACAACAACAACATCCAGGCCGCCGCCGCCCGGCTTGCGGAAGCTCGCGCCCTGGCGCGCAGCGCCCAGGCCGACCGCCTGCCGCAAATCGGCCTGGGCGCCGGTGCCAACCGCGGCGCGGGCCTCGACAAAGCCACGGCGAGCACCAGGCCCGCCACCATGACCAACATCGGCGCCACGTTCTCGTACGAGGTCGACCTTTTCGGCCGGCTCTCGGGCGCGAGCAATGCGGCCAAGCTCGATGCGGCCAGCCGCGAAGCGCTGCTGCAAAGCACCCGCCTCGCAGTGCAGGCCGAGGTGGCGCAAACCTACCTGCAGCTGCGTGCCCTGGACGCCGAACGCGCCCTGGTGCGCGAGCAGGTCGAGGCCTACCGCGACACGCTGCGCCTGACGCAGCGCCGCCAGCAGGCCGGCGACATTGCAGAGCTCGACGTGGCGCGCGTGCAAACCGAGGTGTCGTCCACAGAATCGGACGCGCTTGCGCTCGACCGCCAGCGTGCACAGGTGGAGCATGCGCTTGCAGTGCTAGTGGGCGACTCGGCCTCCAGCTTCGGCCTCCGTGTGGACGAATGGGCTACCGCGCTGCCGTCGGTTCCGCCCGGCGTGCCGGCCACGGTGCTCACGCGCCGCCCGGACGTATCGGCGGCGCAGAACGCCGTGCTCGCGGCGCAGGCGCGCGTGGGCGTGGCACAGGCTGCATGGTTTCCGGACATCTCGTTGACCGGTGCGGCCGGCTACGCGTCACCGGAAATCGGCGACCTGTTCAAGTGGTCGGCCCGCTCGTGGGGCGTGGGTGCGCTGCTCTCGCTGCCGATCTTCGACGGCGGCCGCCGCGAAGCCGGTGTGCAGGGCGCCAATGCGCAGCTCGATGGTGCGCTTGCCAACTACCGCAGCCAGGTGCTGGTGGCCTTCCAGGAAGTGGAAGACCAGCTCTCCGCCATCCGCATCCTGCAGGAACAGTCGGCCGTGCAGGCGCAGGCCGTTACTTCGGCCCAGCGCGCGACCAGTTTGTCCGACACGCGCTACCGCAACGGCTACATCAGCCAGCTCGACCTGCTCGACGCCCGCCGCAGCGAACTGCGCAACCGGCGCCAGGCGCTGCAGGTGAAGTCGGCGCAATACCAGGCGGCCGTGGGGCTGATCCGCGCCATTGGCGGCGGTTGGGAAGTGCCTGCTGCCACTGCGCAAGCGCAGCCTCGGCCCGGCGCTCCGGGCGCGGTACAAACCGCGGCACGCTGAAACACAAAAGGGGCGCAAGCCCCTTTTTCTTTGCAGCCTTCATGCTTCAGTGGAGGGTGTGCGGCAACGACGGACAATAGCCGCATGACAACCCGATGCGTGATGGTTCTGGGCACGACCAGTGGCGCCGGCAAGAGCTGGCTGGTCACTGCGCTGTGCCGCTGGTATGCGCGGCAGGGCCTCAAGGTGGCGCCTTTCAAGGCGCAGAACATGAGCAACAACGCCCGCGTGGTGGAGGGCGGCGAAATCGGCAGCGCGCAATACTTTCAGGCGCTGGCGGCGCGCGCCGTGCCGCACGTGCGCATGAACCCGCTGCTGCTCAAGCCCGAGCGCGACACCCACAGCCAGGTGGTGCTGATGGGGCAGGTGAGCGAGGAGCTCACGTCCATGCCGTGGCGCGGCCGCAGCGAGCGCGTGTGGCCGCAAATCGCGCAGGCATTCGACGAACTCCGCGCCGACAACGACGTGGTGGTGATCGAAGGCGCCGGTTCCCCCGCGGAGATCAACCTGATGGCCAGTGACATCGTCAACCTGCGAGTGGCCCGCCATGCAAATGCCCGCTGCCTGCTGGTGACCGACATCGACCGCGGCGGCGCCTTTGCGCATCTCTACGGCACCTGGGCGTTGATGCCCGAGAGCGACCGCGCGTTGCTGCGCGGCTTCGTGCTCAACAAGTTCCGCGGCGATGCATCGCTGCTGGCCCCGGCGCCGGCGCAGCTTCAGGCGCTGACCGGCGTGCCCACCGTGGCCACGCTTCCCATGTGGTGGCAGCACGGCCTGCCCGAAGAAGACGGCGTGTTCGACGACCGGAGCCGCTCGAGCGGCGCGGTGACGCGCACGGTGGCGGTGGTGGCGTATCCGCGCATCAGCAATCTCGACGAGTTCCAGCCGCTCAAGAACGTGCCGGGCCTTCGCCTGGTGTGGGCGCGCGCCCCGGCGGACCTGGCCGGTGCCGACTGGATCGTGCTGCCCGGCTCCAAGCACACGAGCGGCGACCTGGCGTGGCTGCGGGCGCAGGGTTTGGACAGCGCCATTGCCGCGCATGCTGCCCGCGGCGGCGCCGTGCTCGGCGTTTGCGGCGGCTTGCAGATGCTGGGCGAGGCGCTGGTCGATCCTCACGGCATCGACGGCAATGCGCCCGGACTGGGGCTGCTGCCGCTCGTTACCGTGTTCGAACGCGAGAAGACCGTGCGGCACCGGGCCGCCGTCTTCGGTGAACTGCGCGGGCAATGGGCTTCGCTTTCGAACGTGCCGGTGGCGGGCTATGAAATTCATCACGGCCATACCGCCATACACCCGCAGATGGCGCAGGACGGCCATGCCGTGATGCCCGAAGGCCTGGCCTGGCAGAACGCGCGCGGCAATGTGCTGGGCCTGTACCTGCACGGCCTGTTCGAAGACGCGGCGGTGTTGCATGCGCTCTTCGGCGCCGCGGCGCCCACTCTCGAATCCACCTTCGACGGCCTGGCCGACTTCATCGACAACCACTTCGAGGCCGGCGTATTGCACGGCCTGCTCGCATGACCGACAAGAACACCATTCCTTCCATCTCCGACATCCGCGACGACGCGCTTGCGGCACGGCTGCAGGGCGCGCTCGACAACAAGACCAAGCCGCTCGGCGCGCTCGGCCGCCTTGAAGGCCTGGCCCTGCGTATCGGCCTGATCCTTGGCAGCGAAGCGCCCATGCTCGAAGCGCCGCAGATGCTGGTGTGCGCGGGCGACCATGGCTTGGCGGCACGCGGCGTTTCAGCGTTTCCAAGCGACGTGACCTGGCAGATGGTCGAGAACTTTCTTGCAGGCGGCGCGGCCGTGAGCGTGCTGGCGCGCCAGCACGGCTTGGCATTGACGGTGGTCGATTGCGGCGTGCGGCGCGACTTTCAGGCACGGCCAGGGCTGGTGTCGCGCCGCATCGCAGCGGGCACTGCTGATTCATCGGCTGGCCCTGCGATGACGGCAGAGCAATGCGCACAAGCGATTGCGAACGGCCGCGAGGTGGTGCGCGCGCTCCCCGGCAATGCCTTGCTGCTCGGCGAAATGGGCATCGGCAACAGCTCGGCGGCGGCAATGCTGCTTGCGCGCTTGGCGGGCCTCGACATCGACGCCTGCACCGGCGCGGGCACGGGGCTCGACGCCGCCGGCCTGGCGCGAAAACGCACGGTGCTGCGCGAGGTGCTGGCCCTGCACGCATCGGCCGTTGCACCGCTGGATGCGTTGGCCGCGTTCGGCGGCTTCGAAATTGCCACCCTGGTGGGCGCGGTTCTGCAGGCGGCAGAAGAGCGGCGCGTGATCGTTGTCGATGGATTCATCGCGAGCGCGGCCGTGCTCGTGGCGCAGGCATTGCAGCCGCACGTGGCGCAGCGTTGCGTGGCCGCGCACAGCTCGGCGGAACCGGGACATGCACTGCTGTTGAAACACCTTGGGCTGGAGCCATTGCTGAACTTGGACTTGCGCCTGGGAGAAGGCTCGGGCGGCGCGCTGGCCTGGCCACTGCTCGAATCGGCCTGCCGCATCCTGCGCGACATGGCGAGCTTCGAGGCGGCGGGCGTGTCGCGCAAAGACAGCTGAACTCCATGAACGGCGTTCGCCACTACCTGTTGGCCCTTCAATTCTTCACGCGCGTGCCGGTGACGGGCCGGCTTGCCGAATGGGTCGGGTTCAGCCCGCAGATGCTGCGCGCAAGCGCGGCGCATTTTCCGGGTGTCGGCTGGATCGTCGGGGGCGTGGGGGCGGCTGTCTTCGTGTTGGCGCTGCAGGGCCTGCCGGGCCCGTCTGGCGCGTTGGCAGCGGCGCTGCTGAGCATGGTGGCGACCGTGCTGCTCACCGGCGCCTTTCACGAAGACGGCTTGGCTGACGTGGCCGACGGGCTTGGCGGATCGGCCGACCGCAGCCGTGCCTTGGAGATCATGAAGGACTCGCGCATCGGTGCCTTCGGAGCCATTGCGCTGGTGCTGGCGCTCGGCCTGAAGGCCGCGCTGCTTGCTTCGGTGGCGGGGCAGGGCGTGCAGGCGGCGGCCGGAGCCATCGTCGGCGCGCATGTGCTGTCCCGGCTGGCGCCGCTGTTCCTCATTCGCTGGTTGCCGTATGTGGGCGATGCCGGTGCGAGCAAGGCCAAGCCGCTGGCCGATGCGATCGGCGGCGGTGCATTGCTGGTGGGCGTGCTCTGGTCGGTGCCTGCCCTTGCGCTGGTGCTTGTGATGCAGGGCCCCGCACGAACGGCGGCCATGCTCGCGGCCTGCGCCATTACGGCGCTGGTGTTGGCGCGCATGTTCCGTCGCCGGCTGCAGGGCTTTACCGGTGACGGGCTCGGCGCGACGCAGCAGGTGTGCGAGCTTGCGAGTTATCTTGCTCTGGCGTGGCAGGCATGAAGCTGTGGCTCGTCCGTCACGCGCAGACCGACGCCGCGCCGGGCCTTTGCTACGGGGTTACGGATGTATGCGTGCCTGCGGAGGCAACGCTGGCGGTTGCGCGCGCCGTGCAGGCCCGCATACCCGCCGGCACCGCGGTCGTGCATTCCCCCCTGCGGCGCTGTGCGGAACTGGCGCAGGCAATGTGCACGCTGCGTCCCGACCTTGCATCGCGGGCAGACGCGCGCCTGGCCGAGATGGACTTCGGCATCTGGGAAGGCCGGCCATGGGCTTCCATTCCCCTTGCCGACTTCGATGCATGGATCGGCAATTTTGCCGAGGGTCTTCCGGGCGAGTACGGCGAGAGCACGGCCAGCTTCTTGCAGCGCACGGGCGCTGCTTTCGACGAGTGGCGCGCGTCGGGGCAAGACGCAGTGTGGGTCACGCATGCGGGCGTGATGCGCGCGGTGCAACTGCTGCACCGCGGTGTGCGGCGCGTGGAGGCCGCAACGCAGTGGCCATCGGGCCCCATTGACTACGGGGCGTGCCTGCTGATCGAATGCAGCTGAGGGGCGGCTGCGTCCGCCATTTCATTGCCCATCCGCGCCATGCCCGCACAGCCTTTACACGAGCGCCTGTACGTTCGACTCGACGAAGACCCGTTGCACGGTCCCGAGGTTGCAATGCCCGCCGGCTCGCTGCAGGCGTTTCCGGTCGCGGCGCCGCTGCGCGCGCATGTCGCGCACATCTTGCTTTACCGCGAAGCGCTGCCCGAGGGGCGTGAAGTGCTCGAGCGCGTGCTGCCGGACGGCGCGGTGCGGCTGGTCTTCAACCTTGGCGATGCGCCCTCTGCCGGCGATGGTGCCGGCCAGCCCGTCGAGGCAATCGGCGCTTCGGCTGCACCGGCTTTGGTGCGGCTGCGAGGCAAGGTCGAGGGGCTGTCGGTCACGTTGCGCCCGGGCGCGGTTGCTGCGCTGTTGGGCATGCCCGCCAGCGAAATTGCCGGCACCGCGGTGCATCTCGATCAACTCTGGCGCGGCGAGGGTGCTGAACTGCGCGAGCGCATGGCAGCGGCACCTGACGATGGCTCGCGCGTTGCGGTGCTTTGCGCCATGCTCGGGCAGCGGCTGGCGCAGGCCGATGCGGCGCTGCACCCTGCGGCCTCGAGGGGCGCGACGAGGGCCGCGACGAGGGCGGCGCAGCTGATCGCAGGGTCGGGTGGTCGGCAATCGCTGCGCGAGGTGGCCGCGGCAGTCGGCATCGGCGAGCGCCGGTTGCAGCAGCTGTTCCAGCAGCAGGTGGGCCTCTCGCCGCGCACCTGGGGCAGGCTCGCGCGGCTGCATGCCTGCCTGCGCGCCCTGCGGCAGCCGAGGCCGCGCATGCCGGGCTGGGCAGAGTTGGCGCTCGATGGCGGCTTCTACGACCAGTCGCACCTGGTCAACGAGTTCAAGGCGCTGAGCGGCCTGACGCCGACGGAGTTTCTCGGCCGCGCAGTTTCGGTTTCTTCCAATACGGCGGCGTGAGTCGGCAGTACCTTCGGGCTTCGAACTCGGAGAAAAAGGAAAGAACGCGATGCAAGACGAAGAAGCCAAAAAGCCGCTGAAGGGCCGCGTGGCCGTGGTGACCGGTGCCAGCCGGGGCGCCGGCCGCGGCATTGCCCTGGAGCTGGGCGCGGCGGGCGCGACCGTGTACGTGACCGGACGCAGCACGCGCGCGCAACCGGCCGAAAGCTACAGCCGCATTCTCGCGCTCTCGGAACTCGAAGCCCTGCCAGGCAGCATCGACGAGACGGCCAACGAACTCACGCGCATGGGCGGCCACGGCATCGCGGTGCGCTGCGACCACACGCAGGAGGACGACGTAGCAAGCCTCTTCGCACGGGTGCGGCGCGAGCAGGGGCGCCTTGATTTGCTGGTGAACAACGCCTGGGGCGGGCATGAAACCTTCAACGGCGTTTTCGAGGCGCCGTTCTGGGAACACCCGCTCTCTCACTGGGATTCGATGTTCGACCGCGGCGTGCGCAACCACCTGCTGGCGAGCCGGTTCGCGGCCCCGCTCATGGTGGCGCAAAAGAGCGGCCTGATCGCAATCACCAGCTTCTGGGACCGCGACAAGTACATGCGCGGCAACCTGTTCTACGACCTCGCCAAGTCGGCGATGAACCGGTTGGCCTTTGGCATGGCAGAGGAACTGCGCCCGCACGGAGTTGCGTCGCTCGCGCTCTCACCGGGCTGGATGCGAACCGAGTTCGTGCTGGCCGGGCACAAGACAGACGAGGCGCATTGGCATGAACGCCCGGCGCTCGCAAGAACCGAGTCGCCGCGCTATCTTGGCCGCGCCGTCGCTGCCCTGGCTGGCGATGATCGGGTGATGGAGAAAAGCGGCGGCGTGCACCGCGTGGCCGACCTCGCTCGTGAATACGGCTTTACAGACATCGACGGCCGCCAGCCGGCAGCGTTCGAGCTCTAGCCTGGAAGAGGGCCCCCATCAGTCCCACATCAGGCCGACTTGGGCCGCGGCGTCTTCGGCTTGTAGTCGCAGTAGGGCGCTACTGCGCATTCCCAGCACTTTGGCGTGCGCGCCACGCAGATGTAGCGCCCGTGCAAGATGAGCCAGTGGTGCGCATGCAGGCGAAACTCGAAAGGCACGCGCTTCTCCAGCTTGAGCTCCACTTCGAGCGGGTTCTTGCCCGGCGCCAGCCCGGTGCGGTTGCTGACGCGAAAGATGTGCGTGTCGACGGCAATCGTCGCCTCGCCGAACGCCACGTTGAGCACCACGTTGGCGGTCTTGCGCCCAACGCCGGGCAGCGCCTCGAGCTCGGCGCGCGTGCGCGGCACTTCGCCGCCGTGCTGCTCCACAAGAATGCGGCAAGTCTCGATCAGGTGCTTGGCCTTGCTGCGGTAGAGCCCGATGGTCTTGATGTATTCCTCCAGCCCCTCCACGCCCAGCCTCAGGATGGCTTGCGGCGTGTTCGCCACCGGAAAGAGCTTGCGCGTGGCCTTGTTCACGCCCACGTCGGTGGCCTGGGCAGAAAGCAGCACTGCGGCCAGCAACTCGAAAGGCGTGGCGTATTCGAGCTCGGTCTCAGGGGTCGGGTTTGCCGCCTGCAGGGTGGCAAAGAAGAGGGGAATATTGTCTTTTTTCATGGAGCTGTAAGCGCGGCGCCCGCCCTTCGCAGGGGGCAGGCGGGCGGCAGTTGCAATATATCGTCGAAAGGCTATGGCCTTACGCAGCTTTATTGCCCTCGGCTTTCGCCACAATAGCGCTTCAGAAAGTGAGACTCCCCATGCAATTCGCTTCCCGCCTCGACAATGTCGAAACCTCCGCCATCCGCGAACTCTTCAAGCTGCTGGGCAAGCCCGGCATCATCAGCTTTGCGGGCGGATTTCCCGACAGCGCCATGTTCGACGTCGAGGGCCTGAAGGAGGCGAGCCAGAAGGCGCTGACCGAAGAGCCCGGCGGCGCGCTGCAATACGGCGCCACCGAGGGCTACGAGCCGCTGCGCACGCAGCTTTCTGCTTTCATGAAGACCAAGGGCGTCGACGTCGACCCGAGCGGCCTCATCGTCACCACCGGCAGCCAGCAGGCGCTCGACCTGCTGGGCAAGACCATGATCTCGCCCGGCGACAAGGTGATCGTCGAAGGCCCGACCTTCCTGGCGACCATCCAGTGCTTTCGTTTGTACGGCGCGCAGCTCATCAGCGCGCCCATCGACGCCAACGGCGTGAAGACCGACGAGCTCGAAAAGCTCATTGCCGAGCACAAGCCCAAGTTCGTCTACCTGATTCCCACCTTCGGCAACCCGAGCGGCGCCATGCTGAGCCTGGAGCGCCGCAAGAAGGTGCTCGAGCTTGCCGTCAAGTACCAGACACTGATCGTCGAGGACGACCCCTACGGCGACCTTTATTTTGGCGAGGCGCCGCCGCCTTCGATCATGGCCCTCAGCAAGGACGTGCCTGGCAGCCGCGAGCTGCTGGCCCATTGCGGCAGCCTCAGCAAGGTGCTGAGCCCGGGCCTGCGCATCGGCTGGATGATCGCCCCCGCCGAGCTCCTGGCCAAGGCCACCATGTGCAAGCAGTTCAGCGATGCGCACACCAGCACCTTCTCGCAAGCCACCGCCGCGCAATATCTCAAGAGCGGTCGCATGCCGGCCACGCTCGCGCACGTGCGCGAGGTGTACGGCCAGCGTGCACAGGCCATGGGCGCCGCGCTCAAGCGCGAGTTGGGTGATGCGGTGAGCTTTACCCAGCCGCAGGGCGGGTTGTTCTTCTGGGCGCGGCTCACGGGTGCCAACGGCAAGCTGGCCGATGCAAGCGAGCTGGCCAAGCGTGCCATCGAGCAACTGGTGGCCTTTGTGCCGGGCGCGCCGTTCTATGCCGAGAAGCCCGATCCGGCGACGCTGCGGTTGAGCTTTGCGACGGCCGACGTGGCGAAGATCGAAGAAGGCGTCAAGCGCCTGGGCCAGGCGCTGTAGATTCTCAGGGCGAGCGGTGCAGCCGCGGCGCCGCCAGCAGCGCCAGGTTGTCCTCGACGGCCGCATCCACATTGGGGTAGCGGCCTTTCATTTTCGATAGCGTCATGATGGTCTGGAGCGCCTTCAGGTCCTTGACCGAAGGCGCAACCTTGATCTGCGCGATGGCCGCCGATGCGTTGCCGCCGTTGACCAATGCCATTACCTTGCTTGCCCAGTCGTTTGCGCGCGCCATGTCTTTACCTGCTTTCCATTGAACCGCCGACTGTACACAGCGCGGCGCGTTACGATCACCCATGAGAAAAACCTTTCAGCTTCAGGTCGAGGGCAAGCACCCCGACCGTCTCCTCGAAGCCATCAAGCACGAGATTCGCAAGTACATCAAGCGCGAGCGCCGGCGCGTCCTGCCCGAGGGCGCGGACTTCTGGGACTTCGACTGCAAGTTCGGCACCTCGGCGGAAACTGCCGAAGTTGTGCACCTTTCGGCGATCACTGGCCTGATCGACGGTGTCGTCAAGGAGGCCGGCAAGCAGTTCTATGTCGAGATCCTGGCCAAGCCTGGCAAGCGCGCACCGCGCCCCGCTGGGGAGCGTACGGAAGAGCCTCCCGAAGAAGACTGATTTCTGCGCGTCTTGCGTGCTCGGAGCGAGGTCGTTCAGGGGGCGGGCAAAGGCCACCGGGTGCGCGCCCTGAACGGAACAGCGCAACGTCAAATAGACAGCAGACTGCTTCCTAGATCAGCGCCTGCGCGAGTTGCAGCCCGTAGCGCTGCTCCGCATCCTGCAGCGCACGCGCAATCGACGGGTGTAGCCGCACTCCGTTTTTCGATTGGGTTTCACGGCGCTTCAAGCCGCCTTCGCCAGGCAGGCGCACCGGCTTGGCGGGGTCGATGGGCGCATTGTTGCGACATTGGACTGCCACGTGGTCCATCTGCCGCAAGAAGGCTTCCTTGCCGCCGAACGCGTGCAGATCGTGCAGCGTGATGTGTACCGTTGCACCCCAGCCCTCGGGCGGATCGGCCCGGCCATGGCCTGCGAGGCCGGCGGTCAGCGTTTCGACCAGCAGCGCCATTCCGTAACCCTTGTGGCCATGGCTCAGGCCGCCTACCGGCAGCAGCGTGCCGGGCGGCTGGTCGAACAGCACCTGCGGGTTGTTCGTTGGCTTGCCCGCGGCGTCGATCAGCCATTCTTCGGCAAAGGTCTCGCCGGCCGCGCGCTTGCGGTTGCTCATGCCGTTGGTGGTGATGGAAGCCGAAATGTCGACCATCACGCCGCCCTGCGACAGCGGAAAGCCCATGGCCAGAGGATTGGGCGTGAACACCGCCTGCGTGCCGCCGAAGGGCGCGACGCTGGCCGTGTTGGGGTCGGAGCAGGCGAGCAGCATCAGCATGTCTTCCTGCAGCGCGCGCAGCATGTACACGGCCAGGCAGGCGATGTGATGGCTGCGGCGGATCACGAGCGAGGCGGTTCCGAGCTCACGGGCGCGCGGGAACAGCATGTCCATGCCCTGGTCCATGAGCCAGGGGCCGGGCAGGCGCTTGCCGTCCCACAATACGGCGGCGGGCCGGTCCGACAGCACCTCGGGGGCTCCCTCGCGCATCATGCCGCCGGATTCGATCTCTTTCACGTAGCCGGCCAGCAAGGCGAGGCCGTGGGTGTCGTGGCCCAGCAGGTCGCCTTCGACCAATGTGCGCGCAACGCTATCGGCCATCGCGGCGGCAAGCCCGGCTTTTTGCAGCAATGCGCTGCCGTAGTCCCTGAGTGCGTCTGCGCTGTAGAGCGGGGCGGTTGCGTCAGTCATTTCAGGATCTCCAGCAGTCTGTCGAGGCCGCCTTCATTGATGGCAACCATGGCTTGCTCGCGCACCTTCGGCTTGGCGTGGTAGGCCACGGAGAGGCCGGCCTCGCCCATCATCGGCAGGTCGTTGGCGCCGTCGCCCACGGCAATGGTCTCCTGCGGCGAAATGCCCATGAGCGATGCAAGCTCGAGCAGGGTGCGGCGCTTCTCGGCGCCGTCGCAGATGTCGCCCCAGCTTTGTGTCACCACCTGGCCGGTGAGTTGGCCGTTGGCTTCGTCGAGCAGGTTGGAACGCGCAAAGTCGATGTCCAGGCGGTCCTTCACGCGGTTCGCAAAGAAGGTGAAGCCGCCCGACACCAGCAGCACCTTGAGCCCGGCCGCTTTACAGGCCGCTACCAGTTCCGCCGCGCCCGGGTTGAGCTTCAGCCGCTGGTCGTACACCTGCTGCAGCGCCTCCACAGGCACACCCTTCAGGAGCGCCACTCGGCGTCGCAGGCTTTCCTTGAAGTCCTTGATCTCGCCGCGCATCGTGGCTTCGGTGATGGCGGCCACCTCTGCTTTCTTGCCCACGGCATCGGCAATCTCGTCGATGCACTCGATGTTGATCAGCGTCGAATCCATGTCGAACGCAATCAGCTTGAAGTCGGCAAGCTTCAGCGGCGGTTTCACGCGCTGGATAACCAAGCCGGGAGAAATTTCTGAGGCGCTCATGCGGGTGCAGTTTCCTTGACGATGGGTTGGCCGAGGCTGCGCAGCACGTCGCGCACCATCTGCGCACGGTCCTTCGGCTCTTTCAGTTCGCGCTCGATGCGCAGCTTTTCGTTGCCGGCAAGCTTGATGTGCTTGTTCTTCTGGATCAGGTGGATGATGGCCATCGAATCGACCGGCGGGTCTTTCTTGAAGGTGATGTGGATCACGCCCGGCGCCGCATCGACCTTGACCACGCCATACGGGCGCGCCAGCACGCGCAGCCGGTGCGTGTCGATGAGCGTTTGCGCCTGCGGCGGCAGCTTGCCGAAGCGGTCGACGATTTCTTCCAGCAGCGTGTCGATCTGCTCGGGCGTTTTTGCGGTGGCCAGCTTCTTGTAGAACGAGAGGCGCAGGTGCACGTCGCCGCAATAGTCGTCAGGCAGCAGGGCGGGCGCGTGCAGGTTGATTTCGGTCGTGACCGAGAGCGGCGCAAGCAGATCTGGCTCTTGACCGGCCTTGAGCGCGCGCACGGCTTCGCTCAGCATCTCGTTGTAGAGCTGGAAGCCGATCTCCATCATGTTGCCGCTCTGGTTCTCGCCGAGCACTTCGCCCGTGCCGCGAATTTCCAGGTCGTGCATCGCGAGATAAAAGCCGGAGCCCAGCTCTTCCATCTGCTGGATGGCATCGAGCCGCTGCGCCGCCTGCTTGGTCAGGCCTTCGGTGTCCGGCACCATCAGGTAGGCGTACGCCTGGTGGTGCGATCGCCCGACACGTCCGCGCAGCTGGTGCAGCTGCGCCAAGCCGAACTTGTCGGCGCGGCTCATCACGATGGTGTTGGCGGTCGGCACATCGATGCCGGTCTCGATGATGGTCGAGCACAGCAAGAGGTTGTAGCGCTGCGCCACAAAGTCGCGCATCACGCGCTCGAGTTCGCGCTCGGGCATCTGGCCGTGGGCCACGGCAATGCGAGCCTCGGGCAATATCTCCTCGAGCTTCTGGCGGCGGTTCTCGATGGTCTCGACCTCGTTGTGCAGAAAGTACACCTGCCCGCCACGCTTCAGTTCGCGCAGCACGGCTTCGCGGATGACGCCGGTGCCTTCGTTGCGCACAAAGGTCTTGATGGCCAGGCGCCGCTGCGGTGCGGTGGCAATCACGCTCAGGTCGCGCAGGCCTTCGAGCGCCATGCCCAGGGTGCGCGGAATGGGCGTGGCCGTGAGCGTCAGCACGTCGACCTCGGCGCGCATGGCCTTCATCGCCTCTTTGTGGCGCACGCCGAAGCGGTGTTCCTCGTCGATGATGAGCAGGCCCAGGTTCTTGAACTTGACCGATTGCGAGAGCAGCTTGTGCGTGCCGACGACGATGTCGACCGTGCCTTCGGCAATGCCTTTGGCCGCCGCGGTAATTTCCTTGGCTGAGCGGAAGCGGCTCATTTCGGCCACCTTGACCGGCCACTTGGCGAAGCGGTCGACCAGCGTCTGGTAGTGCTGCTCGGCCAGCAGCGTGGTGGGTGCGAGAAACGCCACCTGCTTGCCGCCGGTGATGGCGATGAACGCCGCGCGCAGCGCCACTTCGGTCTTGCCGAAGCCCACGTCGCCGCAGACCAGCCGGTCCATCGGCTGCGGCGAGATCATGTCTTGCACCACCGCGTGGATCGCTGCCTTCTGGTCGGCCGTTTCCTGAAAGCCGAAGTCGTTGGCGAACACTTCGTAGTCGGCGGCCGAATAGCGGAAGGCGTGGCCTTGCCGCGCGGCGCGGCGCGCATAGATGTTGAGCAGTTCGGCGGCAGAGTCGCGCACCTGTTCGGCGGCCTTGCGCTTGGCTTTTTCCCACTGGCCGGAGCCCAGCTTGTGCAGCGGCGCCTCGTCGGCGCTCACGCCGGTGTAGCGGCTGATCTGGTGCAGCTGCGAAACGGGCACGTAGAGCGTGGCCTTGTCGGCGTACTCCAGGTGCAGCATTTCCTGCAGCAGCGGCTTGCCTTCGGCATCCACGCCCTGGCCCAGGTCCATGTGGATGAGCCCGCGGTAGCGGCCGATGCCGTGGGCGGTATGGACCACAGGGTCGCCGACGTTCAGCTCGGAGAGGTCCTTGATCAACGCCTCGACGTCGCTGACCTGTTCCTGCTTCTTGTTGCGGCGGCGGGTGGTTGGCGCGGTCGCGAAGAGTTCGGTTTCGGTGACAAGGTCGATGCCCTGTTCGCGCCATGCGAAGCCAGAGGCCAATGCAGCGGTGGCAATGCCTATTTTTTCGTCGGTCGAAGCCTCGAACTCGGCCAGCGAGTCGAAAGCCGGCGGGCTCACGCCGCTGGCACGGAGAAAGTCGAGCAGGCTTTCACGCCGGCCTTCGCTTTCGGCAATCAGCAGCACGCGGTGCGGCGTTGCCTTGATGTGGGCCTTGAGGCCGACCAGCGGGTCTTCGGCGCCGCGCACCACTGCGAACGGCGGCAGCTTGTCGAATTCTGCGTACGGCGTTTCGGCGGCGATGTCGCCTCGGATCGCCAGTTGCGCGTGCGGCTTGGCCCGTTGGTAGAACTGCTCGGCGTTGAGAAACAGTGCCTCGGGCGGCAGCGCGGGCCGTTCGGGATCGCCGCGCACCAGGCGGTACCGCTCGTTGGTGTCTTGCCAGAAATGCTGGAACGCGGGCTCGAGGTCGCCATGCAGCACCACGGTGGCATCGGGCCCGAAGTAGTCGAACACCGTGGCCGTCTCATCGAAGAACAGCGGCAGGTAGTACTCGATGCCGGCGGTGGCCACGCCGTTGCCCATGTCCTTGTAGATACGGCTCTTGGTCGGATCGCCCTCGAGCAGTTCACGCCAGCGGCTGCGAAATCGCGCCCGGGCGTCGTCGTCCATCGGAAACTCGCGGCCCGGCAGCAGGCGCACTTCGGGCACGGGGTAGAGGCTGCGCTGGGTGTCGGGATCGAAGGTGCGGATGGAATCGATCTCGTCGTCGAACAGGTCGACACGGTAGGGCACGAGCGAGCCCATGGGGAACAGGTCGATGAGGCCACCGCGCACCGCATATTCGCCGGGGCTCACCACCTGGGTTACGTGGCTGTAGCCGGCAAGGGTGAGCTGGGCCTTGAGCTTCGATTCCTCGAGCTTCTGCTTGGCCTTGAAGTGAAAGGTGTAGCCGGCCAGGAAGCCGGGCGGCGCCAGCCGATACAGGGCGGTGGTGGCGGGCACCAGCACCACGTCGGCTTCTTTCTGGCTGATGCGCCAGAGCGTGGCCAGCCGCTCGCTGATCAGGTCCTGGTGGGGAGAAAAGCTGTCGTAGGGCAGAGTTTCCCAGTCGGGAAACAAGGCGCAGCGCAGGTCTGGCGCAAAGAACGCCATTTCGTCGATCAGGCGCTGCGCATCGTTCGCGTCCGCGGTGAACACCGCGGTGGCGCGGCCCGCGGTTTTTTCGCGCATGCCCAGTTGCGCCAGCAGCAGGGCGTCGGCCGATAGAGGAGGACGCGGCAGCGTGAATCGCTTGCCCGCCGTGAGGTGGGGGAGGTCCATTGAGCGCTTCTGAAAATGCACGACACCCCGCGCCGGCTGGGGAGGGGTGTGAAGCTGTCGATTCTAGAATGGCGGCCCCTTATTCGCTTGCCGGCCCTTGCCCGGTGCCGGACCCCATGTCTTCCTCCCGACTTTTCGTGCTGATTCCTTGCGCCGGCTTCGGCCACCGGGCCGGTGGCGCGCAGCCCAAGCAATATCAGCGGCTCGCGGGGGCATCGATGGTGGCCCATACGGTCGAGGCTTTCCGCGCGCTGGCCGGCCGCTTCGCCGGACTGGCGGTGGTGGTGTCGCCCGAAGACCGCGACATTCAGGCGGCGTTGCCGCGCTTTCCGGCAACGGGCGAATTCCTGCTGCATGTGGGCGGCGTGACGCGCGCGGCCACAGTGCGCAACGGCTTGGCGGCGCTGCGGCACAAAGGCGCCGGAGCGCACGACTGGGTGCTGGTGCACGACGCGGCACGCTGCCTGGTCACGTCGAGCCAGATCGAGGCGCTGATCGCGGCTTGCGAACACGATGCCGTCGGAGGGCTGTTGGCGCACCGGCTGGCGGACACGCTGAAGGTTTCTTCAGGCGACAGCCGGGTGTCGCAGACGCTGCCGCGCGCCGACAAATGGCTGGCGCAAACGCCGCAGATGTTTCGCATTGGCATGCTGCTCGATGCATTGGAGCGCGCCGGCGACGCGGTAACGGACGAAGCCGGCGCCATCGAGGCGATTGGCCTCTCTCCGCTGCTGGTGCCGGGCAGCGCACAGAACTTCAAGGTGACTTTTCCCGAAGATTTTGCGCTGGCCGAAGCGGTTCTGCTTGGCCGCAAGAAGGGCTCGGCATGACGGCGCCGTTCAATATTCGCGTTGGCGAGGGTTGGGACGTCCACCAGCTCGTGGCCGGACGCAAGCTGATTCTGGGCGGTGTCGAGGTGCCGCACACCACCGGTTTGCTGGGGCATTCGGATGCAGATGTGCTGCTGCATGCCATTACCGATGCCCTGCTCGGTGCGGCGGGGCTGGGCGACATTGGGCGGCATTTCCCAGACACCGACGCACAGTTTCGCGGCGCAGATTCTGCAGTGCTGCTTGGCGAGGCAGCACGGCGTGTGCGTGCGGCCGGCTGGGAGATCGGCAATGTCGACAGTACCGTGATTGCGCAGGCGCCCAAGCTCGCACCGCATATTCCTGCAATGTGCCGGCGCATCGCCGAGACACTGGGGCTTGCGCCCGAACAGGTCAACGTGAAAGCCAAGACGGCCGAAAAGCTCGGCCCTGTTGGCGAGGGCCGAGCCATGGAAGCACGCGCCGTGGCGCTGCTTTACCGCCGCTGATTTTCGGCTGGCTCAGGCCCGTCGGCTGGGCGCTTCGGAGGGCTTCTGGACCGGCATGGCGCGCGGCATGCGGATGTGCGCCGCAAGGCCGCGCCCCGGCGTGCTGGTGAGCGCGAAGGTGCCGCCCATGCGCTCGATGTTCTTGGCGACGATCGACAGGCCGAGGCCGGCACCGGCCGCAGAGGTGCGCGCCACGTCGCCCCGGAAAAACGGCTTGGTCAACTGCGAAAGCAGGGCGGGTTCGACGCCCGCGCCGTGGTCGCGCACCTTGATCAGCACCGCATCGTTGTTTGCCTGTGCCTGGATCACCACGTCGGCCACGCCGGTGGAAGGTGTCTTGCCGTAGCGACGGGCGTTTTCCACGAGGTTGGAAATGACGCGGGTGAGCTCGACCTCGTCGCCCAGCACGCGCAGATCGGGCGGCACGTCGACGCGGATGTTCATTTCTTCGTAGTCCTGAACGGCATAGGTGCAGGCATCGACCACGTCGCGCAGGAGCACGGGCTTGGGGTCGACATGGTCGGGACGCGCGTAGTCGAGGAATTTGTCGATGATCGCGTCGAGCTGGGCAATGTCGGCCGCCATGTGGTCGCGCGCATCTTCGTCGGCCACGCTCATTTCGGTTTCGAGCCGCAGCCGCGCCAGCGGTGTGCGCAAGTCGTGCGAGATACCCGCCAGCATGATGGCGCGGTCCTGTTCGATCTTGGCCAGCTGGTCGGCCATGCGGTTGAAGCCGATGTTGACCGCGCGGATCTCGTTGGTGCGGGCGCGTTCGTCAAGGCGGTGCGCCTCGTACTCGCCTTCTCGCACCTGCATGGTGGCGCGCGAAAGCTGCTTTAGCGGCAGGTTGATCAGCCGCGTGATGAGCGCCGCGCCGGCCAGCGAAAGGGCCATGGCCGTGCTGAGCCACACCAGCCAGGTGCGGCCGCCCACGCGGCTGAAGCGGGTCGGGTCGAGCAGCAGCCAGTAGGCATCGCTCTCGATGGTGAAGCCGATCCACAGGCCCGGCTCGTCGTTGACCCGGCTGGCAACCGTGGTGCCCTCGCCGAGCTGGTCGATCAACTCTTCAGTCACCCGCTGGTCGAGCGCGCCGCTGGTGTAGGGCTGGAAGCGGTCGTTGGGCTCGCGCGGGAGAATGCGCACGCCCTCCTGGTCAGCCAGCGTCTTGATGAGCGACACCCGCGTGATCGCGTCCGAATACACCAGCGCCGCGCGCGTGAGGTTCACGAGCGAGGCGATCTGGTGCGCGGTCTGGATGGCGCGGGGCTCGTATTCGAGCGAGCGGAAAGTCTGCAGCCAGGCCACCGTACAGCCGATCAGCAGCAGGGCGAGCAGGAAGAATGTGCGCCAGAAAAGGCTGAAGCCAAGCTTCAGGCCCGGTCGCCGGTCACGCTGGCCAGTGCCCTCGAGCGGGCTTGGCATCGTGACCTGGGCGCCGTCCTCCTGGGCTGGGCTGGGTCTGGCAGATTGCAGGCCGATGGCCACCTCTGAACGTCGTTCAGGCCGCGCCGTCCGGCACGAACACGTAGCCCACACCCCACACCGTCTGGATGTAGCGGGGTGCCGCGGCGTCGGCTTCTACCAGCTTGCGCAGGCGGGAAATCTGCACGTCGAGGCTGCGGTCGAATGGCTCGAACTCGCGTCCGCGGGCCAGCTGGGCCAGCTTTTCGCGCGACAGCGGCTGGCGCGGATGGCGAACCAGCGCCTTCAGCATCGCGAATTCGCCGGTGGTGAGCGAAAGCTCCTCGCCGTCCTTCTTGAGCGTGCGCGAGCCGAGATCGAAGGCAAAAGGCCCGAAGGTCACGGTTTCATTCTCGGTGGAAGGAGCGCCCGGTGCCTCGAGCGGCGGACGGCGGCGCAGCACCGCGTGCACGCGGGCGAGCAGTTCGCGGGGGTTGAACGGCTTGCCAAGGTAGTCGTCGGCGCCGACTTCGAGGCCGACGATGCGGTCGACGTCTTCGCCTTTGGCGGTGAGCATGATGATGGGCGTGCGGTCGTTGGCGGCGCGCAGGCGTCGGCAGACCGAAAGGCCGTCTTCGCCGGGCATCATCAGGTCGAGCACGATCAGGTCGACCGTGTCGCGCAGCAGGATGCGGTTGAGCGCCTTGCCGTCCTCGGCCACGATCACTTCGAAACCTTCCTGGGTAAGGTAGCGGCGAAGCAGGTCGCGGATGCGGGCGTCGTCATCGACGATCACGATCTTGTCAGTGCGAGCGGGAACTTGAGTCATTTCTACAACGTTGAATTTGTAACAGCGCCGATTCTGAAGGCGTTAGGCCCTCGTTGAGCCGGTTTTACTTATGGTTTGACACTAAGTTACAAAACTTGCGGTCGCTCGCGGTCTAGTCATCCGACGTTAGCTCGGCGGTGGCAAAGTCCACCTTACTGATGACTTTTGTTCAATGAGAACTCTTCTTTCCGCGTTTCCGATCGTCGTTGCCTGCGGCTGTGGCCCTGCGTTGGCGCTGGCGGGCGACTTTCTCAAGGTGGGGGACGTGCGCCGAAGCGAGGTGCGCGAAGCCGTTGCCGCCCACCGCGCGGCCCAGCGCGACGAGATCCGGCGGGAGGAGGCCGCAGCCGGCCGGCGCCTGACAGCAGCCGAGCTCTTTGAGTTGCGGCAGCAGGTGCGAAGGCAGTGGACGGCGCCCGGCGCCCCACCGGCGCCGAATTCGGCAGAATCGCAGCCGGCAGAGCGAATCACGCCGGCGCCTATTTCGGCCAGCCGCGCCTTGACCTTGCCACGCAGCCAGCGCCGCTGAGGCGTACGGCGCGTTCGGCGTCTCGAGTACCAATTCCAGGGAGTATTTCGTCTTGAAAAAAATCAAACTTATTGCGGCTTGCGTCGCCTTGGCCGCGGCTGGGGCCGCTGGCACTGCCGTGGCCCAGAACATGGCGCCGCCACAGAACGTGCTGCAGCTCACTGCATCCGGCACGGTCGAGGTGCAGCAGGACCTGCTGAGCATGACGCTCACCACCACCCGCGACGCCACCGATGCCGCCACGGTTCAGTCGCAACTCAAGGCCGCGGTGGATGCAGCGCTGTCCGAAGCCAAGAAAAACGCGCAGCCGGGTCAACTCGATGTGCGCACGGGCAACTTCAGCCTGTCGCCGCGCTACACGCGCGAAGGCAAGATCAACGGCTGGCAGGGCTCTGCTGAAATGGTGCTCGAAGGCCGCGACTTTCCTCGCATTACCCAGACCGCAGGTCGCATCACTACGCTGAACGTCGGCAATGTGGGTTTTGCGCTGAGCCGCGAGCAGCGTGCCAAGAGCGAGACCGAGGCGCAGACGATTGCCATCGAGAACTTCAAGCAGAAGGCCACGGAGCTGGCCAAGGGCTTCGGCTTTGGCGGCTACACGCTGCGCGAGGTCTCGGTGAACGCGAACGACAGCGGCCCGATCCGCCCACGTGCCATGGCGGCCTCGGCCAAGTCTTTTTCTGCCGATGCGCCGGTGCCGGTCGAGGCCGGAAAAACCAGCGTGGTCGTGAACGTGTCGGGGTCGGTGCAGCTCAAATAAAGAGAACGGGGCAAGAGGCCTCGGCAACGCGACAGGCCTCTTGCTGCGAGCTGGGCTACTGAGCCGTCCAGCCGCCGTCCATTTGCCAGGCCACGCCGCGCACCTGGTCGGCGGCCGGCGAACACAGGAACACCGCCAGGCCACCGAGTTGTTCAACGGTGGTGAATTGCAGCGAAGGCTGTTTTTCACCTAGCAATTCGTTCTGCGCCTGTTCGGCCGAAATGCCTTCTCGGGCCGCGCGGTCGTCGATCTGCTTCTGAACCAATTGGGTCAAGACCCAGCCCGGGCAGATTGCATTGCTGGTGATGCCGGTGGTTGCGGTTTCGAGCGCAACCGACTTGGTGAAGCCGACGATGCCGTGCTTGGCCGCCACATAGGCCGACTTCTGCGCCGAGGCGACCAGCCCGTGGGCCGAAGCAACGTTGACGATGCGTCCCCAGTTGGCTTCGCGCATGGCGGGAATTGCGAGCCGCGTTGTATGAAACGCGCTGGTGAGGTTGATTGCGATGATGGCATCCCAACGTTCTGGCGGAAAGTCTTCGACCTTTGCCACATGCTGGATGCCGGCGTTGTTCACGAGGATGTCGACGCGGCCGAACCTGGCCGCGGCGAACTTCATCATGTCTTCGATCTGGTCGGGTTTGCTCATGTCGGCGCCGTGGTATTCGGCGCGCACGCCCAGTGCCTCGATCTGGGACTTGGGGGCTTCGGCATCGCCAAAGCCGTTGAGCACGATGTGTGCGCCTTGTTGTGCAAGAGCCTGGGCAATGGCAAGGCCAATGCCGCTGGTGGACCCCGTGACAAGCGCGGTTTTGCCTTTGAGCATGAAGATCAATCTCCGGATGAATTAGGATGCGACGAGACCATTATCCGCACCAGGACGACTTCGTTTCCATGACCGACCCGACGCTTCATTACGTGGCGTGCGATGACGCCCAGGGCGGCCATCGCATGGCCTATTGGCAATGGGGCGACGCGCGCAGCGCGCATGTGGTGATGTGCGTGCACGGGCTTACCCGCCAGGGCCGCGATTTCGATGTGCTGGCCGAGGCCATCGTTGCGCGTGCCAATGGCAACGTTCGCGTGGTGTGTCCCGACGTTGCCGGGCGAGGCCGAAGCGATTGGTTGCGAGATCCGGCGCTTTACCAGGTGCCAGTCTATGCGGGCGACATGCTGGCGCTGGTTGCACAACTGCACCGCGAGCAGCCGATCGACGCATTCGACTATCTGGGTACCAGCATGGGCGGGTTGATCGGCTTCGTGCTGGCAGGCCACAAGCAGTTGCCGTTGGCGAGGCCCATCCGCCGCTTTGTCGTGAACGACGTCGGCCCGACCATCGAGGCAGGCGCCATTCAACGCATCGGAGCCTATGTAGGGCAGGGCGGCCGCTACGCCAGCGTGCAGGAAGCAGCAGACGCCATGTGGTCGATATCGACCACCTTCGGCCCGCACACGCCGGCTCAATGGCTTGCGTTGTCGCAGCACATGGTGGTGCCTGCATCGCAGCGCACGGCGGATGGCTTGGGCAAGCTCGAAGGCGGTGAAGACTTGGCGGGCCCGTGGGTACTTCACTACGACCCGGCCATCGCCGTGGCGTTGCGCGCCATCACGCCCGAGGCTGCGGCCCAGGGCGGCACCGTGATGTGGAGCCTTTATGACGCCATCGAGGCGCGCACGCTCGTGACGCACGGTGCCCAGTCGGATCTGCTCTCGCGCGAAACGGCCCTGGCCATGACCGAGCGCGGCCCGCGCGCGGCGCTGGTCGAGTTCGAAGGTGTTGGCCATGCCCCCACCTTCATCGACCCCGCGCAGGTCTCCGCCGTCACATCCTTCCTGTTCGATTGAGGCCAACGTGAAGCGCGAGTCTTCGAGCCTTCAGACGGCAAACACGTCCGACGCGGTCATGGTGGACTATCCGTTGTCCGCCGCAACGGCCGATCGCACTCCGGTAATGGAGAACATGCTCGCGCGCGCACGCGCATTTGCCGAGCCGCTGATTGCCGACGAAAAGCTGGACACTGGTGAAAACACCTTGGCGCACGCAGATGCCGTAGCCGGCATCGTCGCGAAGATGGGCGGCTCCGAGGCCATGCAGGCCGCAAGCTACCTGGTGTACGCCTGCCAGCACCTCAACCGCCCGCAGGAGGTGATTGCCAAGGTGTTCGGCGACAACTTCGCTGCGCTGGCGGTGGAAACCACCAAGCTGGTCCGCGTGCAGGAACAGGCGCGCTCGGCTTCGCAGGGCCACCATCTGTCTGAAGGTGCGGGAGCGCAGACAGAGAATGTGCGCAAGATGCTGCTTGCGTTTTCACGCGACCTGCGCGTGGTGATGCTGCGACTTGCTTCACGGCTGCAGACGCTGCGGCATGCAGCCGCCAGCAAGCAGCCGGCGCCCGAGAGCGTGGCGCGCGAATCGCTGCAGGTGTTTGCGCCCCTGGCCAACCGCCTGGGCATCTGGCAGGTGAAGTGGGAAATCGAAGATCTTTCGTTCCGCTTTCTGGAGCCCGAAACCTACAAGCTGATTGCGCGTCTTCTCGACGAGAAGCGTGTCGAACGCGAAGGCCACGTGGAGCAGTTGCGCTCGCAGCTCGAGCGCGAACTGCAGGCCGAAGGCGTGCGCGCCACGGTGCAGGGCCGGCCGAAGAACATCTACAGCATCGTCAAGAAAATGCGCGGCAAGTCGCTCGACTTCGCGCAGGTGTTCGACATCCTCGCGCTGCGCGTGGTGGTGCCCGATGTGAAGGACTGCTACGCGGCACTGGCCTGGGTGCACTCGCACTTCTTGCCTATCGACGAAGAGTTCGACGACTACATTGCGCGGCCCAAGCCCAACGGCTACCAGTCGCTGCACACGGTGGTGCGCGAGGTGGTCGACGGCAAGCCCGGCAAGCCGATCGAGATCCAGATCCGCACCGAAGAAATGCACGACCATGCAGAGCATGGCGTGGCTGCGCACTGGGCCTACAAGGAAGCAGGGCACAAGGGCTATGCGGGCGTGTGGGCGAGCGGAGAGTACGACGCGAAGATCGCAGTGCTGCGGCAACTGTTGGCCTGGGAGCGCGACCTTTCTGGCGGCTCGCAGGGCCAGGGCCTCTTCGACGACCGCATCTATGTATTGACGCCCGACGCGGCCATTGTCGAACTGCCGCAGGGCGCAACCCCGGTGGATTTCGCCTATACGGTGCACACCACGCTCGGCCATCGGTGCCGCGGCGCGCGTGTCGATGGGGCGATGGTGCCGCTGAACACGCCGCTGTCCAATGGGCAGACGGTAGAGATCATCGCGGCGAAAGAGGGCGGTCCTTCGCGGGATTGGCTCAACGCGGAGTTGGGCTATCTGGCAAGCCACCGCGCCCGTGCAAAAGTGCGCGCGTGGTTCAACGCGCAGATCACGCACGAGACCGTGGCGCGCGGGCGAGAGGCCGTCGAGAAGCTGCTGCAGCGCGAAGGCAAGACTTCGACGCGGCTTGAAGACCTGGCTTCACAGCTCGGATTCAAGTCTGCGGATCATCTGTTCGAAGTGGTCGGCAAGGACGAGTTTTCGCTGCGCAACATTGAGATGCTGCTGCGCCCGCCAGAGCCCGCACCCAACCCTGACGACGGCGTGCAGCTCAAGAAGCCGCGCGCGAGCGAAAAGTCCGGCAAGGGCGGTGTGCTTGTGGTGGGCGTGTCTTCGTTGATGACGCAGCTGGCCAAGTGCTGCAAGCCCGCGCCGCCGGATGCCATCAGCGGCTTTGTGACGCGCGGCCATGGCGTGAGCGTTCACCGTACAGACTGCAGCAACTTCCGGATGATGGCCTCGCGCGATGGCGAGCGCGTGATCGATGTCGAGTGGGGCGCAGCCAAGGGTGGCGAAGCACCAATGTATGCGGTCGACGTGGCGGTGGAAGCGGCAGACCGCCAGGGCTTGCTGCGCGACATATCCGATGTGTTCGCACGAGAAAAGATGAACGTGATCGGCGTGCAGACCCAATCGGTCAAGGGCACTGCGTGGATGACGTTCACTGTAGAAATCGCCGATGCGGCGCGCCTCGCGCAGGTGCTTGGCGTGGTTACGGCGGTTGCAGGTGTGCGATCTGCACGTCGGCGCTAAAAAGCGCGTTTTCTCCTGCTACAATAGCTGCTTCTCGGACACATCCTTAGGCGCGTAGCTCAGCTGGTTAGAGCACCACCTTGACATGGTGGGGGTCGTTGGTTCGAGTCCAATCGCGCCTACCAATTTCTGTTCCAACTTCCGGCCAACCACCGGGTCTGTTGAACAGAGCTCTCACCGGGTTCCCCGGTGTTTCAATCGTCCTTGCGGTTAAGCAGACAAAGACCATGGCCATGTTGTTGTGCTACCTTGGCCGCTCTGCAAGCCTTTTCCAAATTTCTTGATAAGCGATCCGATGAATACGCGATCAACGATGGTTGATCGGGCTCATGCCGATATGCGCCTTGCCGCATTGCTTCGGCAAGCCCCTGTTGAATTTGCACGTGCGGTCTATGGCATCAACGACCACGCAAGCGGCCGTACCGACACCATGGCAGCGCGCGAAATTGCGCGCGCCTTGAGCCAGGGCATACCTGTCACGCAAGAGCGCGCCGAGCAGCGCTCCCGCGCTTACTTGCCTACCGCCGGCCACGAGCATTGCCCACGTTGCTGGGTGGTGTACGGCCACAAGAGCCCTTTGCGTTTTCGGGAGGCGACCGCAGAGCGCCCCGAGAGCGCGGCGTGCAATGCGTGCGGCGCCGAATACGCCACAACCTCCGATTGAAGGGGATGCGCGGTCAGGGTAAACCTTGTCGCGATGCAGCAAAACCGCTACCTAGAATCATCGGATGACATGGGCATCCATGTGAAGGAGTCCGCAGTGCAGAGCAAGAAGTCCGGGGTCAAGCCGGTGCAACGTGTAATCAAGAAGTACCCCAACCGAAGGCTCTACGACACCGAGACATCCACATACATCACCCTCACCGAGGTGAAGCAGCTGGTCATACAGAATGCCCAGTTCGTGGTGCGCGATGCCAAGACCGGCGACGACCTTACGCGCAGCATCCTGCTGCAGATCATTCTCGAGGAAGAAGCGGGCGGCGCGCCCATGTTCACCGAGCAGGTGTTGGCCAACATCATCCGTTTCTACGGACAGGCGATGCAGGGTTACATGGGCCCCTATCTCGAGAAGAACATCCAGGCCATGACGGAAGTGCAGGCGCAGCTCGCCGAAAAGGCCGAAGGCCTTACGCCTGAAATGTGGTCCCGCTTCATGACGATGCAATCGCCAATGCTCCAGGGGCTGATGGGCAACTACGTCGAACAGTCCAAGAACGTGTTCCTGCAGATGCAGGAGCAAATGCAGAAGAACACCGAGCAGGTTCTGGGCGCATTCGGCATCAAACGCCCCTGAAATTCCGGTCCCGGCCGATAGCTGGGACAATAGGGGCATATATGAGCGAAGTTGCCTCCCCCGAACGTACCGCCACGCCGGCCACCCCCAAGGTCGGCTTTGTGAGCCTGGGCTGCCCCAAGGCCCTTACCGATTCCGAATTGATCCTGACCCAGCTAAGTGCTGAGGGCTACCAGACCTCGAAGACTTTCGAGGGCGCCGACCTGGTGATCGTCAACACCTGCGGCTTCATCGACGACGCGGTGAAAGAAAGCCTCGACACCATCGGGGAGGCGCTGGCCGAAAACGGACGGGTCATCGTAACGGGGTGCCTTGGCGCCAAGACGGGCGACCAGGGCGGCAATCTGGTGCGGCAAATGCATCCGAGCGTGCTGGCCGTGACGGGGCCGCACGCGACGCAAGAAGTAATGGATGCGGTGCACGCCAACCTGCCAAAGCCGCACGACCCGTTCGTCGATCTTGTTCCCAACACGTTTGGCATTGCCGGCCTCAAGCTCACCCCGCGCCACTACGCATACCTGAAGATCAGCGAAGGCTGCAATCACCGCTGCACCTTCTGCATCATTCCCTCGATGCGCGGCGACCTGGTGTCGCGGCCCGTCGGCGACGTGCTCAGCGAGGCCAAGGCCTTGTTCGAAGGCGGTGTGAAAGAGCTGCTGGTGATCAGCCAGGACACTTCGGCCTACGGGGTGGACGTGAAATACCGCACCGGGTTCTGGGACGGCAAGCCGGTGAAGACCCGCATGCTCGAACTGGTGCGCACGCTCGGCGAAATTGCCGAGCCATACGGCGCCTGGGTACGGCTGCACTATGTGTACCCGTACCCGAGCGTGGACGAAATCATTCCGCTGATGGCGAGCGGGCAGGTGTTGCCTTACCTCGATGTGCCGTTGCAGCACAGCCACCCCGATGTGCTCAAGCGCATGAAGCGGCCTGCCAGCGGCGAAAAGAACCTGGAGCGGCTGGCGCGCTGGCGCGAAGTTTGCCCCGAGCTCGTGATCCGCAGCACTTTTATCGCCGGCTTTCCCGGCGAAACCGAGCAAGAGTTCGAGCACCTGCTCGACTTCATCCGCGAAGCCCAGATCGACCGGGCAGGCTGTTTTGCCTATAGCCCTGTCGAAGGTGCCACCGCCAACGACATTCCCGGCATGCTGCCTCCGGCCGAACGCGAAGCGCGCCGAGCCCGTTTCATGGAAGTGGCCGAAGCCGTGTCGATTGCCAAGCTGCAACAGCGCATCGGCGCGACGATGCAGGTACTGGTGGATTCGGCGCCCGGCTTGGGGCGCAAGGGCGGCGTTGGGCGTACTTACGCCGACGCGCCAGAGATCGACGGAACCGTGCGTTTGCTGCCGCCAGAAAAGATAAGCAAGACGCTCAAGGTGGGCGAGTTCACCAAGGCCCGCATCGTTGGCGCCGAAGGGCACGACTTGATCGCCTTGCCCATCTAGGCTGCTGCGCTGCTGCAAAAGAAAAGCCCGCAGAAGCGGGCTTTTCTTTTGGCTTGGATCGGGCGGCCATTGCCCGGCGGTGCTCAATCATCCGAACGCGAGATGACCAGAAGGCTCATGAACAACGCTCCGAGGAACATTCCGATCAACAGGGTAAATGCAGTAATCACGATGGTTTCCATTAGTTTGATGGCTATATTTTCAAACTAAACGTAACCATATGTGCGTTTTCAAGTTACTTTTAGAATCATATTGATGGAAAAGTGTGACTTTCGCCACACTTCGGTTCGGCTGAGGGCCTGCAGTCGCTGGTGCAGCCGCTAGGCGTGCGCGTTGAACCAAGCCCAGGAGCCAATCGCAACGCCAATCCAGATGGCGACGACCAGCACGGCGCCGGCAACGCTTCGCGGCTTCGCGCCTTGTTCTTTCATCCACCCATCTGCCCGGGCACGGCATTCCTGGAGAACATCTCCTGGAATGAGCCGGATGTTCAGCCAGATCAGTCCTGGCAACAGCAAGGCGTCGTCCAGATAGCCAAGTACCGGAATGAAATCTGGAATGAGATCGATCGGACTCAGCGCATATGCGACGACAAAAGCAGCAAGGGCTTTTGCGAACCACGGCGTATCCGGGTGGCGGTAGGCAAACCACAGTGTCACGGCGTCGCGCTTGATTCGCGATGCCCACTGCCGGATGCTTTTGAAAATGGACATGGAAGAGAAAGGGCGGTTGCCGCGCGCCAGTATGGCGCGGAAGATGGCCGGTAGATGTGGTTTGCACATTGCCGGATCGGCAGCAACCTTGGCGTGGTAAGGTGCACAACGGGCTGCAAAGCCTGTCGCAACTCCGCAGATTCATTCGATGATCGCGCAGCGAGTTGAACGCCGCGCTCATCAGGTTGAGTTTGCGGTTCACCTTTACTGGCAACGCGGTGTATTGACTCCGTTGCCGCGCTTCATGAGACTGTGCGCGATCATTCGTCGATGTACTGCGTCAGAATGGCGAAAAGCCGCTTCTCCGTAAGCGGGTTGCCGCATCACTTCATGAGACGAAGCCCATTCCACTTGTTTACATCCGCGCCGTCGACAGCTGCTTCTCCGGAAGTCCCGATTTGGGACTGTGCTGGAATGCGCGAATACGGTGGAGTGCGGTCGGTTCGGCCTGGTTTGGCTGCGACCGGATTTAGCGGGGGAGAGCATCCCTCGACCATGTTCCCAGGGAAAAGAAAAAACCCCTGTAAATCACAGATTCACAGGGGTTTCAGCTTGGTAGGGGTGGTGCCCAGAAGAGGACTCGAACCTCCACGATGTTACTCGCTAGTACCTGAAACTAGTGCGTCTACCAATTCCGCCATCTGGGCCCACATAGCTGCCGAAGCAGTTATGTTTTGAATTTCAGGAAAGAGAGAATCATATCAAAAATAATGGCCACTCCAGCGGTCTGCTGGATGAATTTGAAGGAACTGTTCAAGGGCATCGCGACGGACACGGTTTCGTGCAGCGCGACGACGGCGAAGCCGACATCTATCTGCCCCCGAACGAGATGCGTGCGGTGCTGCATAAAGACCGCGTCAAGGCACGCGTGGTGCGGCAAGACCGGCGCGGTCGTCCCGAGGGGCGGGTGGTCGAAATCGTCGAGCGCCCGGAGCAGCCGATCATCGGCCGCCTGTTGCATGAAGGCGGCATCTGGCTCGTTGCGCCTGAAGACAAGCGCTACGGACAGGACGTCCTGATCCCCAAGGGCGCAACCGGTCCCGCCAAGGTTGGGCAGGTCGTGGTGGTGCAACTCACCGAGCCGCCGGCGCTGTTCGGCCAGCCGGTGGGGCGGGTAAAAGAAGTGCTCGGCGAAATCGACGACCCGGGCATGGAGATCGAAATTGCAGTGCGCAAGTACGGCGTGCCGCACGAGTTTTCCGCGGAGTGCCTGGCCGAAGCGAAGGCCCTGCCCGAGAAGGTTCGACCCGCGGACAAGAAGGGGCGCATCGACCTGACCGACGTGCCGCTGGTCACCATCGACGGCGAGGACGCACGGGACTTCGACGACGCCGTGTACTGCGAACCCGCAAAGGTTGGCCGGGGCAAGGGATGGCGCCTGCTGGTGGCCATTGCCGACGTCAGCGCCTATGTGCAGACCGGCTCGGCGATCGACATCGACGCCTACGACCGCGCCACCAGTGTCTACTTTCCGCGCCGCGTTATCCCGATGCTGCCGGAAAAGCTTTCGAACGGCTTGTGCTCGCTGAACCCCGAGGTCGAGCGCCTGTGCATGGTGTGCGACATGCTCGTGGCCGCCGACGGCGAGATCTACGCCTACCAGTTCTACCCGGCGGTGATGTTCAGCCATGCGCGCTTCACCTATACCGAGGTGGCGGCCATTCTTGGCAACACGCGCGGCCCCGAGGCAGCCAAGCGCAAGGACCGCGTGAAAGACCTGCTGAACCTGGCCGACGTGTACAAGGCGCTGCTCAAGCAGCGCGGCAAGCGCGGCGCGGTCGACTTCGAAACCACCGAGACGCAGATCATTTGCGACGACGCAGGCCGCATCGAGAAGATTGTGCCGCGCACGCGCAACGAGGCGCACCGCCTCATCGAAGAAGCCATGCTCGCGGCCAACGTGTGCAGCGCCGACTTCATTGCTGAAGGCAAGCACCCGGGCCTGTTCCGTGTGCACGAAGGCCCGACCCCCGAGAAGAAGGAAATCCTGCGCGGCTATCTGAAAGCCATGGGTGTGGGGCTGAGCATTACCGACGACCCGCGGCCCGGCGAGTTTCAGGCAATTGCCGAAGCCACCAAGGAGCGGCCCGACGCGCAGCAGATTCACACCATGCTGCTTCGCTCGATGCAGCAGGCAATCTACACGCCAATCAACAGCGGCCACTTTGGTTTGGCGTACGAGGCCTACACGCACTTCACGAGCCCGATCCGGCGCTATCCGGACCTGCTGGTGCATCGCGTGATCAAGGCGATTCTTGGCAAGACGCGCTATCAGCTGCCGATGTTGCCGACTCCGGGTGAGGCGCATGCCAAGCTCGCCAAGCGGTTGGCCTCGCGCGTCAAGGCGCCGACCACCAAGCCGCAGAAGGCCACCGTCGCGCCGACCAAGGAAGTGCTGGCGTGGGAAGCCGCCGGCCTGCATTGCAGCGCCAACGAGCGCCGTGCCGACGAAGCCAGCCGCGACGTCGAGGCATGGCTCAAGTGCAAGTACATGCGCGAGCACCTGGGCGAGGAATACGGCGGCGTGGTTACCGCGGCCACCACCTTCGGCATCTTCGTGACGCTGGACGCCATGTATGTCGAGGGGCTGGTGCACATCACCGAGCTCGGCGGCGAATACTTCAAGTTCGACGAAATGCGCCAGGAACTGCGTGGCGAGCGCACCGGCATTCGCTATGCCATCGGCACACGCGTGCGGGTGCAGGTAAGCAGGGTCGACCTGGACGGACGCAAGATCGATTTCCGCCTGGTGCGCGAGGGTGAAGAACTCACGTCGCGTGCCATGAAGGACAAGGGTGTGGGCTCGACCGGTGTACCGGTCAAGGCGTCAGCCAAGCGCAGCTCGCGCCATAAGGCCGAAGCGGCGCCCGAACAGCGCGCCGAGCGCGCCGCCACGGCTGCGGTGGGGCCCCAATCGGCAATGCAAGCCTTCAAGTCGGCGGTGAAGAAAGCCGCCAACAAGATGAAAGGCCGCAAGCCACCGCGCCGCACATGATGCACAACGCATCGCATCCATATACAACCAGGACAGACAAGCTGAGAAGGAGACACTGAGCATGAGCGTGGAAAACAACAAGGGCCGCATCGCCATCGTCACGGGTGCTGGCACAGGCATTGGGCGCGCCGCGGCGCTTGCATTGCTGGCCGACGGCTGGAGCGTGGCGCTGGCGGGGCGCCGCCCCGAGCCGCTGGAGCAGGTGGCGGAAGAGTCCGGAGCCGGCGCGCGCGCCTTTGCCGTGCCCACCGATGTGGCCAGTGCCGAATCGGTTCAGGCACTGTTTGCCGCGGCTGTGGAGCGCTTCGGCCGCGTCGATCTGCTGTTCAACAATGCCGGCGTGGGCAACCCGCCGGGCCCATTCGAAGACTGGACGCCGGAGCAATGGCGCGGCGTGGTCGACATCAACCTGAGCGGCATGTTCTTCTGCATCCAGCAGGCGTTTCGCACAATGAAGGCGCAGACCCCGCGGGGAGGGCGCATCATCAACAACGGCTCCATCTCGGCCACCGCGCCGCGTCCGAATTCGCCCGCCTACACTGCGACCAAGCATGCGGTCGAGGGCCTCACCAAGACCGCATCGCTCGATGGGCGCAAGTACGACATTGCCGTCGGCCAGATCGATGTGGGCAACGCCATGACCGAACTGGCCGCGCGCATGGCCAAGGGCGTGCCGCAAGCCAGCGGAGAGCTCGCGATCGAGCCGCTGATGGACGTGAAGATCGTCGGCCAGTCGGTGCTCTATATGGCAAACCTGCCGCTGGAAGCCAATGTGTTGTTCCACACCGTGATGGCGACGAAGATGCCCTTCGTCGGACGCGGCTAGAACCGCGTCAGCCGGATGCCTGGCGCGCCAGTGCGCCGGCCGTCAAGGGCGGCGCATCGGCCGGCCACGTGTCGGCGATTTGGCCATGGCGCCAGACGGCGGTATGCGCGTCTTCGAACGGCGACTGCTGCGCGGCCAGCGCGGCGCCAATCATCCCGGCCAGCACGTCGCCGGTGCCAGCCGTTGCAAGTGCTGCGTTGCCGGTCAGATTCAGCACTGGCGGCGTGCCGCTGCTGTCTGCGATGACAGTCCCTGAGCCTTTGAGCACGACAATCGCGCCGTAGCGTGACGCCAGCTTGCGGGCTGCTGCCAGCCGGTCTGCCTGAATGTCCGCGGCCGTGCAATTCAACAAGCGTGCGGCTTCGAGAGGATGCGGGGTGATGACGGTGGGCTTTCCGCGCCGGGTGCGCGATACCAGTTGCTGCTGCAAGGAGCCATCGCCGGCAATGGCGTTCAACGCATCGGCATCGAGCACCAGTGTGGCCGCCGTCGCCAACACGCGTGGCAGCACCGAGCGTACGGCCGTACCTCCACCGCATCCGCAAACTGCGGTCATGCCTGAAAGATCCAGCGCGTCGGCGTCTCGCAGCATCAGTTCGGGCTGTGCAAAGTCGACCGGGGCAACGCTCGGATCGAGCAGCCCGACAAACACCCGTCCGGCACCTGCATGCAGCGCGGCCGACGCAGCCAGCAGCGCGGCGCCCGCCATGCCGGACGCACCGCCGATCACCGCCGCGTCGCCATAGCTGCCTTTGTGCGACGCGTGGCGGCGTGGTGCTGTCGTCGGCATGCCTGCGAGGCGCGCGGCGGGCGGTTCGGCAATGCCGTTGCCGCAGCCCAGGTCGTCGAACCACACCGCACCTGTCGCATCCCGCCCGTGCGCTGTGAAAAGTCCCGGCTTGAGGGTCAAAAAGGTGATGCAGAAACGGGATGCTGCGGCATCCGAATGAGCGGAGGCGCTTGAAATGCCGGTGTCGGCATTCAACCCTGAAGGCACATCGACACTGAGTACCGGTTGGGCTGTCGAATGCATCTGGCGAAGCCACTCAGCCATGACGGTCTCGGGCGGCCGGGTGGCTCCGATGCCGAGCAGCGCGTCGATGGCCAGTCCGTAGGTAGCGGGTGGGGTGGGCGCAAAGATCACACCGGCATCGCGGGCCCGCTGAAGGGATGCCATCGCATCCGCCGGCAACCGGCTTTCGTCACCGGCGAAAGTGACAATGGGCAAGAAGCCGCGTTGCTGCAGCTGCGCGGCTGCTTCGAAACCGTCGCCGCCGTTGTTGCCGGGCCCGCATGCGATCCAGATCGTGCGCGCATGAGGCGCAATTGCCATGGCCAGCCGCGCCACGGCCAAGCCGGCGCGCTGCATCAAAGTGTGGGCGGGCAGGTTGGCCGCCGCCGCTTGCTCGATGCGCCGCGTTGCCGCGATATCGAAAAGGTTGGCGACCGTGGCGGAGGTGATGCGTTGCATCGAACCATTTTGCCGCTCCGTGAGAAGCAAGCTGCTGCGGGAGCTGTGGAATCTAGCGAAGATAGAGCCGCTCGACGCCGAGCCCTTCCAGGTCGACGCCCGCATCGCGGCCCCTGATCAGGTCGGCCAGCACGCGCGCGCTGCCGCACGACAGCGCCCAGCCGCTCGAGCCATGGCCCAGATTGAGCCAGACGCCCGGTATGCCGCTGGCGCCCAGCACCGGAGGGCCATCGGGCAGCATCGGCCGTGCGCCTTTCCATTGCTGCACGCCGGACTGCAGCGTGACTGCGCCAGGGAACCAGTCGTGCAGCACCTTGTAGAGCGTTTGCACGGCGGACGGGTTCATGGTGTCCAACGAGCCGCCGATTTCCGCGCTGCCGGCCACGCGCACGCGCTGGCCCAGGCGCGAAATTGCGACTTTGTAGCGCTCATCCATCACCGCACTGCGGGGGGCGTTGAGTGATTCGCGAATGGGTGCGCTCACGGAATGGCCGTAGATGGGTGCGAGCGGAATCCGCAGGCCGAGCGGCCGCAGCAGCGACGCCGAGGCGAGCCCGGCGCACACCACCACCGCATCGAAACGCAGCGGCGGGGAGCCGCTCGCAAGCGAAAGGGATGTGGGATCGGCGCGGCTCAGCGGCGCAATGTCGCAATTGAAGTGAAACTCGGCGCCGAGCGCCTCGGCCTCCCATTTGAGCAGGAGCGCAAACTGGCGGCAATTGGCCACCTCGTCTTCGGGCAGGTAGATGGCGCCTGCGAGTGCGGTGTCGGTGCTGAGTGCAGGTTCGATGCGCCGGGCCTCGTCGGCATCGACTTCGCGAAAGACGCTGCCTGCCGCCCGCAGCACATCGAGGCCGGGCTGCACCAGCTTTTTCTCGCGTTTGGATCGCAGCAGCACAAGGTAGCCGTCGCTGCGCTCATAGCTGAGTTCGCGCGCTTCAGTCACCTCATGCAGGCGGGTACGGCTGTAGAAAGCCAGGCGCTGCATGCGGGCACGGTTGGCCAGGTAGGTTTCGAGCTTGCAGGCTTTCTGCCAGCGCGACATCCAGCCAATATCGCGCGGACTCAGCGGCCAGCGCAGCTTGATGGCGCCGTGAGACGAGAGCAGCGAACGCAGAACCTTGGCACGCATGCCCGGGGCGGCCCAAGGCGTTACGTAACCCGGTGCGACCACGCCCGCATTGGCAAAACTGGCTTCCTCGGCCGCCGCGCCGCGGCGCTCGAATACAGACACTTCATGGCCGTCCGAAGCCAGTTCCCAGGCGGTGGTGACGCCGATGATGCCGGCGCCCACGATCGCGATTTTCATTGAATGCTTGAGTAAGAAGAGATGGCTGGCGCCCGTCGACAGGCGTGCAGCTATTGTCTTCGCAGTGCGTGTTCCGTTTGTAAGGCAATCGCGAGAATGGCATCGTCGTGCAGCGCTGCGTGCCACAGCATCAGGCCGACCGGCAACTCGCCGGCGGCATGGCAGGGCAATGAAATGGCGCAGCCATCGAGCATGTTGACGATCGATGGATTGCGCAGCAACAGTGCATTGACGCGGAAGAACTCTTCGTCACGCTCGGCGCCAGGCGCCACGCACTCGATGGGAGGCGCGGTCATCGGCACCGTTGGCGATAGCACGGCGTCGTAGGGCGCGAGCGCCGCTTCGACGCGGGCAATCCATGCGCGCCGGGCATTCACGAGGTCGATGTATTCGTGAGCCTTCATGCCCGCGCCCCTGAGGATGCGCTGGGCGACGCGAGGGTCGTAGCCGGCGCCGCTGCGTTCCAACAGCAGCCGGTGCCAGGCGTACGACTCTGCCGCGGAGAAGCCGCCGGTGGCATTGATGGCCTGCAACTCCGCCAATTCTGGCAGGGCGATTTCCTCGACGTGGGCGCCGCTGGCGCGCAGCGTTCGGAGCGCGTCGTCAAAGGCACGGGCCACCGCAGGTTCGATGTCGTCGAAGAACACGTTCTTCACGACGGCCAGCCGGTATGCCCCCAGGGCGGCCGCGCCCGCAGTTACCCGGCGGGCTGCGAGGACTTCATGTGCTGCGATGGCATCCCGCACCGATCGCGTCATGGCACAGACGGTGTCCAGGGTGGTCGACAGCGGCAGGGCTCCGTCGGCGGGAACGAGGCGGGCGGTGCTCTTGAAGCCCACGATGCCGTTCAGCGCGGCGGGTATGCGAATAGAGCCGCCGGTGTCCGAACCCAGTCCGATGAACGCGGCCCCGGTCGCAACTGAAATGGCCGCGCCGGAAGACGAGCCCCCCGGAATGCGCGGCTTGGCCGAGTCGCTCACGTTGGCCGGGGTGCCGTGGTGCGGGTTGACACCCACGCCCGAGAAGGCGAACTCGGTCATGTTGGTACGGCCGGTGAGCGTGCCGCCCGCGGCGCGCAGCCTCGCCACAGCCACTGAGTCCGCCTTGGCGGCCGGGGCATGCGCAAGCACCACGGAGCCAGCGGGAGTCGGCTGCCCTTCAATGTCGAACAGGTCCTTGGCGGTGAACGCGAGGCCGGCGAGCCTGCTTTGCGGCGCCGATTGCGCAGCCTGCCGACGGGCTTCGTCAAAAAAGGTGCGGGTGAAAACGTGGCTGCAGGCAGGGGATTCGGAGATTTCGATGGCATGCTCCATTTCGGTGCGTGCATCGGTGCCGCCTGCCAGAAGGTTCAGACGGGCGGCGTGAAGGTCATTCATGGGTGGTGCTGCGAGGGCGCGGACGCTTGATTCCGGGAGGCGGGGCGGGGAGAAAGACAGGGGCAGGCGTGCTATACTCGTTGGGTTTCGCTGATCATGCGGCGGCTCCCGCCGCACCCCAGCCAGACACATTCGCAAACCGGCCCAATCAAGGTGTTGTGACTCCATTCGAAGGAGGCGCAAAACGGGCTGGATTTTAGACCCAACCTTTGGAGTAATTTCAATGTCGACCACCATGCGCGAAATGCTGGAAGCCGGTGTCCACTTCGGTCACCAAACCCGCTTCTGGAACCCCAAGATGGCTCCGTTCATCTTCGGCCATCGCAACAAGATCCACATCATCAACCTGGAAAAGTCGCTCCCGATGTTCCAGGACGCGATGAAGTACGCCAAGCAGCTCACCGCAAATCGCGGCACCATCCTCATGGTCGGCACCAAGCGCCAGGCTCGTGAAATCGTGGCTGCCGAAGCCCGCCGCGCTGGCGTGCCTTTCGTCGACACCCGCTGGCTCGGCGGCATGCTGACCAACTTCAAGACGGTCAAGACCTCGATCAAGCGTCTCAAGGACATGAAGGCCCAGCAAGAAGCCGGCCTCGAAAGCCTGAGCAAGAAAGAGCAGCTCACGTTCACGCGTGAAATCGAGAAGCTCGAGAAGGACATCGGCGGCATCCAGGACATGACCGCGCTGCCCGACGCCATCTTCGTGATCGACGTGGGTTTCCACAAGATCGCCGTGGCAGAAGCCAAGAAGCTCGGCATTCCGCTCATCGGCGTGGTGGACTCCAACCACTCGCCCGAAGGCATCGACTACGTCATTCCGGGTAACGACGACTCGTCGAAGGCTGTCACGCTCTACGCCCGCGGCATCGCCGACGCAATCATCGAAGGCCGCAACAGCGCCACCGGCGACGTGGTCAAGGCCATCGCCGAAGGCAGCGACGAATTCGTCGAAGTCGAAGAGGGCGCCTCGGCCTGATCGAGTGCTCTCACGCGCCTGAAGAAGGGGCTTTGGTGCCCCTTTTTTTTAATCTGATTTTTTGGACACGGAGATAGAACAATGGCTGCAATCACCGCAAGCATGGTCGGCGAACTGCGCGCAAAGACCGACGCGCCGATGATGGAATGCAAGAAGGCCCTGACCGAGGCCGACGGCAACATGGAAAAAGCCGAAGAGCTGCTGCGCATCAAGCTCGGCAACAAGGCCGGCAAGGCTTCGGGCCGCATCACCGCCGAAGGCGTGGTCACGGCGTTTGTCGAAGGCTCGGCCGGCGGCATGATCGAGATCAACTGCGAAACCGACTTCGTCACCAAGAACGACAGCTTCCTGGCCATGGCCAACGCTGCCGCAATGCTTGTTGCCAAGAACAACCCCGCCGACATCGCTGCGCTCGGCGCACTGCCCTATGAGCAAGACGGTTTCGGCCCCACGCTCGAAGACGTGCGCAAGGGCCTGATCGGCAAGATCGGCGAGAACATGAGCTTCCGCCGCTTCAAGCACTTCGGTGGCAACGGCAAGCTGGCGTCGTACCTGCACGGCACGCGCATTGGCGTGATGGTCGAGTTCGAAGGCGATGACACCTCGGCCAAGGACGTTGCCATGCACGTTGCTGCCATGAAGCCGGTTGCCATTTCTGCTGCCGACGTTCCCGCCGACCTGATCGAAAAAGAGCGCGCCGTTGCTGCCGGCAAGGCCGAGGAAGACCGCAAGACGGCCGAAGCCGAAGGCAAGAAGCCGCAGCCTGCCGACATCGTTGCCAAGCGCATCGAAGGCGGCGTGCAGAAGTACCTCAAGGAAGTATCGCTGCACAACCAGGTCTTCGTGAAGAGCACCGACGGCAAGCAGACTGTCGAGCAGATGCTCAAGGCCGCCAACACCACCATCAAGGGCTTCACCCTTTACGTGGTCGGCGAAGGCATCGAAAAGAAGGTCGACGACTTCGCTGCCGAAGTTGCAGCTCAGGTTGCAGCCGCCAAGGCCGCCGCGTAAAAACTGTTACGCCCCAAAGCGACGGCGCACACGTGTGTGCCGCCGCTTCTTCACCGCCTCGTTCTACACTCGCCCCCGCCAACCCAAGTAAGGAAATTGCCCATGTCTGATCCCCGTCCAGCCCACAAGCGAATCTTGTTGAAGCTGTCGGGTGAGGCGTTAATGGGAGATGATGCCTTTGGTATTAATCGTGCGACCATCGTTCGCATGGTCGAAGAGGTGGCCGAGGTGGTGAATATGGGCGTGGAAGTCGCCGTCGTCATCGGCGGCGGCAACATCTTCCGCGGCGTCGCGGGAGGTTCGGTGGGCATGGATCGCGCCACTGCCGACTACATGGGCATGTTGGCGACCGTGATGAATTCGCTGGCGCTGGCTGACGCCATGAACAAGCAAGGGCTGGTGGCGCGCGTAATGTCTGCCATTGCCATCGAGCAGGTGGTGGAGCCCTACGTGCGCCCCAAGGCGCTTCAGTATCTCGAAGAGGGCAAGGTAGTCGTGTTTGCCGCTGGCACCGGAAACCCGTTCTTCACCACCGACACGGCTGCTGCGCTGCGCGGCGCCGAAATTGGCGCCGAGCTGGTGCTGAAGGCAACCAAGGTCGATGGTGTCTATTCCGCCGACCCCAAGACCCATCCCGACGCAACGCGCTATTCCACGCTCACTTTCGACGAGGCAATCGCGCAGAATCTCGGCATCATGGACGCCACGGCTTTTGCGCTGTGCCGCGACCAGAAGTTGCCGATCAAGGTGTTCTCGATCTTCAAGAACGGCGCACTCAAGCGCGTCGTCATGGGCGAGGACGAAGGCACGCTGGTGCATGCCTGAGGAGTATTGAGATGACGACCCCAACCATTGCAGAAATTCGCAGCACGACCGATGCGAAGATGAACCAGTCCCTGGCTGCGTTCCAGAACAACCTCACCAAGATCCGTACCGGCCGCGCCAACTCCGCGCTGCTCGACTCGATCCACGTCGAGTACTACGGCTCGCAGGTTCCGCTGAGCCAGGTGGCCAACGTGTCGGTGCTCGATTCGCGCACCATCAGCGTCCAGCCCTGGGAAAAGGGCATGGGAGCCAAGATCGAAAAAGCCATCCGCGAAAGCGACCTGGGCCTGAACCCGGCTTCGATGGGAGACCTCATCCGCGTGCCGCTTCCCGCAATGAGCGAAGAGCGCCGCAAGGAAATGACCAAGCTGGTCCGCAACGAGGGCGAAAGCGCCAAGATCGCCACGCGCAACCTGCGCCGCGACGCGAACGAAGCGGTCAAGAAGCTGGTCAAGGAAAAGCTCGCCTCGGAAGACGAACAGAAGCGCGCCGAAGCCGAGATCCAGAAGGTCACCGACCGCCACATCGCGGAAATCGACCGGCTGGTCGCGGCCAAGGAAGCGGAGATCATGGCCGTTTGAGGCTGCGCATGCCCTCGTCTTCGCTGCAGATTCCTCACCACATTGCCATCGTCATGGACGGCAATGGCCGCTGGGCCACGCGGCGGTTCCTGCCTCGGGTGGCGGGCCACAAGCAGGGTGTCGAGTCGCTGCGCCGATGCGTCCGGGCCTGCGTCGACCGCGGGGTGGGCGTACTTACGGTCTTCGCGTTTTCGTCCGAAAACTGGAACCGTCCGCCCGAAGAGGTCTCGGGGCTCATGGAGATCATGGTCGGTGCACTTGCACGCGAGGTGCCCAAGCTGAGCCGCGACGGCGTGCGGCTGCACTTCGTCGGCGAGCGGGCCGGGCTCTCCAAAAAGATGGTGCAAGGTTTGGTCGACGCAGAGCAGGCCACGGCGCAGAACACCAAGCTGATACTCAACGTTTGCTTCAACTACGGCGGTCGCTGGGACATTGCACGCGCGGCTGCCAAGCTGGCCGAGCAGGGCGACGCGCTTACCGAAGCCAATCTCGATCGGGCCATGGCGTTGGCCCATGTGCCAGACCCTGACCTGCTCATTCGTACCGGCGGCGAGCAGCGCCTGTCGAACTTCTTGCTGTGGCAGAGCGCCTATTCGGAGCTTTTCTTCAGCGACAAGCTGTGGCCCGAGTTCGACGAAGCCGAGCTGGATGCCGGAATTGCCGCATTCCAGCTCCGCGAGCGCCGTTTCGGCAAGACTTCCGCGCAGGTCTCGGCCGGCAGCGATTCCACCTCAGATCGCCAGTTGGCCTGACGGCCTCAACACGGCCCGAAACCCAGCCGCATGCTCAAACAACGCATCCTCACGGCCATCGTCCTGCTGGCGATCCTGCTGCCGGCACTCTTCTACCCATCGCATGTTCCGTTCGCCTGCGTCATGCTTGTGCTGATCGGTGCCGGGGCTTGGGAGTGGGGGCGCCTCAACGGCTACGGGCAGCGGCTGTCCGTGTTCCTGGGGCTGGAAACGGTGGCGCTTTGCGCGCTGTCGTGGTGGCTGGGCCTTCTTGAGCGCCAACTGCTGTTCGTGTGGCTGCTGGCCAGCGCAGCCTGGGTGCTTGGCGGTGCCGCATTGTTGCGTGTGGCGGTGCCCGGGTGGCCGCGCATTCCGCGCGGCTTGCGGCTCGTGGGCGGACTGCTGGCGCTATGGGTGGCATGGCTCGCGGCCGTGCAGGCGCGCATGGTCGGCATCAACTTTCTACTTTCCATTCTTGTGCTGGTCTGGGTGGCCGACGTGTTCGCCTATTTTGCGGGCCGCGCTTTCGGTCTCAAGTTCACGCGCGGCAAGCTTGCGCCCGCCATCAGTCCTGGCAAGAGCTGGGAAGGCGTGTGGGGCGGCATGGCCGGTGTGGTGGTGCTGGCTTTTGCCTGGGTTTGGGCCGACAGGGCTGCGGGCGCGACAGTGGCAAGCCTCTATACGCGGCTGCATGAGCGCGGCTGGTGGCTGTTGCTGGTAGGCGTGGTATTTCTTGCTGCAATGAGCGTGGTCGGCGACCTGGTTGAATCGCTGATCAAGCGCAGTGCCGGGGCCAAGGACAGCAGCCGCCTGCTGCCCGGCCACGGCGGCGTGCTCGACCGCGTGGATGCCCTCTTGCCTGCACTTCCCATTGCAATGATGCTGGCTTCCTTGTGAATACACCCAAACAACGCGTCACGGTGCTGGGCTCGACCGGTTCGGTCGGGGTCAGCACGCTGGATGTCATTTCGCGGCACCCCGAGCGCTTCGAGGTTTTTGCGCTGTCCGCCTCCACCAAGGTCGACGAACTGCTGGCGCAATGTGTGCGGTTTTCGCCCCGTTACGCAGTCATGGCGAGTGAGCCACACGCGGCATTGCTGGCGGAAAAGCTCGAACAGAACAATCTCCCAACGCGGGTTTTGACCGGACCGGACGCTATAGAAAAAATAGCGTCGCACGAAGAGGTCGATGCTGTCATGGCCGCGATCGTAGGCGCTGCGGGCCTTGGCCCGTGCCTGGCTGCGGCGCGCACGGGCAAGCGGCTCTTGCTGGCCAACAAAGAGGCGCTGGTCGTCGGCGGCGAGCTTTTCATGCGCACCGTGCGCGAAGGCGGCGCCACTCTGCTGCCAATCGACAGCGAGCACTCGGCCATCTTCCAGTCGCTGCCTGAAGACCCTTCCACGTGGTCGCGGCGCATCGACAAGATCATCCTGACCGCTTCGGGCGGCCCGTTCCGCACGCGTGCTCCCGGCACGCTCGGTGCGGTTACGCCGGAGCAGGCCTGCGCCCATCCGAACTGGGTCATGGGGCGCAAGATTTCAGTCGATTCCGCCACCATGATGAACAAGGCGCTCGAAGTGATCGAGGCGCGCCACCTCTTCGGCGTGTCGCCCGAGCAGATCGAGGTGGTCATTCATCCCCAGAGCGTGGTGCATTCGATGGTTCAGTTCACCGATGCTTCGGTCATTGCACAGCTTGGCACGCCCGACATGCGCGTGCCGATCGCCGTGGGCCTGGCCTGGCCCGAGCGCATTGAAAGCGGAGCGGGGCGCCTGGACTTTCGCCAGATGGCTGCACTGAGCTTCGATGCCCCGGATGCAGCGCTGTTTCCCGGACTTGGCCTGGCTTGGCACGCGCTTCGTGCCGCGCCCGGTACCACTGCGGTGCTCAACGCAGCCAACGAGGTCGCGGTCGAGGCTTTTCTTGACCGGCGCCTGCGTTTCGACCGCATTCATGCGGTCAACATGGAAACTTTGGAAACAGTTTCGCCCTCCAAGCCCGCATCGCTGGCGGACCTGCTCGCGCTCGATGCCAGTGCCCGCGCGGCAGCCAATGCCGCAGCGCTGCGCTTTGCGGCCTGATACGCCAGACAATCGAGGATCCGAATGCTCACCGTCATCGCCTTTGTGGTTGCCATCGGCGTCCTGATTGCCGTGCACGAATACGGCCACTACCGCGTCGCGGTTGCGTGCGGCGTCAAGGTGCTGCGGTTCTCGGTGGGTTTCGGCAAAACGCTGTACCGCTGGCAGCCCAAGCGCCAGCATCCTGGCCAGTCGACCGAGTTCGTCATTGGCGCATTCCCACTTGGCGGCTACGTCAAGATGCTCGACGAGCGCGAGGGGCCTGTCGCACCTGAAGAGCGGCATCGCGCCTTCAACACGCAGCCGTTGCGCTCGCGCGCGGCCATTGTTGCCGCTGGACCCATTGCCAATCTGCTGCTCGCCGTGGTGCTTTACACGGCCGTCAACTGGATCGGTGTGGACGAGCCGGTCGCCAAGCTTGCCCGCCCCGTGGCTGCCTCATTGGCCGACGACGCGGGCCTGCGCGGCGGCGAGCACATCACGCGCGCAGGTTTCGATGGCGACCTGGCACCCGTGCAATCGTTTGAGGACCTTCGCTGGCGCATGACGCGCGGCGCCCTCGATGGCCAAGACCTGACGCTCGAAATCGCGGGCGAGGGCGGTCGGCCCGAACGCCAGATCGTGCTGCCCCTTAGCCGCATGCAAGCCAAGGACGCCGACCCGCAGATGTTCCGCAAGATCGGCGTGCTTGCTCCGCTGACACGGCCCGAGATCGGCGAGGTCATGGCGGGCAGCGCCGCGGAGCGTGGCGGCCTGCGCAATGGCGATCTGGTGCGAGCCATCGGCAACACGCCGATCGTCGACGGGCAGCAGCTGCGCGAGGTGATCCGTACATCGGTCGACGGCGACCAGCCGCGCGTGCAAACCTGGCAGGTGCAGCGCGCCGGCCAACTGATCGAGCTTGAAGTCCGGCCCGAACTGCGCGAAGAAGCCGGCGCCAAGGTCGGCCGAATTGGCGCATATGTCGGCGCACCGCCTGAAATGGTCAAGGTCAGGCAGGGGCCCGTCGACGGTGTGTGGCGCGGAATTGTGCGCACATGGGAGGTTTCCGCGCTCACCGTTCGCATGATGGGCAAGATGGTGATCGGCGAGGCATCGCTCAAGAACCTGAGCGGGCCGCTCACGATTGCCGACTACGCGGGCAAGTCCGCGAGCCTTGGGCTGACCCAGTACCTGGTGTTCCTTGCGCTGATCAGCGTGAGCCTGGGCGTGCTCAATCTCATGCCGCTGCCGGTCCTCGATGGGGGACACCTGATGTATTATCTTTGGGAGGGCCTGACCGGCAAGAGCGTCTCTGACGCTTGGATGGAACGGCTTCAGCGCGGCGGTGTCGCTTTGCTGCTGGTCATGATGTCGGTCGCACTCTTCAACGACGTCACGCGGCTCTTTGGTTAACTTTCTGCCGGCCCTTTCCGCGCCGGCCCAATTCACAGATGAACACAAACTTCAGTCGCTTTCGCCTGCGTAGCGTTGCCGCGGTAGTGGCCAGCGCGCTGGCGGCCACGGCAGCCTGGGCCGTTGAGCCTTTCACGGTGCGCGACATTCGCGTCGAAGGCTTGCAACGCGTGGAGCCCGGCACGATCTTCGCGTCGCTGCCGCTGCGTGTGGGCGATACCTACAGCGACGAACGCGGATCGGCCGCCATCCGCGCGCTGTTCGACCTGGGTTTGTTCAAGGATGTGCGCATCGATGTCAACGGCAATGTGCTGGTGGTCATCGTCGAAGAGCGGCCAACCATTGCAGACGTCGATTTCGTCGGCACCAAGGAATTCGACAAGGCTGCGCTCCAGAAGGCGCTGCGGGAAGTCGGCCTGACCGACGGCCGTCCGTACGACAAGGCGCTGGCCGATCGCGCCGAGCAGGAACTCAAGCGCCAGTACGTGAGCCGCAGCCTCTACAACGCCCAGGTGGTAACCACGGTAACGCCCATCGAGCGCAACCGCGTCAACCTGACTTTTACCGTGACCGAAGGCGATTCGGCCCGTATCCGCGAAGTGCGAGTGGTCGGCAACAAGGCATTCAGCGAATCGACGCTGCTGAGCCTGTTCGACCAGGACAGCGGCGGCTTCATGAGCTGGTACACCAAGTCGAACCAGTATTCGCGCTCCAAGCTGAACGCCGACCTGGAAACGCTTCGCTCGTACTACATCACCCGTGGCTACCTCGAGTTCCGCATCGACTCGACACAAGTGGCCATCTCGCCCGATCGCCAGGATCTGACGGTGACCGTGAACATCACCGAAGGCGAAAAATTCGTGGTGGCCGGCGTCAAGCTCGACGGCAACTACCTGGGCCGCGACGAGGAATTCAAGTCGCTCGTGAGCATCAAGCCCGGCGAGCCGTACAACGGCGAGCAGGTCACCGAAACCACCAAGGCCTTTACTGATTATTTCGGTACCTTCGGCTATGCGTTCGCGCGCGTGCAGGCTCGCCCTGAGATCGACCGCGTCAACAATCGCGTGACGCTGACGCTGCAAGCCGAACCGTCGCGCCGTGTCTATGTGCGCCGCGTGGCCGTGGGCGGCAACGCCAAGACGCGCGACGAAGTGATCCGCCGCGAGTTCCGCCAGTTCGAAGCTTCGTGGTATGACGGCGACAAGATCAAGATCTCGCGCGACCGCGTAGACCGCCTTGGCTTCTTCACCGAAGTGAACGTCGAAACCCAGGAAATTCCGGGTTCACCCGACCAGGTCGACCTGGTCGTGAACGTGGCGGAAAAGCCCACCGGCAGCCTGCAGCTCGGCGCCGGCTATTCCAGCGCAGAGAAGGTGGCTCTTACCTTCGGTATTTCGCAGGAGAACGTGTTCGGCTCGGGCAACTTCCTCGGCCTGCAGGTCAACACCAGCAAGTACAACCGTACGCTGTCGCTGACCACGACCGATCCGTACTTCACGCAGGACGGCATCTCGCGCACGGTGAGCGTCTATCACACCACCACGCGGCCGTACAACTACTCGGTCGACGGCGATTACAAGCTGGTCAACCAGGGCGCTTCGATCCGCTTTGGCGTGCCGTTCAGTGAAGTCGACACCGTCTTCTTCGGCATCGGCCTGGAGCGCTACGCATTCGACGCACAGAGTTCGTTTGCCTTCCTCACGCCCAAGTCGTACCGCGACTACTTCCAGTGCAAGACGGACGCCTCGGGCCTTTTCGTCTCGCGATGCGACCAGGACAGCGTGTGGGGCGTGCCACTGACCATCGGCTGGGGCCGCGACAACCGCGACAGCGCACTTGTTCCGACGAGCGGGCGACTGCAGCGCGCCAGCCTCGAACTGGGCGCCGGCGGGGACATGAAGTACCTCAAGACGAGCTACCAGTACCAGCAGTTCTTCCCGATCAACAAGCAGTACACCTTCGCCATCAACGGCGAAGTGGGATACGGCAAGGCGTTCGGCGGCAAGACCTTCCCGATCTTCAAGAACTTCTATGCGGGCGGCCTGGGTTCGATCCGCGGCTTCGAACAAAATTCGCTGGGTCCGCGCGATGCTCCGCTGCTCGGCCAGACCGAAGGTGCGGCCTTGGGCGGCACCAAGAAGGCGATTTTCAACGCCGAACTCAGCACTCCGTTCCCGGGCGCCGGCAACGACCGCACCCTGCGCCTGTACGGCTTCTTCGACGTCGGCAATGTGTTCGGCTCGCGCGCAGAAGGCCTGACCGATGCGCAGTACAAGGCCCAGAAGAAGCTGCGCGCTTCCGTTGGCTTGGGCGTCAGCTGGATTTCGCCGCTCGGCCCGCTGCGTTTGGCCTACGCCTTCCCCATCAAGTCGCAGAAGGAAGTTCTGGATCCCAACAACCCTAATATTGTCCTGATCCCGAAGGATAGAATTCAGCGCTTGCAATTCCAGATCGGAACTTCTTTCTAAATGACGCATTTGATCCGCGCCGCAGCTGGCGCGTTGTTGATCCCCGTTTTTGCACTGGTTGCCGCGCCTGCCGCCCAGGCGCAGGAGACTTTTCGCATCGGATTCGTGAACCCGGACCGCGTGCTGCGTGAAGCCCAGCCTGCCAAGGCGGCGCAAGCCAAGCTCGAATCGGAGTTTCTCAAGCGCGAGAAAGACCTCACGACGCAGGGCGAAGCGTTGAAGTCGGCCTCCGAAAGGTTCGAGCGCGAGGCGCCCACCTTGTCGGAAAGCCAGCGCACGGCGCGTCAACGCGCGCTGGTCGACCAGGACCGCGATTTCCAGCGCCGTCGCCGCGAGTTCCAGGAGGATCTCAATGCGCGCAAGAACGAAGAACTCCAGCAGGTTTACGAACGCGCCAATCGCGTGGTGAAGCAAGTGGCCGAGGCCGAAAAGTACGACGCCATCCTGCAGGAAGCGATCTACATCAATCCGAAGCACGACATCACGGACAAGGTGATCAAGGCGCTGAACGCCTCGACCACTTCTTCCGCGCCTGCGGGCGGCAAATAACGCCGCGAAAACGGCGTGGCACTGCAGCTCGGAGCCATTGTTGACGCCTTGGGAGGCGAGCTCCACGGGGACGCGGCGCTTTCCATCGAGCGACTGTCGCCGCTCCAGAACGCCCAGCCCGATGCGCTCAGTTTTCTGAGCCATCCCAAATACCAGCAGGAACTGGCGGCGTCCAAGGCCGCCTGTGTGATCGTTTCGCCCGCCATGCGCGAGGCGGCAGCGGCGCGCGGTGCGTTCATCGTCGCCCCCGACCCTTATCTCTACTTTGCGCGCTTGACGCAGCTCTGGAAGGCGCGCCACGCGCGTCCGGAGGCTGATCGCATCCATCCCTCCGCTGTCATTCACCCTGAAGCCCATGTCGAGGCCACGGCTCGCGTCGGCGCGTTATGCGTGGTTGAGCGGGGCGCGCGCATCGGTGCCGGCACGGTCCTGAAGTCGCGCGTGACCATCAGCGAAGACTGCGTGGTTGGCGAGCGTTGCCTGCTGCATCCGGGTGTTGTGATTGGTGCCGACGGCTTCGGCCTGGCTCCGCATGAGGGAGCGTGGGTCAAGATCGAACAGTTGGGCGCGGTGCGTATCGGGAACGACGTCGAAATCGGTGCCAACACCTGCATCGATCGCGGCGCGCTCGACGACACCGTCATCGAAGACGGCGTCAAGCTGGACAACCTCATCCAGATCGGCCACAACGTGCGCGTGGGCAAGCACACGGCAATGGCCGGCTGCGTCGGCGTGGCGGGCAGCGCCACCATTGGTGCGCATTGCACCTTTGGCGGTGGGGCGATCGTGCTCGGCCACCTGACCGTTGCCGATGGCGTGCATGTTTCGGCCGCCACCGTAGTGACGCGCTCGATCCACAAGGCCGGCCAATACACCGGCATGTTCCCCATCGACGACAATGCGAGCTGGGAAAAAAATGCTGCAACGCTCAAGCAGTTGCACAGCCTGCGCGAACGACTGAAGGCGCTGGAGAAGGCTCCCCAGAAAAAGTGAAGACGATGCAGGAACAGAAAATCATGACGACGACGCTCGATATCCATCAAATCCTCAAGCTGCTGCCCCACCGTTACCCGTTCCTGCTGGTGGATCGCGTGCTGGACATGGAAAAGGGCAAGCGCATCACGGCGCTCAAGAACGTGACCATGAACGAGCCGTTCTTCAACGGCCACTTTCCTCACCGTCCGGTCATGCCGGGCGTGCTGATGCTCGAAGCCATGGCCCAGGCAGCGGCGCTGCTGTCGTTCCATTCGCTGGACATCGTGCCCGACGACAACACGGTCTACTACTTTGCAGCCATTGACGGCGCGCGCTTCAAGCGCCCTGTGGAGCCGGGTGACCAACTCACGCTCGAAGTCGAAATCGAGCGCATGAAGGCCGGTATTTCGAAGTTCAAGGGCCGAGCCCTCGTGGGCCCCGAGCTCGCCTGCGAGGCGACCCTGATGTGCGCCATGCGCCAGATCAACTGATCTCGCGGCGGCTACAACAAGGCATGACGCAGGTTCACCCGACAGCGCTCATCGACCCGAAGGCAGAACTGGACGCCTCGGTTTCGATCGGGCCGTACACCATCATCGGACCCCATGTGCGGGTTGGCGCGGGCACGAGCATCGGCCCGCATTGCGTGATCGAAGGCCGTACCACCATCGGCCGCGACAACCGGATTTTTCAGTTTTCGTCGCTCGGCGCCGTGCCGCAGGACAAGAAGTACGCCGGCGAGCCGACCGAACTGGTCATTGGCGACCGCAACGTCATTCGCGAGTTTTGTACCTTCAATCTCGGTGTGCCGGGGGCGGGCGGCATCACCCGCGTAGGCAACGACAACTGGATCATGGCGTACACGCACATCGCGCACGACTGCCGTGTCGATGACCACACCACACTAGCCAACAACACGACGCTGGCCGGCCACGTCCACCTGGCCGACTGGGTCACTGTCGGCGGCCTCACGGGCATTCACCAATTTGTTTCGGTCGGCGCCCACGCCATGGTTGGCTTTGCCAGCGCGGTGTCGCAGGACGTGCCGCCCTTCATGCTGGTCGATGGCAATCCGCTTGCGGTTCGCGGCTTCAACGTTGTGGGCCTTCGCCGCCGCAATTTCTCGGCAGCCCGGCTGGCTGCGGTGAAGCAGATGCACCGCCTGCTGTACCGGCAGGGCAAGACCCTCGAAGAAGCGCGCGCCGGCATCGTTGCCTTGGCGGCTGAAACCCCCGAAGCCGCCGAGGACGTAGCGCTGATGGAGCGCTTCCTCGCCAACTCGACGCGCGGCATCGCGCGCTAAAGCAACAGTCGCATGGGCAAGGACGAGCAGCGACGGTTTGCGCTGGTCGCGGGAGAAGCCTCCGGCGACCTGCTGGCGGGCCTGCTTCTCGACGGCCTGCAGGCGCGCTGGCCGTCGCTCCAGACCGTCGGTATAGGCGGCCCCCGAATGCTCGCGCATGGCTTGCAAAGCTGGTGGCCGCAAGAAAAACTCGCGGTGCGCGGCTATATCGAAGTGCTGCGCCACTATGCCGAGATTGCCGGCATTCGTCGCCAGCTGAAGGCGCGGCTGCTGCGCGAATGGCCCGAACTCTTCATCGGCGTCGACGCCCCGGACTTCAACCTCGACCTGGAAGCGGGCCTGCGCAGCCGAGGCGTGAAGACGGTGCACTTCGTCTGTCCCTCGATCTGGGCCTGGCGCGCCGAGCGCATCGAAAAGATCCGGGCCGCGGCCGATCACGTGCTGTGCATCTTTCCGTTCGAGCCCGCTCTGCTGGCCGAAAACGGCGTGCAAGGCAGCTACGTCGGCCATCCGTTGGCCAACGTGATTCCCATGACGCCCGACCGCGACGCGGCCCGCGCAGCATTGGGCCTGGCGCCGGATGCGAAAGTCGTCGCCTTGCTGCCGGGCAGCCGACGTTCAGAAGTCCGCTATCTGGCCGCCCGATTCTTTGCCGCCGCCGCGCAAATGCTCAAGGCAAGGCCGGCGCTGCGGTTCGTGGCACCCATCCTGCCAGGCCTGCGCGTCGAGGTCGAAGCTTTGCTGCAAGCCAGCGGCGCGGCAGGGCGCGTGACGTTGCTGGACGGGCAGTCGCATGCTGCTCTGGCCGCCTGCGACGTAACGTTGATTGCCAGCGGCACTGCCACGCTCGAGGCTGCGCTTTTCAAGCGGCCGATGGTCATTGCATACAACATGAATTCGCTTTCATGGCGCCTCATGCAGCGCAAGCAGCTCCAGCCGTGGGTCGGTTTGCCCAACATCCTTGCCCGAGAGTTCGTGGTGCCTGAACTGTTGCAAGAGGCGGCCACGCCCGAGGCACTGGCTCACGCCACGCTGGAGTGGCTCGATGCACCTGAAAAGATCCGGGCGCTGCAACAAAAATTTTCAGAGCTGCACGTGCAACTGCAGCGCGATACGCCGACACTTTGCGCCGATGCGATCCAGAAAGTTCTTGAAAGCTGAGCAGGCGGCCCTCGTGTGGGACGCGCCGGGCTTGGTTGCGGGTGTCGACGAGGCAGGCCGCGGGCCGCTGGCCGGCCCAGTGGTGGCTGCGGCCGTCATATTGGACGACCAGCGCCCGATTCGCGGCCTGGCCGATTCCAAGACCCTCACGGCCCTGCAGCGCGAACGTCTGCACGACCAGATTCTTGCCAAGGCGCTGTGCTGCTCGGTAGCTCAGGCCACGGTCGAGGAAATCGACACCCACAACATCCTGCAGGCCACGATGCTCGCGATGCGCCGCGCGGTCGACGGGCTGCGCCTCAAGCCCGCAAAAGTGCTGGTCGACGGCAACCGCCTTCCGACGCTTGACGTGCTGGCCGAGGCCATCGTGAAGGGCGATGCGCGAGTCAAGGCTATTTCCGCTGCGTCGATCCTCGCCAAGGTCCACCGAGACCGGTTGTGCGAGCAACTGCATGTCGAATTTCCTCACTACGGCTTTGCCGGCCACAAGGGCTACGGCACGCCTGAGCATCTGGAGGCGCTGCTGCGCCACGGCGCTTGCGTTCACCATCGCCGGTCGTTCAGCCCGGTGGCCGCCGCGTTGGCGCGCGCGGCCGGCGGAGCTGCCGTGCCTTACGACGCCTCGATGCCGATCTCGATGGACTCCGCAACGGTCGAGATCACGCATCTTGACCTGCGCGCCGCTCCCTGAGACGCCTGCGGCATGACCACTCCCGCCGGCGCGAGCCACATCAGCTCGCGAGACAACCCGCTGCTCAAGGACCTGCGCAAGCTGGCACAGGACCCTGGCGCCTACCGCAAGCTCGGACGGGTCTGGCTGGAGGGCGACCACCTCTGCCGCGCCGCGCTCGCCAGGGGCATCAAGCCCGCCCTTGCCGTATTTTCAGAATCGTTCTGGCCGGAATGTCCTGCCGAATGGGCGAATGTCGCTATCAAAACAGTAGTGGTCGACGATGATCTCTTGCGCGGCACCAGCGGACTGGAGTCGCCCGCGCCCATGGGTTTCGTACTCGACTTGCCCGACCGGCCGGCGCTGCTGCCCGATGCGCCCAGCGTGGTGCTGGACCGTCTCCAGGACGCGGGCAATGCGGGCTCCATTCTTCGCAGTGCAGCGGCCTTCGGGTTCAAGCAGGTGATCGCGCTCAAGGGCACCGCCGCATTGTGGGCGCCCAAGGTGCTGCGGGCCGGCATGGGCGCGCATTTCGGCCTGCGATTGATCGAAGGCGTGGAGGCCGACGCGCTCGACGACCTGAAGGTGCCGCTGGTAGCCACCAGTTCACACCGCGGCGAATGGTTGCATGAAGCCGGGCTGCCACATCCTTGCGCGTGGCTCATGGGGCACGAAGGGCAGGGCGTTTCAGCGCTGCTGGAGGCGCGCGCAACCCACCACATTCGCATTGCGCAGCCAGGCGGCGAGGAATCGCTGAACGTAGCGGCCGCAGCGGCCATCTGCCTGCATGCGAGCGGAGCGGCGGGGCTTGCGCGGCCAGGTTCCTGATTCTCGGACGCCATAAAGGCGTCAGCCGCGTATGTTTTCAGGCCCTTCGAGGCAAGACGGTGACGCCGCCGAGCTACAATCGGGGGCTTACTCGCAATAGCGTCGCCCGGCCGCCTACAACGCCATCTTCCCCTTAAGCAGCAGTCCGCAGGCAACGCGCCTGGGGCTCCGGGCGACCGTAACCATCCGGAGAACCCAGTGCTTTTGTCTCTCAAGGGAAGTTTCCCGCCCGCCATCCTGGCGCTCGCAGACGGCACGGTCTTTCAAGGCAATTCGATCGGAGCCGCCGGCTCCACGACCGGTGAAGTGGTGTTCAACACCTCGATGACCGGTTACCAGGAAATCCTCACCGACCCGAGTTATTGCCAGCAGATCGTGACGCTCACGTATCCGCACATCGGCAATTACGGCGTCAACGGGGAAGACATCGAAGCCGACAAGATCCATGCCGCTGGCCTGATCATCAAAGACCTGCCGCTCGTCGCGTCCAATTTCCGCAAGACAGCCACGCTGACCGAATACCTCGTCGCGGGCAAGACGGTGGCCATTGCGAATATCGACACCCGCAAGCTCACGCGCCACCTGCGCACCCACGGCGCGCAGAATGGCTGCATCCTCGGGCTGGCCGCAGGCGAATCCGTTACCCAGGCGCTCATCGACAAAGCCATTGCCGCTGCCAAGGCGGCGCCCAACATGGCTGGCCTCGATCTGGCCAAGGTCGTGTCGGTCAAGCAAACCTACGAGTGGACCGAAACCGAGTGGAAGCTCGTCAACCTGAACGGCAAGCCGGGCTACGGCGTGCAGATCACGCCCAAGTTCCACGTGGTGGCCTTTGATTACGGCGTCAAGAAGAACATCCTGCGCATGATCGCGCAGCGCGGCGCGCGCATCACGGTGGTGCCGGCCCAGACGCCCGCAGCCGACGTGCTCAAGCTCAAGCCCGATGGCATTTTCCTGGCCAACGGCCCTGGTGATCCGGAGCCCTGCGACTACGCCATCAGCGCGGTCAAGGAACTCATCGAAACCGGGATTCCCACCTTCGGCATCTGCCTGGGGCACCAGATCATGGCGCTGGCCTCGGGTGCGAAGACCTTCAAGATGAAGTTCGGCCACCACGGCGCGAACCACCCGGTAAAAGACCTGGACAACGGCCGCGTGAGCATCACGAGCCAGAACCACGGTTTCGCTGTCGACGAGAAATCGCTGCCGGCCAATTTGCGCGCCACCCACATCAGCCTGTTCGACAACACGCTGCAAGGCCTCGCGCGCACCGACAAGCCGGCGTTCTGCTTCCAGGGTCATCCGGAGGCCTCGCCCGGCCCGCACGACATCGGCTATCTGTTCGACCGCTTCACCGCGCTCATGGAGCAGGCACGTGGCTGATGCACCCGCGGTGCTCGACGTCTCGGTCATCGCCGCACTGCGCGATGCCGAGGGCAAGATCTACGTGCTGCGCGGCCTGAAGGTCATGCTGGCGCAGGACCTTGCCGCGCTCTACGGCGTCGAGACCCGGGTGTTGTTGCAGGCCATGCGCCGCAACCTCGATCGTTTTCCGGCGGACTTTGCCTTCACCCTGGAGGACCAGGACCTCGCGAATTTGAGATCACAACTTGTGATCTCAAAACCCGAGAAGCCGGGTTCCGGCGGCGCGCGCTACCGCAGCGTGGCGTTCACCGAGCAGGGCGTGGCCATGTTGTCGAGCGTGCTGCGCAGCGAACGCGCGGTAGCCGTCAACATCGAGATCATGCGTACCTTCGTCAAGCTGCGCAGCATGCTGTCGGAGCACGCCGATCTCAAGCGCAAGCTGAACGCGCTGGAACAGCGATACGACCAGAACTTTCGCGATGTATTCAACGCGATCCATCAACTGATGGATGAGCCGAAGCCGGGCGCCTACAGCGGCCGCGGCATCGGTTTCACCAAGGATAAATAAGATGCCCAAGCGCTCAGACCTCAAATCCATTCTCATCATCGGCGCCGGCCCGATCATCATCGGCCAGGCCTGCGAGTTCGACTACTCCGGCGTGCAGGCTTGCAAGGCTTTGCGCGAAGAGGGCTACAAGGTCATCCTGATCAACAGCAACCCTGCGACGATCATGACCGACCCGGCCACGGCCGACGTGACCTACATCGAGCCCATCACCTGGCAAACGGTCGAGAAGATCATCGCCAAGGAGCGCCCCGACGCCATTTTGCCGACCATGGGCGGACAGACCGCGCTCAACTGCGCGCTCGATCTCTGGCGCAACGGCGTGCTCGACAAATACATGGGTGCGGCCACCAACAAGCCGGTCGAACTCATCGGCGCCACGCCCGAAGCCATCGACAAGGCCGAAGACCGCCTGAAGTTCAAGGACGCGATGACCAAGATCGGCCTCGGTTCGGCGCGCTCCGGCATCGCACACTCGATGGACGAAGCCTGGGCCGTGCAGAAGTCGGTCGGCTTCCCCACCGTGATCCGCCCCAGCTTCACGCTCGGCGGCACGGGTGGCGGCATTGCCTACAACCCGGAAGAATTCGAGACCATCTGCAAGCGCGGCATCGAAGCCTCGCCGACCAACGAACTCTTGATCGAAGAATCGCTGCTCGGCTGGAAAGAGTACGAGATGGAAGTCGTGCGCGACAAGGCCGACAACTGCATCATCGTCTGCTCGATCGAAAACCTCGACCCGATGGGCGTGCACACGGGCGACTCGATCACCGTCGCCCCGGCCCAGACGCTCTCCGACAAGGAATACCAGATCCTGCGCAACGCCTCCCTGGCTGTGCTGCGCGAGATCGGCGTGGACACCGGTGGCTCGAACGTTCAGTTCTCCATCAACCCTAAGGACGGCCGCATGGTCGTCATCGAGATGAACCCGCGCGTCTCGCGTTCGTCGGCGCTGGCCTCCAAGGCCACGGGCTTCCCCATTGCCAAGGTCGCAGCCAAGCTGGCTGTGGGCTACACGCTCGACGAGCTGCGCAACGAAATCACGGGCGGCGCGACGCCGGCGTCGTTCGAGCCGTCGATCGACTACGTGGTTACCAAAATCCCGCGTTTTGCGTTCGAGAAATTCCCGCAGGCCGATTCGCGCCTCACCACGCAGATGAAGTCGGTGGGCGAGGTGATGGCCATGGGCCGCACCTTCCAGGAGTCGTTCCAGAAAGCGCTGCGCGGCCTTGAAGTGGGTGTGGACGGCCTCAATGAAAAAACGCAAGACCGCGAAGTGCTCGAGAAGGAACTGGGCGAACCCGGTCCCGAGCGCATCTGGTACGTGGGCGATGCCTTTGCCATGGGCCTGAGCGTCGAAGAAGTATTTGCGCTGACCAAGATCGACCCGTGGTTCCTGGTGCAGATCGAAGAGATCGTGAAGATCGAACTCGAGCTTGAAACCAAGTCGCTCGACGACATCGACAAGGACACGCTGCTCGCGCTCAAGAAAAAGGGCTTTTCCGACCGGCGCCTCGCCAAGCAACTCAAGACCACCGACACGGCCATTCGCGAGAAGCGCCGCGCCCTGGGGGTGCGCCCGGTCTACAAGCGCGTGGACACCTGCGCGGCCGAGTTTGCGACGAACACCGCCTACATGTACTCGACCTATGAGGACGAGTGCGAAGCCGATCCGACGGATAAGAAGAAGATCATGGTGCTCGGCGGCGGTCCCAACCGCATCGGCCAAGGCATCGAGTTCGACTACTGCTGCGTGCATGCCGCACTCGCCATGCGCGAGGACGGTTACGAGACCATCATGGTCAATTGCAACCCAGAGACCGTGTCGACCGACTACGACACGAGCGACCGCCTGTACTTCGAGCCGCTCACGCTCGAAGACGTGCTCGAGATCGTCGACAAGGAAAAGCCCTGGGGCGTGATCGTGCAGTACGGCGGCCAGACGCCGCTCAAGCTCGCGCTCGACCTCGAAGCGAACGGCGTGCCGATCATCGGCACCTCGCCCGACATGATCGATGCGGCCGAAGACCGTGAGCGTTTCCAGAAGCTGCTGCACGAGCTCAAGCTGTTGCAACCGCCGAATGCCACTGCCCGCACCGAACCCGAGGCACTTGAAAAGGCCGCTGCGCTGGGCTATCCGCTGGTGGTGCGCCCGAGCTACGTGCTCGGTGGCCGCGCAATGGAAATCGTGCACGAGCAGCGCGATCTTGAGCGCTACATGCGCGAAGCCGTCAAGGTAAGCAACGACTCGCCGGTGCTGCTCGACCGCTTCCTCAACGATGCCGTCGAGTGCGACGTCGACTGCCTGCGCGATGCCGAGGGCCAGACCCTCATCGGCGGCGTGATGGAGCACATCGAACAAGCCGGCGTGCATTCGGGCGACTCCGCCTGCTCGTTGCCGCCCTACAGCCTGAGCGCCGAGACCATTGCCGAACTGAAACGCCAAAGCGCAGCCATGGCTGCCGCGCTCAACGTGGTGGGCCTGATGAACGTGCAGTTCGCCATTCAGCAGAAGGACGGCAAGGATGTCATCTACGTGCTCGAAGTGAACCCGCGTGCTTCGCGCACCGTGCCTTACGTGAGCAAGGCCACGGGCATCCAGCTCGCCAAGGTGGCGGCACGCTGCATGGCCGGCCAGTCGCTCAAGTCGCAGGGTGTGACCAAGGAGGTCACGCCGCCTTACTTCAGCGTGAAAGAGGCCGTGTTCCCGTTTGTCAAGTTCCCGGGCGTGGACACCATCCTCGGCCCTGAAATGAAGTCCACCGGCGAAGTGATGGGCGTGGGCAAGACCTTCGGCGAAGCTTTCGTGAAGTCGCAACTCGGCGCGGGCACGCACCTGCCGAAATCGGGCAAGGTTTTTATCTCGGTGAAGAACAACGACAAGGCGCGCGCTGTGGAAGTGGCGCGCGGCCTGGTCAAGCTCGGCTTCGAGATCATCGCCACCAAGGGTACGGCAGCCGCCATCAGTGCCGCGGGCATCGAATGCGCAACGGTCAACAAGGTGACCGAGGGCCGTCCGCACATCGTGGACATGATCAAGAACAACGAGATCGCCCTGGTCATCAACACGGTCGAAGAGCGCCGCAACGCAATCAACGATTCGCGGCAGATCCGCACTTCGGCACTGCTCGCGCGCGTAACCACCTTCACCACCATTTTTGGTGCTGAAGCGGCCGTCGAAGGCATGGGCTTCATGGACGAATTGGGCGTGATCTCGGTGCAGGAGATGCACGCGCAACTCGCCGCCGCCTGAGCGCAGTGATGCAAACGCAGCTCGTCGAACTGGACCTCGCAGACTGGAATGCGGCCACGCCCAACGAGGCGTGGATCGCCGAGCTGGAAGCGGGCAAGGTGCTGTACTTTCCGCGCCTGGGCTTCGAGCTGCTGGCCGAAGAGCGCAGCCTGCTCACGCCCAGCCTGCTGTCGCCAGACGTGCGCAACATCAGCCTGGACGCCAACGGCAAGCTCAAGGGCGCCGTCGGCGACGAGGGAGTGCAGCGCAAGGCAGCGGCAATGGTGGGGCGGTTTCGCGCGCAGGCGCAGCAGCTCATCCACGGCTTGCTGCCCCACTACACGCCGGCCCTGCGGCTCGCGCCGACCAGCTACCGGCCGGCGCAGGTCGAGACGCGCGTGCAGTCGTGGCGCGCCGACGACCGTCGATTGCACGTCGATGCATTTCCGTCGCGCCCCAACTACGGCGAGCGCATCCTGCGCGTGTTCACCAACGTGAACCCCGAGGGTGCGCCGCGCGTGTGGCGCGTCGGCGAACCTTTCGAGGACATCGCCAAACGCTTCTTGCCGCGCGCCAAACCCTACGTGCGCTGGCAGGCGAAGCTGCTGCATGCGCTGCATGTGACCAAGTCGTTCCGCAGCGAATACGACCACCTGATGCTTCAGCTGCACGACGGCATGAAGTCGGACATGGCCTACCAGGAAACCTCGCCGCAAGAAACGGCGAAGTTCCCGCCGGGCTCTGTGTGGGTGTGCTTCTCCGACCAGACCTCGCACGCCGTGATGGCCGGCCAGTACATGCTCGAGCAGACCCTTCATCTGCCCGCGGCTAAGCAATACAATCCCGATTCGAGCCCGCTCGCCATCCTGAGCCGGCTGACCGGACGCACACTCGTCTGATCCCTTCCCCCAATCGACCGCCGAACGGCAGCGTTCGGCGGTTTCGCTTTATGGAGAACCAAACATGGCAACCATCCCAATTACCAAGCGCGGTGCCGAGAAACTCCGCGCCGAGTTGCATCAACTCAAGACCGTGGATCGCCCCTGGGTAATCAACGCAATTTCCGAGGCCCGGGCGCAGGGCGACCTGAGCGAAAACGCCGAGTACGAAGTCGCCAAGGACCGCCAAGGCTTCATCGAAGGCCGCATCCAGGAAGTCGAAGGCAAGCTTTCCGCCGCGCAGATCATCGATCCGGCCGAGCTCGACGCCGGCGGCAAGGTGGTGTTCGGCTCCACGGTGGAACTCGAGGAAGAAGAAACCGGCGAAGCGGTCAAGTACCAGATCGTCGGCGAGGACGAAGCCGACCTGAAACTGGGGCTCATCAATATCTCCAGCCCGATTGCCCGTGCACTCATCGGCAAGGAAGAGGGCGACGTCGCCGAGGTGCAGGCACCGGGTGGCCTCAAGCGCTACGAGATCGTGGCGGTCCGCTACATCTGACCTGATTCGCGCGCCCGATGAAGGACCGCCTCGCGCTGTTGCTGGCCGCATTCTGGTGGGGCAGTCTCACCACGATCGGCTTCCTCGTGGTGCCGATGCTTTTCGCGCGGCTCGGCAACCCCGCCGTCGCGGGCAATTTTGCAGGTCAACTGTTTGAGGCGCAGAGCTGGATAGCCATTGGCTGCGGCCTGCTGCTGCTCGTTCATTTCAGGACGAAGATGGACGACCGCATCGACAGTGCCTCGATGACGGCCATCTTCTTGATTCTGGGTGCATTGCTCTTGGCGCTGTTACAGCAATACGCCGTGGCGCCCCGCATTCTTGCGCGCGACAACCTGAAGCTATGGCATGCCGTGGGAAGCGGCATGTACCTGGTTCAGTGGCTCTTCGCGGGGGCGCTGCTGTGGCGCATGGGCGCTGCAAGAGCGCCCGTGGCAAGCTGAGGACCGGCGGCGGGACTGCTGCCATCCCGCCCGCCGTATCCATTCACTTCATTCTTTCCAGAACTTCGCGACCCAGTTCGCAGGCCGGATGTAGCGGAAAGCGCGGTTGCGCCGGCCCGCCAGCGCGTCGGGCGGATTGCATTCGCCGTGGAACACCATGATGCGAGCGCCTTCGGGCACGAAAGGCTCTTCCCAGTAATTGGCCGGCCAGGTGGGAATGCCGTGGTACTTGAAGCTTGGGCACCAGGCGGCGGGCCAATAGCCGAGTTTCCCCTGCTTGTGCATCATGGCTGACAGGTAGGTCTGCTCATTGCGGTACTCGGCCTGTACCTTGTCCATGTTCTCGCGGAAATACGCCAGCACGTCGGCATGGGCACCAAGTTCGAACCGGTAGACCGATGAGTTTCCGGTGATTCGCTGACGCCGCCAGGGACGCGCGTAGTCATGGATGATCAGGAATTCGCCCGGGTGTTCGAAGAATGCATCCAGGCTGCCCACGATCACCACGTCCACGTCGAGGAAGAGGGCGGTGCCGCGCAGGCCGTGCAGGTCTTTTTCGAAGGTGGTGAGCTTTTTCCACGCGCCGTCGCGCTGGCCGGGCGCCAGCTGCAGGTTGAGTGGAGGAATCGGCAGGCACGTCACTTCGGGGCGAATGCCGGTGCCGTCGTCCGTCAGGCACACGAACTTGAAGTCGCCGCTGAGATTGCGGCGCACCATCGCGTAGAGGCGGTTGACGTATTCGGGGCCGTATTTCGTGCCCCACTTCATGCAGAGGATATGGCGCTGGGCGCCTTGCGCTGGCGCCAAGTTCAGTCTGCCTGGTTGCGTTTCTTGGCCGAGAGCGGCCTTTTGGCCTTGGCGCGCTTGATGGTGCCGCCAGGGGTGAGGCGCTGGTTGCCCAGCACCCGCAGCGTCTTGATCTCGGGGCGCTGGCCGCCGCGCTTGCTGTACTTGAGCACCTTCACGTCACGCGGGCCGGGCATGCGGTCCTCATCGATGACGCGCTCTTTTTCGGGCTTGGGACGCCACAGCACCAGCAGCTTGCCAATGTGCTGGATAGGCGCAGCGCCGAGTTCGTCGGCCAGTTCCTGCAGCATGGCGTCGCGCGCCAGGCGATCGTCGGAGAAGACGCGGATCTTGATCAGGCCGTGAGCCTTGAGCGCCGCGTCGGCTTCTTTTTTAACGGCAGGGGTCAGCCCGTCTCCACCGACCATGACGATCGGATCCAGGTGGTGAGCTTCGGCGCGGTGCACCTTGCGCTCGGCAGGGGTAAGTTGAATGGCGGGCATCCCCGTATTATCGAGGGTAGAAAGCAACCTCTCGAACCGCCAGGCCGCTTCCAAGGCGAATACCGCAGCCCGAAGCACGAGAGGCCACCCATGAGCACCAAGGCAAAGAGCAAAAAAGTCAACAAGGCGTGGTTGCACGACCACATCAACGATCCGTACGTGAAGCTGGCCACGCGGGAGGGGTATCGCGCACGTGCCGCCTACAAGCTCAAGGAAATCGACGAGTCGCTGGGCCTGGTCAAGCCGGGCCAGCTTGTGGTCGACCTGGGGTCCACACCGGGCGCCTGGAGCCAGTATCTCCGGCGGCGGATGTCGCCCGATGGCGCGGCCGCAGGGGAGTTGAACGGCACCATCATCGCTCTGGACATCCTGCCAATGGAGCCTATCGAGGGCGTGACCTTCCTCCAGGGCGATTTTCGTGAGGCAGAGCTGCTGGAGCAGGTGCTGGGCGTGCTGGCGGGCCGAAAGGCGGATCTGGTGGTTTCCGACATGGCGCCCAACCTGTCGGGCATCCACTCGGCCGACGCAGCCCGTGTGGCGCATCTGATCGAGCTTGCAATCGACTTTGCTCAGCATCACCTGAAAGCAGAAGGGGCTTTGGTCGCCAAACTGTTTCACGGCAGCGGCTACGACGAGCTCGTGAAGCTGTTCAAGGCCAACTTTCGCACCGTCAAGCCCTTCAAACCGAAGGCTTCACGCGACAAGTCGTCCGAAACCTTTTTGGTGGGAATGGGTCTGAAGGCCCAGGAAACGCTTTGATACCTTGACGCGCCAGCCCCTGAATAAGCTGCCAAGGGGTGTCGAAGGGGTGCAAACCCTTCCGAGGCTATGGCCGCATTAGGGAAATGCCCGCTTTTCGTAGCTTGAAAAGCCTAAAATGGGGCGCAATTGCGTATCCACAGCGCGTTCTTTTCATAATCTTGTCACGCGCTTTCGACTGGAGCTTCGTTTGAACAATCAGTGGTTTTCCAAAGTTGCCGTATGGCTCGTCATTGCCATGGTGTTGTTCACTGTGTTCAAGCAGTTTGACACCCGCGGCGGCGTTGGCTCGGGAACGGTAAGTTATTCGGAGTTCCTTGATCAGGTCCGAAACAATCAGATCAAGAGCGCCGTCATTCCTGAAGGCGCAGGCGGCGGAGAAATCATCGCCGTCACCAACGACGATCGCAAGATCCGCACGACCGCCACGGTGCTCGACCGCGGTCTGGTCGGCGACCTGATCGATCACAACGTCAAGTTCGACGTCAAGCCGCGCGAAGAGGGCTCGCTCCTCATGACGCTCCTGGTGAGCTGGGGGCCCATGCTGCTCCTGATCGGCGTCTGGATCTACTTCATGCGTCAGATGCAGGGCGGCGGCAAAGGCGGAGCGTTCAGCTTTGGCAAGAGCAAAGCCCGCATGATGGACGAGAACAACAACACGGTCACCTTCGCCGACGTCGCGGGCTGCGACGAAGCCAAGGAAGAAGTCCGCGAGGTGGTCGACTTCCTGAAAGACCCGCAGCGCTTTCAAAAGCTCGGCGGCCGCATTCCGCGCGGCCTGCTGCTGGTTGGCCCTCCGGGTACCGGCAAGACCTTGCTCGCCAAGTCGATCGCCGGCGAAGCCAAGGTTCCGTTCTTCTCGATCTCGGGTTCCGACTTCGTTGAAATGTTCGTCGGCGTGGGCGCTGCCCGCGTACGCGACATGTTCGAAAACGCCAAGAAGAACGCCCCTTGCATCATCTTCATCGACGAAATCGATGCAGTGGGCCGCCAGCGTGGCGCCGGCCTGGGTGGCGGCAACGACGAGCGCGAACAAACCCTGAACCAGATGCTGGTCGAGATGGACGGTTTCGAAACCAATCTCGGCGTGATCGTGGTGGCTGCAACCAACCGTCCCGACATTCTTGACGCCGCACTGCTGCGCCCGGGCCGTTTCGACCGTCAGGTGTATGTCACGCTGCCCGACGTCAAGGGACGCGAGCAGATCCTCGCCGTTCACATGCGCAAGGTGCCGCTCGGCCAGGACGTCAATCCGAACGTCATCGCGCGCGGAACGCCTGGCATGTCTGGTGCCGACCTGGCCAATCTTTGCAACGAAGCCGCCCTCATGGCTGCACGCCGCAATGCGCGCGTGGTCGAGATGCAAGACTTCGAAAAAGCCAAGGACAAGATCTTCATGGGCCCGGAGCGCCGCTCGGCGGTCATGGACCCCGAAGAGTTGCGAAACACCGCCTATCACGAAGCCGGCCATGCCCTCATCGGCAAGCTTCTGCCCAAGTCGGACCCGGTTCACAAGGTAACCATTGTTCCGCGCGGTCGCGCACTGGGTGTGACCTTCACGTTGCCCGAGAAAGACCGCTATGGCTACGACAAGGAATGGGCGCTCAACAAGATCTCGATGCTGTTCGGCGGCCGGATTGCCGAAGAAGTCTTCATGAACCAGCGCACCACCGGCGCCTCGGACGACTTCAACAAGGCAACCCAGCTGGCACGTGACATGGTTACGCGCTACGGCATGACCGATGCACTGGGCCCGATGGTCTACGCAGAAAACGAAGGCGAAGTCTTCCTGGGCCGCTCCGTCACAAAGACGACCACCATGAGCGAGCAGACGATGCAAAAGGTGGACGAGGAAGTCCGCCGCATCATCGACGAACAGTACGCCCTGGCACGCCGCCTCATTGAGGACAACAGCGACAAGATGCACGCCATGGCCAAGGCGCTGCTCGAGTGGGAAACCATCGACAGCGAACAGCTCGACGACATCATGGCCGGCCGCGCACCGCGCCCGCCCAAGGACTGGACGCCCCGCATTCCGCCTTCGGGCAGCGGCGGCAGCGGCGGTACGCCGGCAGTGAAACCGGATCCGGCACCGACTGCTGCCTGAAGTGCATCATCCGGTGTCACACAACAACGGGGCCATTGGCCCCGTTTTCGATAGTGAAGGTGCCGCATGGCGATGGCTCCGTTGATCTGGCAGACCGCACGTTTCGCGATTGATCTCGCGCAGCCGCGCGTGATGGGCATCGTCAACGTCACTCCCGATTCTTTTTCCGACGGCGGGGCGCATGCCTCCACGGCGGCCGCACTGCAGCACTGCGAGCGGTTGCTGAAAGAGGGCGCCGACATTCTCGATATTGGGGGCGAATCGACCCGGCCCGGCAGCCCTGCCGTGCCGCTCGATGCCGAACTGGCGCGCGTGCTGCCGGTGGTGCGCGAGGCGGTCAAACTGAACGTGCCGCTCTCCATAGACACCTACAAGCCCGAAGTCATGCGCGCCGTGCTCGAACTTGGCGCCGACATCATCAATGACGTCTGGGCGCTGCGGCAACCCGGCGCACGCGAAGCCGTTGCCTCGCATCCTTCGTGCGGCATTTGCCTGATGCACATGCACCGGGATCCGCAAACCATGCAGGCCGCGCCCATGCTGGGCGACGCGGTGCCAGAAGTGCTGTCGTTCTGGGCGCGGCAATTGGCCCAACTGCGTTTGCTCAAGATCAATCCCTCGCGGATCACCTTGGACCCGGGAATCGGTTTCGGAAAGACGGTGGCGCAAAATTTTGCGCTGCTGGCACGGCAGCGTGAGCTGCTCGAAGCCGGTTACCCGCTGCTCCTGGGCTGGTCTCGTAAATCGTCGATCGGCACCGTCAGCGGCATTCCGGCCGCTGCCGAACGCCTGGTGCCCAGCGTCACGGCGGCAATGCTCGCGGTGGACCGCGGCGCGGCCATCGTGCGGGTGCACGACGTGCGCGACACGGTGGCGGCGCTTGCGGTGTGGCAAGCCATGAAAGCCCAAGAGCCGCAGGCGGGCGCACCGGCTTCAAACAGTCAACAACAAGAACAAACCTCATGACCCGTAAATACTTTGGCACCGATGGCATTCGCGGCACCGTCGGCCAGTCGCCCATCACTCCCGATTTCGTTTTGCGCCTTGCGCATGCGGTGGGCCGCGTGCTCAAGAAGAGCCAGTCGCGCCCCACGGTGCTGATCGGCAAGGACACCCGCATTTCGGGCTACATGCTTGAATCGGCCCTGGAATCCGGCTTCAACTCCGCAGGCGTCGACGTGGTGCTGCTGGGTCCGCTGCCTACGCCGGGCGTGGCTTACCTCACCCGTGCACAGCGCGCCAGCCTGGGCGTGGTGATCAGCGCAAGCCACAACGCATACCCGGACAACGGCATCAAGTTTTTCAACGCCCATGGCAGCAAGCTCGACGATGAATGGGAGCTTGCGGTTGAAGCCGCGTTAGAGGAGGCCCCCGTGTGGGCAACCTCCGCCGAACTCGGCAAGGCGCGCCGTCTCAACGATGCGCCCGGCCGCTACATCGAGTTCTGCAAGAGCACATTTGCCAACGACCTGACGTTGCGCGACATGAAGCTCGTGATCGACGCGGCGCACGGGGCGGCCTATCAGGTGGCGCCGAACGTGTTTCACGAACTGGGGGCTGAGGTCACCAGCATCGGATGCGCACCCGACGGGCTCAACATCAACAAGGGTTTTGGCGCCACGCACCCCGAAGCGCTGGTAGAGGCCGTGATGGCGCAAAAAGCCGACTACGGCATCGCGCTCGACGGTGACGCCGACCGCCTGCAACTCGTCGACGCCAGCGGGCGCCTTTTCAATGGCGACGAACTGCTCTACCTCATGGTGGCCGAACGCATAGCGCGCGGAGAAAAGCCCGTCGGCGTGGTCGGCACGCTCATGACCAACAAGGCAGTGGAGGTGGCGCTGCGTGGGCAGGGCATCGAATTCGTGCGCGCCAAGGTGGGCGACCGGTATGTGCTCGAAGAACTCGACAAGCGCGGTTGGCTCCTGGGTGGCGAAGGCTCCGGCCATCTGCTGGCGCTCGACCGCCACACCACCGGCGATGGCATTGTGAGCGCACTGCAGGTGCTTCAAGCCTGCGTGCGCAGCGGCAAGACGGTGGCGCAGCTCCTGGCCGACATCACGCTGTTTCCCCAGACTCTCATCAACGTTCGGCTCACGCCGGGGCAGGACTGGAAGAGCAACAAGGCGCTGGCCAGCGAAACGCAGCGCATCGAAGCCGAGCTCGGCGAGGGCGGCCGTGTGCTGATTCGTGCCAGCGGCACTGAGCCGCTGGTGCGTGTGATGGTCGAGGCACGCGACGCGAGGCAGTCCGAATCTTGCGCGAAGCGCCTGGCCACGACTCTCGAGTCCGCCGAATGACGATGATCGAAGTTGTTCTGGCCGATTACCGCGATGCCGGGCATTCGGCCGCATTGGTCGATTTGCTCGATAGCTATGCGCAGGACCCCGCGGGCGGCGGCACGCCGCTCGAAGCGGGCGTGCGTGCCGGATTGCCCGCTGCATTGGCCGCGCGGCCACAGGCTTTCAGCGTGCTGGCATACGACGGTGCGCAGCCCGTGGGGCTCATCAACTGCATCGAAGGTTTTTCGACCTTCGCGTGCAAGCCACTGGTCAATGTGCATGACGTGGTCGTTTTGGCCAGCCATCGCGGCCAGCGGGTTGCGCAACGCATGTTCGAGCGGGTAGAGCAGGAGGCCCGTGCGCGCGGCGCCTGCAAGCTGACGCTGGAAGTGCTGTCGGGCAATGCGCCGGCATTGCGCAGCTATGAGCGCGAGGGGTTTGCCAGCTACCAGCTCGACCCCGCGTTCGGGCACGCGGTGTTTTTGCAGAAGAAGCTCTGAAAAAGAAAGAGGGCCGGGGCGCGTTTGGCGCCGTCGGCCCTCACCGCAACGCTCTCCCGAGGGAGAGGGGGTAATGCAGATCAGAAGCGCGTGACGGGTGCCTCGGCTTCGGCCTTGCCGGGCGCGTACTTGCCCAGCTCCCACTTTGCAATCGCGTTGCGGTGCACTTCGTCGGGGCCGTCCGCAAAGCGCAGCGTGCGCGCGCCGGCGTAGGCGTAGGCAAGCGGGAAGTCGTCGCACATGCCGCCGCCGCCATGCACTTGCATGGCCCAGTCGATCACCTGGCAAGCCATGCTCGGTGCCACCACCTTGATCATCGCGATTTCATTCTTTGCAACCTTGTTGCCGGCCACGTCCATCAGCCAGGCGGCCTTGAGTGTGAGCAGGCGCGCCATGTCGATCTTGCAGCGCGCCTCGGCAATGCGTTCTTGCGTCACGGTTTGCGATGCGACCGTCTTGCCGAAAGCCACGCGCGACGAGGCGCGTTTGCACATCAGCTCGAGCGCGCGTTCTGCCAGGCCGATCAGGCGCATGCAGTGGTGAATGCGTCCCGGGCCAAGGCGGCCCTGCGCAATTTCAAAGCCGCGGCCTTCGCCCAGCAGGATGTTGTCCACTGGCACGCGCACGTTCTCGAAGTACATCTCGACGTGTCCGTGCGGCGCATCGTCGTAGCCCATGACGTTGAGCGGGCGCACGATGCGGATGCCCTTGGCATCTGCCGGCACGATCACCATGCTTTGCTGCGAATGCCGTGGCGCGTCGGGGTCGCTCTTGCCCATGGTGATGAAGACGGCGCAGCGCGGGTCGGCGGCACCTGAAATCCACCACTTGTGGCCATTGATCACGTACTCGTCGCCCTGGCGTTCGATGCGGGTCGAGATGTTGGTGGCATCGCTGGAGGCAACGTCGGGTTCGGTCATTGCGAACGCAGAGCGGATTTCGCCTTCGAGCAGCGGCTTGAGCCAGCGCGCCTTGATGGCCTCCGAGCCGTAGCGCGCAATGGTTTCCATGTTGCCGGTATCCGGCGCCGAACAGTTGAAGGCTTCCGAAGCCCATTGCACCCGGCCCATGATCTCGGCCAGAGGCGCGTATTCCTGGTTGGTGAGGCCCGCACCTTCGTAGCCGGAGGCGGAGGCGCTGTCCACCGGCAGGAACAGGTTCCACAGACCCTGGGCCTTGGCCTTCGCCTTGACCTTCTCGACGGTCTTGAGCGCTGTCCAGCGCTTGCCTGCGGCCGTGTTGGCGGCCAACTCGGCGGCGTACTCGGCTTCGGCCGGGTAGATGTTCTCGTCCATGAAGGCCGTGACGCGTTTCTGCAATTCCTTGGTCTTGGCCGAATATTCGAAATCCATGCTGTCTCCTGGTGGGGTTTTTTGGGGAGCTGGTTACGCCTTTTGGGCGAACTGCCAGGCCATGTCGGCCATTGGTCGCGCGCCGCGTGCAGAAGCCACGGCTTGCTCGCTCGACGCGGTACCGGCCTCGACCCGCTTGGCAATGCCTTGCAGGATCGCGGCCATGCGGAACAGGTTGTAGGCCTGGTAGAAGTTCCAGTCGGGCGCCAGTGCTTCAGGCGTGCTGATGCGCGTGCGCTCGCAGTAGCGGCGGATGTATTCGCTTTCGGTGGGAATGCCCAGCGCTGCGACATCCACGCCGCCGATGCCGCGGCCGGTGGTAGGAGGCATATGCCACGACATGCAGTGGTAGCTGAAGTCCGCCAGGGGGTGGCCCAACGTAGAGAGCTCCCAATCGAGCACTGCAATGATCCGCGGCTCGGTGGGGTGGAACATCACGTTGTCCAGGCGGTAGTCACCATGTACGATCGACACTTTGCTTTCGTCGCGTGCGCTCGCCGGCATGTGTGCGGGTAGCCAGTCGATCAGGCGCTCCATGGCCTCGATGGGCTGCGACAGTTCGCCGGCGCCATCGGTCGAGGCCTTGTACTGCTTGCTCCAGCGGCCGATCTGGCGCTCGAAGTAGTTGCCGGGCTTACCGTAGTCGGCAAGGCCGCGCTCGGCAAACTTCACGGTGTGCAATGCCGCAATGACGCGGTTCATCTCGTCGTAGTAAGCCGCGCGCTCGGAATTGCTCATGCCGGGCAGCGACTGGTCCCACAGCACACGTCCCTGCATGAACTCCATCACGTAGAAGGCACGGCCAATGACGGATTCGTCCTCGCACAGGCAATGCATGCGCGGCACGGGCACATCGGTGCCGGCCAGACCGCTCATTACCTTGAACTCGCGCTCCACCGCATGGGCCGATGGCAGCAGCTTGGCCACAGGGCCGGGCTTGGCGCGCATTACATAGCTTTGCGTCGGCGTAACGAGCTTGTAGGTGGGGTTCGATTGCCCGCCCTTGAACATCTCCACGCTCAGCGGACCCTGGAAGCCGTCGAGATTTTTAGTGAGCCAGGCCGCAAGCGCTTCGATGTCGAAGGCATGCTGTTGCGAAACGGCGCGGGTGCCGATGAAGTTCGAAAAATCCTGGCTCATGTCTCTGTCTCTTTTTTGGTTTTCTTAGCTCTCAGCTTCGGAGACGCGCATCAAGGCTGCGCGGTCCAGCACGACCAGCCCGCCCGGCTCGATCCGGATGGTGCCCTCGCGTTCCATGGTCTTGAGCTCCTGGTTGACCCGCTGGCGCGAAGCACCGAGCAACTGCGCGAGCTCTTCTTGCGCCAGTTGCAGGCCGATGCGCGTCTGGCTGCCGTCTTCCAGGTTGGGCACACCGTAGCTGCGAACCAGGTGAATGAGCTGCTTGGCCAGGCGCGCGCGCAAGGGCAGGGTGTTGAGGTCTTCCACCAGCCCGAACAGCGTGCGGATACGGCGCGCCTGCAGCCGCATCAGCGCTTCGTACAGCTCCACGTGCGTGGCCAGGATCTTTTGAAAGTCGGCCCGCGCCACGCAGAGTACGGTCGTATCGCCATGCGCATAGGCGTCGTGCGTGCGCCGGTCCCCGTCGAACATTGCCACGTCGCCGAACCAGATGCCCGGCTCCACGTAGGTCAGCGTCACCTGCTTGCCCGATACGGCCGTCGAACTCACGCGCACCGCACCCTTGGCACAGGCAATCCAGTGATCGGGCGGATCGCCGCGGGCGGCAATCAGGTCGCCGTCCTTGTAGCGTTTGACAAAAGCGCATCGAAGAATGTCGTGCCGTAGCGATGGAGAGAGAGAAGAAAACCAGCGACCACTGTTGATCGCTTCACGTTCTTCGATGGTAAGAATTGGGTCGTCCATTGGTCTGTCCTGTCGGCGACTGAAAGGCTGAAGGGTGTCACGGGAGTGACGTCTTGCCGCTATTCGTACTGCGGCGGCTTCTTCTCGAGAAAAGCGGCAATGCCGATGCCGGCATTCGGGTGGTGAAGGTTGCGAACGAAGTGGTCGCGCTCCTGTGAGAGCTGCGACGCGAAGGTGGCGCCGCGCGCCTCGCTGAGAAGCTCCTTGATGCTGGCCAGTGAGTTCGGAGCGCGGGCATTGAGCCTGGCCGCAAGCGCCAGTGCGCTTGCAAGCGCCTGGCCGTTCTCGCTCAACTCGTTGACCAGCCCGAGCGCATGCAGACGCGGCGCGCCGATGCGCTCGCCGGCCATCAGCCATTCGCTGGCCAGCTGGCGTGGCAATGCCTGGCCCAGGTGCCAGCTCAGGCCACCGTCGGGCGAGAGCGCCACATTGCTGTATGACGCCGCAAAAATCGCATCGCGTGCAGCCACCACGAAGTCGCAGGCCAGTGCCAGAGAAAAGCCCGCGCCCGCCGCCGCGCCTTCGACGGCCGCGATGATCGGCTTGGGAAAGGTACGGATGGAGTCGATCCAGTTGTGCAGGCCTTCGATGCTTTCGGCCTGCACCGAAGGGTCGCGCTGGCGGTTGTCGGACAGCCGCTGCAGCGAGCCACCCGCGCAGAACCACGCGCCTTCGCCGACGATGACGACGCTGCGGATCTCGTCGCTGCTCTCGGCGCCGTTGAGCGCCTCGATGCCTGCGGCGTAGATCTCGGGGCCCAGCGCATTGCGTTGGGTCGGGTTGGCGATGGTCAGCACCATGGTGCGTCCTTCGCTGGTGCTCTTGAGTTCTGCGGTCATCGATGTCGTGCTTTCTTGTCTGGGCGGCTCTGTTTATTCTTCTTCGTGCAGCAGGCTCAGGCCGAGCGCGCCGCGCCGGCGCAGCCAGGGGCTCGGGCGATAGCGCGGATCGCCATAGACAGTCTGCAGGTTGAACAGCACCTCGAGCATGTTGGTCGGCCCGTACAGGTTGCCCATGGCCAGCGGACCGCGCGGGTAGCCCAGGCCCAACTGCACCGCCGTTTCAAGATCGGCCGGCGAGCACACGCGCTGCTGGCACATGTCGGAGGCGATGTTGACGATGGTGCCGATCACGCGCTGCGTGACGAAGCCGCCGCTGTCGCGGATCACGCTCACAGCCTTGCCGTCGCGCGCGAAGAGGGCATGCGCCGCATCGCGAATGTCGCGCCGCGTGGCGGGATTGGTGGCAAGCACGCGGCGCTTCGTGGCGGCATCATCGATGAGCATGTCGATGCCGACAGTGCGCGTGGCGTCCAGGCGCTCGACCGCGGCCACCGTGGTCACATCGAATCCTAGGGGCGCCACCACAATGAGCGAAGTGGGCGCGGCGGTAGCGCCGCTGTCGATCTGGGCGCCCAAGGCGTTCACAAGCCGCAGCAACTCGGCGCGGCGCGCGGCGCGGGGCGAAACCCACACCGAAGGCAGCGCCTCCAGCGTGGGCGTTGCCGCCTCGGCGGGCTGCTGCATCACACCGTCGTTGTAGGTGTAGAAGCCCTCATTGGTCTTGCGGCCAAGCACGCCCGCTGCCAGCCGCTGCGCCGTGATTACGCTGGGGCGGAAGCGCGGCTCTTCGTAGTACTGGCGATAGATCGACTCCATTACCGGATGCGAAACGTCGAGCGCCGTCAGGTCCATCAGCTCGAACGGTCCGAGGCGAAAGCCGGCTTGTTCCTTGAGGATGCGGTCGATGGTGGCGAAGTCGGCCACGCCTTCGCCCACGATGCGTAGCGCCTCCGTGCCGTAGCCACGGCCGGCATGGTTGACGATGAAGCCCGGCGTGTCCTGCGCCTGCACGGCGCTGTGGCCCATTTGCACGGCATAGCCGGCGAGTCGTTTGCAGACTTCGGTACCCGTCTTGAAGCCCGCCACCACCTCGACCACCTTCATCAGCGGCACAGGGTTGAAAAAGTGAAAGCCAGCCACGCGCTCCGGGTGCTTGAGGCCGGCGGCGATCGCCGTGACTGAAAGCGACGAGGTGTTGGTGGCAAGTGTGGCCGTGGGGGCAACAACTGATTCGAGTTCGCGGAACAGGTTGCGCTTGACCTCGATGTCTTCGACCACGGCTTCGATCACGAGGTCGCACGTGGCCAGGGCCGCGACCGAATCGACCGCCTTGACGCGCGCGGTTTGCGCATCGCGCGCTGCGGCGTCGATCTTGCCCTTCTCGTGCAGCTTGTTCCACTGGGCCGCCAGGGCTTCGCGCCCTTTCTCAGCGGCGCCTTCAAAACTGTCGAGCAGGAGCACTTCGCTGCCTGCTTGCGCGGCGATCTGGGCGATGCCCCGGCCCATGGCGCCAGCGCCGACGACGCCGATCCGGGTGTAGTTCACTGTCATTGGAGGAAGATTTTCGCTGGTTGAGGTGTATGCGCCCCCGGCTGCAGGCGGGGCGCGATGCTTGCACAGCCTTCGATTTTGCAGCCACCCGGCACTGGGGCCTCCCGGGTTTTACGCGAGGCCGGCTCTCAGGCCCGGCGGCGGCTGCGATCGATGATCACGCTCAGGGAGATGGCGGCCAGCAGCAATGCGAGGCCGACCCAGTTCATCCATGCCACCGCGTCGTTTGCAAGCAGCCATCCGCCCAGCCCTGCGCCGACCGCCTGGCCGATGTAGATGCCCGAGCTGTTGAGCGCAACCGAGCCCGGCGCAAGAGCGGGCGCGAGGCCCACCAGCCGCGCCTGCTGCGCGGAATTGGTGGCAAAGCATCCAAGGCCCCACGGCACAAGAACGGCCGCCAGCCATGGGAGCGTGCCGGCCCACGGCCAGAGAAAGAGGCTGAGCGCGATCAGCGAACTTGTCAGCAACACCATGCGGCCCGCGCCCACGCGGTCGATGAAGCGGCTCACCAGCATGTTGCCCATCAGCCCGAAAACGCCGAACAAGGCCCACATCAGGCTCAGCGTGGTTGGATCGGCGCCAAAGTTCTGCTTCAGGATCGGACCGAAGTAACTGAACAGCACAAACTGCCCGGCTCCCTGCAGTGCCGTGACCGAGACGATGCCCATCAGCACCGGACTGCGCAGCACGCGCGACCACGCGGCCGCCGTGAGTGCAGCGGGGCGGATGCCGCGCGGAAGCGTCAGCCAGATCGACGCCGCGCTCACGACGCTGAGCATTGCGACTGCCGTGAAAGCCATGCGCCAGCCCAGGTGCCCGCCGATCAGCGCGCCGAGCGGCAAGCCCAGCACCGAGGCCATCGACCAGCCGAGAAAGACGAAGGTCACGGCGCGCCCGCGCTGCTCCGGCGGCACCAGCATGCCCGCGCACGCCGCGGCCTGGGGTGTGAAGATTGCAGGCGCCACCACCGTGAGCATGCGCACCGGCAGCAGGGCGCCAAAGCTCGGCATCAGAGCCGAAACAATGTGACCCACGGCGTACCAGATGAGGGTGAGGGCGAGCAGTTGGCGGCGGTCCCACCCCGCGACAACGGCCGCCAGCAACGGCGCCCCGAGGCACATCACAACTGCGGCGACCGTAATCAACTGGCCCGCGGACGCAACTGTCACGGCGAGCGAGGTGCTGATTTCATTGAGCGTGCCGGGCACCACCATCACACCCGTGCCGATCACGAAATTGCCGGCCAGCAGCGCCCAGAGAGCGCCCCGTGGCGCAGGGTGGCTCACTGAAGGACCTTCGCCTTCGGCTGCTGCGGTATTCGCCTTGGGGCGGCCCGGCGGCTCATGAGGTTACCGGCGAACCTGCAGCGCGCCCGGATTCACGATGTTGGTGGGGTTGCCCTTGATGAAACTCACCACATTGTCGAAGGCCTGGCCGAAATAGCTCTCGTAGCTGTCTTGCTCGACATAGCCGATATGCGGCGTGCAGATGCAATTTTCGAGGCGCAAGAGCGCGTGGCCCTGCAGCGGCGGCTCGCTCTCGAACACATCGACGGCAGCCAGCCCCGGACGGCCACGGTTGAGCGCGGCCAGCAGGGCATCGGGCTCGACAAGTTCCGCGCGGGATGTGTTGACGAAGAGGGCCGTCGGCTTCATGCGCGAAAGGTCTTCGAGCGTGACCAGGCCCACGGTTTCTTCGTTCAGCCGCAGGTGCACCGACAGCACATCGGCGGCAGCGAAGAACTCGTGGCGGTTCTGCGCCACCTGGAAGCCGTCGGACCTGGCCTTGGCGCAGCTGGCCTCGCGGCCCCAGATGACGACCTGCATGCCGAAAGCCTGCCCGTAGCGAGCCACCAACTGGCCTATGCGGCCATAGCCCCAGATGCAGAGTGTTTTGCCCTTGAGGACAGAGCCCAATCCGAAGTTGGGGGGCATCGAGGCCGACTTGAGCCCGGATTGCTGCCACGCGCCATGCTTGAGGTTGCTGATGTACTGCGGCAACCGTCTCATGGCCGCCATGATCAGCGCCCAGGTGAGTTCGGCAGGCGCCTGGGGCGAGCCGGTGCCTTCGGCCACAGCCACGCCTCTCTCGGTGCAGGCCGTGACGTCGATATGGTTGCCTACCCGCCCCGTCTGCGAAATGAGCTTGAGCTTGGGCAGCTTTTCGATCAGCTGGCGCGAGATGTGGGTGCGCTCGCGTATCAGCACGATCACGTCGGCGTCCTTCAGGCGGATTGACAGCTGACCAATGCCCTTGACCGTGTTGGTGTAGACCTTGGCCGCATACGCGTCCAGCTTGGTGGCGCAGCGCAGCTTGCGCACGGCGTCCTGGTAATCGTCGAGGATCACAATGTTCATGGCGTGCCATTGTGCCTCGCAGCATTGGCATGACGCGCGTGTGAACGTTTGGATACCCGCCCCGGGCAGTGGTCACCGGGGTTTGCACAGCACTAGTGCAGGTGAGTGGAGGCCGGCGCGGTGCTGACGGCTTCCATGGCCTCCAGAGCCGCCAACCGGTCGAGTTCGGCGCAGACATCAGCCATGCGGCCAGAAATCACCATGCGGTTGGTGCTGCATTTTTCGCCTTGGGGGCCGTCCACCACGCGAATGACGCGCAGCGGCCGTACAGGTGCGGGCGCGGCCTTTGGGGCGGCAGTGCCGTGGGCGCGGGCCGTGCATGCCGGCCGAACCGCGACGTAGCGCAACCCCGCTGCAGTGCTGCTTCCGTCGCGGCGGCGTGGGCGGCGCGTCGGCAGCAGCCGGGTTGCGAGCGATTGCAGCGGCATCCACAAATCAACGATGGCGAGAAGGGCGATTCCCATGTGAACTCCAAAAAAATATGAGGTTGAACACAGGCAGGATTTCTTTGATTGGGCGCAACAGGGTGATGGCGACATAGCGCCATACGCCCGCCACCTGTTGCGACCGGATGGGTGCTGCTCTGGGCAGGCCGCCAGGCCTACATGAGCATGGTGTTGCGAATGAGGCCGACCGCCAGGCCTTCGATTTCGAAGGGCTCGCCGGGTTGGACCACGATGGTTGGGTAGTCGGGGTTTTCGGCGTGCAGCTCGATGACCTGCTTGTTGCGCTTGAGGCGCTTGACAGTGACTTCGTCGCCGAGGCGGGCCACCACGATCTGGCCATTGCGCGCTTCCTTGGTGGCTTGCACCGCCAGAAGGTCGCCGTCCATGATGCCGGCGTCGCGCATGGACATGCCGCGCACCTTGAGGAGGTAGTCGGGTTGGCGCTGGAACAACGTGTTCTCTACGTAATAGGTCTGGTCGACGTGTTCTTGCGCGAGGATGGGCGACCCCGCCGCAACACGGCCGATGAGCGGCAATGCCAACTGCGCCATGCCGGGCAGCGAAAGCGAAAACTGGTTGTTGCGAGACTCATTGAGCGAACGCAGGGCGTCGCCCTTGAGCCGGATGCCGCGCGAGGTGCCGCTGACCAGCTCGATGACACCTTTGCGGGCCAGCGCCTGCAAGTGCTCTTCGGCGGCATTGGCCGACTTGAAGCCCAGTTCATTGGCGATTTCGGCCCGCGTGGGCGGAGCGCCCGTGCGTGCGATGGCGCTCTGAATCAAGTCCAGAATTTGCTGCTGGCGGGCGGTAAGCTTCACGGCGAACTGCATATGTTGTTCCTTGCGGCACTGGCTAGATATCCAGTACCTGTATTTTTAACCAGTTTTTAAAAGTTGGCAAGCCATGGTTGATTCGCTTTCGTCGAGCCTGCGGCGCGTTGTGGTTCTTGGAACGGGCGGCACCATTGCCGGAAGGGCCGAAAGCGGCGGCGACAACATCGGCTACACGGCCGGGCAAGTGGGCGTGGCCGATCTGCTCGGCGGCATAGACGCACCCGAGGGCCTGGTGCTGGTGGCGGAGCAGGTGGCGCAGCTCGACAGCAAGGACATGGACTTTGGCGTCTGGGTGCAGCTTGCCCGGCGCTGCGCTTTCTGGCTCGCCGAGGCCGACGTGGCGGGTGTGGTGATCACGCACGGCACGGACACCCTCGAGGAAACGGCTTTCTTTCTTCAGGCTGTGCTGGCGCCGGACAAGCCGGTGGTGCTGACCTGCGCCATGCGTCCAGCTACATCGCTTTCGCCCGACGGCCCGCAGAACGTGCGCGATGCAATCGCAGTTGCGGCAACGTCGTCGGCGCAGGGCGTGACAGTGGTCTGCGCGGGTGTGATCCACAGCGCAATGGACGTTCAAAAGGTGCACACATACCGGCAGGATGCGTTCGCATCGGGCGATGCCGGTCCGGTCGGCTATGTGGAAGAGGGCGCAGTACGGCGACTGAGGGACTGGCCCCGATCGCAGGCAGGCGGGAACTCAAGAATTCTCGAAGCCAACGAAGAAGCCATAGCTCTCTGGCCCAGGGTCGAAATTCTCACAAGCCACGCCGGCGCGAGCGGCGCCATCGTCGACTTGCTGCTTCAGGAGCGGGCGGCGGGCTGCGCCGATCCGATGCGTGGATTGGTTCTGGCTGCGACAGGCAACGGCACGGTGCACCATGCGCTGGAGGCTGCCGCGCTTCGTGCGCAGGACGCGGGAGTTGCCGTGTTGCGCGCCACACGTTGCACGAGCGGGCGCATCCTGCCAAGACCAGACGACAAGCTGCGCAACGCCGGTGCGCTGACGCCGGTCAAGGCGCGCATTGCGTTGATGCTGGAATTGATCGGGAAGGCCGCCTGAAAGACGGCAACAAGCCAGACAGACAAGCAGGCAGCGCAGCCACAACAGCAGCGCGCCTGCGGGTGAAGTTCAGTTGCTCAGAGCGGCCAGCGCGCGCTGGGTGATCTCTTCGACGGTGCCTACGCCCTTGATGGCACGGTACTTGGGTGCCGAAGCCGGATCGGCCTTGGCCCATGCCGAGTAGTAGTCGACCAGCGGACGCGTTTGCTGGCTGTACACCTCGAGCCGTTTGCGCACGGTTTCTTCTTCGTCGTCCTTGCGCTGGATGAGTTCTTCGCCCGTGACGTCGTCCTTGCCCTCGACCTTCGGCGGGTTGAACTTGACGTGATAGATGCGGCCCGATGCGGGATGCGAGCGACGACCGCTCATGCGCTCGATGATGTCGCTGAAAGGCACGTCGATCTCGAGCACGTAGTCGAGCTTGACGCCCGCCGCCTTCATGGCGTCGGCCTGTGGAATGGTGCGCGGGAAGCCGTCGAACAGGAACCCGTCGGCGCAATCGGGTTGCGCGATACGTTCCTTCACCAGGTTGATGATGAGGTCGTCGCTCACCAGGCCACCCGATTCCATGACCGCCTTGGCTTGCTGGCCGAGCGGTGTGCCGGCCTTGACGGCTGCGCGCAGCATGTCGCCGGTCGAAATTTGAGGAATGCCGTATTTCTGGCAGATGAAGGCCGCTTGCGTGCCTTTGCCCGCCCCGGGCGCGCCCAGCAAAATTAGTCTCATGGTGTCCTCGGAGGGTTCTTAGATCTTGTGTCGCACCAAGCGACGGCCCGGGAGCCGTGCAGGGCGGAATTGCGTCGAGGATAGCATGCGAAAGCGTGAAGAATTTCCGTTACAGCCGCCCCTGCGGCCCGCGCTTCAGGGTGTTGGCTTGGCTGCGAACAGCGCACGCACGCGGGCCAGGTCTTCGGGGGTGTCGATGCCCGGGCCGGGAGCCGCTTGGGTGACATGCACCGCAATGCGGTGCCCGTGCCAGAGGGCCCGCAATTGTTCGAGTGCTTCGGTCGCCTCGACTGGCGCCGGCGGCAGCAAAGGAAATTTGCGCACGAAACCGGCGCGGTAGCCATAGATGCCGATGTGGCGCAGCGGTGCCGGGCTAGGCAGCGCGGTTGGCACCCGGTTGACGGAGCCGTCGCGCCACCACGGAACGGGCGCGCGGCTGAAATACAGCGCATTGCCCTTTGCATCGAGCACCGCCTTCACCACGTTCGGGTTGACAAAGTCATCGAGCGAGTCGATTTCATGGGCCGCGGTGCTCATGGCGGCTTCTGGGCGAAGGGCAAGCGCTGAAGCAACGGCATCGATCAGCAATGGGTCGATCAGCGGCTCGTCGCCTTGCACATTGACGACGATATCGTCGCCATCGAAGCCGAGTTTCTCGCAGGCTTCGGCAAGGCGGTCGGTGCCGCTCGGATGATCCTGGCGCGTGAGGATGGCCTCCACGCCGTGCTGCTTGCATGCCGACAGAATGGAAAGATCGTCTGCGGCAACCACTACCTGCAGCGCTGTCGATTGGCTCGCCCGTTGCGCCACCCGCACCACCATGGGCAAGCCTGCGATGTCCGCCAGCGGTTTGTTGGGTAGCCTGGTGGAAGCCAGGCGCGCCGGCACCAGAACAGTAAATCTCACAGCCCCAGCTCTTCGTCAGACAGCGTGCGCGCCTCGTTCTCGAGCAGCACCGGAATTCCGTCGCGCACCGGATAGGCGAGGCGGGCGCTGCGCGAGCAGAGCTCCTGCTTTTCGGCGTTCCAGGTGAGCGGGCCCTTGGTTACGGGGCAGACGAGCAGTTCAAGCAGCTTGGTATCCATCGAGCGATGATAGCTTTGCGTCGAGCGCGGCGAAGAATTCCGGCGCGGGCGTGAAATGCAGCGGCACAGCGAGTGCGCCGGGGGCTTTCCGCCACAGCTTGACCGCGTCTTTCTCGGTGCAGAGCAACGGGTGTCCGGCATCGGCTGGCGCTTGCCAGTCGGTGAAATCGTAGTGGTCGGGCAGCCCGAAGGTCTCGGTCAGCGTGAGGCCGCGCGCACGCAGCATGTCGAAAAAGGCTTCGGGCCGTGCAATGGCTGCAAGTGCGATCGCTGGCTTGCCGGCGAGAGCACTCAGCGCTACGCGTTTGCCATCGCTTGTTATAGCTTCTTGCGCCAGTGCGCGGGTCGCGGTGTAGCCGCTGTCGAATGCCGGCCGCTCTCCGCTGTGGAGCACCAGGTCGCACCGTCGCGGCCAAGGCTCGCGCAGAGGCCCGGCGGGCAACCGCCAGCCATTGCCGACACCGCGGTCGTCGAACACACAGATCTCGATATCGCGCGCAAGCGCCAGGTGCTGCAGCCCATCGTCGCTCACGATGATCTGGGTGGCCGGATGTCGCGCCAGCAGAGCCTGCGCAGCCTCCACACGGCGCCGGGCCACAAAAACAGGTGCACCGGTGGCATGGCGGATCAGCGCCGGTTCGTCGCCCACGTCTTGCGGATCGCTTTCGTCCAGCACCTCACGGCAGTCGTCTGTGCTGCGGCCGTAGCCGCGCGAGATCACTCCAACGCGCAAACCGCGGCCCTGCAGATGCCGAACCACCGCCATCACGACTGGCGTCTTGCCGGCACCGCCCGCAATGACATTGCCCACGACGATCACGGGCACCTGTACGCGTTCGGTTTTCAGCCATCCCAGCCGGTAGAACCAGCTTCGCAGTGCGAAGAGCGCCGCATAGACAAGCGACAGCGGCCAAAGCAGCCAAGCCAGCACACCGCGATGCAGCCACGCGCGCTGCAGCCGCGAGGCCGGTGCGCTGTGACTGCTGCTGCCGTAGGGCGGCACTCAGCGTCCCGCTTGCGCCGTCGATTGGGCTGCGAAGGTGATCTGCACCAGGCCGGCCCGGCGAGCTGCTTCCATGACCGTGATCACGGCCTGGTGCGGGCTGCTGGCGTCGGCGCTGATGATGACCACGCTGTCCTTGCCGCCCGTTGCTGCCGCGCCGAGAGCAGCGGCCACCGTGGCCACGTTGCGATCGGCAAGGGGGGTCTTGTTGATCGAGTAGCGGCCGTCGGCCGACACCGCCACGATCACTTCCTTGGGATAGTCGCGCTGCGAGTCGACGTCCGCCGTTGGCAGGCGCAACTGCATCTCCGTGAACTTGCTGTAGGTGGTCGACAGCATCAAAAAGATGAGCACCACCAGCAGCACGTCGATGAACGGGATCAGGTTGATCTCGGGCTCGTCCCGCGCGCCGTGGCGAAAGTGCATGCGGCCGCGGCTCATGCCCGGTCTCCGTCAAAACCGGCAATGGCAAGCGTGGGGACGGTCATCATTTCCGAAGCGCGTTCAGATGGCGGGCAAAGCGCTCGCCCGACAATTCGAGGTTCAACAGGTATTCGTCGACCCGGCTGCGGAAATAGCGCCAGAAGATCAGGGTCGGAATGGCCACGATCAGGCCGAAAGCCGTGTTGTAGAGCGCAATCGAAATGCCGTGTGCCAACTGCGCCGGATTTCCGGAACCCACCGCACCGCTGCCTGGCGACTGCGAACCGAAGATCTCGATCATGCCGATGACAGTGCCCAGGAGGCCGAGCAGGGGAGCGGCTGACGCAATGGTTGCCAGCGCCGGCAAATAGCGCTCCAGCTTGTGCGCCACCGTGCGGCCCGAGGCTTCCATTGCCGCGCGAAGGTCGTCTTCGGTGCAGCGGGGGTTGGCGTTGAGCGCGCGCAGACCGGAGGCCAGCACCTGCCCGAGCAACGAATTGCGTTCGAGCTTGGTCACCACGTCAGGGCCCGGAACCGAGCCGTGCGAGACGGTCATCGCCTCGTCGAGCAGTTTGGGCGGCAAGACCTTCACGGTCTTCAAGCTTGTGAAACGTTCTATAACCAGCGCGAGCGCGATGACCGAACAAGCGAGCAATGGCCAAATCGGCCAGCCCGCGGCAACTATGATGGAAAACAAGAAAATCCTCCGGCCCGTAGACTGCAAATGCGCGGCGATTATCCACCGAGCCCACCATCGCCACGCGGCTCGTTTGCTTGTAAGCAAAGACGCACAGATTCTGTGGATAACTTTGTGATTAACCCGTGGCGCAACGTGTCCGGACCCGCATGGCACGGGCTTTCCATTAGATCGATTGAATTTTGAGCAGCACTTTTCTTAATGAAATCAACAGGTTGCACGACAAACCGTGCGCCTGTTTCGTATCGGGCCCCTACCGCCTGTGGGTGGCCGCTCACTGTGGAAGAGTGGTCGCCGGCCACTTGTGCGATTTGTGAATCTGCGTGAACCGAATACCACACCAGGTCCGCGGATCTGGGCTGTAGGCGCGCTGTGCCGCGCGGTTGCCGATGCGCTCGACGCGCGGTTCAACCCGGTTGCGGTGCGTGGCGAAATCTCGGGTTTTTCGCGCGCCTCAAGTGGACATTGTTACTTCGCGCTCAAGGACGAGTCCGGCCAACTGCGCTGCGCAATGTTCAGGCGAGCGGCCGGCCTGCTCGATTTTTCGCCGCGCGACGGCGACCAGGTCGAGGTGCGCGGGCGCCTGGCGGTCTATGAGCCGCGCGGTGATCTGCAACTGGTGGTCGAAAGCTTGCAGCGCGCAGGGCAAGGCGCGTTGTTCGAGCAGTTTCTTCAGCGCAAGGCGCGGCTCGAGGCTGAAGGACTGTTCGATGCCGGCCGCAAGCGGGCACTGCCCACAATGCCGCGCGCGGTGGGCCTGGTGACCTCGCTGGGCGCAGCGGCGTTGCACGACGTGGTTACCGCGTTGCGGCGCCGCGTGCCGCACATTCCGGTGGTTCTGGCGCCTGCAGCGGTGCAGGGCGCGGGTGCTCCGGCAGAGCTCGTGCGTGCACTGCAGTCGCTTTATGCGCTGGAGCCGGCGGTAGACGCCATCTTGTTGGTGCGGGGCGGCGGCTCCATCGAAGACCTCTGGGCTTTCAACGACGAAACCTTGGCTCGCACCATTGTGCAAAGCCCGGTCCCGCTGATCTGCGGAGTGGGGCACGAAACCGACTTCACCATCGCCGACTTTTGCGCCGATCTGCGCGCGCCTACGCCTACCGCCGCCGCAGAACTCGTCAGTGCCCCCCAAGCCATGTGGCTTGGTGCGATCGATCTGCTCGGTGAGCGCCTCAGCGACGCTATGGATACCCGGCTTGACGTGTTGGGCCAGCGGCTCGACCAGGCGGCCGCAAGGCTTGGACGGCCTTCGACGCTGGTGGCCCGCCAGCAGCTTCAACTCGCGCACCATTCCCAGCGCCTGCGCTACGCATTGCTATCGAGAACCGAGCGTATCGCCCATGTGCCACGCTCCATCTCCGCCGATTTCCCCTTGAAGCTCGAGCGGGCGCTTGCCCAGCGGCGCGAGCGGCTCGAGCGGGTGGCCTTGCGCCTTCGGCTGCTCGATCCGGCGCTGGTGCTGCAGCGTGGCTACGCCTGGCTTACCGGCCCCGACGGCCGCGCGATCATCAGCGCAAAGACGCTGAATGCGGGCGACGCCGTCGTTGCGCGGCTCGCCGATGGCTCGGTCGACCTGACCGTAAGGTCCGGCGAAACGGGACCGCGTCCGACGCCGGGCGCGTGATTCCTTTCTAGAATCCTTTATTCCCCGCAACCAACCCACGAGAAAAAACCATGGAACATGTGCTCCCACCCCTGCCGTATGCGCTTGATGCGCTGGCACCCGAGTACTCGAAGGAAACCCTCGAGTACCACTACGGCAAGCACCACAACGCCTACGTGGTGAACCTGAACAACCTGCAAAAGGGCACCGAGTTCGAATCGATGACGCTCGAGGAGATCGTCAAGAAGTCCAGCGGCGGCATCTACAACAACGCCGCCCAGATCTGGAACCACACCTTCTTCTGGAACTGCATGAAGCCCCAGGGCGGCGGCACTCCGACCGGCGCGCTGGCCAAGGCCATCGATGCCAAGTGGGGCAGCTACGACGCGTTCAAGGAAGCGTTCGTGAAGTCGGCCGTGGGCAATTTCGGCTCGGGCTGGACGTGGCTGGTGAAGAAGGCCGACGGTTCGGTGGACATCGTGAACATGGGCGCCGCCGGCACGCCGCTGACCACGGGCGACACGCCGGTGCTGACGGTGGACGTGTGGGAACACGCCTATTACATCGACTACCGCAACCTGCGCCCCAAGTTCGTCGAGACATTCCTGGCCAAGCTGGTCAACTGGGACTTCGCGGCCAAGAACTTCGGCTGAGCGGGTTCTCCCATTGAAAAAGCCGACCCTCGGGTCGGCTTTTTTGTGGGCCGGACAATGGCGCGGACTCAGCGCCGCGACGCGGCAAACAACTCGCCGCCCAGCTTGGCGCCTTTCTTGATGTTCTTCTTGGCGAACCAGCCCTGGTTCATTTCGAGCACGTAGCGCACGGGCTCTTCGGAGCAGTGCGAGTTCTCCGTCATGGGCTGCATGTCGACCAGGTTGACGATGCGGCCATCGTCGGCCACGAAGGCGGCGGTCAACGGCAGCAATGTGTTTCTCATCCAGAAGCACTGGGTGGCCGGCTGCTCGAAAACGAAGATCATGCCCTCGGACTGCGGCATTTCCTTGCGGAACATCAGGCCGATTTCCCGCTCGCGAGGGGTTTGCGCCACTTGCGCATCGATCTTGTACAAGCCGAGCGACAACTTGGTGCGTGCGAGGTCGGTCTGGGGTTGCTGTTGTGCCTGTGCCGGGCCGATCAGAGAGGCGGCGAGCAGGAGCAGGGCGGCGAAACGCTGAAACATCGGGGCTTCTTTCAAGGCGGGTTCAAGGACGCAGGTTCAAAGGCGTGTGACCAAGAAAAATGCCCGCTGATGCGGGCATTGGCAGGCATTGCCGGTGAGCTCGGCAGCTTACACCTTCTTGGGTGCGGTCGCGTGGGCCTTGGCTGCGTGGTGGCGCACCTTGTGCTTCTTCACGGCGTGCTTTGCAGGCTGCTTGGCCTTGTGCGTGGCGGCGGCCATGGGCGCGTCTGTCTTGGGTGCGGGTTCGGCCTGTTGGGCAAATGCACCGGCTGCGAAGAGACCGGCGACCAGGGCTGCGAGCAGCTTGTTCATGGAGACATCCTTTGAGATTGTAGATATGGACCACCTCCTTGCGAGAGGTCATCAATCAACGCGCCAGTCGCACGCCCCGGTTGACAGCCGTTCGGCAATTGACGGCGAAAAAAAAGCGCTCCGAAGAGCGCTTTTTCGTGGAAGCTCGCCGAATTACTTCGGGGTGCTGCCTTGGGTCGACTTGCGCTTGACGCTGCCGTCCTTGTTGCGACGGCGCTGGTCGCGCGTTTCAGCGCGCTTTTCGCCGGAAGCCGCAGCCTTGTCGGCGCCGATGGCACCGCCTTCGGGCGTCTTGGCGATGTCGCCGGCGGGAGCAGCCACTTGACCTGCGGGCTTTGCTTCCTTCTTGGCTTCCGCACGGGCTTGCGGCTTGCTGTTGGTAGCGTTGCCTTGCTCGGGCGTGGTGCCGGTGGGGTTCTGGGCGTAGGCGCCAGCGGCGAACAAGCCAGCGATCATGACTGCGAGAATTTTGCTCATTGTGATTCCTCTATCGAGAATTGGTTGGAAACGCCTCCCGGCGAGCAGAAGGTCAGCCACTAACGAGACCATTGGCCTCAAGGTTGACAAACGCTCGCTGATGGGTTGCGTCTAAAATGTACAGCGATTTGTTCGCGGGCTGTACAGCGATTCCCCGTCGCTGTCTGAATTCGCAGACAGTCGTCCGAATTACGTCACTCCCGGAGTCATTCCCCCTCATGTCCAGCTACCAGCACATCAAAGTCCCGGCCGAAGGCCAGAAGATCACGGTCAACGCCGACAACTCGCTCAATGTGCCTGATCAGCCGATCATTCCCTTCATCGAAGGCGACGGCACGGGCCTGGACATCACCCCCGTGATGCTGAAGGTGGTGGATGCAGCGGTTGCCAAGGCCTACGGCGGCAAGAAGAAGATCCACTGGATGGAAGTCTATGCCGGCGAAAAGTCGACCAAGGTCTACGGTCCCGACGTCTGGCTGCCCGAAGAAACGCTGCACGCCGTGCGCGACTATGTCGTTTCCATCAAGGGCCCGCTGACCACGCCGGTGGGCGGCGGCATCCGCTCGCTGAACGTGGCGTTGCGCCAGGAACTCGACCTGTACGTGTGCCTGCGCCCCATCCAGTACTTCGAAGGCGTGCCCAGCCCCGTGCGCGAGCCGCACAAGACCAACATGGTCATCTTCCGCGAGAACTCGGAAGACATCTACGCCGGCATCGAGTTCGAAGCCGAAAGCGACAAGGCCAAGAAGCTCATCAAGTTCCTGCAGGACGAACTGGGCGTCAAGAAGATCCGTTTTCCCAACACCTCCGGCATCGGCGTCAAGCCCGTGTCCAAGGAAGGCACCGAGCGCCTGGTGCGCAAGGCGCTGCAGTACGCGGTCGACAACGACAAGCCCAGCGTGACCATCGTGCACAAGGGCAACATCATGAAGTTCACCGAAGGTGGCTTCCGTGACTGGGCCTATGCACTGGCCGCCAAGGAGTTCGGCGCCGAACTGATCGACGGCGGCCCGTGGATGAAGTTCAAGAACCCCAAGACGGGCAAGGAAATCACCGTCAAGGACAGCATTGCCGACGCTTTCCTGCAGCAGATTCTCCTGCGCCCCGCCGAGTACAGCGTGATTGCCACGCTCAACCTCAACGGCGACTACGTGTCGGACGCCCTGGCCGCGCAAGTCGGCGGTATCGGCATTGCCCCGGGTGCCAACCTGAGCGACACCGTCGCCATGTTCGAAGCCACCCATGGCACCGCTCCCAAGTACGCCGGCAAGGACTACGTGAACCCCGGTTCCGAAATCCTCTCGGCCGAAATGATGCTGCGCCACATGGGCTGGACCGAAGCCGCCGACCTGATCATCAGTTCGATGGAAAAGTCCATCGCCAGCAAGAAGGTCACCTATGACTTCGCGCGCCTGATGGACGGCGCCACCCAGGTGAGCTGCTCGGGCTTCGGCCAGGTCATGATCGACCACATGTAAATTGCGCGAGCAATAGCGCTCTGGCGCCCCGTGCGCCTTGAAGCAAAGGCCCTCTGGATCTTCCGGTCTAGAGGGCCTTTTCTTTTGACGCAAGCAAACCGGGTGGTTGGAGAAATGGAACACCCTGCTCCAAATACCCATTTTTTTGGAGTGCCTGCCGCGTAGCATTTGCGCTGCGGCGCCCGCAAACGGCAGGGCTTTTTTGCAACGTCTGTGGTGTCGCACACGACGCAAGCCCCTTGATTTGTCGATTACGCGCCACCAAGTCTTCTTGCGCCGGCACGGTGCTTGCACGCTCTATAGAATCTTTTTTATGGCAACGAGAATTCCCAAGACTCCCAGCACTCCGCCGGCCCAGAAACCGGCAGGAGATGACGGAGATTCGGTCGTTCTGGAGCGGCGGCCGCAAAAAACTGCGCCGCCCCAGATGTACCAGGTGGTCATGCTGAACGACGACTACACCCCCATGGAGTTCGTAATCGTCGTCCTGCAAGAATATTTCAACAAGGATCGCGAAACCGCGACCCAGATCATGCTAAAGATTCATCTCGATGGCCGCGGCGTTTGTGGGGTTTATTCCCGCGATCTCGCGGCCACCAAGGTCAACCAGGTGATGGAGGCGGCGCATCAGGCCGGACATCCGCTGCAGTGCGTGAGCGAGCCTGTTGCGTGAACCAGTTGAATTGCGCAAGCTCCAACCCATCTGAGAACTTATTTACAGCAAGGCAAAAGGAAATCACATGATTGCCCAGGAACTGGAAGTCAGCTTGCATATGGCCTTCGTCGAGGCCAGGCAGCAGCGCCACGAGTTCATCACCGTGGAGCATCTGTTGCTCGCTTTGCTGGACAACCCGAGCGCCGCAGAGGTTCTGCGCGCGTGCTCGGCCAACGTCGACGACCTGCGGGCGTCGCTCACCAACTTCATCAAGGACAACACGCCGCAAGTGGCGGGTACCGACGATGTCGACACCCAGCCCACGCTGGGTTTCCAGCGCGTGATCCAGCGCGCCATCATGCATGTGCAGTCCACCGGCAACGGCAAGAAGGAAGTCACCGGCGCCAACGTGCTGGTCGCGATCTTCGGCGAGAAGGATTCGCATGCGGTGTACTACCTCCACCAGCAAGGCGTTACCCGCCTCGACGTGGTGAACTTCATTGCCCACGGCATCAAGAAGAGCGATCCGCCTGAGGCCGTCAAGGGCAGCAGCGAATCGTCTTCGGGCGAGGGCGAAGAGGGCGGCGGCGAAAAGAACGAGAAGGCTTCGCCTCTCGAACAGTTCACGCAAAACCTCAACCAGCTCGCCAAGGACGGAAAGATCGATCCGCTGATCGGCCGCGAATACGAGGTCGAGCGCGTCATCCAGATTCTCTGCCGCCGGCGCAAGAACAACCCGCTGCTGGTGGGTGAGGCCGGCGTGGGCAAGACCGCCATTGCAGAAGGCCTGGCATGGCGCATCACGCAGACCGACGTGCCTGAAATCCTCGCCGAGGCGCAGGTCTACTCGCTCGACATGGGCGCGTTGCTGGCCGGCACCAAGTACCGCGGCGATTTCGAGCAGCGCCTGAAGGGCGTGCTCAAGTCGCTGAAGGACAAGCCGAATGCCATCCTGTTCATCGACGAGATCCACACCCTCATCGGTGCGGGCGCGGCCTCGGGCGGCACGCTGGACGCGTCCAACCTGCTCAAGCCGGCGCTCTCTAGCGGCCAGCTCAAGTGCATTGGCGCCACCACGTTCAGCGAATACCGCGGCATCTTCGAGAAGGATGCGGCCCTGTCGCGTCGCTTCCAGAAGGTCGACGTGGTTGAGCCGACCGTGCAGGAAACCGTCGACATCCTGAAGGGACTGAAGTCGCGCTTCGAAGAGCACCATGGCGTCAAGTACGCGGTTGCGGCCCTGCAGGCTGCGGCCGAACTGAGCGCCAAGTACATCAACGACCGCCACCTGCCCGACAAGGCCATCGACGTGATCGACGAGGCCGGCGCCGCACAGCGCATCCTGCCCGCGAGCAAGCGCAAGAAGACCATCAGCAAGTCCGAGGTCGAGGACATCGTCGCGAAGATCGCGCGCATTCCCCCGGCCAACGTCAGCAACGACGACCGCGGCAAGCTGCAGACCATCGAGCGCGACCTGAAGAGCGTGGTGTTCGGCCAGGACAAGGCGCTTGAGGTGCTGGCTTCCGCCGTGAAGATGGCGCGTTCGGGCCTTGGCCGCGAAGACAAGCCGATCGGCTCGTTCCTGTTCAGCGGCCCCACGGGCGTCGGCAAGACCGAAGCGGCCAAGCAGCTCGCCTACATCATGGGCATCGAGCTGATCCGCTTCGACATGTCGGAGTACATGGAGCGCCATGCGGTGAGCCGTTTGATCGGCGCGCCTCCGGGCTACGTCGGGTTCGACCAGGGCGGCCTCCTGACCGAAGCCATCACGAAGAAGCCGCACGCGGTGCTGCTGCTCGACGAAATCGAGAAGGCGCACCCGGACATCTTCAACGTGCTGCTGCAAGTCATGGACCATGGCACCCTGACGGACAACAACGGACGCAAGGCCGACTTCCGCAACGTGATCATCGTGATGACCACCAATGCGGGGGCCGAGACCATGAACAAGGCGACCATCGGCTTTACCAACCCGCGTCAGGCGGGCGACGAAATGGCCGATATCAAGCGCCTGTTCACGCCGGAGTTCCGCAACCGCCTGGACGCGACCGTGAGCTTCAAGGCGCTGGACGAGCAGATCATCCTGCGCGTGGTCGACAAGTTCCTGCTCCAGCTCGAAACGCAGTTGGCCGAGAAGAAGGTCGACGTCACGTTCAGCGACGGCTTGCGCAAGCACCTGGCGAAGAAGGGCTTCGATCCGCTGATGGGTGCCCGCCCGATGCAGCGCCTGATCCAGGACACGATCCGTCGTGCACTGGCCGACGAGCTGCTGTTCGGTCGCCTCATCGATGGGGGCCGCCTTTCGGTCGATATCGACGACAAGGGCGAGGTGCAGCTGGACATCCAGCCGCTGCCCAAGAAGGAAGGCAAGTCCAAGCCTGAAGCCGAAGAGGCTGCGGCAGGATAAAAAAGCGGGCCGACAGAGCCGGTTCCGCGGTATTCCTGGCAACACTGAAAAGGCCGGTAGCATTCGCTGCCGGCCTTTTTTCTTGGGGCCGGAAATTACCCGCACACAAGCTTCACCTTGATTCTTCCCGAGCTCAGTCAGGAATGGAAAACCGGCCTCTCTTTGGCCTGGAGTGGCTATATCGCCGTGCTGTCGGTGTGGATCGTGATGCAGAAGCGCGCGCCGGTATCCACCATGAGCTGGATCCTCTCGCTTGCGCTGCTGCCGTTTGCGGGATTCGTCATCTATTACTTCCTGGGGCCGCAGCGCTTGCGCAAGCAGCGGGTCAAGCGGTTGCGAAGCCGCGCCAAGGCCCACACGCAGGCCGATCTGGCCCGCCTGCGAGACGCGGCCCAGAATGCGCCGCCGGCTCTGCAGCAGATGGCACGGCTCGGTACCGCGGCCTGCGGGCTGCCCGTTTCCAGCGCCACGGGCGTTGCACTGCTTTCGGGCGGTGCGCGCACGTTCGATGCCATCTTCGATGCGGTGCGCGAGGCGCAAGACCACATCCACCTCGAGTACTACATCTTCGAGCCCGACAAGATCGGCACCGCGCTGCGTGACCTCTTGGTGGAACGCGTCAGGCAGGGCGTGGCGGTGCGCCTTCTGCTCGACGCACTCGGTTCCAAGCGCATCGGCCGCAAGTTCATGGCGCCGCTTTCTGCTGCGGGGGTGGAGATTGCGCTGTTCCACGACACGCGCATCGGTCGGCGCCTCCGGCCGGTAACCAACTACCGCACCCACCGAAAAATCGTCGTGTGCGACGGCCGCGTGGGCTTTACCGGCGGCGTCAACATTACCGACGAGGAAGACAAGCGCACCCGGCCCGACGCCTATCACGACGTGCACCTGCGCATCGAAGGCAGCGCGGTGCGCTGGCTCCAGACCACCTTTCTCGAAGACTGGGCCTACGCCACCGGCGAAGACCTTCGCAACATGGACCACCTCATGGGTGCCATGCTCCCGCAGGTGGAGGCTGGCGACATTCCTGTGCAAATTGTGACCAGCGGCCCGGACAACATGCTCGAGCCCATCCACCGCATGCATGTGGAGGCCATTCATTCGGCAAGCGAACGCGCCTGGCTCACAACGCCGTACTTCGTGCCAGGGGAGCCCGCGATGATGGCGCTTACCAGCGCCGCGCTGCGGGGTGTCGATGTGCGCCTCCTGGTGCCGCACCGAAGCGATTCAGCCATTGTGAGCGCGGCTGCACGCTCCTATTTCGACGAGTTGATCGGCGCTGGCGTGAAGGTATGGGAGTACAAGGCACGCATGCTGCACTCCAAGACCTTGGTGGTGGACGACCATTGCGCGATGATCGGTACGGCAAATTTCGACAACCGCAGCTTCCGGCTCAACTTCGAGGTGAGCGCTGTGGTCTACGGGCCCGAACTGGCGCGTCCCCTGGCCGCGCAGTTCGAAACCGACCTTCACAGCTCCGGTGCGGTGCGCGCCAACCGGCAGCAGAGTTTCTGGCGCCGCCTTGGCGATGCGCTTGCACGATTGTTTTCTCCCTTGCTCTGAATGAACCACACCTTTCTTTGGCACGACTACGAAACCTTCGGTGCGGTGCCGCGCCGGGACCGGCCTTCGCAGTTCGCCGCCATTCGCACCGACGCAGAGCTGAACGAGATCGGCGAGCCGCTGATGATCTATTGCAAGCCCGCGCCCGATTACCTGCCCAGCCCCGAGGCCTGCCTCATCACCGGCATCACGCCGCAAGTCTGCCTGGAGCGCGGCATTCCCGAACATGCCTTTGCGGCGCAGATCGAGAAGGCTTTTTCGGAGCCAGGGACCATCGGGGTGGGCTACAACACCATCCGGTTCGACGACGAGGTAACGCGCTTCCTGTTCTGGCGCAACCTCATCGACCCCTACGCACGCGAATGGCAGAACGACTGCGGCCGATGGGACCTGCTCGACGTGGTGCGCCTGACCTACGCGCTGCGGCCCGACGGCATCGTGTGGCCGAAGAAGGAAGACGGCAAGCCCAGCTTCAAGCTCGAAGACCTGGCGCGCGCCAACGGATTGCTGCATGAATCGGCGCACGATGCGCTGTCCGATGTGCGCGCCACCATTGCGTTGGCCCGGCTGATTCGCGACCGCCAGCCCAAGCTCTTCGAATTTGCGTTCGGCCTGCACAAGAAAGACCGAGTGGCCAGCGAACTTGGCCTGCCCGCCATGCGGGAAACGGCCAAGCCTTTCCTGCACGTCTCGGGCATGTTCCCGGTCGAGCGCGGGTGCCTCAGCGTGATGTGGCCTCTTGCGAGCCATCCAAGCAACAAGAACGAGCTGCTCGCGTGGGACCTGGCCCACGACCCGAGCGAACTGCGCGATATCGATGTCGAAACCCTGCGCCTGCGTCTTTTCACGCGCACCGCAGACCTGCCGGAAGGCGTGGTGCGCTTGCCGGTGAAGGGCATTCACCTCAACAAGTCGCCGATGGTCGTCGGCAACCTGCGCACCCTCGCACCGGCCATGGCCGAGCGCTGGAACGTCGATCTCGATGCGGCCATGCGGCACGCGGCCATCGCACGCGACTTGCCCGACATGAGCGCCATCTGGTCGCAGGTGTACGCCCGCCCCAAAGAGGCCACGCCAGACGTGGACGAAGATCTGTATGGCGGCTTTGTCGGAAACGCCGACAGGCGCCGCCTGAACCAGCTGCGCGGGCTTTCGCCCGAAGAACTCGCAAAGGACCGCACCGGTTTCGACGACGGCCGCCTCGAAGAAATACTCTTCAGATACCGCGCACGCAATTGGCCCGAACTGCTCAGCCCCGAGGAAGCCGAGCGCTGGGAGGCGCTTCGCGCCGCGCGGCTCTTCAAGGGCGAGGGTGGTGCTCGCACCATCGAAATGCTGTTCAGCGAAGTCGATGCGCTGTCGGAAACTGCGGATGAGCGGGGCGAGGAAATCCTGGGCGCGCTCTACGAATACGCCGAAGCCATCGCACCGGAAGCCTGAGGTGTCCTGTGCCCGCTTCTGAAAACCACCGCGGCTCCGTTCGCCGCCTGACAACCACCGACGCCGCGGCGTACCGCGCATTGATGCTCGAGGCCTATGCCACGCACCCGAGTGCCTTCACCACCACTGTGGATGAGCGCGCCGGGCTTCCGCTTGGCTGGTGGGAAGAACGGCTGGGCGCAGATGCGGGCGGGACCAGCGTGGTTTATGGCGCATTCGACGAGGCGGGCATGCTGGTGGGCGCGGCGGGCTTGAGCTTTGAAGCAAGGCAACGCGCGCGGCACAAGGCCACGCTCTTCGGCATGACGGTGGCAACCACTGCGCGCCGCTCCGGCTTCGGCCGCCGGCTGGTGCTTGCGGTGCTGGCGCATGCGCGTTCGCTCGAGACGCTGCGGTTGGTTCAGCTCACTGTGACTGAAGGCAACAGTACTGCCCAGGCGCTCTACGAGCGCTGCGGGTTCGAGGTTTTCGGCGTCGAACCGCTGGCCATTGCGGTCGATGGCGCGTTGCTGGCCAAGGTGCACATGTGGTGCGATCTGAGGGGCGCACCGGCGCGGTGAGCCTGCGCGGCCAACGCTAGGGTTTTTGAATCATCCAGCTGGTGGCCTGCCCCCGGCCCGGAAGGTGCAGCGCGGCGGTAGCAGCCGGCGTTTCCGCGAGCAGCTTTCCTTTACGGAAGACTTTGAGCCGGGTGGCACGCAGTCGAATCGCCTCGACCGCATCGCGCGCCTGCAAGAGCACAAAGCTCGCGTCGCAGCCTGCCGCGATGCCGTAGCCTTCAAGGTGCATCACGCGCGCAGCATTGGTGGTTACCGCCTCGTAGCATTGGCGGATGCCAGCCTGGCTGGTCATCTGCGCCACGTGCAGCCCCATGTGCGCCACCTCGAGCATGTCGCCCGAGCCCATGCCGTACCACGGGTCCATCACGCAGTCGTGCCCAAAGGCCACGTTCACGCCCGCGGCCATGAGCTCGGGCACGCGCGTCATTCCGCGGCGCTTGGGGTAGGTGTCGTGGCGGCCCTGCAAGGTGATGTTGATCAGCGGGTTGGACACGACGCTGACACCGCTCTGCGCTATCAGCGGCAGCAACTTGCTCACGTAGTAGTTGTCCATCGAATGCATCGACGTGCAATGCGAACCTGTGACGCGGCCCTGCATGCCGAGGCGCCAGGTTTCGGCGGACAGCGTTTCGATATGGCGGGAGAGCGGGTCGTCCGATTCGTCGCAATGCATGTCGACCAGCTTGCCGCGCTCGGCCGCAAGTTCCATCAGCAGCGTGACGCTGGCCGCGCCGTCGGCCATGGTGCGCTCGAAATGCGGAATGCCGCCGACCACGTCCACACCCTTGTCGAGCGCGCGCTTCAGGTTGTCGACTCCGCCGGATGAACGCAGCACGCCGTCCTGCGGAAAGGCAACGAGCTGCAGATCGACATATGGCGCGACCTGGCGCTTGACTTCTAGCAGCGCATCGACCGCAAGAAGGCTTGGATCGCTCGTATCCACATGCGACCGCACCGCCAGCAGCCCTTTGGCCACTGCCCAGTCGCAATACGCCAGCGCACGCTCGATCAGCGCCTCGGCCTTGAGCAGCGGCTTGAGTTCGCCCCACAGTGCGATGCCTTCGAGCAGCGTGCCGCTTTCATTGACGCGCGGCAGGCCGTAGCTCAGCGTGGCGTCCATGTGGAAATGCGGATCGACGAAGTGCGGCGAAAGCAGCAGGCCCTGGGCGTCGAGCTTTTCTTGCGCGGGTGCGTCGAGGCCCGCAGTGACTTCGGCGATGCGGCCTCCCTGCACGGCAACAGACATTCCGGTGCGGCCGTCGGGGAGGGTGGCGTTGGTGATGAGCAGGTCGAGCATCGTGAAAGTCTTTTGTCGGTCGGTGGCGAGCGTTCAGCGCGTGCGCTGCGCCCGGTAGCGGTATTGCCCCGGCGCCGGGCCGACCTCGACGGTGACTCGGCGCAGCTTGTCGTCATGGCCGGACGCGGCCCTTGCCGTTACCACGATGCCGCGCGGTGTGGCGCGGCAGGTGAGATCGGTGAGCGCGACTTCGGCATGGTCGTTGTCGAGCTCGGCAATTGCCAGCGTGTGCTCGGCATGCAAGCTGCCATTGGCGTCGCGCGCCATCCACTGCACATAGAGAAAAGACTGCGCGTACTGCTCGGCGTGAACCACGCGGTAGGTGCCCTGGTGGTCCTTGCCCCAGGTGCCGCACAGCTGAACCCAGCTGACCGCATCGGGAGTCTTGAAGGTTTCATAGCTGTAGTCGCTGCCCAGCGCATGCGCGCCCGCGCTGCAAGACGCGACCAGCGCCGCCAGCAGCATCTTGCGCAATTCGATGGCGCGCGGCATCAGCGCTCCCCCTTGCGATAAGGCTTCATGAGCGCCTGCGGATAGCTGGCCTTGCGAGCAACCAGCACCAGCGCGAGGATCGACAGCAAGTAGGGCAGCATCAGGTAGATCTGGTAGGGCAGCACGGCATCGCCCGATTGTTGCAGCCGCAGCTGCAGCGCGTCGAAGAACGCGAACAGCAGCGCCCCCAACAGGGCCTTGCCGGGCCGCCACGAGGCGAACACCACCAGCGCCACGCAGATCCAGCCGCGGCCGTTCACCATGTTGAAGAAAAAAGCGTTGAACGCGGAGAGCGTGAGAAACGAGCCGGCCATGCCCATCAGCGCCGAACCCGCGACGATGGCTCCGGTGCGCATGCCCGCGACCGAGACGCCCTGGCTTTCGGCAGCCTGCGGGTTCTCGCCGGCCATGCGCAGCGCCAGGCCCAGCGGTGTGCGGTACAGCACCCAGGCAATGGCCGGTACGAGCAGCAGCGCGAACAGGGTGAGTGATGTCTGCGCGTTCAGGATGGGCAGCGGCAGCCAGTCCATCGGCGCGAAGGGCGTGATGGTCGGCGGCGTGTTCACTTTTGGAAAGCTCACGCGGTAGCCGAAGTAGCTGAGCGCCGTGGCCAGCAGCGTGATGCCCAACCCCGAGACGTGCTGCGAAAGTGCCAGGCCCACGGTAAGAAAGGCATGCAGCAGCCCGAACACCATGCCCGTGAGCGCGGCCACTCCCACGCCGGCCCACAGCGGCGCGCCGGCATACACCGCGAGCCATCCGGTAAAGGCGCCCGCCACCATGATTCCCTCGATGCCCAGGTTGAGCACACCGGCGCGTTCGCAAAGCAGCACGCCCAGCGTGCCGAGGATGAGCGGCGTGGCAATGCGCAGCACCGCGACCCAGAAAGCGGGGTTGGCGAGGATGTCGAGCAAGTCGGTCATTTCCTCACCCGCACCCGGTATTGCGTGAGCAGCGTCGCCACCAGCACCGCGATCAGCGAGGCTGCAACGATCACGTCGGCGATGTAGGTTGGCACGCCCACAGCGCGGCTCATGGTGTCTGCACCGACCAGCACGCCCGCCACGAACACGCCTGCGGCAATCACGCCCAGCGGGTGCAGCCCGGCCAGCATCGCTATCACGATGCCGGTGTAGCCGTAGCCGGGCGACATGTCGAGCGTGACGTAGCTGGTGCGGCCCGCCACCTCGATGGCGCCGGCCAGCCCCGCCAGCGCGCCAGAGAGCAGCGCCACCATGACCACCGTGCGCGTCACTGGCACGCCGGCAAATTCTGCCGCGCGCGCATTTGCGCCGACCGCGCGGATGTCGAAGCCCAGCACGGTGTACTTGAAGATGGCCCACACCAATACCGCCAGCGACACCGCCCAAAGCAGGCCCGTGTGCACGCGCGTCTGCGCGATGAGCTTGCCGAGTTCCAGGTCGGGCTGCAGCGACACGCTCTGCGGCCAGCCCATGGCGGTCGGGTCTTTCATCGGCCCGTCGAGCAGCGCCGACACGCCAAGCAGCACGATGAAGTTGATCAGCAGGGTGGTCACGACTTCATCGACGCCGAGCTTGTTCTTCATCAGTGCCGGGCCGAGCAGCAGCAGGGCGCCTGCCACGGCGGCAGCCAGCATCATCAGCGGAAACAGCAGCCACGTCTGAAGCTCGAAGCCCGTTCCGCCGTGCATGCCGCCCACGGCCACGGCGGCAAGTGCGCCGGCGAACAACTGGCCCTCGGCGCCAATGTTGAAGAGCCTGGCCTTGAATGCAACCGTGGCGGCCAAGCCTGTAAGAACGAGCGGGATCGCGCGCGTCAACGTTTCGCTCCAGGCGAACACCGAGCCGAAGCCGCCCTGCAGCAGCAGCGCATATGTACGGCCGACCGGCGCGCCGGCCCACAGCACGAGCAGCGCGCTCACCAGCATGGTGAACAGCACCGCGCCGATGGGCGCCAGCACCAGCGCGGCACGCGATGCTTCGTGGCGCCTTTCGAGCCGCATCATGGCCGTGCCTTCCCGCGCAAGGCGTCGGTCGCGCCGGCCATGGCCAGGCCAATGGCTTCGCGTGTCCAGGCCGAGGCCGGGCGGGCCTCGCTCAAGTGGCCGCCATGCATCACGGCCACTCGGTCGCCGAGCGCCAGCACTTCGTCCAGGTCGTCTGAAATAACCAGCACCGCCGCGCCGGCATCGCGCGCGGCAATGAGTTGCTGCTGCACATACGCGACGGCGCCAATGTCGAGTCCCCAGGTCGGCTGGTGCGCGACGATGAGGCGCGGCGCGCGGGTCGGATACTTCTTGTTGTCGGCATCTTCGACTTGCTCGGGCGCGAGCAGTGCCCGGCCGAGGATCAGTTTTTGCATGTTGCCGCCAGAGAGCGAACGGGCCGGTGCCATGAGCCCGGCGCCGCGCACGTCGAATGCCTTTTCGATGCGCCGGGCGTGCAGCCGTGCTGCCGAACGCCGCACGAACAAAGACCAGCGCGAAAAGACCGGGCTGCGCAGCCGCTCCGACACCGCGTTCTCCCACACCGGCAGGTCACCGACCACGCCGACTGCGTGCCGGTCTTCAGGAATGCGCGCCACGCCGCGTTGCACCAGCCGGGAGGGCGAGGGCGGCAGCGCCCGGCCCATCAGCACGGCCGTGCCGGATGCAGCCCGGCGCGTGCCGCACAGCAGTTCGGCCAGCGCGACCTGCCCGTTGCCCGAGACGCCCGCAATGGCTGTGATTTCCCCGCCGCGCAGCGTGAGCGACACCTCGTGAAGCGGGCTGGAATGATCTTGCGCGCCGCTGCTGGCCGACGCGGTGCTCACACGGTCGAGCACGCAGACCGCGTCGCCCACCGAGCCGGCGGGCCGTCGCTGCGGGGCTTCGACTGCATGCCCGACCATCCACAGCGCGAGTTGCGCCTGCGTGGTGTCGGCCGTGTGCGCCTCGGCAACCAGCTTGCCGCCGCGCAGCACGGCAATGCGCCGCGATACCCGCAGCACCTCGCCCAGCTTGTGGCTGATGAAGATCACCGAGAGACCCTGCGCCACCATCTGCGCGAGCGTGGAGAACAAGGCTTCGCTTTCCTGAGGCGTCAGCACGGCGGTCGGCTCATCGAGGATGAGGATGCGCGCGCCGCGGTACAGCGCCTTCAGTATTTCGACGCGCTGCCGTTCGCCGACCGAGAGGGTGCCGATCTTTGCGTCGGGCTGCACCGGCAGGCCGAAGCGCTGCGCCACTTCGAGCAGCCGCGCTCGCGCGGCGGCGCGGCGCGAGAACACGCGCCAGAGCGGCTCCGTGCCCATCATCACGTTGTCGAGCACGCTCAGGTTGTCGGCCAGCGTGAAATGCTGGTGCACCATGCCCACGCCGGCAGCCAGCGCCGCCTTCGGGTTGCCAGGAGGCAAGGGCGCTCCAAACACTTCGATGCTGCCTTCATCGGCAACGTAGTGGCCGAACAGGATGGACATCAGCGTCGACTTGCCCGCGCCGTTTTCGCCCAGCAGCGCGAGCACTTCGCCGGCCTGCAGGTCGAGTGAAATATCGTCGTTGGCGACGAGGGAGCCGAAGCGCTTGGTAATGCCCCGAAGGCGCAAGACAGGAGCGCCGGTCACTTCCATGCAGCCAGGAACGCCAACATGACCTTGGCCGAGTTGTCGGCCGCAATGCCCATGAAGGTGCCCATCTCGTTGGCGCCCTCGCCACCGCCGGCAAGGTCGCTGAGCGAGCGGAAGGCGATGTAGGGCACGCCGTTGCTGTAGGCCACCATGCCCACGGCCGCGGTTTCCATGTCGAGCACGTTGGCCTGGAAGGTCTTGAAGGTGTACTCGCGGTAGGCCTTGTTGTCCATGAAAGCCGGGCCCGAGACACCATTGCCGCCAACAACGAGCTGGGGCTTGCGCGCCAGGCATTTGCCGGCGCTGCAGTTCGCCAGCTCGACGTTGCGGATGCTGCGCGCCACCTCGAGCATCTTCGGGTCGGCCTCGAACCAGAACTTGCGCTCGATGCCCGGCTTTGCGGCCGAGCGCACCTCGACCGGGCGCGGATGCATCATTCCGAAGTTGGGCAGCGTGGCGTCGGTAATGAAAGGCGGCGCGGTGAACTTGCCCGGTGCGGTTTCGCGCGCCATCAGCACTTCGAGATACTGGCCCCATTGGGCAGGCGCCGTCACGTCGCCAACGTGCAATTGCGGATTCACGCCGCCCGCGATGCCGCTGAACACGATGCTGGTCACGCGGAAGCGGTCGAGCACCCGTTGCGTGTTCATCGTCGCATTGGTCATGCTGATGCCGGAGAGGAACAGCACCACCGGCTTGCCTTCGAGCGTGCCGGTGGTGAACTCGACGCCGTTGACGCTGTGCTTGGCGGGCCCCTGCAGGCGGTTGAGCAGCAGCTTGAGCTCAGGCTCGAAGGCCGAGATCACTGCGATGCGCGGCGTGTCGTCCAGTCGAATACCGGTGGTTGCGGCGCCGCCGGGCTTGAAGACACCGGCGCAGCCCGCGAGACCGAAGGCCAGCACGCCGGCCGCAAGAAGAGAACGCCAACGCATCGTCGACGGCCCCTTCACTTGGCGGTCGATTTGGGCTGGGAGTCGTCGACCTTCACGGTGAACTTGCCGGCCAGGATGTCAGCCTGCCTGGTCTTGACCTTGGCGACGATTTCAGCCGGCACCTTCTTCTCGAACGTGCCGAGCGGCGCGAGCTCGGAGCCCTTGTGCTTCATCATCGAATAGGGGCCGTAGTCTTCGGCGGTGAACTTGCCTTCCTTCACCAGCTTGATCGCGCGGTCGGCAGAGGGCTCGAAGTTCCACAGGGCCGAGGCAACCACCGTGTCGGGGTATTGCGCCTGCGTGTCGATCACGTTGCCGATGGCGAGCTTGCCTTTTTCCTTGGCCGCGTCCGAGACGCCGAAGCGCTCGGCATACATCACGTCCGCGCCCTTGTCGATCATCGCGAAAGCGGCCTCCTTGGCCTTTGGCGGATCGAACCAGCTGTTGATGAAGCTGACGCTGAATTCGACCTTGGGGTTGGTTTCCTTCGCGCCGGCCATGAACGCATTCATGAGCCGGTTCACTTCAGGAATCGGAAAGCCGCCGACCATGCCGATGCGGTTGCTCTTGGTCATGCCGCCGGCCACCATGCCGCTCAGGTACGCCGGCTCCTGGATGTAGTTGTCGAACACGCTGAAGTTGGGTGCCTGCGGTTTGAGCGACGAGCCCATCAGGAAGGCGACCTTGGGAAAGTCCTTGGCCACCTTGCGCGCCGCCGCTTCCACGCCGAACACTTCGCCCAGGATCAGCTGGTTGCCGCCCGTGGCGTACTCGCGCATCACGCGTTCGTAGTCGGCGTTGCTGACGTTCTCGGTCGCCTTGTATTCAATTTCGCCGCGTGCTTCGGCGGCCTTGAGCGCCTTGTGGATTCGGCCCACCCATTGCTGCTCGAACGGCACGGTGTACACCGCCGCCACCTTCAGCTTGGCCTGCGCCAGCGCAAGGCCGGGCGCGCCCACCGCAAGGGCCGCGGCAATTGCGGCAGAACGAATGATCAACTGACGGCGTGCTGTCACGATGCTTCTCCTCGAGGTATGAAAATCTTCTTGTGGCCGACGGAACCGCGGCAGCCGCCGCCTGGGGGGCGTCGGCTTTACTTGGTGCCGAAGATGCGGTCGCCCGCGTCGCCCAAGCCCGGCAGGATGTAGCCGTGGCTGTTCAGCTCGCGGTCGATTGCGGCGGTGTAGATCGGCACGTCGGGGTGGGCCTTCTGCATGGTCGCGACGCCTTCGGGGCAGGTGAGCAGGCAGACGAACTTGATCGACTTGGGGTTGAGCTCTTTCAGGCGCTCGACCGCGGCCACGGCCGAGTTGCCTGTGGCCAGCATCGGGTCGACGACGATCACGTCGCGGTTCTCCATTTCGCCGGGCATCTTGAAGTAGTACTCCACGGCCGTGAGCGTCTTGGGGTCGCGGTACAGGCCGATGTGGCCGACGCGCGCGCCCGGAACCACGGTGAGCATGCCGTCCAGAATGCCGGTGCCCGCACGCAGGATGGACACCAGCACCAGTTTCTTGCCGTCGATGACCTTGGCCTGCATGGTCTCGAGCGGCGTTTCCACTTCGATGTCCTGCATCGGCATGTCGCGCGTGACCTCGTAGGCCATGAGCATGCTGATTTCGTTCAGGAGCCGCCGAAAGCTGTTGGTGGAAGCGTCCTTGCGGCGCATCAGCGTGAGCTTGTGCTGGACGAGGGGGTGGTCGACGAGATGGACGTTGCTCATTTGATTGTTCTGCCGTTGCTGGACCCGCAAGTCTAAAAGACGGTGCCGTCGCTCTCGATCAGGAGCGGTGGCGCTCCGTCACGCAAGCGTTGTGCCAGCACGCGACCGGCCGCCCAGGTGCCGCCCTCGAGCACGCAGGCCAGCGGCAGTTCTTCCTCGGTGCGGTCGAGCATCTTGCGCACGCGAGGGGCCAGTTCGTCGAGTAGCGCCACCGTGAGCGCGCGCCATTCGACGATGAATTCGTCGCCAGCCTTCCACACATGCGAAAGCGCGCCCTGGTCTTTCGGCACGATCACGCCGCTGTCGATCAGGAGGCCGCCGTTGCGGTATTCGGGCAGCGCCGTGAGCGCGTCGAGTTGGCGCACCTTCACACCGGCCCACTCGAAGGGTTCGAGCAGCGAATAGGTCAGCCATTGCGAAAGCTTGTGGAACGGCATCCATCCGTTGGTAAGGCCGGGCCCGCGCACTGCGCTATGGCGCCAGCAGTCTCCAAGCGCAAGGGCGGGGTCGCTCGAACCGATGCCGCCCGTGGTGTCGCTGCCGTCGACTGCAATGCTGTCGATGGAGTTGGCCGAGGGCCAGATGCGCGAGAGCGTTTCGAGCAGCAACGAGAGGATCTGGTGCGCGGTAATTTCGGCGGTGGGCGGTGCCGCGGCGCCAAAAGGGGCAACCAGCGCGTCGAACATACCGGCCGGCCGGCCGTCGTCGCCAAAGGTTTCGGGTTGTTCGCTCATTGCCTCGCCAAGACGGCGCAGCAGCACAGTACGGCCCGCAAGGCCCACCAGCGGATTGACGTCGCTCACCTGAAAAGCGTCGCCGAGCCGGTCGGTAACCAGGCCGCGCAATCCGGCCGCATCGGCTTGCAGCGGATGGTCGGGGTCGGACGAAAAGAGCCCGCTCGTGAAAGCGTGAAAGCTTGCCACGCCCAAGCCTTCGGACCGGGTGAAGCGCTGGCCTGTGGCCGGCTCGGTGTAGTGCCAATCGGGGCCGGCGCCGGCGTCGAGCAGCACGCTCACCAGCACCAGGTCGATGTGTGCACGGGCACGCTGCCGGGCGTCGATGTTGGCGCCGAGCAGAGCATCGAGCTGCTTCAGCCGGTCGACGCCGCCCGCCTCGAAGTGGCGCCAGCGGCTGTGATACGGAATGGTGTCCCACGGGTAGCGCTCGCGCGTGACTTCGGCCACGGCGCGGGCTGCGTCGTCTATGGCATCGTCGCCGCCGATGCGAAACCAGCGCGATTCGCCGTTGCGCGCGCGAGCGAGCAGGGCGGCCGCGCGCTCGCGAATGGCACCGGTGGTGCGCAAGAGGGTGGCGGCACCCGCGGGGCGGCTGGTGTCGGGCGCGAATTCCGTCGCCGGATCGATGTCGCCTGCGCTGCCGTCCGGCAGGTTGCCCGAACCGTCGGCGGGCAGGTAGTTGTTGCTGTGTTCCTTGTTGTCGCTCATTCGCTCAATCCCCGGCCTTTGGCCTTCTTGAGTTCTTCGGCGGTTGGCACCGGGCCGGGCGTGAAATAGCCGGCGGCCATCTTCGCGTCCATCTCGACCCGGGCGTCGGCCGGAATCAGTTCGTCCGGAATGTTCACGCGCTCGCCGATCTCGATTCCCGAGCCGGTGATGGCGTCGAACTTCATGTTGCTCATCGACACGAGCCGATGAATTTTCTTGATGCCGAGCCAGTGGAAGACGTCGGGCATGAGCTCTTGAAAGCGCATGTCCTGCACCCCGGCCACGCATTCGGTACGCGCAAAATACTGGTCGGCGGTGTCGCCGCCCACCTGGCGCTTGCGCGCGTTGTAGACCAGGAACTTGGTTACCTCGCCGAGCGCGCGGCCCTCCTTGCGCGAATAGGCAATGAGGCCCACGCCGCCGCGCTGAGCGCCCTGGATGCACTCTTCAATGGCGTGCGTGAGGTACGGGCGGCAGGTGCAGATGTCCGAGCCGAACACGTCGGAGCCGTTGCACTCGTCGTGGATGCGCGCGGTGAGCTCCACATCCGGGTTGGCCAGGTCGCGCGGGTTGCCGAAGATATAGAGCGTTTGCCCGCCGATGGGGGGCAGGAACACTTCGAGGTCGGAGCGCGTGACAAGCTCGGGGTACATGCCGCCGGTTTCCTCGAACAGTGTGCGGCGCAGGTCGGTTTCGGAGCAGCCGAAGCGCCGCGCCACTTCAGGCAGGTACCACACGGGTTCGATAGCGGCCTTGGTCACCATTGCTGCGCCGCCAGCCGTAAGAAAGTGGCCGTCGGCCTTGAGCCGGCCGCTCTGCAGCGCCTCGATCACCTCGGGCAGGATGACATGCGCCTTGGTAATGGCAATGGTCGGGCGAATGTCGTAGCCAGCCGCAAGTTCCGTTGAAAACACATCGGCCACCAGCGCGCCCCACGGGTCGAGCGAAACAATGCGCCCCGGCTCGGTCCATTGGGGGTACGGGCCGATGACGTCGGTGGGAGCGGTGTTGGTGAGGTCGGCCTTGTGCTCGCGCTTGAGGGCTCCGGCCGCAACGGCGAGCGCACGGTAGACGCTGTAAGAGCCGCTGTGCGTGCCGATGACATTGCGGTGCGCCCGCTTGGTGGTAGTGCCGACCACCGGGCCGCGCTCTGTGGCGGTGGCCGCACCCCATCGGATGGGCAGCGCGCCGAAGCCGCCGGCATGGGAGGTCAGCCGGATGTGCCCGGTCGACGATGAGGGGTGGAGCGCGGGAAGGGGAGAGACGGAGATCGCCGGATCCGCGGGGATGCCAGGGGTCGCGGGAGGCGCCGGGATGGAGGTACGGATCGCTGTGCTATCTGCGGACATTGGAGGCCCTCAAAAAATGCAATGTACCGATGAGCCGCGCCGCTGGCAAGCAGGGCGGGGTCATGGCTATTGCACTTTCTGGCGCGGCTTGCTTCAGGCCGGCGAGGAGCGCAGTCCATAGGCCTTGCCGCCGACGAACAGGTATTCGGCGCGCAGCACCGCATCCCCTTTTTCGCCCGTGTAGGTGAAGCCCAGCACCGCCACCGGCGTTCCGGGCTTGATCTCTTCGACCCCCCAGGCCTGCAGCCGCGTGAGAGGCGCCAGTTCGACGAGCCACTTGCGGTCGCGCCGGGTCGGCAGCTGGGCCTTGGCCAGCAGCCCGGGGCCGTCGACCGCCGTGCTCTGCCTGGGCAACGGGCGCTGCTTCAGGTCCGCTGGCAAGGAGGGGTTCTCGGGCAGCTCCAGTTCCAGCTCGCCGTGCGGGTTGCGCCACATGACCTTGGTCGCACGCCCCTCCAGGTACAGCGGGCGGTCCTGATCGAAACTGCTCCAGCCGTGGTGAGCCCACGCAGGAAAGGTCAGGCCCAGTGAACCGGCAACGAACATGCGCCTGTGCATCATCTCGGACTCCTTGTTCAGATGTAAGCGATCCATCGCCCGCAGATGATGACAGCGAGCCAAAACCCCAACGACAGCAGGCATTGCAGCTTGGGTATGGCGCCGCTCGCGGCAAGGCCGCCACGCGCGTGGAACCAGGCGGCGTTGGCGCCGGCCAGGCAAATCAGCAGCAGCTTGACGCGGAATGCCGAGTTGGAGAGCAGCTCGCCGGGCTGGCTCGCGAACATCGTGAGGCCGGTGGCGGCGCACAGGCCGAATCCCGCCAGCGCAGGCAGCAGCGTGAGCCGGGCCAGCTGGCTTTGCGACAGTTCCTTGCCCACGCCGAGCACGCGCAACTCGAAGACGAGCAAGCCGCCGAACAGCATGGCAATGCCCACGATATGCACCACCTCCAGCGCCGGATAGGCCCAGGGGTGCGAAGCAAGGCCGGCCAGCATCGGCGGGCCTCAGGTCCGGGCCGGAGCCCGCTCGAGAGGCGAAAGGCAATCCACAGGACAGTCGGCAACTGGTGGCACGGGCGCTCCTTCCATGGGTTCGGGCGAGCTTAGCCGAGCACGCGGCGTGGTGCCGCGCCATGGCGGCACAATCCGCCGGAACCTTTTTCTTGAAAGGGCTGTAACCAGCCGGTCCGATGGCACGAAACACTATGGACAGCAGGGCGCGATTGAGCGACGCCGAAGCGGCGCTGCGGGGCCTGTTCCTGCGCGGCCTTGCCGGCGACGCGGGGGCTTATCGCGAGTTCCTGCAGAAACTCAGCGCGCACTTGCGCGCCTTTCTGGGCAAGCGCCTTTTCGGCTGGCCCGACGAAGTGGAAGACCTTGTCCAGGAATGCCTGCTCGCCATGCACAACCAGCGCCATACCTACCAGAGCGACCAGCCGCTGACGGCCTGGGTGCATGCGATTGCGCGCTACAAGATGATCGACCTGCTGCGTGCCAAGTCGGTACGCGAGGCCCTGCATGACCCGCTGGACGACGAGCTTGCCGTGTTCGCCGAATCGGCCACCGACGCCAGCGATGCGCGCCGCGACATCGCCGGCCTCTTGCAGACCCTGCCGGAGCGCCAGCGCCTGCCCATCGTGCACGTGAAGCTCGAAGGCCTCTCGGTGGCCGAGACGGCCAGCCTCACCGGCATGTCCGAATCCGCCGTGAAGGTCGGCATTCATCGCGGCCTCAAGGCGCTTGCGGCCCGGCTCAGGAGCAATACGCCATGAAAACAGACGATCTCGTGGCCATGCTGGCCACCGGTCCAGCGCATGTGCCGCGCCGCGCCGCGGGCCGGCGGCTGGCACTTGCCCTGCTGGTGGGCGCACCGCTTTCGTTCGCCATCCTGTTGGCCGAATACGGCGTTCGCCGCGATCTGGTGCAGGCCATGTTCTGGCCGATGTTCTGGGTGAAGGTGCTGTTTCCGCTGTGCATTGCGGCGGCGGCCTTCGTGATGCTGCAGCGCCTTGCGCGACCCGGTGTTCCGGTGCAGCGTGCCTGGATCGGCATTGCCGTTCCGGTGCTCGTGGTGTGGGTGCTCGGCGCCATGTCGTGGTTCAACGCGCCGGCCGGAGCGCGCATGCCACTCCTCATGGGTGAGTCGTGGCGTATTTGCGCGATCAGCATCGGGCTGATGGCGCTGCCGGTTTTTGCTGCGGCGCTGCTGGTGCTCAAAGGCTTGGCGCCCACGCGCCCTGCGCTGGCAGGTGCGGCCGCGGGCGGGCTGGCCGGTGGCGTAGGCGCCGCCGTGTATGCGCTGCATTGCATGGAACTGACCGCATCGTTCCTGGCGGTCTGGTACGTCAGCGGCATTGCGGTGCCCGTGGTGCTGGGCGCCTTGCTCGGGCCGCGCCTCTTGCGCTGGTAAGCCCGGCCCGGCCTCAGCGCTTCTTGGCGCCGAAGATGCTGCCCAGCACGCCGCGCAGGATTTCCTTGCCGACCGACGTGCCCATGGTGCGCACGGCCGACTTGGCCATGGTCTGCACCAGGCCGTCGCGCTTGCCGCCACGCGGCCCCGTGCTGCCAAAGAGCAGGTCGTTCAGCATGCTGCTGCCTTCAGGCGATTCGGCCGCGCCCTTGGCGCCCGGCTTGGCCGCCGGCGCGTCGGGCGCGGTCTCGGCGCGGCCCTTGAGTTTTTCGTAGGCCGATTCGCGGTCCACCGTTTTCTCGTACACGCCCGCGACGAGCGAATTGGCGATCACGGCCTGGCGCTGCGCGGGCGTGATGGGGCCGATCTGGCTGCCGGGCGGCACCACGAACACGCGCTCCGTCACGCTCGGGCGCCCCTTGGCGTCGAGAAAACTCACCAGCGCCTCGCCCACGGCAAGCTCCGTGATGGCGGTTTCGATGTCCAGGCCCGGCTTCTGGCGCATCGTGGTGGCCGTGGCCTTTACGGCCTTCTGGTCGCGCGGGGTGAAGGCGCGCAGCGCATGCTGGACGCGGTTGCCCAACTGGGCCAGCACCGAATCGGGAATGTCGAGCGGGTTCTGCGTCACGAAATAGACGCCCACGCCCTTGGAGCGCACCAGCCGCACCACGAGTTCGATGCGCTCGATGAGTGCCTTGGGCGCTTCGTTGAACAGCAGGTGGGCCTCGTCGAAGAAGAACGCCAGCTTGGGTTGGTCGGGGTCGCCGATTTCGGGCAGTTGCTCGAACAATTCAGACAGCATCCAGAGCAGGAACGTGGCGTACAGCCGCGGCGAGTTCATGAGCTTGTCCGCGGCCAGGATGTTGACCACACCCTTGCCGCCCACCGTTTGCATGAAGTCGGCAATGTTGAGCATCGGCTCGCCGAAGAACTTGTCGCCGCCCTGGGTTTCGATCTGCAGCAGGCCGCGCTGGATGGCACCCACGCTGGCCGCGCTGATGTTGCCGTATTCGGTGGTGAACTGGCTCCCGTTCTCGCCCACGTACTGCAGCATGGCGCGCAGGTCCTTCAGGTCGAGCAGCAGCAGGCCGTTGTCGTCGGCAATCTTGAACACCAGGTTCAGCACGCCGGCCTGGGTTTCGTTCACGTCCAGCATGCGGCCCAACAGCAGCGGGCCCATGTCCGAAACAGTGGCGCGCACTGGGTGGCCCTGTTCGCCGAACACGTCCCACAAAGTCACAGGGCAAGCGGCCGGTTCGGGCAGGTCGATGCCGCGTTCCTTCAGCGTGGCCGCCATCTTTTCGCCGATGCTGCCTTTCTGGCTCATGCCGGTGAGGTCGCCCTTGACGTCGGCCATGAACACCGGAACGCCGATGCTCGAGAGCTTTTCGGCAATGGTCTGCAGGGTGACTGTCTTGCCGGTGCCGGTGGCGCCGGTAATCAGCCCGTGGCGGTTGGCTAGGCTGGGCAGCAGGGCGCACTCGGTGGCGTCGTGGCGTGCTATCAGGAGAGGGTCGGCCATTGAGGGCTCCGGGTCGTATCGAAGCGGGCAGTCTAATCAAGCGGCGCTCCTATAATCCACGGCCCCCGAGGTAGTTACGGAAAAAGTTTCAGGAGGTTTTTTTGTCATCGACTGCTCAGCCCCCCATTCCCGCCGCTGGCGATTCACCTGAACAGTCGCCGATTGAAAAAGAGTTGGCTGTCTTGCTGGTGAACGCGCTCAATCTCGAAGTCGCCCCCGAAGACATCGTGCCGACCGATCCGCTCTACGGCGAAGGCCTGGGCCTCGATTCCATCGACATCCTCGAGGTTGCACTCGAAGTGTCCCGGCGCTACGGCTTTCAGCTGCGTTCGGACGACGAGCGCAACCAGCAGATCTTCCAGTCGCTGCGCACGCTCGCGACCCACGTCGCCCAGCATCGCAGCGCCTCCTGATCCATGTCTCGATGGCGACTGGCGCTCCTGCTGCTGGTGGGGGTGGCCTATGCCGGCCTCTCTCACTGGATGATGCTGTTCCACCCCACCGAACCGTGGGCGGTGGTGGTCTTGCTCGGCCCGCTCTGGCTGGCGGCCATGGGTTTTGCCGCCAGCAAGCTCGGCCGTTGGGGCTTCGTTGCCGCCATGCTGCTCGGCATTGCGGGCTTTGCGCTCGTGTTCCTGGGTGAGGCGGGCGACACCAACCGGCTCTATGTATTCCAGCATGTGGCCATCAACGGCCTCCTGTGCGGCTGGTTCGGCGCCTCGCTGCGCGGGCCCGGCCTGCCGCTGATCACCCAGTTCGCGCAGCGCGTGCATCCTCTCAAGGGCCACATGCTGGCCTACACCACGCAGCTAACCCGCATCTGGACCGCGTATTTCGCGCTCGTGGTGGCGTCGTCCATCGTGGTGTACCTGACCTTGCCTTTCTCGGCGTGGTCGCTGCTGGCCAATGTGCTGACGCCGCTTTCGGTAACTCTTCTTTTCGTGGGCGAGCACCTGGTGCGCTACCGTCTGCACCCGGAGTTCGAGCGCACGCGGCTCATCGATGCGGTGCGCGCCTTCCAGGGAACATCGACCATCGACAACGGCACCGGCAGCCGGTAAAGCAGGGCACCCGCGTGACCGCCGAAACCCGCCTGCTGCCGCTCATTGCCAACCGCGACCTCGACGCGCCGCTGGCCTGGCGCGCTGGCGTGCCGGTAAGCACGCGCCAGTTCCTGGCCGACGTGGCCCGGTTCGCGCCGCTGCTCCCCGCACAGGGCAAGGCCGTCAACCTGTGTGTCGATCGCTACGCCTTTGCCGTCAGCCTGGCCGCCGCGCTGGTGCGAGGCCATGCAAGCCTGCTGCCGCCCGACGCGCGGCCCGACACGCTCGCGCGCCTGGTCGAATCCGGCGGGCCGAATCTTTTTGCGCTGACCGATGACGCCGGCCTGGCCACGCCCGGCATACCGCGCGTGCTCATCGAGGACCGCTCCAGCCCCGAAGGCGGCGCTGGCCTCGATGTGCCGGCTGTCGACGGCGGCATGCATGCGGTGAGCCTGCTGACGTCGGGCTCGACCGGTGTGCCCCAGCCGCACGCCAAGCGGTGGGAAACGCTGGTTGGCGATGTGGCCGTGGCGGTAGAGCGGCTCTCCAGCCTGCTTGGCCGGCCGTCGCTTGCGGGCCTGACGCTGGTCGCGACCGTGCCGGTGCAGCACAGCTACGGGCTCGAATCATCGGTGTTGCTGGCAATGCTCGGCGGCGCTGCATTCGACAGCGGGCGGCCGTTCTTTCCGGCCGATGTAGTCAAAGCGCTTGCCTCGGTGCCGCGCCCGCGTGCGCTGGTCACCACGCCTTTTCATCTGAAGACCCTGCTGCTCTCGGGCATCGAACTGCCACCCGTCGACCTGATTCTTTCGGCTACCGCGCCTCTCTCGCCGCAACTGGCAGCGCAGGCCGAGCAGGCTTTAGGCGGCGTGCTTATTGAAATCTACGGCAGCACAGAGTCCGGCCAGGTCGCCACCCGCCGCACCACGCAAAGCGAGGTGTGGGAGAACTTCGGCAACATTCGCGTGCATGCCGAACCGGGCGAGGGCGATGGCCCCGAGCGCTTTATCTTCAGCGGCGACTTTTTGCCCGAGCCCACCCCCATGGCCGACGTGCTCGAGCTGCTTGACGCACGCCGCTTCAGGCTCTTCGGCCGGGCCAACGACCTGATTCACGTGGCCGGCCGGCGCAGTTCACTCGCGCACCTCAACTATCACCTCAACAGCATTGCCGGCGTTGAAGACGGCGCGTTCTGGCTGCCTGACGAAGTGGCCGACGGCGTGGTACGCCCGGTGGCTTTTGTGGTGGCCCCCACGCTATCGGCTGGCGAAATCATTGCCGCGCTGCGGCAGCGGCTCGAGCCGGTGTTCGTTCCGCGCCGTGTGGTGCAGGTCAAGTCTTTTCCACGCGAAGGCACCGGCAAGCTCACAGTGCGGGCGCTGCGCGAATTTGCGCTTGCGCAACTGGCGGGAGACGACACGCCGGTGCAGATTGCCCACGCGGTGCCGGTCGATCATCCGGCGTTTGCGGGCCACTTTCCCGGCCAGCCGCTGCTGCCCGGGGCACTGATATTGGCCGAGGTAATGCAGGCCGTGCAGCGGGTGCCGGCGCTGGTTGCCCGCCTGGGCACCCATCCCACGCTCGCAGCGGCCAAGTTTCTTGCGCCCGTACGGCCAGGGAGCATGCTCTCCATCGACTTGCAACCCGAAGCCGGGGCCGCGCGGGGCGTGCGTTTTGACGTGCGCTGCGACGGCGTGGTGGCTGTCACCGGCCGCTGGACCGCGGCCCAAGACTCCGCGTGATGAAGCACACCCAAGCCGAGACGCGCGCCGTGAAAGAGGTGGCGCAGACAGGGCAGCGTGGCGACTGGGCGCGCGCGCCCGAGCGCAGCAACATGCTTGCGCTGCGCTTCATCTGCATGATGGCGCTGGTTTTCGGGCGGCACATCACGCGGCTGCTGCTGCCGCCCATCAGCCTGTACTTTCTGTTGTTCGCGCCCACGCCGCGCCGCCACATCAAGCGCTACCTGTTCAGGGCCATCGGCCCGCGTGCCGGATGGATCGACGGCTATCGCCTGCTGCACGCCTTTGCCTCGACGGTGCTCGACCGCGTGTACTTTCTGCGCGGGCGCATGGATCTGTTCGACGTAAAGGTCAGTGGCAACCTTCCGCTGGAGGCCGAGGCCCTGAAAGGGCGGGGCGCCTTCCTGCTGGGGGCGCATGTCGGCAGTTTCGAGGCGCTGGGCGCCTGCAAGCACCAAAGCCAGCACAAGCAGGCGCTGCGGCTCGCGATGCTGATGTACCCCGACAACGCGCAGCGCATCACGGCCATTCTCAATGCCATCAGCCTGCCGGAAGCACGGCCCCACGTCATCGCACTGGGCCGCCCGCACTCGATGCTCGACCTGCGCGACTGGCTGGACAACGGCGGCTTGGGCGGCATGCTGGCCGACCGCACGCTGCCGGGCAGCGAAGACCAACCCGCGCAGCAGCGCGGCAACAACATCGTGCTGCCTTTTCTGGGCCAGCCCGCCAGCTTCAACGACGGCCCGTTCCGTCTTGCGGCGCTGCTGCGGCGCAAGGTGTTCTTCATGGCCGGCCTCTACGGCGGCGGCGCGCGCTACGATGTTCAGTTCGACCTGCTGGCGGACTTCAGCGAACGGGCCTCCGACCCCGCCGAGCGGGAACGCCGCATCCGCGCAGCGGTCGAAGCCTACGTGGTGCACCTGGAAGCGCTGTGCCGCGCCCACCCCTACAACTGGTTCAATTTTCATGATTTCTGGCTCGAAGATTCGGTTTGACTGGCTTTGCCGTAGCCTGCTGCTGGCATTGGCCTGCTGTGCCGCTCCGGCGTGGGCTTTCGACCTGTCCGAGCTGATGGGTCTTCTTGCCAAGCAGAAAAGCGGCGAAGCGCGTTTCACCGAACAGCGCTTCGTCCATGGGCTTGAAGGCCCGCTCGATGCCCGGGGCACGCTGAGCTTCGAGGCCCCCGACAAGCTGGTGCGGCGCACCCTGTCGCCGCGTGTCGAAACCATGGCGGTCGAAGGCAACACGCTCACGCTGTCGCGTGGCGGCCGCAACCGCACCCTCACGCTCGACAGCATGCCCGAGCTGCTCGGCCTGGTCGAAGCCATGCGGGGCACGCTCACCGGCGACGGCACCACGCTGCAGCGCTATTTCCGCAGCGCCGTAAGCGGTTCGGCCGGCAGCTGGACGCTCGACCTCACGCCGATCGACAGCCGCCTTGCGGCGCAGATGCGCAGCATTCGCATCTCCGGCCGCGCCAGCGAAGTGCTGGGCCTTGAAATGGAATTCGTCGGCGGCGACCGCTCGGTAATGAGCATCACGCCCGAGCGGGCTGGGGCCGCTCCCGCTGCGCCGGCTGGTGCTGCGGGGCGCACCACGCCGTGATCGATCGCGACACCGCGGGCGGCCCGCCGAGCTGGCAGCGCCGCGCGCTGGTGCTGCTGGTGTGGGCGCTCGTCCTGCTGGCAGGCGCATTGCAGATCGCGCGAACGCATTTCAGCGCGGATCTCTCGGCTTTTCTGCCCAAGAGCCCTGACGTGCGGCAGCAGGTGCTCATCGAGCAACTGCAAAGCGGCGTGGCTTCGCGCACGTTACTGCTCGGTATCGAAGGCGGCGCGAGCGTGGAGCAGCGCGCAGCGGTGTCGCGCGCAGTGGCCAAGGCCATGCGCGAAAGCCGGCTGTTCGACCTGATCCAGAACGGCGACACGGGCGACTGGTCCGAAGCCGGCACCTGGGTGTTCGAGCACCGCTATCAGCTTTCGCCGGGCGTCAAACCCGAGCAGTTCACCGTCGATGGGTTGCGCGACGCAATCAACGAAACGCTGTCGATGCTGGGTACGCCCGCGGGCAACGTGATCAAGCCCTTGCTCGACCGCGATCCGACCGGAGAAACGCAGCGCATTGCAGTCGACCTGGCCCCGGCCAGCGCACCGCGCAGCGAGGACGGCGTGTGGATGTCTCGCTCGGCGCCGCGTGCGCTCATGATTGCCACCACGCGGGCAGCGGGCAGCGATCTCGATGCCCAGGCTGTTGCCATTGCACGCGTGCATGCGGCCTTCGACGCCGCAACGCGCGACATGGGCGAGGCCAAGCCCAAGCTGCTGCTCAGCGGCCCGCCGGTGTTTTCGGTGCTGAGCCGCGACAAGATCAAGACCGAAGCGACCCATCTCGCCATCGTGGGCGGCATCGTGATGGGCGGGTTGCTGCTGCTGGCGTTCGCGTCGCCGCGTGCGCTGGTCATCGCATTCTTGCCCGTGGCCACGGGCGTGGTCATCGGTACCGCCGCGGTGAGCGTGGTGTTTGGCTCCGTGCACGGCATGACGCTGGGCTTTGGCAGCACGCTGATCGGAGAGACGGTCGACTACGCCATTTATTACCTCATCCAGGCGCGCGGCGCCGCCGTTGCGGGCACTGGTTGGGCGAGGTGGCGCGATGTGCATTGGCCCACGGTGCGGCTCGGGCTGCTCACATCGGTGTGCGGCTTTGCGGCGCTGGTGTTTTCCGGCTTTCCAGGTCTCGCGCAGCTCGGCGTTTTCTCCATTGCGGGGCTCGTGGCCGCTGCACTTGCCACGCGCTACGTCTTGCCAATGCTCGCGCCGGACGGCGCCACCGGCATGGGCATGCGCAAATACATGGCGCGCGGAGCCGGCCTGCTGGTTCGCGGCCTGCCGCGCCTTCGCTGGGTGCTGGCCGGCCTGGGCGTTGCCGCACTGGCGCTGGTTGTGTGGCAGGGCGGCGATCTGTGGCGCGCCGATCTGGGCGCGATGAGCCCGGTGCCAAAGTCGGCCCAGCAGCTCGACGAAATGCTGCGCGCCGATATCGGCACCGGCGACGGCAGCACGCTGGTGGTGGTCTACGGTGCAGACGAAGAAACCGCGCTGCGCAACACCGAGACTGCCGCGGCACGGCTCGAGGCACTGGTCGACAAGGGCGAGCTCGGCGGCTTCGAAACAGTAACGCGCGTGCTCCCGAGCGCGGCAACCCAGGCGGCGCGCCTGGCTAGTTTGCCCGATGGCGAAACGCTGCGAACCCGCCTTGCCGAGGCCACGCAGGGGTCGCCGTTGCCCGCCACGCGCCTGGGCCCCTTCCTGGCCGAAGTCGAAGCTGCGCGCAAGCTGGCGCCCGTGCGGCGAGCCGACCTGAAGGACGGCCCGCTCGGTTCGGTCGTCAACACACTCATGTACCAGCGCCCCGGCGGCGGCTGGTCGACGCTATTGGTTCTTCATCCGGGCCCGAAGTTCGATGCCGGGCGGCTCGAAGCGGCGCTTGCCGGTGCGCCTGAAGTGCAGGTGGTCGACGTGGGCCGCGAGCTGGCAGGGCTCTATCAACGCTACCTGCATGAGGCCTTTGTGCAGGTGCTGCTCGGCGCCTTGGCGGTCGTGGTGCTGCTCGGCATCTACCTGCGTTCGGGCCGGCGCCTGCTTGCGGTGTGCCAGCCGCTGGTGGTCGCGGTGGTGCTCACCCTCGGCGGCATGGCTGTGCTCCAGGTGCCGCTGGGCATCTTGCACCTGGTGGGGCTGCTGTTGATCGTGGCGGTTGGCTCGAACTATGCGCTCTTTTTCGACCAGTTGCGTGTTTCCGGCCGAGCCGATGAAGACACACTGGCCTCGCTGATGCTGGCCAATGTGACCACGGTGGTCTCCTTCGGGCTGATCGCAATTTCGGATATTCCGGCGCTTTCGTCGATCGGCCGCGTGGTCGCGCCGGGTGCCTTGCTGGCACTGCTGCTCTCGGCGGCTTTCGCGAGCCGGGTAACACCGCCAACCGCGCGCGGCTGATGGGAAAATCCTGCTCCATGTCTTCTGCATCTGCCACAGCTTCCGGACCCTGGCCCTTGCCTCCGGCCATCCGCGCGAGCGCGCTGGTGCATATAGCCGCCCTCGGTGCGGGCGCGTTGGTGCCAGGTGCGGTGCCCTGGGCCATTGGTGCGGTCGTGCTGAACCATGCGCTCATAACCGGTGCGGGGCTCACGCCACGCAGCAGTCTTCTGGGGCCGAACGTCACGCGCTTGCCCGAGGCGGCCGGCGCACGGCGCCAAGTGGCCATCACCATCGACGATGGCCCCGAGCCCGAAGTGACGCCGCGCGTGCTCGACCTGCTGGATGCCTATGGCCAGCGCGCGACTTTCTTCTGCATTGCCGAGCGCGTGCTTGAGCACCCGGCTCTTGCGCGCGAGATCGTGGCGCGGGGCCACAGCATTCAGAATCACACCGCGCGGCACCGGCACAATTTTTCTTTTCTCGGGCCTCGCGGCTTTGCCAACGAAATAGCGCGGGCTCAAGACATCCTGGCTGAAACCATCGGCCAGCGTCCCACCTGTTTTCGCGCGCCGGCGGGCTTGCGCAATCCGTTCCTGGAGCCGGTGCTGCACCGGCTGGGCCTTTCGCTCGTCAGCTGGACGCGCCGCGGGTTCGACACGCGCGAAGGAAATCCCGCCAAGGTCATGGCGCGCCTTGCCCGCAATCTGCAGGCGCGCGACATCCTGCTTCTGCACGATGGCAACGCCGCGCGCACCCCTGAAGGAAACCCCGTTTTGTTGGAGGTATTGCCCTTGCTGCTCGAACGCCTGCGCGCCGATGGCCTCAGCGCCGTCACTCTGCCCGAGGGCCTGAAGCCATGAGCGCGGTGCAGCCTTCTTCAACCGTAACGACCGACAGCGCCTGGCGTGAACTGCACGAGGCCGCCACCATTCCCTACAAGAAGGGCGGCAGCTTTGCGTGGCACTTCGCGCGCGGCAAGCTGGGGCGCGATCCGGTGTTTCGCGGGCTGCTCGAACGCGGGCTGATCGGGCCGGAGCATCGCCGCGTGGTCGACATCGGCTGCGGGCAGGGGCTGTTTGCCAGCCTGCTCGCATCGATGAGCCGCATGCAGGCGCAGGGCCGCTGGCCTTCGTCGTGGAAGCCCACGCCGCCCGCAGCCGATTACACCGGTATCGAACTCATGCCCAAGGACGTGGCGCGTGCCGAAGCGTCCATCGGGCATTTGCAGCCCGCGCCCAAGCTGGTCTGCGCCGACATGTGTTCGGCGGTGTTGCCCGAGTGCGACCTGGTCGTGATTCTCGACGTGCTGCACTACGTGAACATCGAGGCGCAAGACGGCGTTCTGCAGCGCGTGCGCGATGCGCTGCAGCGCGGCGGCAGCCCCAACGCGCGGCTTCTCTTGCGCGTGGGCGATGCATCGAGCAAGCGCGGCTTTGCCATCAGCCAGTGGGTCGACCGCACCGTGACGCGCATCCGCGGTCACAAGGTGTCGCCCACGTGGGGCCGTCCGCTGACCGACTGGATCGCGGCGCTGCAGCGGCTGGGCTTCAAGGTGCAGAGCATTCCAATGAGCGAAGGCACGCCGTTTGCCAACGTGCTGCTGGTGGCCGACCTGGAGCGCGCTGCGTGACAACGGCCCCGCAAACGCTCGACCGCGCGGGCATTGCACAGCGCATTCCGCACAGCGGCAGCATGTGCCTGCTCGACCGGCTCGAGCGTTGGGACACCGAGTCAATCCATTGCAGCACCCGCACGCATGAGCAGCCGGACAACCCGCTGCGAACGGCGGACGGCCTGCTTGCGCCCAATGCCATCGAGTACGCCGCGCAGGCCATGGCGCTGCATGGCGGCCTGTTGGCGGCCGAGGGCAGCACGCCTTCAGCCGGATTCCTTGCGAGTGCGCGCAACGTGCGCTTCGCGGTCGCCCGGCTCGACGACGTTGCCGGCGCACTGCAGGTGCAGGCGCGGCGCCTCTCGGGCGATACCAACCAGATTCTTTATGAATTCGCGGTGAAGAACAGCGACGGCCTCATGCTGGCCGAAGGCCGCGCCGTGGTGGTGCTGAACACGCCGCTTGCAACCGGAGCGACTGCCACATGACCATGAGCCTCGAAGGAAAACGCGCACTCGTCACCGGTGCCAGCGGGGCGCTGGGTGCCGCCATGGCCGAGCGCCTTGCGCGCGATGGCGCCACTGTGCTGCTGCACGCGAACTCGCGGCCCGAGGCTGTAGAGCAGCTGGCGGCCAGGATTGCCGCAGCGGGTGGCAAGGCCGAATGCCACGTGTTCGACCTGCGCAGCGACGAAGCGTGCCGCGTGGCATGCGAACGAATGCTCGTAGATGGGCCGGTTCAGATCGTCGTCAACAACGCGGGCGTGCACGCCGACGCGGTGCTGCCGGGCATGCGCGCCGACCAGTGGCACAAGGTCATTGACATTTCGCTCAACGGCTTTTTTCGCGTGACGCAGCCGCTGTTGCTGCCGATGATGCGCACCCGCTGGGGCCGCGTGCTCAATATCTCGTCCATCTCGGCACTCACCGGCAATCGCGGACAGGTCAACTATGCGGCCGCCAAGGGCGCACTCAACAGTGCGACCAAGGCGCTGTCGCTCGAAGTGGCCTCGCGCGGTGTCACGGTCAACGCCATTGCGCCGGGCATCATCGCCTCGCCCATGGCCGATGCTACGTTCGACCCCGCCATGGTCAACCAGATGGTCCCGATGAAGCGTGCCGGAACGCCGCAAGAAGTGGCGGCGCTGGCTTCGTTCCTGGCCAGCGACGAGGCGGCCTACATCACGGGCCAGGTGATTTCGATCAACGGCGGAATGATCTGAGTTTTTCTGCTGCCGGACGCCCCGCGAAGCGCTATCTCTGAAAAGGCGGCGCCCCACGAAGCTTGCGAAAAACAAGCCCGGGCAGCCGCAACACGAATTCGATCATCAGACGCGTGTGCATCCACGTCAGCAGCACGTTGTCGCGCCCATAGCGAAAGTGCGAAACCCCGCCTTCCTCGGCGCTCAGGTACTTCACCGGCGCATCGATGTTCACCGGCTTGACACCGCGCCACGCCAGCCGCACGACGGCTTCGGTGTCGAAGTCGAAGCGGCGCATCCAGGGCTGCCGCGCCATGACGGCGATCAGGTCGGCAATCGGGTACACGCGAAATCCGTAGAGTGAATCGCCAACGCCGGCAAACAGGGTTTCCAGCTGCGTCCAGCCGTTGGATACGCGCCTTCCGCGCACGCGCAGCAGCGGGGCGGAGGCGTCGAACACCGGCCGGCCGAGCACCATGGTTTCGGGTCGCGCCTCTGAAGCGGCCATGAACGAAGGAATCAGGTCGGCGGGATGCTGGCCGTCGGAATCCATGGTCAGCGCATGCGTGAAGCCGGCCTCGCGCGCCGCCTGCAAGCCATGCAGCACGGCCGCGCCCTTGCCCTGGTTTTGCGGCAGCAGCCAGACCCGCAGGCCCGGGTCGCCGGCGGCCATCTGCTGCAGGCGTTCGCCGGTGCCGTCGGTGCTGCCGTCGACCACGACCCACACGGGGTTCCACTGCGCGCGGGCCGCTTCGACGGTCGAAAACAGGCGCTCGCCCGTGTTGTAGCTGGGGATCAGGACAAGGTGTGTGCGCGAGGCGTCTGGCATTCGGGGGACGCGTCGGTGGCGCGCTGTTCCATGTTTTGGCGAAAGTATTGTTCCAGCTCCGATTGCAGCACGTGGCTGTCCTGCATGGGCGCAAAACGCTGGCCCAGGCGGAGCGTGAAGACGATGGGCAGCGGCGGCACGCGCCACAGCGGCCATCCCTTGCTGAGGTACGGCGAGTCGGTTTCGATGAACACGGTCTGGACAGGCGCCTGCGCAAGCTTGGCGATCAGCGTCACGCCGTGTCCGAACGGGTTGAGCGGCGGCGTCACGGTGCGCGTGCCTTCCGGAAAAATGACCAGCTGCCCGCCGTTTCGCAGGTCCGCCACGGCCAGCCGCACCATGGTGCGCGCCGATTCGTTGCTGATGTAGCGCGCAAGCCGCGCGCCCGCGCCCAGAAAAATGTTGCGCAGCAGGTCGGCCTTCATGATGCAAGCGCTGCGCGGCAGCCGCGCCACCAGCAGCAACGCATCGAGCATCGTGGGATGGTTGGCAACAAAGATCACGCCCGGCTCGCTGCGCATCGGGTCGAGGCAGCTGGCATCGATGCGCATCATTCCGGTCACCGAGGCCAGGCCCCAGAACATGCGGTATGCAAAGGCAATGGTCAGACGGCCCAGCTTGCGGGCGGGGGCCTCGGGCATTACCGGGTAAAGCAGCATCGCGACGAAGTTCCAGACCAGTGAAATCAGGCCGAGGAAAAGCAGCAGCGCGTAGAGCATCAACGCGAGCGGAATGGTCGTGAGAATGCGCAGCACGCGGGTCATCGACGTCTTGCCGGTCTGGTCGGATCGCAACGACGGGTCAAGCCAGAAGGCGGCCCGGGGCGACGGCATGGGCCTCGATTTCCACCAGCAAGTCGCTTCGGCAGATGTCCGCCTCCAGGTAGACCGCATGGCGGATCATCGGCGCGTTGGCGCCAAGGGCGTTCTCGAGCACGCTGCGCACCGCGTCGGTGTCGCCCGGATGGCGCACATAGACCACGCAGTCGAGCATGGCAAGCGAAAACGTGGCCGTGACCTGGCTGTTGGCGGCTGCAATCACCGCTTCGAGGTTGCGCAATGTTTCACGCGTTTGTTCCAGCACGTCTCCCTGGTGAACGGTTTCATGCCCCACGATGCTCGCGGTGCCAGAGATGAAAAGCGCCACGTCGCCGTTGCCGACATCGGCCAGGGCGGCGCGCGAAAAGGTGGGCGAGCGCGGGCCGTAGGTTTCGGGATATCGGTAGGCGGAGACCTGGCGCGGGTTTTCGACCGGCACAGGGGCCGTTTGTCCGGCCAGGAACCGTATGGACAGTGCGCCCTGGTGAATGCCCAGCGCGCAAGCCGCCGGAGCGCCTTCGAAGGCGGCGCGGCCGGCTTCGAAAAACGCTTCCTGGCGGCCAAGATTGAACTGGCGGTAGCGCTCCAGCCCGCCGCCGTCGGCGTTGATTTGCGGCAGGTAGTTCCAGATGCGCAGCAGGTGCGGCGTCGCGGCCTGGTCGAGTGTCTTGAACAGGTCGCGATAGGCGCTGTGCGCAATTTCGGCCAGGTTCTGTTTTTCCGCGGATTCGTCGATGTCGATGGCACCCAGAAGCCACTGGCCGTTGCTGCGCCAGCGGGCAATGCCGGTGGTGCCCGATTGAACGTGCCCATTGTTCACGTGCCACACGTCGGCCATGGCGCCATGCCCGGAAAGCACCCGCGCGTTGACGGTAGGCATCCACGCCAGTCCGTGCGGCGTGCCGTAGCCGAGCGCGGCAAAAGGCGCAGTGCCGTTGGCGGCCAGCGCAAGGCTGTCGGACAGTGAAAGGCGCTCGACGCGCAGATGAGAAATTTCGCCCTGTACTCGCACGGTCAGCCGGCCTCGACAGTGTTTTCTGGCTTGCGGGCCATGTATTCGGAAAAAACGCCGAGGCTTGCGTGCCGGCGCACGTCGGTAAAGCCGGCGGCGCGCAAGGTTTCCAGCACGCGCTCGGGCGGAATGCAGGCTTCGATGGTGTCCCAGTAGTAGCGCCACAGCTCCGAAGTGTTGCTGCGGCGGCCGACCACCCGGGCGATGAGCGGCACCACCGCGCGCATGTAGCCCTTGAGCAGGGCTGTTGCAACGCGGCCTTCCGGCTTGGTGATTTCGAGCACCACCAGGCGTCCGCCGGGACGCAGCACGCGGTGGAACTCGCTGAAAGCGGCGGCCACGTCGCTGATGTGGCGCATGGCGTAGCCCATGCTCACAAAATCGCAGCTGGCGTCCGGCCGGGGCAGGGCCTCGGCCACGCCCGGCACCAGTTCAACGCCCGGCAGGTTGATCTGCTCCATCATGCCTACGCTGGGATCGACGCCCACCAGCTTGCCCGTCGGGCCGATGATCTTGAGCGCCTCGCGTGCGACCAGCCCGGTGCCAATGCCCACGTCGAGCACCTGCGCGCCCGCAGCGAGCCCGGCGTGCGTCAGGGCGGCCCGCCGGTAGGCGGGGCCGGTACCGAAGGCAAGCACGCTTTCGATGCGGTCGTAGTCGGCGGCGGTGCTGTCGAAGATGCGGCGCAGAAACGCCTGGTGCTCTGCCTCGTCCTTGTAGTACAGCGGCAAGGGGGTGTGCGGCGGAAGGATGGCCGGATTCCCGGGAGCGACAGAAGGCGATGGCGTCATCGACGGATTATCACCAAAAGACATGGCCGCTCCGGCTTGGCAGCCCGGCCGTTGCGTGCGCCGGACAGTAAACTCGGAGCCTGCTTTGAAAACACAGGATAGCGAGAGAAAAGTCATGGCCGGACATAGCAAATGGGCAAACATTCAGCACCGGAAGGGCCGCCAGGACGAGAAGCGCGGAAAGCTCTGGACCCGCGCCATTCGCGAAATCATGGTGGCGGCCCGTGCTGGCGGGGGCGACCTCAGTGGTAATCCCCGCTTGCGGCTTGCGGTCGAAAAAGCAAAGGCAGTCAACCTGCCGATCGACACCGTCAAGCGCAACATCGACAAGGCCACCGGCAACCTCGAAGGCGTGAATTACGAAGAAATTCGTTACGAGGGGTACGGAATCGGAGGCGCCGCAATCATTGTGGACACCATGACCGACAACCGCGTGCGCACCGTGGCCGAGGTGCGCCATGCATTTTCCAAGCACGGCGGCAACATGGGCACCGAGGGTTCGGTGGCCTTCCAGTTCAAGCACTGCGGGCAGATCATCTTTGCACCCGGCACCGACGAAGACAAGGTGATGGAGCTTGCGCTGGAGGCCGGTGCCGAAGACGTCGTTACCGACGACGACGGCGCCATCGAGGTGCTCACCGCAGTTGGCGATTTTGAAGCCGTCAAGAATGCACTCGAGGCCGCCGGCCTCAAGCCCGAGGTGGCCGAGGTCACCATGCGGCCCGAAAACACGGTCGAAATTACCGGCGAAGACGCGGCCAAGATGCAAAAGCTGCTCGATGTGCTCGAAGACCTGGACGACGTCCAGGAGGTCTATCACAACGCGGCGCTTTCCGAATGAACGACACACAGCGAATGAAGGCCTGCGAATGAAGGTATTGGTAATTGGAGGAGGGGGCCGCGAACACGCCTTGGCGTGGCGCTTGGCGCAGGCCAATCGGGTCAGCCGCGTGTACGTGGCGCCGGGCAATGGCGGCACCGTGAGCGACGAGCGCTACGACTGCATCGACATTACCGAGCCCGCCGCGCTGCGCGAATGGGCCACCAAGGAAAAGATCGCGCTCACCGTGGTCGGCCCCGAGGCGCCGCTCGCCGCTGGCGTGGTCGATGAATTTCGTGCGCACGGCTTGCGCATCTTCGGCCCCACGCAGGCCGCGGCGCAGCTCGAGAGCTCCAAGGCGTTTTCCAAGGCGTTCATGAAGCGCCACAAGATTCCGACGGCCGAATACGAGGCTTTTACCGATGCCGCCGCGGCCCATGCGTACATCGATGCCAAGGGCGCACCCATCGTCGTCAAGGCCGACGGCCTGGCGGCAGGCAAGGGCGTTGTGGTGGCCATGACGGCAGAAGAAGCGCACGAGGCGGTCGACTTCATGCTGGTCGACAACAAGTTCGGTGTGTCCCACAACGACGGCGGTGCGCGCGTCGTCATCGAAGAATTCTTGCAGGGCGAGGAAGCCAGCTTCATTGTGCTGTGCGACGGCAAGAACGTGACCGCGCTGGCCACCAGCCAGGACCACAAGCGCCTGCTGGACAACGACGAAGGCCCCAACACCGGTGGCATGGGTGCCTATTCGCCCGCGCCGGTGGTCACGGCCGAAGTGCACGCGCGTGCCATGCGCGAGATCATCCTGCCGACGATTCGCGGCATGGAAAAAGACGGCATTCCGTACACCGGCTTTCTCTACGCGGGTCTCATGATCGACCCATCGGGCCATCCGAAGACGCTCGAGTTCAACTGCCGCATGGGCGACCCCGAGACGCAGCCGATCATGATGCGGCTCAAGTCCGATCTGTTCGAGGTGTTCTGGCACGCGACCGACGGCACGCTCGACCAGGTCGAGCTGCAATGGGACCGGCGCGTAGCCTTGGGCGTGGTGATGGCCGCGCACGGCTATCCGCTCTCGCCGCGCAAGGGCGACCGCATTTCGGGCATTCCGGCCGAAGCGCCCGATGCCGTGGTGTTCCATGCCGGCACCACGCAGCAAGACGGCGAATTGAAGACCAGCGGCGGCCGCGTGCTTTGCGTGACGGTACTGGCCGACAGCGTGAAGCTCGCGCAGCAGCGGGCTTATGAGGTTGCCGCACGCATCAACTTCGATGGCGCGCAGTACCGCAAGGACATCGGGCATCGCGCGGTTCACGCGCGCAACCACCCCCAGGCTTGATGCAGCAGACCAATCCGGCAGCGGTGGGCGACTACCTGCGAGCGCTCCAGCAGGAGATCGTTGCGGCGGTAGAAGCTGCGGACGGCAGCGCCTGTACGCGCGATGCATGGCAAAAGGAACCTGGCGAGCCCTTGCAGGGCAACGGCCTCACCTGCATTCTCGAAGGCGGCGAGCTGTTCGAGCGCGCAGGCTGCGGTTTCTCGCAAGTGCGCGGCCCCAAGCTGCCGCCTTCTGCCACGCAGAACCGGCCTGAGCTTGCAGGTGCGCCTTTCGAGGCCATGGGGGTGTCGCTGGTGTTTCACCCGCGCAACCCCTACGTGCCCATCGTTCACATGAACGTGCGCATGCTGGCCGCGCTGCCCGAGGGCAAGGAGCCGGTGTGCTGGTTCGGCGGCGGCATGGACCTGACGCCTTGCTATGGCTTCGAAGAAGACGCGGTGCACTTTCACACCGCATGCCGCGACGCACTCGCTGCCTTCGGCGACGACAAATACCCGCGCTTCAAGACCTGGTGCGACGAGTATTTCTATCTGAAGCACCGCAACGAACAGCGCGGTGTCGGCGGCATCTTTTTCGACGATTTCTCCGAGGGCGGCTTCGAAAACGCGTTTGCCATGCTGCGTTCGGTGGGCAACGCCTTCTTGCCGGCCTATCTCCCAATTGTCGAGCGCCGCCGCGGCACGCCGTGGGGTGAGCGCGAACGGGCGTTTCAGCTGTACCGGCGCGGGCGCTATGTGGAGTTCAACCTGGTGTGGGACCGCGGCACGCACTTCGGGCTGCAGTCGGGCGGGCGCACAGAGTCGATCCTGCTTTCGATGCCACCGCTTGCAAGCTGGGCCTACCGCCAGCAGCCCGAGCCGGGCAGCCCCGAGGCCGCGCTGTACAGCGACTTCATCGTGCGGCGCGACTGGTTGTGAACCCCTCCGGCGCGCTGCGCATCGGCGTTTTCGGCGGCGCATTCGATCCGCCGCACCACGCGCATGTGGCCTTGGCCGAAGCAGCGCTTTCGCAACTTGGCCTGGCTGAACTGCACGTCATTCCCACGGGGCAGGCCTGGCACAAGAGCCGTACGCTCACGCCGGCGCAAGACCGCCTTGCAATGGCCCGGCTGGCTTTCTCCGGTTTGAAGGGCACGGTGGTGGTCGACAGCCGCGAAGTGTTGCGCGATGGCCCCACCTACACGCTCGACACCCTGCATGAACTGCAGAAAGAAGCGCCTCGCGCACAGCTCGTCTTGATCATGGGGGCCGACCAGGCCGCCGCTCTGCCCACATGGCACGGCTGGCAGGCTATACTCGGCATTGCTATTGTTTCTGTAGCGTATCGCGCATTGTCGACGGGCAACACTGCTCGTTTTGATCCGAAAATGCTGCCCGGCCTTCCGGCTGGCGCGCGTTTCGAAGCGCTCGAATTACCGGCCATGGACACCAGCGCTACCGACATTCGGCGGCGCGCGGCGCTCGGCGAGGACATTTCCTCGCTGGTTCCGCTCGCCGTTGCACGCTATATTGACCAACACCACCTTTACCGCCCTGCCTGATGACCACTGAAGCCGCCGCCAAGAAAGACACCCAGAAACTCCAGCGAGCCATCATCGATGGGCTCGAAGACGTCAAGGCGCAGGACATCCAGGTTTTCGACACAGAGCATCTTTCGCCGCTGTTCGAGCGCGTGATCGTTGCCTCGGGCACCTCGAACCGCCAGACCAAGGCGCTGGCCGCGAGCGTCCGCGATGCGGTGCGCGAAGCCGGCTTCGGCAAGCCGCGCATCGAAGGCGAAGACAACGGCGAGTGGATCATCGTCGACTGCGGCGCCGCCGTGGCGCACATCATGCAGCCCGCCATCCGCCAGTACTACCACCTGGAAGAGATCTGGGGCGACAAGCCGGTGCGCGCCAAGCTCGGAGGCACCAAGCCGGCCGTTGCAACCGCCAAGGTGGTCGAAGAGAAGAAGCCCGTCGCCGCCAAGATGCCGAACCTGCGCCGGGCAAGCGCGGCCAAGACCGCGGTCCGCGCGGCCGAGCAAGAGGCCAAGGCCGAGAAGGCCAGCAGGGGCACGGCCAAGAAGACCGCGGCCAAGAAAACCGCGGCAAAGAAGGCTCCCGCCAAGAAGACCGCGACCGCGCGCGTGCCGGTCAAGGTTGTGGGCAAGCCCGCCGCCAAGAAGCCTGCGGCCAAGAAGGCGCCTGCCAAGAAGGCGCCAGCGCGCCGCGCATGAAGCTCCTGGTGGTCGCCGTCGGGCAGCGCATGCCCGACTGGGCGCAGACTGCCTGGGACGACTACGCCAAGCGCTTTCCGCCGGAGCTCAAGCTCGAGCTGCGTGCGGTCAAGACCGAGCCCCGCGGCTCCAAGTCGCTCGAAACCCTATACGCCGCCGAACGCGAGCGCATCGAGGGCGCGATTGCAAGAGGCATGCGCATCGTGGTGCTCGACGAGCGCGGCACCGCGCTCACCACCAAGGCACTGGCCGCGCGCCTGCAAAGCTGGCAAGGCGAGGGCGACGACGTGGCGCTTGTCATCGGCGGCCCCGACGGGCTGGATCCCGCTTTCAAGGCCGCAGCGCACGAACGCATTCGCCTGTCCGACCTGACCCTGCCGCACGCAATGGCGCGCGTGCTGCTTGTGGAGCAGCTGTACCGGGCATGGTCGGTCAACGCGGGCCATCCGTATCACCGGGAATGACACCAGACTTCATCTATCTCGCGTCGCAAAGCCCGCGCCGCGCCCAGTTGCTCGGCCAACTCGGCGTTCGCCACGAACTGCTGCTTGCCGGCCCTGACGAAGACGCCGAATCGCTCGAAGCGGTGTTGCCCAATGAATCGCCCACCGCCTATGTGCAGCGCGTCACCGCGCTCAAGCTCGATGCGGCCGTCGCGCGCCGCAAGCGCCTGGGCCTTGCCGATGCGCCGGTGCTCTGCGCCGACACCACGGTTGCGCTGGGCCGCACGATTCTTGGCAAGCCCGAAGACGCGCGCGATGCCGAGCGCATGCTTGCGTTGCTCTCCGGCGCAACGCACCGCGTGCTGACGGCTGTCGCGCTTCAGCACGGCCATCGCCGCCATGCGGCGCTCAGCGTGTCGCGTGTGCGCTTCGCGGCAATCGGCAAAGAGCAGATCGCGCGCTATGCCGCAAGCGGCGAGCCGCTGGGCAAGGCGGGCGCCTATGCAATTCAAGGGGCTGCGGCTGCGTTCATCGAACACATCAGCGGGTCCTATTCGGGCATCATGGGACTCCCGATGTTCGAGACCGCGCAGCTCCTTCGCAGCGCCGGTTTCAATACCTGAGAATTCCATGCAAGACATCCTGATCAACTGGTCCCCTCAAGAGACCCGTGTGGCGCTGGTCGAGCACGGCGCAGTGCAAGAACTGCACGTCGAACGCACGCTGGAGCGCGGGCTGGTCGGCAACATCTACCTGGGCAAGGTTTCTCGCGTGCTGCCGGGCATGCAGTCGGCCTTCATCGACATCGGCCTCGAGCGCACGGCCTTTTTGCACGTGGCCGACATCGTGGCGCCGTTCACGCCGGGCTCGCGGCCGAGCGCGCCGGCACCCGATCGCGATCATCGCAACGGCGGGCCGATGGTGCCCATAGAAAAGCAGGTGTTCGAAGGCCAGTCGCTGCTGGTGCAGGTCATCAAGGACCCGATCGGCACCAAGGGCGCGCGGCTCTCTACGCAGATCAGCATTGCCGGCCGGCTGCTGGTGTTCTTGCCGCAGGACAACCACATCGGCGTTTCGCAGAAGATTCCCCCGGACCAGCGCGAATCGTTGCGTGCCCGCATGCTCGCCCTGATCGAGGCCGCAGCTGCGGCCGACAGCGGCGGTGTGGTGCCCGCCAACACTGGCGGCTTCATCTTGCGCACCAACGGCGAAGACTCGTCCGATGCCGAACTGGCCGAAGACATTGCCTACCTGCGCAAGACCTGGTCGCGCATTCGCGATTCGTCGGGCAAGGTGCCGCCCATGTCGCTGCTGCATCAAGACTTGAGCTTGCTGCAGCGTGTGCTGCGCGACATGACGAGTGAAGACACGCAAACCATCCGCATCGACTCGCGCGAGCAGTTCGAGGTGCTGCTCAAGTTCGGGCTCGAATACATGCCGCAGGCGGCCGGCAAGCTGCAGCACTACAAGGGCGAGCGGCCGATCTTCGACCTGTATTCGGTCGACGAGGAAATTGCCAAGGCGCTGGGGCGGCGGGTCGATCTCAAGTCGGGCGGCTATCTGGTGGTTGACCAGACCGAGGCGCTCACCACGGTGGACGTGAACACGGGCGGCTTTGTGGGCGCGCGCAATTTCGACGACACCATTTTCAAGACCAACCTCGAGGCGGCGCAGGCCATTGCACGGCAGCTTCGGTTGCGCAACCTGGGCGGGATCATCATTGTCGACTTCATCGACATGGCGCGCGACGACCATCGCGAGCAGGTGCTGGCCGAATTTCGCAAGCAGCTTGCGCGCGACCGCGTCAAGACAACCGCTGGCGGCTTTTCGCAGCTCGGCCTGGTCGAGATGACGCGAAAGCGCACGCGCGAATCGCTGGCACACATGCTTTGCGAGCCCTGCGCGGCATGCGGTGGGCAGGGTATCGTGAAGACCGCCCGCAGCGTGGCCTACGACGTGATGCGCGAGATCTTGCGCGAGGCGCGGCAGTTCACGCCGCGCGAGTTCCGCATTGTGTCGTCGCCGCAGGTAATCGAGCTTTTTCTCGACGAAGAAAGCCAGCATCTTGCCGGCCTGAGCGACTTCATCGGCAAGCCCATTTCATTGCAGGCCGAGCCCGCCATCGGGCAAGGGCAATACGACATCGTATTGCTCTGAGCGGTCGGCTCAGAGCGTCGGGTCCTGGCCCGGCGTTGCACTGCGCACGGCCAGCGTCTGCAGGCGCGCATAGAGCCCGTCGAGCGCCATCAGCTGCTCGTGGCTGCCTTGCTCGGCAATGCGGCCTTTTTCCATCACGATGATGCGGTCGGCATGCTGGATGGTCGAAAGCCGGTGTGCAACGATCAGCGTGGTGCGGTTCTGCATCAGGCGCTGAAGGGCGTCTTGGACCAGCCGCTCCGATTCGGTGTCCAGCGCCGATGTGGCCTCGTCGAGCAGAAGGATCGGTGCGTTCTTGTACAGCGCCCGCGCAATGGCCAGGCGCTGCCGCTGGCCGCCCGAAAGCTGCGTGGCGTTGTGGCCGAGCACGGTGTCTATGCCTTGCGGCAGGCTTTCTACGTGGCTCGCAAGATTGGCTGCCTCTATGCATTGCTGCACCCGGCTGCGGTCGATTTCGGAGCCCAGTGCCACGTTGGCGGCGAGCGTGTCGTTGAGCATCACCACGTCCTGGCTCACCATGGCGAATTGCGCGCGCAGGTTCTTGAGTTCCCAGTCGCTGGTGTCGTGGCCATCCAGCAGCACCTGCCCGTTGCTGGGCAGCACGAAGCGCGGCAGCAGGTTGACCAGCGTGGTCTTGCCGGAGCCCGAGGGGCCGACGAAGGCGACAACCTGCCCCGGCTCGATGGCGAGGCTCACGCCGTCGAGCGCACGGGCTTCGTCTTCGCCGCGGTAGCTGACCACCGCACCCTGAAGCTCGATGCGGCCTTGCGCACGTTCGATGCGAAAGCTGCCTTGCGGCTCGGGGGCCACGTCGTCTATCAGTACCAAGCCGCGCTCGAGTGCGGCCAGCCCGCGGGTAATGGGCGCTGCCATGTCCGCCAGGCGGCGAATGGGTGCAATCAGCATGAGCATGGCCGTGATGTAGGCGACGAAACCGCCCACCGTCAGGCCTTGCTCACCGCTTTGCCACAGCGCAATCATCACGACGACGGACAACGCAAGCGAAGCCATCATCTGCGTGAGCGGCGTGGTGGCTGCCTGCGCGATGGTCGACTTTACGGCGAGGCGATTCAGGCGCTGGCTCAGTTGCTCGAAGCGTTCGCCTTGTGCTTCTTCGGCGCCATGCAGCCGCACCATGCGATGCGCGAGCACGTTTTCTTCCACCACGTAAGCCAGCTCGTCGGTGGCTTGCTGGCCCTGCTGTGTGAGGCGGTAAAGGCGCTTGGAAAACACCTTCATGATCCACGAGATGCTCGGCACCAGGAAGGCGACGATGAGCGTGAGCTTCCAGTTCAGATAGACCAGGTAGGCAAGCAGCGCAACCAGCGTGAATCCGTCGCGCGAAAGCCCGAGGAGCGCCTGCACCAGGAGCATGGAACCCGTCTGCACTTCATACACCACGGTGTTGGAAAGCGCGCTGGCCGACTGCCGCGAGAACAGCGCCAGCTCGGCGCCCAACAGCCGCTGGAACAGCACGCGCCGCAGCCGCTGCATGCCTTCGTTGGCAATGCGCGAGAGCGCATATTGGGAAATGAACTGCGCAATGCCGCGCACTGCAAACAGCAGCAGCACGGCCGCGGGCACGATCCACAGCGCCAGTTGGCCGCGGTTGAATCCGCGGTCCAGCAGCGGCTTGAGCAGGGCGGCCATCAAGGGCTCGGTAATGGCGGCCAACAGCGCGCCAACGAGGCCGACGGCCCACCAGTGGCGCGAGCCGCCGAACCAGGTCATGAGGCGCGCCAGCCGGCGAATCAGGGGAGGGCGTGCGGTCTCACTGCCGGGGGATGCTTGCATGGCGGCGGATTCTACGGGGCGTCCGCAGAGGCCCTCGTAGAGCGGCTTTGTAGGACTGCATCGCTCGATACACGTTTTGTGACGGCACTGTCAAACCAGTGTGTAACATGTGGCCCGTCGCATCGGGTAGAACTTTTTTCCCCGAAACCTCTCCGAACCGCATGAACAAGCCGTTGCCAGTTTCCATTCCAACTCCTTCTTCATCGTTTTTTGCACGCCGCAGCCTTGTAGCGGCTCTTGCTGCAACTCCCATGATGCCCGCGCTCGCCCAGTTCAGGGTCGAGGTGTCCGGCGTCGGGCTGACCCAGTTGCCCATTGCGCTTGTCCCCTTCAAGGGGCAGGACGCCTCGCCCCAGAAGATTTCAGAGATCGTGCAGGCCGACCTCGAGCGCAGCGGCCAGTTCCGCGGCGTCGATGCCTCGGGCCAGGCGCTCGACGAAGCCTCGCGGCCCGACCTCGCGCTGTGGCGCCAGCGCACGGCAGATTCGCTGGTCGTCGGCAGCGTCACGCGGCTGGGCGATGGCCGCTTCGACGTGCGCTTTCGCCTCTGGGACGTGGTACGCGGGCAAGACCTCGGCGGCCAGAGCTACACCGTTCCGCAAGGCGACCTGCGCCTCGCGTCGCACCGCATTGCCGACTACGTCTATGAAAAGCTGACCGGCGACAAGGGCATCTTCTCTACGCGCATCGCCTACGTCACCAAGGGCGGCAGCCGTTATTCGCTGTGGGTGGCGGACGCCGACGGCGAAAACGCGCAAGCCGCGCTCGCAAGCCCGGAACCCATCATCTCGCCCGTGTGGTCGTCCAACGGGCAGCAGCTGGCCTACGTGTCCTTCGAGTCGCGCAAGCCCGTGGTGTACGTGCACAACGTGGCCAGCGGCCAGCGCCGGCTGCTTGCCAACTTTCGCGGCTCCAACAGCGCGCCGGCATGGGCACCCGACGGCAACTCGCTTGCCGTTACGCTCAGCCGCGACGGCGGCTCGCAGCTCTACACCATCTCGGCAAGCGGCGGCGAACCGCGCCGCCTGACCCAAAGCGCCAGCATCGACACCGAGCCTGTCTACTCTGCAGACGGCAGCACCATCTATTTTGTGAGCGACCGCGGAGGCGCCCCGCAGATCTACAAGATGAGCGCCGGCGGCGGTTCGCCAACCCGTGTCACGTTCAGCGGCACCTACAACATTTCTCCTTCTGTCAGCGGCGATGGCCGGTGGTTGGCCTACATCTCCCGCGTTGGCGGTGCGTTCAAACTCCACGTGATGGAGTTGGCAACCGGCAATGTCTCGGCCATCACCGACACCTCGGCGGACGAGAGTCCTAGCTTTGCCCCCAACAGCAAGCTGATCGTCTACGCAACGCACCTGCAAGGCCGCGAAGCGCTCATGACGACCACGCTGGATGGAAAAATCAAGGCACGGCTGGCGGGGCAGGCGGGAGACATAAGAGAACCGGACTGGGGTCCGTTTCAAAAGCAATGACCAAGGTTTATTTGAGGAGTTCCAGAATGTTGAAACGTACGATTTATTCGCTGGCTATCGTGGCTCTGATTGCCGGTTGCTCGTCGGGCACCAAGCTCAACGACACCCCGGTAACCGACCGCTCCGGCAACGCCGGCAGCCAGCAGGGCAGCGCCAGCGGGGTCGCCCCCGTCACCATCGACCCCAATGCCGGCACCGCCCAGGGCCCCGTCGGCATCGAACGGATCGTCTATTTCGACTACGACAGCTACACCGTCAAGCCCGAGTTCCAGGCCCTCATCGACGGCCACGCCCGTTTCCTCAAGGCCAACCCGCAGCGCCGTGTCTCCATCGAAGGCCACACCGACGAACGTGGCGGCCGCGAGTACAACCTTGCACTCGGCCAAAAGCGTTCTGAAGCCGTTCGCCGCGCCCTCACGCTGCTGGGCGTGAACGACGCGCAGATCGAAGCCGTGAGCTTCGGCAAGGAAAAGCCGGCGGCTCAGGGCTCGGGTGAAGAAGTCTGGGCACAGAACCGCCGCGCTGAACTCCGCTACACCCGGTGATGCAACACGCCCTATTGCGAGGCGCGGCACTGGCTGCCGCCTTGCTTTGCGTTTCGGCAGGCTCGCAAGCCGCGTTGTTCGAGGACGACGAGGCGCGCCGCGCCATCCTCGACCTGCGGCAGCGGGTCGAGGCCATGCGCCAGCAGACCGACCAGCGGCTCACCGATGAAAACGGCCAGCTGCGCCGCAGCCTGCTCGACCTGCAGAACCAGATCGAGCAGATGCGGGGCGATCTCGCGCGCATGACCGGCCAGAACGAGCAGCTGCAGCGCACCCTGGCCGAAATGCAGTCGCGCCAGAGCACCATCGATGACCGGCTGAAGCAGAACGAGCCTACCAAGGTGTCTGTGGACGGACGCGAGTTCTCCGCCGACCCGAAGGAAAAAGCCGATTTCGATGCGGCACTGGGCATCTTCCGTGCGGGCCAGTTCGCGCAGGCGCAAACCGCCTTCGCCGAATTCGTCAAGCGGTATCCGCAAAGCGGCTACAACGCCTCGGCGTTGTTCTGGCTCGGCAATGCGCAGTACGCCACTCGCAACTACAACGAGGCCATTGCAAACTTCCGCTCCATGCTGTCGCTCGCACCCGACCACGCCAAGGCTCCCGAGGCTGTGCTGTCGATTGCAAACTGCCAGATCGAGCTGAAGGACACGCGCGCCGCACGCCGCACGCTGGAAGACCTGACCAAGGCCTACCCGCAGTCCGAAGCCGCCCAGGCCGGCCGCGAGCGTCTCTCGCGCCTGCGTTGATGTGGGCGGAGCACTCCGCTTGAATGCACCCCTTCCACATGCGTTGACCGTTGCCGCGGCTGTCGTTACCGACACCGCGGCGCCTGACCTCGCGCGCCGCTTCGGCGGCCTCGAGCGTCTCTACGGCGTGGCGGGAGCCGCCGGCATCCGCAACGCCCACGTGCTCGTCGTCGGCATCGGCGGCGTCGGTTCATGGGCTGTCGAAGCCCTGGCGCGTAGCGGGGTGGGGCGGCTGACGCTGATCGATCTCGATCACGTGTCCGAGTCGAACATCAACCGCCAGATCCACGCGCTCGATTCGACCGTAGGGCAAGCCAAGGTCGAGGCCATGCGCGATCGCATTGCGCAGATCAACCCCGAGTGCAAGGTGTTCGCCATCGACGAATTCGTCGAGCCCGGCAACTGGACGGCGCTGCTCGATGCAGCGCAATCCGCAAACGGGCCCGCAACCGCAGTCATCGATGCGTGCGACCAGGTAAAAGCCAAGCTCGCAATGGCCGCATGGGCACGTGCATCGCGCGCTGCCTTTGTTACCGTGGGAGCGGCCGGCGGCAAGCGGCAGGCGCACAAGGTCGACATCGATGATCTTTCGCTTGTCACGCACGACCCGCTGCTTGCCCAATTGCGGCAACGCCTGCGCAAGGAACACGGCGCACCGCGCGAGGGCCGAAAGATCGGCGTGACCTGCGTCTTCAGCCGCGAAAGCGTTGCACCGCCCGACGCCTCCTGCGCCATTGAAGGCGACGGTTCGCTCAACTGCCACGGCTACGGTTCCGTGGTGAGCGTGACGGCCACTTTCGGGCAATGTGCGGCAGGCTGGGTTCTCGACAAAATCGCGAGCAGGGCCGCGCTATAATCTTTGGCTTTGCCGGATTCAACGTCCGCAAAGAAGAAAAAATGGTTCCGGGACGTTAGCTCAGTTGGTAGAGCAGCGGACTTTTAATCCGTTGGTCACTGGTTCGAATCCAGTACGTCCTACCACCCGAATCGCGCGAAAGCCAAAAGCCTGCTGTCGAAAGACAGCAGGCTTTTTTGTTTGCGCCAACGCTAAAGCTCCGAATCGCTCCCGGCTGACACGCGCATCGGCCCAAACCTACGCTGGAAACCAAAGTCTTCACCTTCAATCGCGCCCACGTCGAACGGAGGTTGAGGCGTGCCGTGCGTCTCCCCGTTGGCGGAACAGGAGACAGCCATGCGCACTCAGAACGAGAAGAAGAACGACGAGGCCAACCCCGGCGACCACGATGCCGGCATCGATCCCCCGCAGGGCCTGACAGGCAGTACCCGGCGCTCGCTTTTGCGCAGCGCCGTGCTGTTCGCGATGTTCTCGGGCACCGGAATCAGCTTGACCGCCTGTGGTGGGGGCGGCGGCGGTGGTGGAGGCGGTGGGGGCATAGGTATTGGGGGCGGAGGAGGAGGGGGAGGCGGAGGCACCCCGCCCGAAAGCTCCGGCTCGCTGTTCAAGCACGGCATCGCAAGCGGCGATCCGTTGTCCGACCGCGTGATTCTCTGGACGCGCATCACGGCTCCCGCGCCGGGAACCATCAACGTCTCCTGGGAAGTGGCCAGCGACGAGCGCTTCGGCATCATTGTTGCGCGAGGCAGCACGAGCACAGGCCCCGAGCGCGACTACACCGTGAAGGTGGACGCCACAGGCCTCCAGCCCGCGAGCGTCTACTTCTACCGTTTCACCGTGGGCAGCGAGAACTCGCCCATCGGCCGCACCAAGACGCTGCCGGTGGGCGGCGTGGCGCAGGCCAGGCTGGCGGTTGTTTCGTGCTCCAACTTCCCGAGCGGCTACTTCAATGTGTATGCCGACATTGCCAAGCGCACCGACATCGACCTGGTGCTGCACCTGGGCGACTACATCTATGAATACGGCAGGGTGGGCTACGCGTCGCAGCTTGCCATTGCCATCGACCGCGAGTCGACTCCCGACCACGAGATATTGACGCTTGCGGACTACCGCCTGCGCCATGCGCAATACCGCACCGACAACGACCTGCGCACCCTGCATGCGCGGCTGCCGATGATCGCCGTGTGGGACGACCACGACCTGGCCAACAACGCATGGTCGGGCGGTGCCGGCAACCACGACGAAGCAACCGAAGGCAGCTTTGCCGCGCGGCGTGCAGCTGCCGTGCAGGCCTATCACGAGTGGCTGCCGACGCGGCTGCCCGAGCCCGCCAATCCGCTGCGGATCTATCGCTCGTTCGACTTCGGCACGCTGGCGTCGATCCACATGCTCGACACCCGCCTGATCGGCCGCGACAAGCAGGTAACGCTCGACCAGTACCTGGCGGGCGAGGCGGCCGGCTCGACACGGCAACTGCTGGGCCAGCCGCAGGTGGACTGGCTCTCCGGTCGCATGGCTGCATCGGCAAGCACCTGGCAGGTGCTCGGCCAGCAGGTGCTCATGATGCGCATGCACATTCCGTTGAGCATTGCGGCCAACTTCTCCCTTGAAACCCTGAGCGACTACCTCGCTGCGCAGGCGCTGCCGGATTCCGCGCGCAGCGACAGCCAGCGAGCCCTGCTCGCGCAAGAGAAGGTGCCCTACAACCTCGACGCGTGGGACGGCTACCCCGCCGCACGCGAGGCCGTGCTGGCCATGGCCCGAACCCAGGGAAAAAACCTGATCTCGCTGGCCGGCGACACGCACAACGCATGGGCCGGCAATCTCACCGATCCTTCGGGGCAGCGGGTGGGCGTGGAATTCGCAACCTCGTCGGTCTCGTCTCCCGGCTTCGAGCGGGCGCTGCCCTTGATTGCCAACGACCTGCTGTCCGACGGATTCCGCCGCATGGTCGACGACTTGCGCTACGCCGAGACGAGCAAGCGCGGCTATGCCGTGCTCACCCTGACGTCGGCCGAAGCGCGTTGCGAATACATCGAGATCAGCACCGTTTTCAGCCGCGACTACACCACAAGAGCTGCTGCCCTGCTGCGCGCACTGCCGGGCGCCACCAACCTGCAGGTGCTTGTAGCCTGAGCCTCCGCATCACCGCCCGGGCGGCGTTGCGGTTAGCATATTCGGCTGCGTACGCAAGGCGGATGGATCAATGCGGATATTGCTTGTAGAGGACGACAAGGTACTGGCCGACGCTCTCTCGCGCGCGCTGGTGCAGTCCGCTCACGCGGTGGACATCGTCTCTACAGGCGAAGAAGCCGACCATTCGCTCGCGCTCGGCATCTACGACCTGGCCATCCTGGACATCGGCCTGCCAAAGCTGAGCGGGCTCGACGTGCTGCAGCGGCTGCGCGCGCGCAGGTCGACGATGCCCGTGCTGATGCTTACTGCCTTCGACACGCTGCAAGACCGCGTTCGGGGCCTCGATCTGGGCGCCGACGACTACCTGGCCAAGCCGTTCGACCTGCCGGAACTCGAGGCCCGCGTGCGCGCGCTGCTGCGCCGCAGCACCAATTCCACGCCGTATCTCGAACACGGCCTGCTGCGCTTCGACACGGTGGGCCGTCGCGTGTTCTACGACAAGAAGCCGCTGGATCTTTCGCCGCGCGAGCTTGCCGTGCTCGAGCTGCTGATGATGCGCGAGGGCCGCGTGGTCGGCAAAGAGCAGATGGTGAACCACCTGTACGGGTGGGGCGACGAGGTCGGCGAAAACGCGATTGAAGTCAACGTGTACCGGCTGCGCAAGAAACTCGAGCCGCTGGGATGCGAGATACGCACCGTGCGCGGCATGGGCTACCTCATGGACCGCAGCGATGCGGAAACCTGAACCGAGGCTGCAGCGCAAGCTGCTCGCCTGGCTGCTCGGTCCGCTGGCCGTGCTGCTGGTGCTCGACACCGGCGCCGCCTACTGGAACTCGCTGCGCTTTTCCAACCTGGCTTACGACCGTGCGCTGTACGAGATCGGGCGCGAGATCGTGCTGCACGTCAAGCTCGACGGGGCCCGTCCGCGGCTCGACCTTTCAGAGGCCGCGGGCAACGTCCTGCTGCTCGACCAGGAAGATCTGCTGTTCTACCGCGTCGTGAGCGAAGACGGCGTTGCATTGGGTGGCGATGCCGAAATGCCCCCGCCGCAGCAGGAGGACCCTGCCAGGCCGCGCTTCTATCGTGACTCGGTGCGCGGGCAGCCGGTGCGCATGCTGGTGGCCCGAATGCCCATCGGCGGCAACCCCGGCGCGCCGATGGTGAAGGTGCAGGTTGCCGAAACGCTGCACAAGCGCACGCGGCTCGCATGGGAAATGCTGGCCAACGTGGTGGTGCCGCAGCTGCTGCTGATCGTGATGGCCACGGCCGTGGTCTGGTTCGGCATTTCGCGCGGGCTCGAGCCGCTGCAGCGGCTGCGCCGTGCGGTGTCCAACCGGTCGCACCTGGATTTGAGCCCGATCGACATCCACGACGTTCCGGGCGAGGTGCGTCCGCTGGTGGACGAAGTGAACGAACTGATGGCGCGGCTCGGGCGAACATTCGATTTCCAGAACCGCTTCGTGGCCGACGCCGCCCACCAGCTGAAGACACCCGTCAGCGGCCTGAAGGCCCAGATCGAACTCGCCCTCCGGGAAAACGATGCCGAACGCGTGCGCCATTCGCTTGCGCAGCTGTACATCAGCGCCGACCGGCTCTCCAGGCTGGTGCAGCAGCTGCTCTCGCTTGCCCGCAATGAGCCCGGCGCGCTCGACGCCATGCAGCTGGAGCCGCTCGACCTGAATGCCTACGCACTGGAAGTCAGCATGGACTGGGTTCCGCAGGCAATCAAGCGCGACATCGACCTGGGCTTTGAAGGCGTGGAGCATTCACTGGTGATCAACGCCGACCGCGACCGCCTGCGCGAACTGATCAACAACCTGATCGACAACGCCGTTCGCTACAGCCAGCCGGGCGGCCGCGTGACCGTGCGCGTAAGCCAGAGCGGCACCGACCAGTGCCGCCTGGCCATCAGCGACGACGGGCCCAGCGTACCGGTGCAAGAGCGCGCCCGCATCTTCGAGCGCTTTCACCGCCTGCTTGGCACGCAGGAAGACGGCAGCGGCCTGGGCCTTGCCATCGTCAGCGAGATTGCCACGCTCCACGGCGCGCGCATCACGCTGGAAGAAGACATAGACGGCGTGGGCAACACCTTCAGCGTCTTCTTTCCGCTGCGCGCAGCCTCGGCCTGACCCGGCGGCTGTAAGCTGGCTGACAGCTGGCAGACAAGTTGCTGACAGCCTACCGGCAGAAAGGTGACAGCGCAGACCCGTAGCCTCGAACACGACGGAACCGCAGTGGTTCCGGCGTCCACTTCGAGGAGACAACATGTCGTTTCTATCCAGTCCGGATTTCTGGATTGCCCTTTCGCAGATCATCCTGATCAACATCGTCCTGAGCGGCGACAACGCCGTCGTCATTGCCATGGCGTCGCGTTCGCTGCCGCCGGCGCAGCAGAAAAAAGCAATCCTGTTCGGCAGCATGGGCGCCATCGTGTTGCGCGTGGTGCTCACGTTCTTTGCCGTGTACCTGCTTACGCTTCCGTACCTCAAGCTGGTGGGCGCTGCACTGCTGTTCTGGATCGGCATCGGCCTCCTGAAGGGCGACGACGGCGAAGAAAACCTCGACGGCCACTCCAGCCTTGCTGCGGCCATCAAGACCATCGTGGTTGCCGACCTGGTCATGAGCCTGGACAACGTCGTCGGCGTTGCAGCCGCAGCCAAGGGCAATGTTCCGCTTCTCGTGTTCGGCCTGGTGATCAGCATTCCGCTCATCATCTTCGGCAGCACCCTCATCCTGAAGCTGATGGACCGTTTTCCCATCATCATCACGCTGGGCGCCGCACTGCTCGGCTGGGTGGCCGGTGAAATGGCAATGTCCGACCCGTCCATCGCAGGCTGGGCCGCCGAGCAGCACGTGCTGCACAAGGTGGTTCCCGCTATTGGAGCGATCTCGGTCGTGGTCGTCGGCAAGTGGCTGACCAGCCGTCAGCAGCCGGAACCCGCCAACGCCTGAGGGTGTTGCTGTGAGACGGCGCATTCTGGTTCCCATCGACCCGACCGACCCGGCCCGCACACGGTCGGCCGTCGATCAGGTGGTGCGCATCTGCCAGCGCGAGCCGGTAGCAGTCCGGCTGCTGCGGGTGCAGCCCGTGGTCTCCGGCCACGTGGCAATGTTCTTCGACGCGCAAGAACTGCGCGAGCTTCAAGAAGACGCGGGCGCCGAAGAACTGCAGTTCGCGCAGAACCTGCTGGCCATGGCCGGCATCTCTTGCTCCACCACGGTGGTGATCGGCCGCAGCGCCGAGGCCATCGTTGCAGCGGCTCGCGACTTTGGCTGCGACCGCATCGTGTTCGGCCGGGAAGAGCCCAGCCTGGCAGGGCGCATCTTCGGTTCGCTGGCGCAGCAAGTGCGCCAGTTGTCGGGCGCGAGCGGCGGCAACTTCCAGGTCATCGGCTCCTGAAGCAATGCCGGGGCCAGCCCTTGCGAGGGCCGGCTTCCTGTTTTTCCTGCGACCGGCCCGTAGCTGCCGGCCATGGTCAGCGGTACGAGAGCACCAGCCCGTGCACCAGCCGCGTCCATCCATCGAGCATCACGAACAGCAGCAGCTTGAACGGCAGCGAGATGGTGGTGGGCGCAATCATCGACATGCCGAGCGCCAGCAGCACCGTCGCCACGATCAAATCGACCACCACGAACACCAGGTAGATGATGAAGCCGATCTGAAAGGCGCGCGTCAGCTCGGTGAGCGTGAAGCTGGGTACCAGCACCATGAAGTCGTCGTCCTTCAGCTGCTCGGCCCGCGCCTTGGGCCAGATGTTGGACGCCGACTTCAGAAAGAACTGCCGTTCGCGCTCGTGCGTGTGCTTTTGCAGGAACTCCTTCACAGGCACCTTGGCCGCGTCGATCACGGCCATGATGTCGCCCATGCTCTCGCCCTTGATGCCGAAGTTGCGGTTGCGCAGCGTGTCGCCAATGTCCATGCCGACGGGCGCCATGATGTAGACCGTCAGGATGACCGCGATGCCGTTCAGCACCATGTTCGGCGGCGTCTGCTGCAGGCCCAGCGCCGTGCGCAGCAGGCCGAACACGATGACCAGCTTGGTGTAGCTGGTCACCATCAGCGCCGCGAAGGTCGCGAAGCCGAACGCGACCATGACCGCGACGAGTGTGAGAGGCTCCGGAATTCCGCCTTGCATGAATGAGAAGCCCGCTCAGACTTCGCCGGGAGCGAACTCCGACACGCGCACGCCCAGGCGGTCGCCCACGGCCACCAGGTAGCCCTTGCCCAGCACGTTGCCGTGCGCAAGGATGCGAACCGGGCTCCGGTTGAGCGGCTGCGCCAGGTCGAACACATGGCCCGCGCGAATGCTCTTCAGTTCGCCGAGCGACATCGACAGGTCGCCCACCTCGAAGCGCAGCGTCACCTCCAGCGCGTCGAGCCGGTCGAGCGGCAGGTTGACGTTGTCCGCAGCGGGCGCGGGATCGGCGGGCGTGTCTGGCTTCATGGCACTGTCTCTCGATTGCTGAACGGTGATGCGCGAGCCTTCGGCAACCGCCCAGAGGTGCAGGCCCCCGGGGCCTCCAAGCTCGGCGGTAACGACGATGGCGGAGCCCGAAGAACTCCATTGCTCGATGCCGACGATGTCGCCGGGGCGGATGCTGCTTATTTCGCGAAGCCGGATCGGCGTGCTGCCAAGCCTGAAGCTCACCGGCAGGCGCAAGGCATGAAAGGCTTCGCTCGTTCGCGCGGCATGGCGGGGCCCGGTGGTGTCGGGCACCAATGCATCGAGCGTGGCCGCATCGTCGAACTGCACAAAGCCGCGCAGCATTGCGCCGCCATCTGACGGCGTAGCCACGAAGAACGCTGCACGCCCGGGGTCGCAATGCAGCAAGGGGCGCGTCTCGGCTTCTGACGGCTGCCATTCGAAGTGCAGGCGCAGCGATTTTTCCAGCGCATCGATCACCGGATGAAGCGCATCGGCAAGCAGGATGTAGCGCAGGTCGCGCGGCAGCAGGTCGATGCGGCGCTCGCCGAGGAGGGCCTGCATGCTCGGCGCATCCATTGCGAGATGGCCGATGTGCGCACCAAGCCTGAAGCCGTAGCTCTCGCGCGATGTGTGTGCAAAAGCTTCGTCGTGATGCCACGCGAGTCGATAGCTCACACCCTTGGCTTGTATGCCATGCGATGGCACCGCCGAATACAGGCGATTGAGTGCTCGCGCATTTGCCGTATCGGTCCGAGGCAACGTGCGAGCCTCTCCGAGCTCGGTCACTGCTTCAGCAGCGTGGGCCGGCATGCATGCTTTCGTTCGAAAAAATGCTACGTCTTGTCACTATCTACACACCTTCATGCAAACGCGAAACACCTTCGTGTCGAAGTCGGCGGAGCTTAGCGAAACGGGCCCGGCGCAGGTAGTACGCAAATGCGTAGTGCCGCGCGCACCACAAGTCGGCGGGACTTACGAGAACTCGTGGTTGCCGTAGACGAAGGGCGCCGCTTAGAGTCCAACGCCACGTGAGGTTCTCTTCACGTCAACAACTCCAAGATCCAAAGGGCAAGGACGCAATGGCGAGTCCCTCGCGAACTCTTCAACAGTACCGCGGCAGCTTTCGCGATCTGCTGGGCAACGCCGGCCGCTACAACGACCTGCTGCTTGCAGGCTTGCTTGTGGTGGTGGTGGCGCTGTTCGTGTTGCCGCTGCCCACGCCGCTGCTCGACTTGCTCATTGCAAGCAACCTCGCCATCAGCCTGGTGCTGCTCATCGTTGCGATGTACGTGCCGTCGGCACTTTCGCTTTCCACCTTTCCATCGCTGCTTCTCTTCACCACGCTGTTTCGCCTGGCGCTGAACATTGCATCGACCAAGCTGATCCTGCTGCAGGCCAATGCGGGCCACATCATCGACACCTTCGGCAAGCTGATCGTCGGCAACAACGTGGTGGTGGGCGGCGTGGTGTTTCTCATCATTGCCATCGTGCAGTTCATCGTCATTGCCAAGGGCTCCGAGCGCGTGGCCGAGGTGGCGGCGCGGTTTGCGCTCGACGCCATGCCAGGCAAGCAGATGAGCATCGACGCCGACGTGCGCGCCGGCGCGCTTTCTTCGGCCAAGGCGCAGAAGAAGCGCCAGTTGCTGGAGCAGGAGTGCCAGCTGCACGGCGCCATGGACGGCGCCATGAAGTTCGTGAAGGGCGATGCCATTGCCAGCATCGTCATTGCGCTCATCAATATCCTTGCGGGCATTGCCATCGGCACGCTGATGCACGACATGACGCTGGGCGCTGCGCTGCAGCGCTATGCCATCCTGACGGTGGGCGACGGCATGGTGTCGCAGATTCCGTCGCTGCTGGTGTCGATTGCGGCGGGCATCGTCATTACGCGCGTGAGCTCCGGCGACCGCCGCGAATCGCAGCTCGCGCAGCAGATCGGCGAACAGATGATGGCCCACCCGCGTGCGCTCATCATTGCCGGCCTTGCGGTCGCCAGTTTTCTCGTGGTGCCGGGTTTTCCGAAGTGGGTGTTCGGCTTGCTCGCCGCACTCTTGCTGGGCCTCGGGCTCGCCATGCGCATGCTGCGCCAGCAGCGCAACACCCCGGACTGGATATCTCACGGTGACGGCGTGGCCGCGGAGGAAACCGACACCGACCACGCCATTGCCGCACCGCTGGCGGTGCGCCTGTCTTCGGGCCTGCGCAATGCGGTCGATCGCTTCGTTCTCGACCAGCACCTGTCGCGGGTCAAGACCTCGGTCGAGTCGGACCTCGGCCCGATCTTTCCGCGGCTGCAGCTGAACTATGCGGAGGGCATGGCCGACAACGAGTACCAGGTGCTGGTGCACGACGTGGCGGTGGCGCGCGGAATGCTCAAGCCCGGGTGGCTGCTGCTCGATCCGGCGCAGGCCGTTGCAACGCCGCCGGGTGCAGAAGTTGCAGAGCCGTTCGGTCCTTTCGCGCGTGTCGTATGGACGCCCGCCCCGGAGCCCGGCAAGACCACTTGGACCTGCGCCGAAGTTGTGGGCCTGCATGTCGACCATACCGTGCGCCGCCACGTGAAAGACCTGATCGGCCTGCAGGAAGTGCAACGCCTGCTGCATTCGGTGCAGCGCGACGCGCCCGAACTCGCTGCCGAAGTGCTGCGCGTTGCCTCTGCCCAGCGCATTGCCGAGGTGCTGCGCCGGCTGCTCCAGGAGGGCATTCCGATTCGCAACCTGCATGCAATTTTCGAGAGCCTGACCATGTGGGCCGCCAAGGAGCAGGACGGCATTGCACTGACCGAGCTGGTGCGCATTCACCTCGGGCGCTACATCACCAGCCGCTATGTGGGCGCGAACCGGCAGCTGGAGGCAATTCTTTTCGAGTCGAGCCTGCTCGACCGCGTGCAGAACGCCATCGAGCGATCGCCGCGCGGCAACCTGCTGCTGCTGAGCCCCGCCGTCACGCAGGACATCCGCGAGCAGCTGCGCCGCATTCTGGGCTCCACCGCCAACCGCGTCGTGGCCATCGCGTCGTCCGACGTGCGCCGCTACATCAAGAACCTGATCGAACCTGTGGCACCGCACATGGCCGTGCTGTCTTACCAGGAGATCGACGACGACGTCGCCCTGCAACCCGTGGGCTGGATCACCAACCCCACCGCGCATTGATGAACGACAACAACCACCTGTTTTTCGAGGGAACCGAAAAAAGCCATGACGCCGCAGAACATCCTGGACATCACGCGCGAGGGCCTGATGCTCGTGCTGTGGATCTCGCTGCCGGTGGTGGTGGTGGCAACGCTCTCGTCGCTTGTGGTGGCGGTGCTGCAGGCGGTCACGCAGGTGCAGGACCAGAGCATCGGCCAGTCGGTGCGGCTCATCGCGGTGATGGTGGCAATCATCGTCACGGCGGGCTGGCTGGGCCGCGACGTGATGCGCTTCGCGGAGCGCGCCTTCCTTTCGCTCACTTCGCTTTCATGAATGCCGCAATGACGATTGCCGTGCGCCTTCTTCTTGCCCGGCGGCAAGCCTTCATGCTGCTGTGCGGCGCCGTGCTCATGCTGCTGCTTGTCCAGCATGGCGTGGCCGCGGAGTTCCGCTGGCAGAACAAGCCTTTTCAAATAGTGGCCAACGAGAAGCCGCTCAGCGACTTCATCCGCGAGCTGGCCGCGTCGCAGGGCATTACCGCGGTGATCGACCCCAAGGTCAATGGCGTCATCAGCGGCAAGTTCGATGGCCCCGCCAAGAACATCCTGAACAGCGTGTGCTCGGTGAACGGCCTCACGTGGTACTACGACGGCGCTTTTCTTTTCGTCGACCTGGCCGCCGATGCAAAGAGCGAGGTGTTGCCGATTGCAGCGGAGAACGCCGGACGCATTGCCGAGACGCTGGTGCGGCTGCACATTTCCGACGAGCGCTATCCGCTCAGCATCAGCGAGCGCGATGCCAGCGTCTACGTGACTGGCCCGCGGCGCTATGTGGAGATGGTGCGCCAGGCGGTGAAGCTCGCAGACCAGAAAACCGCCATGGCCGAGGGCGCCGAGATCCGGCTCTTTCCGCTCAAGTACGCATGGGCTTCGGACTTCCGCATCAACCGCTCCGGCAAGGAGACGGTGATTCCGGGCGTGGCCAACGTGCTTCGCAGCCTGTATGGCCGCGCGGGCAACCAGTCTTCCGGCGGCGGGGCGGGCGGGCGCGGAACCGGCGGGCCGCTTTCGGTAGGCCCCAACCGGCAGATCAAGCTGCGCAGCGGCGAGACCATCAACGCACCGAAGATCGACATCGCAGGTGCGGGCCAGGGCGCCGATGGCACCACGCTCGGTGGCATGTCCAGCCTTACCGGCAACGAACTGCCGCAGTTCCAGGCCGATACGCGCATGAACGCCGTGCTGGTGCGCGACATGCCCGACAAGATGGCGCAGTACGCCCGGCTGATCGAATCGATGGACACGCGCCCCCGGCTGGTGGAAATCGAAGTGACCATCATGGACATCAGCTCCGACACGCTCAGCAGCCTGGGCATCGACTGGCGCCTGCACGGCCGGCATGCGGACTTTCAAACCGGCCGCGGCGACCGCGCGCCGCTCACCTGGGGCGGGACCGGCAGCGAGGCCGGGCAGATCGGCAGTCTCGACGGCTCCGGCAATCCGCTCACGCCGCTCGGCAGCATGTTCACCGCGGCCATCGGCAACAGCGCGCGCAACTACCTGCTGGCCCGCGTCACCGCGCTGGCCACCAACGGCAACGCCAACTTCGTGGCCCGGCCCAAGGTAATGACGCTGGACAACACCGAGGCCGTGCTTGAAAACCTGAGCGAGTTCTACGTGCGTGTGGATGGCTTCCAGGATGCGGGCCTTTTCAGCATTACCGCCGGTACCGCCGTGCGCGTCACGCCGCTCATCATCGACGAGAAGGCCGGGCGCGGCGTGATGATGTCGATCGACATCGTCGATGGCGACCTGAGCCCGCAGTCGGTCGACAGGATTCCGATCGTGCGACGCCGCACCGTCAATACGCAGGCGCTGGTCGACGAGGGCGCAAGCCTGCTGATTGCCGGCTACTCGTCCGAAGAAAAGAGCAACGCGGTCACCGGCGTTCCGCTGCTGAAAGATCTTCCCGGCGTGGGTGGCCTCTTCAGGTACACCGACAAGAAGCAGGCCAACATGGAGCGCTTCTACCTGCTCACGCCGCGCCTCGTCACGCCCGGCTCCACGGCCTCGGTGCCGATGCTGCCCCTGCCAGAGCCCGGAGGCTGAGCATGGACCGCGAAGAAGTTGCGTTCGACGACGACGGCACCACTGCCGAGCCCATGGCGGCGGAGGGCGTGCATGCGCAGGCCCCCGGCTGGTGCCTGCGCTTTCTGAGCGGCGCGGTGAAGGGCCGCACCATCGTGCTCAAGCCTGGCATCAATGTGCTGGGCTCGGGCGGCGAGTGCGAGGTGATGCTGCCGGGCGGCGACGTGCTGCCGCGCCACCTGGCGTTTACCGTCGGCGAGCTCGTGGTGTCGATGCAGCGGCTGGGCACCGCCTCGGCGCGGCTCAACGGCGAAGAGATGCAGCAGCCGCGCAAGAGCGTGGTGGCCGGCGACATCGTGAGCGTGGGCCAGATCGACTTTCAGCTCGACCGCACCTATCCCGCCAGCGCGCAGGAAGACCGCATGTTCGCGCCCGTGCATGGTCCGCTGAATGAAGGCGAGGCGATGGCGCAGCAACCGGCTTCGGGTGCGCAGCGCCTGGGCCTGTGGGTGGGCGGCGTGGTGGCCCTGTTGGCCGTGCTCGGCCTTGCGGTCATGGCGCTTGGCAGCGGGCAGGGCGGCGGGGTGAACGGCAACAGCGTGAACCTGGCGGAAGTCGAAAAAGCGCTGGTGCCCTTCCCGGAAGTCGAGGTCATCGCCGCACCGGGCGGGCAGTTCGGCGTCAAGGGCTACGTGGAGTCGAAGCAGCGCCGCAAGACGCTGGAAGACGCCATGGCGCGCTTCGGCAGCAAGGTCAGCGTGAACGTGCATTCGGCCGAAGACATGGTCGAGCAGGCGCGCCGCTATGTCGACGAACCCGGCGTGGCCGTGACCTACACGGGCCAGGGGCGCCTGGCGCTCACCGGCACGGTCGAAGACGCGGCCGTGCGGCAGAAGATCCGCCGCCTCAGCGAAGACCTGCATCCCTCGGTGCTGGTGTCGGACAAGGTGCAGTACCGCGAGAAGCCCAAGACCGAGAACAAGGACGACGACATGCGCGCCCAGTGGGAGAGCTGGCAGAGCGTGCTGCCGGCCCGCATGGTGAGCATTACCGAAGACGGCAACGGCCTGCGGCACATCCAGCTTTCCAACGGCAACCGCTACTACGAAGGCTCTGTGCTGCGCTCGGGTGCCGAGCTGAAGCGCATCGACGCGGACGGGCTGGTCCTGAGCGGCGGCGTGCCAAACAAGAAACCCGCGAGGTGAGACAGACGTGTGCAGACATGCCGCTTTCACCCCGCAATCCCCGATTTCGTGTATCGGCGCCCAAGGGCCGATGCATGGAATGGCTTCGGTCCCGCAGGGGCACGGAGCACTTTGATCCTCAAGTGAAAAACCCAACCCTTTGACAGGAGTTTCTTATGAGCGCAGTCGACACCTCGATCCAGCAAATGCAACAAGCCGCGGCCGACCAGGCTCGCCTGATGAGCGTCAGCATGGCTGCGGGCGCCACCATCTCCGGGGCGGCAGCCACGGCGCAGACGGTGAACGGCGCCAATGCGGCCGGCACCGAAGTGGCCAAGTCCACCGGCAACGACATCCGCCAGTCCGCCAAGCAGAACTGACGGGGAGGCCTGCGCGGAGCCGAAAGGCTTCGCGCGGCCCTTTTTCTTTTCCGAGGAGAGTAGACATGACCGATCCCATTGCCTCGGCAGCCGTTGGCGCACCGCCACCCGAAGCCGCTGCCTCCGCCACTTCGCAGGTTGCGCAGCAGGGCTCGAACCCCTCGCGCTTCGAGCCGGGCGAAACGCGCATGTTCGCCAACATGATGCAGGGAGCGCAGCCGCCCAGCGGAACGGCCGCGCCCAGCGCCATCGGCGATGCAGCCAAGTCGCTGGCTGCGCAGTTGTCGGGCAACGTGCGCTCCATCGAGGACATGCGCAAGAGCATGCTCGAATCCATCGATTTCGCAGACCCCATCAAGACCATGTTCGTGATGACCGATCACGCCATGGAAGCCAACATGATGTTTGCGCGAATGCATATTTCCACCGGGCTGGCCAGCGCCGCGACCAGCCTGTTCGGCAGCCTGCTGAAGAACCAGCAATGAACAAGCTCCCACGCCCGCGCTGGCTGGCTGCGCTCGTGCTGTTGCTGGCGCTGGCCGGCTGCAAGGTTGCGCTTTATTCCAACCTCAAGGAGCAGGAGGCCAACGAGATCGTCGCCGCACTGTCGAACGAAGGCATCGGCGCGGCCAAGACCCGGCTCGAAGGCAGCAACTGGCAGGTGGAGGTGGACGAAGACCGCCTGAGCCAGGCGCTCGAAGTGCTGCGCGCCCAGGGCCTGCCGGCCGAACGCTACGTGAGCATGGGCGAGGTGTTCCAGAAGCAGGGGCTGGTGTCCACGCCTTCGGAAGAACGCATGCGCTACATCTACGCCATTTCGCAGGAGCTTTCGCAAACCCTGCGCAATGTCGACGGCGTGGTGTCGGCCCGCGTGCACGTGGTCATTCCGGCCAACGATCCGCTCAGCGAGAAGATCCGGCCCTCGTCCGCGGCGGTGTTCATCAAGCACCGGCCCGACGTGGACCTGCGCCTGCTGGCCCCGGCCGTGAAGGACATGGTGGCGCACAGCATCGAAGGGCTTGCGCACGACCAGGTGTCGCTGTCGCTCTTCGAGGCGCGCCGCGCCGGCAGTGCGCAACCCACGGCAAACGCAGCCGGCGCGCCGATGGTGCTCGGCATGTTCTCCACGCAGACGGCCATGGTGCTGCTGGGCCTGCTGCTGCTGGCCGCCGTCTGCCTCATGGTGCTGCCCGGCCTGCTGCGCCGCCAGGGCCAGGACTGGCGCACCTGGATGCGCCGCCAGGTGCTCAAGCGCTGACCCGCCGATCAACCATGCAGGCACCGGCCACCGCTCCACCCACCCATGCCGCCATGCCCGGCCCGATGGACCTGGTGCGCCTGGTGATGCGCTTCAACCTGCATCCCGAAGCCGACCTGCACCTCAGCTGGCTGCCCGCGAACTGGCCGGTGCGGTATCGCTCGGTGGCGCGCATGGGGCCGGCCGGCCGTGCCGTGCTGGCCGACCTGCTGCGGCGCGGGCAGGGCGCAGGCCATGCACAGCCTGGAGCACAGCTGCACGCGGCGGGCGACTACAACTTCGATTCGCGGCTGAAGCGGCTCGCGCTGCTCGACGCCGCGTCGCTGCGCCGCCTGGCGGCCTACATCGGCTTTTGCGCGCACCTGCCGCTTTTCAAGGTGCGCGGCGGGGCGGGCCTGCAGATTCGGCGGCAGGCTCGCCGCTTCGACCGTGACGCCGTCGACTTTGTGCTCGACCGCGTGCCCCAGCTCACCGAACTGCGCATGGACAGCACCGTCATGCGGCAACGCCCCATGGCCACCGGCCGCGTGGTGGTCGACCGCGGCTACCGGCTGCTCCTGGGTGCCGCCGCATCCGAAGGGCCGCTGGTGCAAGGCCGCCTGCAGCGCAAGCTGCCGCGCCGTATCTCCGCCTTGAGCGTGCCGGCCTTCGAGCCGCGCCAGGTCTCGCAACTCAACGAACTGATGCTGTCTTGCATCGTTCCCGAAAGACTGCCGCAATGGGACTGGCTTTTCTGATCACCACCGACAACCTTCAGCTCCTGAGCGAACGCAAGGTGCTGAAGGAAAACGAATACGCGGCACTGCTCGATGCCGCGGCCGTGGTCGACACCGCGCGCAAGGAAGCAGCGCGCATCGCACGGCATTCGGAAGACGAAGCCGAAGCGAGCCGCCGCAAGGGCTATGAGGAAGGCCTCGCGCAGGCACGCGCCCAATACGCCACGCAGCTCGTTTCCGAAACCATGGCCGTCGAGCGCCAGCTGCACGCGCTGCGCGCATCGATGGCGCAGATCGTCGTCAAGACGCTGGGGCAATTTCTGGAAGAGGCCGACCCCGCGGCGTTGTTCCGCTCGGCCCTGCTGCGGGTCGAGGCGCTGCTGCGCGTGGAGTCGTTCATTACCGTGCGCGTGGCGCCCGAGCAGGAGGCCCACATGCGCGAAACCCTGCACCGGCTGCGCAGCGATGCCAACTGGAACATGGCCATGACCATCACGCCCGACCCCGACCTGCCGGCCGGCGCGTGCATGGTGCAAACCTCGACCGGCGTGCTCGAGATCGGCGTCGATGCGCAGCTGGAGGCATTTCGCCGCGCAGTCGAGCAGGGCGGAATGATGCCGGCGCAAGTGAGGGTGCAATGAACTCGCAAGCGACCAAGGCCACGCCCGCCGCGCCACCTGGCGCAAGCATGTCCGGTGCGGCCCTCGACATCGTCGCCGAGCTGGAGGCAGCGTTTGCGCATGTCACGCCGGTGGCCATGCGCGGCCGCGTCAGCAAGGCGGTCGGCATGCTGATCGATGCCACGGGCATCCAGGCCCATGTGGGCGAGCTGTGCGAACTGGTCACGCCTGGCGAGCCGCCGCTGCTTGCCGAAGTGGTGGGGTTTCGCGGGAACACCGCCATCCTCACCCCGATGGGGTCGATCACCGGCATCTCGGCGCTCACCGAGGTGGTGCCCACGGGGCGGGGCCATGTCTGCCCGGTAGGCACCGGCCTGCTGGGCCGGGTGCTCGACGCGCTGGGCCAGCCCATCGACGAGCTCGGTCCGCTCGCGGTGCATGCGCGCCTGCCGGTGCATCGCGAGCCGGTGAGCCCGCTTGCGCGGCGCATGATCGACGCGCCGCTGGCAACCGGCATTCGCGCGGTCGACATGCTGTTGACGCTGGGCGAAGGGCAGCGCGTGGGCGTGTTCGCGCCGCCCGGCGTGGGCAAGAGCACCTTGCTCGGCATGCTGGCGCGCGGATCAACGGCCGATGTGAACGTGATTGCGCTGATTGGCGAGCGCGGGCGCGAGGTGAAGGAGTTCATCGAGCACAACCTGGGCCCCGAAGGCCTGGCCAGGACGGTCATGGTGGTGTCCACCTCCGACCGTCCGCCCATGGAGCGCATCAAGTCCGCCTATGTGGCGACGACCATCGCCGAGCACTTTCGCGACCAGGGCAAGAAGGTGCTGCTGCTGGTCGATTCGCTCACGCGTTTTGCGCGCGCGCAGCGCGAAATCGGCCTGGCAAGCGGCGAGCCGCCAACGCGGCGCAGCTACCCGCCGTCGATCTTCTCGATGCTGCCGCAGCTGCTGGAGCGCGCGGGGCAGGGCAAGACCGGCTCCATCACCGCGGTGTATTCGGTGCTGACCGAGGGCGACGAAGAAAACGACCCCATTGCCGAAGAGGTGCGCTCCATTCTGGACGGCCACATCGTGCTGTCGCGCAAGATCGCATCGGCCAACCGTTATCCGGCCATCGACGTGCTGGCCAGCATCAGCCGCGTCATGCCGCTCGTCACTTCGCGCGAGCATGGGGCTGCGGCTGCGCACTTTCGCAGCCTGCTGGCCAAATACCAGGAGATGGAGCTGCTGGTGCAGATAGGCGAGTACCGGCCGGGCAGCGACGCGCTGGCCGACGAGGCCATTCGGGCGCGGCCCGCCATGCTCGAATTTCTGTCGCAGCCGCCAGGAACCAGCCTTGCTTTCGAGCAGTCGCTGGCCGCATTGCTGCGGGGTGCGGCCAAGGTGGAGCACGCCGGATGAGCATCGACTGGAAGCTCCTGGCCGACGTGCGCGAGCGGCAGAAAACCGTGGCAATGGGCGTGGTCGCGCGAGACCGCGCGGCCGCCGAGCAGAGCCAGGCCCAGCTGATGCAGGCCGAGGCCTTGCGCGAACAGCAGCAAGCCAACAAGCTGCGCCACTGGGAGGCCACCCGCGGCGCGCTCTCCGGCGGCCATTGCAGCGTGGCGGAGTTCCGGAGCGCGGGCGCATGGAGCGGCGCACTCGATGCGCGCATTGCACAGGCCGGGGAGGCCGCGGCCCAGGCGGCGCGCGCGCACTCCGAGCGGGAGCAGGTGCTGGAGCAAAGCCGCCTGCAACTGCGCGCCGCTCATGGCGAGCTTGAAAAGGCCCAGCAAATGCAGCAGCGCGCGCGCACGGAGCGCATGCACCTGCGGGAGCTCCGGCTCGAAGACATCAACGAAGAGACCACCGCACAGGCCTGGGCCATGCGGCGGCCCGCCTAGGCACGGAGCAGGCATTCGAATGGAAAGCTTCGAACTCGGCCACATGGAGCAGTTTTTCTCGGCAGTGGTGCTGACGCTGCCCAGGCTGTTCGCCATCTTCTCGGTGGTGCCTTTTCTCTCGGGCGGCATGATCACCGGCACCGTGCGCAACGGCATCCTGCTGATGCTCGCAATCTTCATGTCGCCGGTGGCAGGGGATGTGCCGGCCGCGTCGATGGCCACCTGGGTGTTCATTGCGGGTAAAGAGGCGCTCATCGGCGTGATGCTGGGCCTGGGCTTCGGTATCTTCATCTGGGCCATCCAGAGCGTTGGCGACCTGATCGACTTCCAGACCGGGTCCAGCAACGCTTCTTTCTTCGACCCCGTGGCAGGCCATGAGAACGGCGTCACCAGCGAGTTCCTGGGCTGGATGGTCATCACGCTTTTCGTTTCGGCAGGCGGGTTGCTTGCCATGCTGGGCGTGATCGTCGACTCCTACCGCATCTGGCCCGTGGGCTCGTTCTTTCCCAACCTGGGGTTGGTGCTAGAACAGTTTGCCGTTCGCCAGGGCGACACGCTGTTTCTCTGGATCGTGAAGCTGGCCTCGCCCGTCATCGTGGTGCTGCTGCTGGTAGAGCTGGGCGTGGGCCTGGTGGGCCGGGTGGCGCCGCAACTCAATGTGTTCGTCTTTGCGCAGCCTCTGAAGAGCCTGCTCGCGCATCTGATGATGCTGCTCTTCCTGTTCTTCGTGTATGAGTCGCTGCAGGATTTTCTTCGGCCCGAGAACGGGGTGCTCGACTTCTTGCGGTCCACGCTGTAGCCGGTGAAGCATGGCAGAGAAAGACCAGGACCCAACCCCCAAGCGCCTGCGCGACGCGCGCAAGCGCGGCGAGGTGGTGTTCAGCACCGACGTCGCCTCGACGGTGGTGTTTGTCGTGGTCGTCGTGTCGCTGTGGCTGGGCGGGCAGCTCATCTACAACCTGCTGCGTGAGCTGTGGCTGCATGCGACCAGCACCACCCTGCTTACGGCACCCGAAGAACGTTTTGTCGAACTGCTGCTGCATACCGGCGAAACCCTGGTGTGGGGAACGCTGCCGGTCATGGCGCTTGCCGCCACGGCCGGCATTGTGGGCTCGCTCTTTCAGGTGGGCGGCGTGGCGGCCTGGGAGCGCCTTCGGCCGGACATGAACCGCATGAACCCGGCCGAGGGCCTTGCGCGCATCTTCTCGACGCGCAATGTGATCAACCTGCTGAAGATGTCCACCAAGACCGCGCTGCTGGCCGCGCTCTTGTTCGTGGTGGTGCGCGGCTTTCTGGATACGGCCCTCAAGCTGGGCTACGCGCGGCCCGAGGGAATCATGACGGCTTCCGCGCACATGGTGCTGGTCGCATTCGGGTGGGCGGTGCTGATCTACGCCGTGATGGCCGCGGTCGACTACGTGCACGAGCACCACGAGTTCATGAAGCAGCAGCGGATGTCCATCGAGGAGGTCCGACAGGAATACAAGGAGATGGAGGGCGACCCCATCAACCGCTCGCGCCGCCGCACGGCGCACTTCGAGGCGGTGTATGCAAGCCTCAACGACCGGGTGCGCGCCGCGTCGGCAGTGATCCACTCGCCGCGTGTTGCCGTCGCCCTGCAGTACCTCGGCGAAACCGACCTGCCGCGCGTGATTGCGCGCGGCGAGGGCGAGGTGGCCGCACAGATCAGGCGCTTTGCCGGCGAAGGGCTGATACCGACCGAGTTCGAGCCCGCGCTGGCTGAGCGCATCTACGACGAAGTGCCCGAAGACCAGCCGATTCCGCGCGCGCTGTATGCGCCCGTGGCCAAGTTGCTGCGTTGGGCGCAAGGCAGCGAATGACTCTTGTCGACAAACCGACGATCGAAAGGAACCAGCCATGTTGATTGCCGATGGTGGCGGCGGCGCACGCGTGCCGGTGAACGTACCCAACCCCGTGAGCAAGCCGCAACAGCCCGCGAGCTCGGCCGAATCGGACGCCGCGGCGCGCGCGCGGGAGCTGCAGCGACAGCTGGAGGCGCTGCTCGAAAAGCTGCGCGAGGCACAGCGCCAAGCCGAAGAAGCCCGCAAGCGCGCCATCGAGGCGCAGCGCAAGGCGGCCGAAGCCAGGAAGCGTGCGGAGGCGATGGAGGCCCAGGCAGAAAAAACCAGGCAGCTGGCCGACGCCAACAAGGCCAAGAAGGCGCAGCAGGAAGCCAGGCTGGAAGACGCGCGCGCCAAGGATGCGACTGCGCAGGCCAACCTGAAGGACAAGGACGTCACCCTGCTGAACGCCCAGGTCGACCAGAAGCGCGAGGAGAAGAAGAGCCCCGAGGCCAAGGCCTCCGCCGCCACCGACAAGAAGGTGCGCGACGCGCGGGCCGAGCGCAACGATGCGCAGGAGACCAGCGACTTTTCCAAACTCTATCTGGACGCGCAGAAAAAGGAGAGCAAGGCGCAGGACGCAGAGGCCAAGGTCGAGCGCCTGACACCCACGCCGGGCCGCCCCTCGTACACCATTACCGAGAAAGAAACCAAGGCGCTCGGCGACGCCGAGAAAGAGGCCAAGACGCTGCGCGGCGAGGCCGATGCCGCAACGAAGAAGTTCGCCAGCCAGATCGGCGAAGAAGCCAACACCGAGTTCTGGGGCCCGTCGGCGCCGGACGCCAAGGCAGGGCCGTCCGCAAAGCCCAACGACGATCCGTTGCAGACACCGCTCACGCAGTTGCTGCAGGTTTCGCCCAAGCCCGCTGCCAACCCGGCTGCGGGCAACAGCCTGCTGCTGACCCCGACGCTGACCTCCGGCACCACCGGCACCACCGGCACCACGGCGACCTCGCCCTTCACCAGCTATCTCAAGGCGCCCGAACCGGCCGTTACGCCGCAGGTGAAAAAAACGCTCACGGACATTGCCGACGGAAAGAGCGTCGAGCAGATTGCGAGCGATCGCAAGATGCGCGTCGACCAGGTGCTGTCGGAGGCCAACGCGGCAGGCGTCAAGATCACCACCGCCGCACCGAAAGACGGCGTGCAGGCAACCACCATCCAGCGCGGCGACGGCTCGCTGACGTACAGCCGGAACGACAAGCAGGACACCCTTTCGGTCAAGGGCAACATTGCCGACCCGAAGGCGCCCGGCGGCCAGAAGGCCATCGACGCGACGGAAGACGCCAAGGGGCGCTACAGCCAGGTCACCAAGGACGCCAAGACCGGCGCGACGACCACCACCACCATCGACAGCAGCGCCGGCACGCGCACGGTGAGCGTGGTGGACAAGCACGGCAAGCGCACCGACACCACCACTTCGCTGACCGGCGCGCAGGTCACGCGCCCCGTGGGCGACTACGAAGGCTACCTGGAGGTGGCCAAGGCCGCGAACGTTACGCCCGAGCAGCTGCTGGCGCTGAACCCCGATGTGGACTACGGCAAGGCGCTCAAGCCCGGCCAGGAACTGGTTGTGGCCGGCGTGCCCACCACGGTGAAGACCTTCAACAAGGACGGCTCCACGCTGGAGAAGACCACTGCGAGCGACGGCACCCTGCAAGTGGTGGCCACGAGCGCAAGCGGACGGCGCACGGTGCTGATGGGCGAGCCCGACGCGAAGAGCGGCCCGGGCGAGGAAGCGCGAAAGTCGATCTTCGACGACAAGAAGTCCGTGGCCGATACCGCCAAGGCCATGGGCATGACGGAAGACGAAGTGCTTGCGGCGCTGCCCGAAGGCACGGTCGATGTAATCAAGCCCAGCGCGGACAACGGCCACGTCGAGACGCGCACGATCTACGATCCGGCCACCAACCGCCTGGTGGTTGAGAGAAACGACTGGAACCACGGCGGCGGCAGCCGCGAGGACATCGACGACAAGACCAGGTACACGGTCACCGAGACGGACCAGAAGACCGGCAAGTCCGAGCGCGTAGAGGTCAGCGGCGGCCTCGGCTACCTGCGGCACCAGGCCGAGGACAAGGCCAGGTATGCCGACAGCTACGGCCAGCAGATCGGCGATCTGGACAAGACGATTCGCCTCTACAAGCGCATGGGCGAACCGGTGACCGAGCTGGTCGAGCAGCGCAAGCTCCTGGTGTCGCAGCAGACCGATGCACGCGGCGAGGCCACGATTGCCAACACCAAGGCCACCGCGGCACTCACCAAGCAGCAGCAAGTAACGGTCGACGAGCAGGCGCGCGTGGCCTACCAGAATCTTGCATATGCGCGGCCCGGCAGCAAGGACCAGGCCACGGCCGCCAAGGCGCTCGACGACCGGCTCGAACTGCTCGACCATGTCGACCGGCTTGTCGACGTGGCCGACAAGGACGTGGACCTGGCCAAGGCCGGCGTCGACCAGGTGAAGAAGCAGGACGCCAAGGAGCAGGCCGATGCAGACCTGCAGACCGAGTTCCAGGCCTGGAAGCGCACGTGGCTGTGGAACGGGCTCGACGAAAAGGAAATCCAGAAGCGCGAAGCCCAGGGCGCCACTCCCCCGGGGCCGATGTACCGCAACTCCGAGGAAGAAGACAAGGCCGCATGGAAGGCCTTCGTCCAGCAGCAGGAGATGATGGACGAGCATGGCGACAAATACCTTACCGATGCGGGGCGGCCCGCGCGCAATGCCTGGCTCAATCGCAACCAGGCCAGCGACGCGGCGCTGGATTCCGCCATTCGCTACGACCAGGCCTCCCTTGCGAGCGGTACGGCCAATACCCACCTGACCAAGGGCGAGTTCGACCGGCTCCAGCAGAAGAAAGACGCGTGGACCGACGCCAATCCGACGGTCATGCCGGAGAAGTTCAAGGACCAGGAGAAGCTCGACACGCTGGCAAAGAACGTGGCCGACGGCGAAATCGGCAACCTGGAGGTCGGCGAGCACAAGAAGCACTCCGAGTACCTGAAGACGGTGTCCGCGCCCGACCGCGCCGATCCCGAGGCACTCAAGAAGGCCGAGGACAAATACACCGAGGACAACCAGGAAGCCACTACCAAGCTCAACGGCCAGATCAAGGACATTTCGGAACGCCCCCTGCGCGAGAAGACGCGCTCGGTGGACGACTACATCACCCAGTGGGGCAAGACCAATCCCAAGATCCAGAAAGAGCTGGACGCGCTGGGCAAGGACCAGGACCAGCGCAGCCTGCGCGCGGCCGAATATCGCAGCGGGCAAATCCACAAGCTCCTGTCCGCGTCCGACGAGGGCAAGGAGCTCCAGGCGGCAATCAACCTGCGCTATTCGCTCACGGACCAGTGGCTGAAGATCGGCGACAAGGACGACGACCGCCTCAAGAAAGACCTCGAGGGCATCGAGAAGGGCATCGAAGGGCACACCTGGGTGCGCGACGTCTGGGGCAACATGGCCGGCGACTCCGCCGAAGACGCCAAGAACTACACGGAGAAGCAGCGCGACGGCCTGCGCGACTTGCGCGACGACCTTCGTGCGGGACGAATCTCGGCTTCGGAGTACGCGCGCCGCGAGAACGAGTTCATGGACGCCTACGACGTCGAGTCCGACAAGATGGCCGACCGGGTGCGCGACAGCGACGGCACCTGGAGCGTGGTCGACGACGCAGTGCGCATGACGGTCACTGCGGCTGCCGGTATTGCCGCCACCATTGCCTCGGGCGGCAACGTGGCCGTGGGCTTCGGCACGGCGATGGCCGTCAGCGCACTGTGGGACACCACGGGCGACGTGGTCGCCGCCGCGCAGGGGCGCGACATCTACGCCGACGGCCACACCTCGCTGTGGACGCTCGAGGCCAAGGCACTGACCGGGAACGCAAGCTGGGACGACGTCAAGTTCACGCTGAAGGACGAGCTCGTCGATGCCGCCACCAACGCCGTTACCGCCACCGGCGTGGGCGCGGGCATCAAGACGAGCGCCGCCGTAAGCGCCAAGCTGCTGGCCAACGGAACGATGGTCGGCAGCAAGGGCGCGCTCAACCTTGGCGGGCGCGCACTGGTGGGCGCGCGCGCGGGCATCACCTCGCAGGCCGTCGACGGTACAGGCCGTGTGGCGGTCGAAATAGGCCGTGTCGGGCTCGACGGCAAGCTCGGCACCGAAGAGGGCAACAAGCGCATCGGCGCAACCTTCGTCAGTTCGGCCGCGGGCCTGGTCACCGCGCCGGTCACGGGCGGCGTGTCGGGCGCAATCCCGTTGTGGAAGGCGGTGTCGCCCGCCGCGCAGGCGCAGGCGCAGGCCAGCGGCGTGGCGGCCAAGCAGCAGCTGACCTACGCCGGGCTCGGTGCGCAGTTCCTGAACGACGGCGCGGCCGGCCTGGGCACAGGCGACCTCATTTCGCTGGCCAACGAGGGCCGGCACATGAACCGAGGCGAGTTCATCGCGGCCTCGCTGCAGGTGATTCCGGGCACGCTCAACAACGTGGCGCTGCACCCGGCCATGGCTGCGCGCGCGCGCAGCCAGGCAGAGGCCGCGAAGAATGCAGCGCCCCCCGGCGCCCTGCACGACGAGCTTGTGGTGACCGGCGTCACGATGCCGCACCTGGCGAACGAAGACAGCCTTTTGCCCGCGCAGGTGTCCGAAGCAATGGCGCCGGGTGGGCGCATCGAGCTGCATGTTGCCGCCGATCGCCCGGAGGGCCCGATGCCGCGCAACGGCGAAGCTGCGGACATCGATCCCGACCAGGCAGCGGCGATCCACGAGCGGCTGCGCAGCGCGGGGTTCGACCAGATCCGCATCGAGCACAACCCCGATGCCGAGCCCGGCGCGCCCGGCTTCATCGTGCATGCCATCAAGGAAGGCGGCGAGATCTCGACCGACGGCGTGGTGCCGCTGCTCTCGCGCACGGTGCCGGCCGAACCCGAGGGGCAGGACGCGTCCAACACGGCCGATGCCCCGGATGCCCCTGACGCCCCCGACGCCGCAAACAACGGCGTCGACGGACCGAACAACAACAACGCCAACAACAACGACAGTTCCAACTACGCGCTGCCTCCGCCCGGCAGCAGCCTGCACACGGTGAACTGGGCCGGCACGCTCAAGTCCATCCTGCAATCGGGCGGCACGCTGCGCAACACCGCGTTCTACCTGCACGCCACGCCCTACGACGAGAACACCGGCCTGGCGCTCAATGCCGGCGAGCGGGGCCTCCCGCGCGCGGTGGACGGCGAGACGCCTGCAGAGCGCAACGCCGCATACGCCGACGCCGATGGCCCCGAGGCGCTCGCCGCGCTGCCGCCCGCGCGCTACACCACGCTCAAGGACGCATTGGACGCCGCGCAGGCCGGTGCCGGCGACCGGGGGCACGACAACATCGCCATCGTCTACGAGCCCAAGCTCGGCGCGGACGGCCAGGTGCCGCCGGAGGCGGTGCTGGCCACGGTTCACATCGACAAGTCCGGCAACACCCCGGCAACGCTGCGCGACGTGAGCCCCAATCCGCACAGCAACATCGCCGAGACTGTGGCGCTGCGGGTGAGCTATCCGGTGGTGCAAGCCGCCACGCGGGCGGCCTCGGGCCTCATTCTTCCGGGCAGCGCCGCGCGGGACAACTTCTTGCATGTGCCGGACGACGCCACCGTCTACTACATGGACAAGTCGAAGCGCGTCACGCAGATTTCGGCCAATGACCCGCGTGTGGCGCAGGCGCTCGAACGTGCGCAGCAGGCACGCTCCAGGCTGCTCGCGTTGCCTAGCCAAGAGCAGGGCCTCGATCTCGACAGCCTGCAGGCGTGGCGCGAGCAGTCCGGCATGAAGCCGGTAGACCTTCGCGTGGTCGGCCCCGAGCAAGTGCGAAAGGGCCAGGGCATCTACCACCGCCGGGACGGCGTGGCGCTGGTCGTACGCGATCCCGCCAGCGAGAGCCGGCATGGCACCGCGCCCGTACTGCGCACCGCCGCGCACGAACTCGCACACGGCAACGAGAACCAGCGCAACGTGTTCGTCCTTAGAGACCACCAGGACCCCGACACGCTGCAGCCCACCTATGTGATCGAGCCGATGACGGGCTTCCTGCGCTTCGATCCCGCGCAGAAGCGCACCACCGGGCTGGCGCTCGAAGAGGCCTATGCCGAGCGCAAGGCGCAGCAGTTCGACGAAGCGCGCTTCGGCCCGAAAACCGGCGATGCCAGCTTCGATGGCCAGCTGGGCCGCTACAGGCTCGCGGACGGCGAAAGCTTCGACCACGGCGCCTACACCGCCGTCACGCTCGACGCGATACTGCGGATGAATCCCGAGATCGGCGCGCTGATGGAGCGGGCACGCTTTTCGGATTCGGCGCGCGAGCAGCTCATCTCGGTGCTCGGCGAAAAGCTCGATGCCTTCTACGCCCATGGCGCCGAAGACCTTTCGACCGGCTCGCACCAGGAGTGGGCCGCGCAGCTCTACAACGCCGTGCAGCACGGCCAGCCGGTGCCCAGGGGCGAGGGCCCGGCACCCGGCGGCCCCGTGGTGCTGAACAGCCGCCCCGTGCAGCGCGCCGCCGGCGCCGACTACGACGGCCTTCCGCTCAAGCCTTCGGCCTTTGGCACCGACGGCGACTGGATGGCTGCCGCGCTGCATCTGGAGGAAACCATTGCGCAGCAGCACGAGGCCGGCCAGCCCGGCAAGCTGCCGGACGGCATGATTCTCTCCGACGCCGACAAGGCGGTGACGCAGGCACTCATGAAGAACCCGGCCCCCGGCTCGCAAGAGTGCTTCGTGGTGTCGAACCGCCCGCCCAGCAAGGGCATCTTCGGCGGAGACGACGTGCGCGCCAAGCGCAAGGAGGTCTTCGACACCATCGAGAAGGTGCAGCAGGCGGTCTCCAGGCGCAACGGCGGCGCGTGGGTTTACCGCGTTGCGCCCGAGGGCGGCGTCGGCGAGATGACCCGTGCGGGCAAGGCGCGCTCGCACAACATCGTCGGCGCTTTCTACGTGGGCAAGGACAAGAGCGTTTTCCCCGTCGGCATTGCCAACCCGCAGTTCGACCGGTGGGATCTCACGGCCGCGGCGCCGGCCGGGCACCCGCACGTCTACAACGCCGCGCTCACGATGCCGGTAGGCCGCCCGGCCGAAGGCATCTTCCGGCAGGGCGGCATCGAGGAGGGCGCCGATGCAGCGACGGCGGCCATCGACCGCGCGGTGGCCGAGGGCCGTACGCCGCGCGTGATGATTGCCGCTGGCTACACCATCGAGAACGGCCGTGCCGAGACCAGCGGCCCCGGCGGTGCGGCAGTGGCCGGCAAGGCGGCGCGCCTGTACTCGGGCCAGATGCACGGCGTGGACGCGCAGGTTACCTACGTGGCCGCGGGCCGCCGGCAGCGCAAGGTGCTGGAGGCCGCGCTCGCGGCGCTTGGCGAGCGCAAGGGCGAGCACTACGAGATCGTGAGCTTCAACGCGCGCGGCAAGCTTGCCGAGTGGCGTTCCAGCGGCCTGCTCAGGCGCCACCAGCCCGACCTGCTGATGGGCTTCGACGTGCCCGGCCGCACCGAGAAGGGTGAATACCACAACAGCCACGGCCAGGCCATCGGCTACCACACCGCGGCGCGCGACCAGCTCTTCATCGACGCCACGCGCAACGACCGCACTACCACCGTGGCCGGCTTCGACCTTGGCAACGAGGTGGGCGGCGGCCACCCCGACGTGCACACGCGCGTGCAGCCCGCGCCCAACGGCACCCCCATTGCCTCGATCGTCACCGCCGACGTCGCGATGACGGGCGGGCGCACCAACTGGGTCGGCTATGCCTTCGGCACCGAGGTGCTGCGGCGCGCCGGCGCCCTGAGCGCCGTGCCGGACGAGCGTGCCGTCCGCAGCATGGTCATGGACATGATGAAAGCCGGCGGCGTGGACAGCGAAACCCGCAGCCGCGTGCCGTTTTCGACCGACTCGCGCGGGCGGACCTCGGGTGTGGGCGGCATGTCGCCCGACGTGGAAGCCGCCGTGGCCGCAATGCTGCGCATTCGCGGCGAGAAGATCCAGATGGCACCCGTCATCGACCTGCGCGGCGTGCGGCTGCGGCTGGGCGTGTTCGATTCGGGCTCGGGCGGCATCATTGCCGCGGCCGAGATCAAGCGCGTGGTGGAAGAAACCACGGGCGCGCACGTCGACCTGGTGATGGTGGGCGACCACGGGGCGGGCACCTACGGCGGCAAGCCGAAAGACTCGATTGCCGACCACACGCTGCTCGGGCTGCAGACGCTCGACAAGCTCGGTGTCGACCTGATCGTGATGGCCTGCAACACGGCTTGCACGTCGGGCAAGGGCGCCTACGCGCACGACATCAAGGCGCCGGTGATCGACCTGATCGACAGCACGCGCGCGTTCCACGAGGGGCTGGTGAAAAAGGGCGAACGCGTCGTTGCCTTTTCCACCCAGAAGACGGCCGAGCTTCCGCTGCTGTCGGACCCGAGCGTAGAAGGCGTCTACACCGACAAGAACGTGCTGCCGGTGGGCGGCACCGACGACAACGGCAACCTCGACGTGGCCTCGCTGGTGAACCGGTTCATGGCCGACCCGATGAACAGGGAGATGCAAGGGCTGATGCAGGAGGCTGCCAACCACTACGTGCGCAAGATCCTCAAGGCCGACCCCGAGGTGACCACCATTTCGTGGTGCTGCACGCACTATCCCGAAATGGAGCCGTTCTTCACCAAGGCGCTTGCCGACCCGGCGATCCGGCCCCAGGAGAACGCCAGGACCATCAAGATGGTCAATCCCATGAGCAACCAGGCGCTGGAGGCCATCAAGGTGGCGCAGAACCTGCCTCCGGGTACGGGCACCGGCCCCAGCCGCGCCATCGGCATAACCACCGCGGTGGAAGACAAGACGACATCGACCCGGCCGCCCGAGCAGAAGCAGGTCGACCAGAAGGACGTGCTCGATACGCTGCGCATCGCACTCCAGCGCGACGACGTCACGCTGGTGCCGCTGAAGAAACTGGGGGCAGATGTGGATGTCGAGCAGGCCCAGCGGCTGCTCGACCAGGACGAGGCCGGCGATCCCATCGATGCGCTGCAGGCCTTCGATCCCTCGGGCCGGGGCTTCCCCATCCACGTGCCGGGCGGCGCGTATGCGGCGGCAAAGATGCTCGGCGATGCCGGCAAGGTGGCGGTGGTGGCGGGCTTTCCGATTCGCACCGCGGCCGGCCGCGTGGCGCCCGAGTCGGACAGCACCAAGGGAGCCGCGGTGCTGGCTGCCGGGCTGGCCAAGCTCGGCAAGGACACGGTCTGCATCACCATTCCGGCCAACGTCAAGCCGCTGAAGGCCGCGCTTGCGGTGCTGGGGCGGGGCGACATCGACGTGCGGCCCTTCGGCCTGAAGATCGGCCCGCACGCCGAAGGCGAAGCCCTCCGGATGCTGAAGCGCCTCAACCCCGACGCGATCATCAGCGTGGAGGCGCCCGGGCGCGATGCCAAGGGCCAGTACTGGAGCTCCACCGGCGAGCGCGTGACCGGCCACGTGGCTGCGCTCGATGAATTCTTCTATGCGGCGCGAACGATCAACGAGGGCCGCACCGGCGCCGCAAAGATCAAGCAGCTTGCAATTCTCGACGTGGGCAACGAGGTTGGCGGCGGCAACGTCGACAAGCGCGTGCGCCGCGCACCTGACGGCCAGCGCATTGCTTCTGAAGTGACGGTAGACCAGCTCGTGACCGCGGGTGTCGGCAGCTGGGGCGCGGATGCCACCCTGGCCGCGCTCGAGGTGCACCACAACCGCAGCGACCTGCTGCCATCGGCCGACGAGGTGCGTCGCGTGATGCGCGCCATTGCGCGCGAAGGCGGCGTGGACAGCCAGTCGCGCACCGGCGTCGACCATGCCGCCGGTTACGACTCGACAGTGCACGTGGGGGTGGCCGAGCTGTACCGGCAGGCGGCGCTGGAGGTCAAGGCCGACGGCGGTCCGAACAACGGTCCGAACAACGACGGCCCGGGCGCCGGCGGGGTGGCGCCGCCCAAGGGCGGCGCGCCGAAGCCCGGCGGCCCGCGGCCGACCGAGCCGATGAGCGCCGCCTTCCGCGGCGACGAATGGCCCACCGTGCACGCGAAGCTCACCAGCGGTGGCTTCGGCAACGAGAACATCTACGTCTACCGCGTGAAGGGCCAGCCCGACCTGTACGCCGATGCGGCCCAGGCGGTCGACCTTACGGCGCAGCAGATCAGCGGCGCCGGCCGCGTGGCGCAGGGCACGAGCACGGTGCGCTGGTACGGCAACAGCACGCCGGGCCGCGGCGTGGGCGGCCTGATGCCGCGGCGCGAGATGGGCGCCAAGTTCGGCCTGGAGCCCAAGGGCGACAAGGAGAGGGTCTACCGCATCAAGAACCGCGAGACGGCCGACATCACCTTCCAGACCGAGAAGCCCACGGCCGAGCAGCGCGCCGATCCCAACCTGCTGATCCGCTCGCGCAAGGTGCGCCCGCCGCGCGAGGCCACGCCGCAGCCGGTGGATGACTGGTTCATCGTTTCGAACCAGTCGCCCACGCGCGCCAGTGCGGCCAACGGTTTGCGCAACGTGACCCGCGGCAACGACGATTTCAAGCTCGGCGTGGTGGAGAAGACGCCCGGCCCGGCCACGGGCTGGAGCACCGGCAAGGTCATCAAGCGGCAGATCACGCTCGGGCTGGTGGCTGCAGTGGGTATCAGCGGGCTGAACATGGTGAGCCCGATCGACACCGGCCACGACGTGCCCAGCGGCGTGGTCGGGTTGCCGCGCAACCCCATTGCGTCGGCCACGCAGCATACGAACGACGCGCCCGGCTTCCGTGCCGCGCCGGCGGCCTTCTCCGTGCCCGCCGAAGTCACGCTTGGCATGGCGTGGCACCAGCAGGGACAAGCCGACCAGCTGGCGCGGCAACCCGGCGCCGACCCGGCCTCTGTAAAAGCACTGCAGGCTACGGCCGACGACCGCTGGGGTGCGTTCTCCGCGGAAATGCTCAAGACCATCCGCAACGACGTGCAGCAGGGCGCCAATCCGGTGGCCGCGGCCAACCGGCAACGCGCGCAGCTGCTTTCGATGGGCCGGCTCGACCTGCACAGCGACGTTGCAGTGCGCAACGCGCTGCGCGACTCGGGGCTGCTCAAGGGCACCACTGCCGACGTCCAGGAGCAGATGGACTACGCCAGGCTGGTGGCCGATCACCCCGCGTTCGTCAACGACAAGAGCCGCGAGCTCGCGCGCACCGATCCGGCCGCTTTTGCCACGGCATCGCTCATTGCCATCGGCCCTGATGGTGCGCCATTCAGCACGGCGGTAAAGAACAACGCCGCCATGCTGGGCCGCCTGCATTCCGAGGCCGTGGTGAAGGTGCGGCTGGCTGAAGGCGACGTGGCCGGCGCTGCGAAGGAGGCGCGCCTGCGGCTGGACGTGAGCACCACGCCGGCCGAGCGCGACAAGGCCGCGGCCGCGTTGCTGCCGCTCTTTGCGCCGGAGCGCACGCGGGCGCTCGACACGCTGGCCGGCATGCAGATGCATGACGTGGGCGACTACCTGGCGCAGTACCGCGACGCGCCACCCGAGATTGCGCAGCCCATGGCGCAGGGCGCCCTAGAACTGCTGCAGAAGAACCTGCCGCGGCCGAGCGATGACCTGTCGAGCATGTCGCAGTTCGACCACCTGGTCGAAGGCCTGTCGATCCTGGCCGAGGCGGCCGACGCGCGCACGCCCACGTCGGCGTTCTCTGAAAAATTTGCGGCCGAGCTGATGAAGGACCGTTTCGTCGACCGGCCGGAGTTCCTTCTCACACTGCAGCGCGGTGTAGAAGGCGCGGTGGTGCAGGGCAGTGCGAAGCTGCCGGTCGAGCTGGCGAATGCGCTGCAGAAGCAGGGCCGCGGCGACATGCGCGACAGCGTGCTCGCCGGCATCGACAAGGGCCTGCAGGCGCAGAACAAGCACTTGGACGAGGCCGTCGGCAACCTGCGCGGCACTGCCGGCTACAACGCGGTTGGCGCCTCGATGGCCTTCTACGTGGCGAACTTCTCGGACGGCACACCGCAGGGCGTTGCCAACGCCATTGCGCAGTACCGGCGCGTGAACCCGCAGGTGGCGGGCAAGATCGACGATGCGACACGCGTGATCGGCGACTGGGGCAGCACGCTGCACCAGACCCAGGAAAGCCTGAACGGCCTGCGCGTGGGTGCCAAGGGCAGCAGCGAAGCCGAGCAGGGCCTGGAGGGCACGGTGGTGAAGGTGTACGACAGCGAGGACGTGAAGCTGGCCATCACCCAGAGCCCGCGGGTGCGCCAGGAGCTGCTGAGCCGCGCGACACAGGGTGTGCCCGACCCGCGCACCATGACCGAGTACCTGATCAACCCGGTGATGTTCGTGACCCGCCACGTCTCGGGCACCACCCGCATGGTGTGGTCGATGCTTGCCGACGCGCAGTTCAACGGCATGGTGAACGAGCCCGCACGCTTTACCACGCGCTGGAATGCCTTCAAGCTGAAGACGGAACGCATGGCCAACGTGCTGGGCCTGAACGCGGACGAGGTGCGCCAGGGCACCGCGCTGGTGGACAAGTACATGGAGGCGGTCACGAAGGTGGACCCGGGCTTGAGCGATGCGGCGCGCATCAACGCATACGCACGCCTGGGCGGCGAGCTCGACGGCGAACTGCAGAAGCTGCTAGGCGTGGGTGCGAAGACCGTCAACAACGTCACCAATGCCAACACCGCCTTCGGGCAGGCGCTGCGCTGGGTGGCCAACGCGGGCTTTGTCACGCACAACGTGAGCACCGAGATCACCAACTTCCGCCCGATGGCCGACGGAGTGCAGGACTACGCGCACTGGTACCACCGCATCTACGCGCCGACGCAGGCCTTCTTCATGGCCAAGCCCTACACCACGCTGATGGCCGAGCGCTCGCTCGCGGGCAACCGCGTGATCGACGGCGCGGCGGCGGACATCGAGGGCAAGATGGCGTGGAAGTACGTCTTCGGCCTGGGCACGGCCGGCGTGGGTGCGGCCGACCTGTCGCTGGCCTTCGGCCAGAAGGACACGGTGCCCGCCTGGGTGACATACACCAACGTGGGCATGGGTGTCGGCGGCCTGGTGGACGGTGGTGTCGGGCTGGTGAACGTCACGGGTAATGCGCTGGCGCGTGCGGGCGCGGTCGAGCTGGGCGCGCTGCTGGCCATTCCGGCCGAGGCGGCGACCATCGGCGGACTGGCGGTGGCCGTGTTCACCGGCATCAAGCAGTTCTACAACATTGCCCACCATTACGACCAGGTCGACGCGCGCGAGATGCAGCGGGACACGGCGTTGCGCGACGTGCTGAAGGACCGGGGCTTCTCCGACGAACAGACCCGCGCCATGCTCGACTGCACGCACGAGGGCGTGTCTCCGATGGTGGCGTGGAACGCGCTGATGAAGTCGGAGGGCAAGACGGTGGACGAGGGCATGGAGCTGCTGCGCAACCGCCTGGCAAAGGACGGCCCACACGGCATACCCGCCGCCGAGTGGACCCGGGTCATGCACGGGCTTACCGACCGCAAGATGAACGACAACGACGGCAGCTTTCCGGCGAACGATCCCAACTCGGCCGAGGCCGGGCAGATCGTGGTCCGGCAGGTGCCCACGCGCGGCGGCATGGCAACTTCGAAATCGACAGTGATGCCGCAGAGCATCGAGGGCCTGGAGAACTACGCGCGCGAAACCTGGAACCTGCGGTTGTGATGCACCTTGGCCTTGTGAGCGGAAAGTATGCGAGCCGAAGGCATGTGAGCCGAAAGACGTAGCACTGCGCCATGCCCCTGCTCCATTGCGGGGCGCGGGCATGCATTTGCGTTATGGCGCATGCCGCAATTGCATTGGTGTCGCCGCGCGTGCACTCCTAGACTGGGGGCAATGAATGCATTCGCGACTCTGATCAGCCCTGTGCCGGCGGCAACGATCCGCCCTTCATTGTTCGCGCAGCGCCGCGCTGCCGCACCGCCGGCCAAGGCCTCCAGCGGACCTGCCTTGCCCATGTCGCGCGGCAGCCATGCGGCGGGCGCGGCTCCGCTTTTCTATTCGGACGACAAGCCCTTGCCGCCGCTCGCCAGCCAGGGCGATGCGACCGGACTGGTCGCCGGGCTGCGCAGTGCGCCCGACCATGCGGCGCGCAAGGCGCTCATGAAGGAGCAACTGCGAGCGATCGGTTTCGAATGGATGGGCTACGGAAGCTTCGAAGACCTGCAAGGTGCATTGCGGCCGCTGAGCGTTCTTGTGAGCTACGCCCACGAGGCCTGGATCCGTGGCTATTTCTTGCAGCGCCATCACGAGGTGGACACGCGTGCCAACGATGTGCCGGTGTCCGGCCTTCCATTGGTGTGGGACCTGGAATCGCTTGCGCAATCGCAATGCAGGCAACCGCTGCAGGCCGAGACCGAAGCCCGCGACACCGCGGCGCGGCGACGCATGCTGCTGGACGAAATGGAGGCGAGCGGCATTCGCAGCGGCATCTCTTTTCGGCTGGCCACGCCAGGGCACATGCATGAGCACACCTTCATCGACCTGATGTCTGGTACGCCCGGTCGCGGGTGGATTGCCGGTGCCACCGTGGGCCGTGCGCTCATGCTGGGGCTGAGCGTGCATGAGCACGTGTCGCGCCACGTGCGCAAGCCGGTGGCGGCAATGCAAGGGCACGACGAGCCGCTGCACGCCAGGTCGCCGATCTCGCCCACGCAGCAATCGATTCTGGAATCTTTGCTGCGAGGGCTCGGCGACAAGGAAATTGCCTACACGCTGGGGTTGTCGAGCCATGCGGTGGACTACCACATGCGCCAGCTGCGGCGCCGCTTCGGCGTGCGCAACAGGGTTCAGCTGGTGAGCGCGGCGGCAGACTGGCAGCCTTAGCGACCGCGGCCCCGCGCTCCTAGCCGGCAATGCCGTTGCGTGCGGATGCCGGCTGCAAGGCGTCGAGCGCCGAAAGCCTGCGGTAGTCGCCCGGCAACACGGCATAGGTGCCTAGAAAGGTCTTGTGCAAATGGCTTTGATCGGTAAAGCCGGCAGCGTGCGCTGCATAGGTAACTCGCGCACCGCCGGCGATGAGATCGCGTGCGTACTCGATGCGGTGGCCCACCAGCATTTCATGCGGGGTGAACCCCATGGCGCCCTTGAAGCGCCGCTGCACGTGCACCGGGTGCAGGCCCGCCGCATCGGCCAGGCTATCGAGCGTCATGCGCTGCTGAAAGCCCGAGGCGATCAATTCATACAGCCGGTTCATGCGCTCGTCTCCACTGTCGACCGCGCGCGTGGGCTGTGCCTGCAGCGGAATCCAGCGGGCGAGGCGCTGGCGCAGCAGGGCGCGGCCGGCTGCACTGTTCTCTTCATCGCCGCTGCGCGCGGGCTCGTGCAGCAGGCGGTGGCACTCAAGAAAGTCGGACGCCTCGGAGGGATCGAGAAAAACCGAAACGCCGGCATCGTCTTCCACGCGGGCAAGCGGAGCGCTTTCGTGTGCTGCACTGATGCAGCGGGCCACGGGGCCGCTGCAGTACATCGCCTCTTCGCGCCACGGCGCGGTGCGCGCCTGCACGGCGTGCCACACCTGCGGTGCCACGCGCAGCAGTGCGCCCGGCGGCACGACCGTTACACGGGTGCCGGTGCGCACGTGCAGTTCGGTGTTGGACACCGAGAGCGTGAACCCCACGTGCCTGTGCGGCCGGATCTCGCGATGCAGCAGCGTGTTGGCGGTCAGTTGAAGACCGGTGAGATCAGCATCTCGCCAGTAGCGGGAGGCCAGGAGATCCATCGAAAAGCAGCGCTCCCCGGAAGTCTTGGTTTTATGGACCTACAGCAATCGGCATGCCCGTGCGCGCCTTGCCTGCGTGGGTATTCATGCAAAGGTATTCAGTCGCATGCCGGCGCGAGATGCCACGGCCCGCCTTCAGCCCCTGAATGTGCCCGAAGCTAAGAATTTACAAGGCGGCACAACCGCCGTTTGGTAGTTTGGCTCAACTCCGCAGTGTCTGTCGATGCATGCGGCACTTCCATCAGGCCTCTCATGATTCTTGCCAGTTTGTTGCAACAAGCCGGGGCGGTAACGCTGCCGGAAGCTCGCGATTTCGATTCGACCGCGCCTGCTGCGAGCGCAGCATCGACTGCACAGGCCGATGGCGCCGAGCCGCCGCTCGATGGACCGTTTCCGCAGCTGTATTCGGAGGAGCAACTCTACTTGCCGGAATCGGCGCACCGGCATGCCGAAGGCGTACCCGGCATTGTGGGCGACCTGCTGGATGCTTCAGGCAACAAGGAGCGCCGCGACCTCATCCAGGCCCTGCTGAATGCGCTTGGCTTCGACTGGCTTGGCTACGGCACCATTACCTTCCTGCGCGGCCGTTGGTGGCCGCTGAGCTTTTTTACCGCGCATGCAAACACCGAGTGGACGCAGCGCTACTTTTCGCATCGCCTCTACGAGGTCGACCTGCGGCAGCCGGGCGTGCCGGCTTCGAGCCTTCCGCTGGTGTGGGACATCGAGCAGATCGAGGCCTTGCCGTTTTCCGCTGCAACGTCCGCAGCCGCGTCTGCGGCCGAGAACCCCGAAGGGCGCAGGCAGCGCTTTCTGGACGACCTGCGTGCGAGCGGCATCAGAAGCGGGCTGATGTTTCGCCTGGCGTCGCCCACGCAGGTGAACCAGTACACGGTCATCAGCCTGCAGTCGGGCGAGCCGGGCCGCCGCTGGATAACGGACGACATCGTCGGCCAGGCACTGACGCTGGGACTGAGCCTGCATGAGTACGTGCTGCGCCATTCGCGCATGCCGAGCGAAGCGGGTGCCGCCGCGCGCATCGAGATTTCGCCAACGCAGCAGTACATCCTCCAGCACCTGCTGCAGGGGCGCAGCGACAAGGAGATTGCCAACCGCCTCGATCTTTCGGCCCACACGGTCGACTACCACATGCGCCAGTTGCGCCGCCGTTTTGCGGCGCGTAACCGCGTGCAGCTGGTCAACGCGGTGCAGCAGGGCGACAGCGACTTCGGCGTGCTCAGCGACATATAGGGCCCAAAAAAACAGCCCGCACAAGGGCGGGCTGGAAGGTGACCTGCTGGAGGAGGGAGGATCAGAGAGGGTGCAGGCCACAGGGAGAAAGAGCCTCCACTATGTTCGCCAAACCTGCACGCAACCTGACCTGCGCGGGCGTCAGTCTTCGTCTTCCCACTTGCCGATGACGGTGCCCAGCACGGTGAATGCCGCGCGGATGGGCTCATGCCCCGGATTCAGCGGCAGCAGCCAGCGGCGGCCGTCTTCTTCCTTGAAGACCTTGAAGGTGATTTCGTCGCTCGACTCGAGCCTGGCGATGATGCGTTCGCCGTCTTCGGGCGTTGTCCGGAGCGTGTCGACAAAGATGATCGACTCGGCGGGGTAGCTTTTCATGCTGCCCGTGGGGGCGGTCATGCTGTCGCCGCGCACGCGCAGCGCATAGGTGTTGCCGGGGCTGTGATGTGCAACGCAGGGAATCCACCGCTCGGCCTCCATCGGTGCCCGGCCGCCCTTGCTCCAGGAGGTGGCGTCCGCCCAGGCGATGAGCGGCACGGTGCCGGGTGTGCCCGGGCTGAACGAAGGAATGGGAGGCGGGGTGCGCGTAACCCTGTAGGGGCCGGGGGGCTCGTTGGCGTTGTCTCGGGCCGGGCGCTGCTGCACCGTGTCCCATGGAGCGGGGCCGTCCCCGGTGTCGAGCCAGTTGGGGTCGACGCGATAAGCCCGTGCCAGGGCGAGCAGGCCCATCGAGCGGCCGGTGTCGCCCCGCTCGATCTTCGAGATGTTCGACTGCTTGACGCCCGAAGCGGCTTCGGCCTGCTTCTGGGTCATCTTCGCGTATTTGCGTGCTGCCAGTGCACGCGCGGCAATAGTCTCCATGGGCGCAGATTTAAGCGCAGGCGAATATTCGACTTGGACTCTAGAATAGTTGAAAGGGAGTATTTGCCATGAAACCACGCAAGTTGGTGCTGGCGCCGAAGGCTGCAAGGCCCACGCAAAAGCATTTCGAAAAATGGGCGGACGGCGAAGAGCCGCGCCGCGACAAGGTTCGCCCTCCGGGCTGAGCCATGCAAAAGCCATCGACACCGGGCCTGTGGCTCGACCGCGCGATTTGCGCGCTACTGGGGTTGCTGTCCGCCGTGGGGCTTTTCTACGGAATTCGCCTGAGCGACTATGGGCTGGGCGGGTTGGCCGTAGCGGGCCTGGCTGCCGCGGGCGGCATTGGCACGGTGCTTTTCGACGACCGCGGGCTCAGCCGGGCACATGCGGTTCGGGAGGCGATAAAGCGAGCGTCGCGCTGACGCGCACGCAATCCTTGATGTGCTGCTCGCCCAACGCGCGCAGGGCCGCATAGCCGAGGGCGGCCGAAACGATCTGCCCGGCAATCGGCACATATTTGGCCGCCTGCTTGGCCGTGAGCTTGACGCCGGCGTGCCGGGCAAGCTTGATCAGCAGCTCGCGCGTGACCAGCCTGCCGACCAGCAGGGCGCCAACCGTGGTGGCCGCCTTCTGGATGCGCTCGCGCTGGTGCGGCGCGAGCTTTTCGACCTGGGTGACCGACAGGCCGAACTCGGCGCTGATTTGCGGCACGAGCCGCGAGAGCAGGGCGGCGTCGGCCGCCCAGTCGACGCCGGGCAGCGGAATGGCGCTGGCGGCGGCAGCCATCAGCGCCTTGCGGCCGATGAGGCGGCGGCTGCGGTGGACCGCGGCAATGAGCTTTTCGTCACCCCGGGCCAGTTCGATGGCGGACGGCATGGCGCATGTCTCCTTTGCGGATCCGGGTCAGGCCGCCAGCGTCTCGAGCTGGTCCGACAGGGCCAGCCAGCGCTCTTCGAGGCGGCCGATTTCTTCGTTGAGGGCTTTCAGCCGCTTGCCTGCCTCGGCAATTTCGCTTGGCGGCAGGGGCTGCGCCAGGCGTGCCTCCAGCGCGGTGCGCTCGGTGCCGGCCGCGGCCAGGCGTTCGTCGATCTGCGCAATTTCGCGCTTGATGGGCTTGGCCTGGTCGCTGCGCTGCTGGCGGCCCTGCGCGTCTTGCTTGCGCTGCTGCGGGTTCTTGCCGGCGGCCGCGGGTTCGCTGGCGGCGGCAGCCGGTGCGGGTGCGGCTACTGCGGGTGCGGCGGGCGCAGCGGCACTTGCGGCCTCGCGCACCGCCACCTTGGCCTCTTCGCGCAGCCGCTTGGCTTCGTCGAGCAGGTAGCGCTGGTAGTCGTCCAGGTCGCCGTCGAAATCGGTCACCACGCCGCGGCCCACCAGCCAGAATTCGTCGCACACCGAACGCAGCAGCGCACGGTCGTGGCTCACCAACATCAGCGTGCCTTCGAACTCGTTCAGGGCCACGGCCAGGGCCTCGCGGGTGGCAAGGTCCAGGTGGTTGGTGGGTTCGTCCAGCAGCAGCAGGTTGGGGCGCTGCCACACCATCATTGCGAGCACCAGGCGCGCTTTTTCGCCGCCGCTCATGGTGCCCACGGGCTGCTTCACCATGTCGCCGCTGAAGTTGAAGCTGCCCAGGAAACCGCGCAGGGCCTGTTCGCCGGTGGCTTCCTTCACGCTGCTGCCGAGCTCGCGCGCCATGCGCACCATGTGCTCCAGCGGCGTGTCCTGCGGGCGCAGCACGTCGAGCTCCTGCTGCGCAAAGTAGCCGATGTTCAGGCCCTTGCCTTCGGTCACCTGGCCGGCCAGCGCACCCATTTCGCGTGCAATGGTCTTCACCAGGGTCGACTTGCCCTGGCCGTTGGCGCCAAGGATGCCGATGCGCTGGCCCGCCAGCACCGAGCGGCTGACGCCGCGCAGGATGGTCTTGGGCTCTTCGCCTTCGATCTCATAGCCGAAGCTCGCATTGCTGATGGAGAGCATCGGGTTCGGAATATTGCCGGGCTCCTTGAACTCGAAGGTGAAGTCGGCTTCGGCCAGCAGCGGCGCAACTTTTTCCATGCGCTCCAGTGCCTTGACGCGGCTTTGCGCCTGCTTGGCCTTGCTGGCCTTGGCCTTGAAGCGGTCGATGAACTTCTGCAGGTGGGCAATCTTGTCCTGCTGCTTGCTGAAGGCGACTTGCTGCTGCTCCATCTGCAGCGCGCGCATGTCTTCGAACTTGCTGTAGTTGCCGCCGTAGCGCGTGAGCTGGGCATTGGCAATGTGCAGGGTCACGTCGGTCACGGCATCGAGAAACTCGCGGTCGTGGCTGATGACGATCATGGTGCCGGCGTACTTCTGCAGCCAGGCTTCGAGCCAGACGAGTGCGTCCAGGTCCAGGTGGTTGGTGGGTTCGTCGAGCAGCAGCAGGTCGCTCGGACACATGAGCGCGCGGGCCAGTTGCAGGCGCATGCGCCAGCCGCCCGAAAAGCTGTTGACGGGCTCGTCGAGCTCGTGCGACTTGAAGCCCAGGCCAAGAATGAGCGCCTGCGCGCGCGGCACTGCGTCGTGCTCGCCGGCGTCGGCCAGGTCGGTGTAGGCGTGGGCCAGCTCCATGCCGATGTCGCCGTCGTCGGGGTTGGCCTCGTAGGCGGCCTCGATGGCGGCCAGCTTCTGGCGCAGCTCGGTCAGGCGGGTGTCGCCGCCCACCACGAATTCGGTGGCCGATTCGTCGGTTTCGGGCATGTTCTGCGCCACCTGGGCCATGCGCCAGTGCCTGGGCACCGAAAAGTCGCCGCCGTCTTCGTGCAGCGTGCCGTTGAGCAGCGCGAACAGCGTCGACTTGCCCGCGCCGTTGCGGCCCACCAGGCCGACCTTTTCACCGGGGTTGAGGGTGACGGTGGCGCCGTCGAGCAGAACCTTGGCGCTGCGGCGAAGAATGACGTTTTTGAGAGTAATCATGAAATAGGAACCGTAGGGGCGATTATCCCGCCCAGCCCCGGGCGGCCTGGCGCAAAGGGGCATAGGGGCGAACAGCGCCCGGTAAAGGGGCCGCAGCGCAGGCTGCGGAAAGCGGTGGGGGCTTGGCCGGGCGCAGCTAACGCGCGCCGGCACCGGCCAGCAGGGCAGCGCGGGTGACCAGCAAGACCTGGTCCTCGCCGGCCGAGGTTTCGAGCCACACCACTTCGAGCTGCGGAAACGCCGCCTCGAAATAATCGCGCTCGTTGCCGATTTCAAGCACCAGCACCGCCTGCTCGCTCATGCGCGAAGGCGCATCGGCAAGCAGCTGGCGCACAAAGTCCATGCCGTCGGTGCCGCCGGCCAGCGCAAGCTCGGGCTCGGCGCGGTATTCGGCGGGCAGGGCGGCCATGCTGGCGCTGTTGACGTAGGGCGGGTTGCACAGCACCAGGTCGTAGGGGCCGGCCACGTTCTTGAGGCCGTCCGATTCGATCAGCGTAATGCGGGTGTCGAGCTGGTGCCGGGTCACGTTGATGGCGGCCACCTCGAGCGCCGCAACGGACAGGTCGGCGGCGTCCACCGTGACGTCCGGATAGGTCAGCGCCGCGAGCACGGCCAGGCTGCCGTTGCCGGTGCACAGGTCGAGCACGCGCTGCGTGTGCTCGCCCAGCCAGTAGTCGATGCTGCCGTCGGCAATCAGTTCGGCGATGAAGCTGCGCGGCACGATGGCGCGCTCGTCCACGTAAAAGGACACGCCCTGCAGCCAGGCTTCCTTCGTGAGGTAGGCGGCGGGCTTGCGCGTGGCAATGCGCTCTTCAATGAGTGCGTGCACCTTGCCGGCATCGGCCGGCGATACGGGGCTGCCGGCCACCGCGTCCAGGTCGTCCAGCGGCAGCTTCAGGCGCCACAGCACGAGCCATGCGGCTTCGTCGAAGGCGTTGGCGGTGCCGTGGCCAAAGGCGACGCCCGCTTCGTCGAGCCGCTTGGCGCCGGCCTCGATCAACTCGATGACGGTGCTCATGGATTTGCTCCTTCCCCTTTTGGGGGAAGGTTGGGATGGGGGCGGGCAGAGCGTCCAATAGATGCGCCGCTTGCCCCCACCCCGGCCCTCCCCCGGGAGGGGAGGGAGAAAGACAAGCGCTTCATGATGGGTCGAGCAGCACTTCGAGCCGCTCCAGCGTGCGCTTGTAGATGTTCTTCAGCGTCTCGATCTCGGCCACGTCGATGTGCTCGTCGATCTTGTGGATGCTGGCATTGACCGGGCCAAGCTCGACCACCTGCTTGCAGATCTTGGCGATGAAACGCGCATCGCTGGTGCCGCCGCTGGTCGACAGCTCTGTCTGGATGCCGGTTTCGTCGGCAATGGCTGCCTGCACCGACGCCACCAGTTCGCCGGGGGTGGTGAGAAACGGCAGGCCGCCGACGGTCCAGGCAAGGGTGTAGTCGAGCCCATGGGCATCGAGCACCGCCTGCACGCGCTTCTGCAGCGATTCGGGTGTCGATTCGGTCGAAAAGCGAAAGTTGAAGTCGATGACCGCGCTGCCCGGAATCACGTTGCTGGCGCCGGTGCCCGAATGAAAATTGCTGATCTGCCAGCTGGTGGGCTGGAACCAGGCGTTGCCCGCATCCCAGCCGCCGGCCGCGTTGATGGCCACCAGTTCGGCCAGCGCGGGTGCAAAGGCGTGGACCGGGTTCTTTGCCAGGTGCGGATAGGCGATGTGCCCTTGCACGCCGTTTACCGTGAGCTTGCCGCTCATGGTGCCGCGGCGGCCGTTCTTGATCATGTCGCCGCAGCGCTGCACCGCGGTGGGCTCGCCGACGATGCAGTAGTCGATGGTTTCGCCGCGCGCGGCAAGGGCGTTGCACACGACGACGGTGCCGTCGATGCCGGGGCCTTCTTCATCGCTGGTGAGCAGCAGCGCGAGCGTGAGCTTGGGGTCGGGCGTGGCCTTGAGAAACTCTTCGATCGACACCACGAAGGCGGCAACCGAGGTTTTCATGTCGCAGGCGCCCCGGCCGTAGAGCTTGCCGCCGCGGTGGGTTGGGGTGAAGGGGTGGCTGGTCCACTGCTCGACCGGGCCGGTGGGCACCACGTCGGTGTGGCCGGCAAACACCAGCGTTTTTGTTGCCGCGGCGCCAGCGGGGCGGCGCACCGCCCACAGGTTGGTTACGCGAAAGTCGGCCGGGCCGCTTTCGATGGTTTCGAGCGTGAAGCCCAGTGGCGCGAGCCGCTCGCCGATGATCTGTTGGCAGCCCGCATCCTCTGGGGTGACGGAGGGACGCGAGATGAGTTGTTCGGCGAGCTGGAGCGTACGGGACATCAGATAAAAAGCCGGGGGAGGGCCGGGTCGGTCAGAACTTCACGTCCAGCGTGATGTCGGTAAAGGTGGGTTCGTCGACCTGGTCCGTCAGGTGGCGGTCTTCGATCTTGGGCTTGGGCGCGGCGCGGTTCTGCAGGCGCCACATCAGGTTGGTGGGCGAGTCGGACTGGGCCAGGCCTTCTTCGCGGGTCACGCGCTCTTCGGTAATGAGGCGGGCAATGTCTTCTTCGAAGGTCTGCGAGCCTTCGGCCATCGATTGCTCCATGGCCTCCTTGACGGCGGAGAAGTCGCCTTTTTCGATCAGCTCGGCCACCAGGGCCGTGTTGAGCATGACCTCCAGCGCCGGCACGCGTCCGCCGGTGGGCGTGCGCAGCAGGCGCTGCGACACGATGGCGCGCAGGGCCGAGCCCAAATCGCCCAGTAGCGTGGGGCGCACCTCGACCGGGAAGAAGCTCAGGATGCGGTTGAGCGCACGGTAGCTGTTGTTGGCGTGCAGCGTGGCCACGCACAGGTGGCCCGATTGCGCGTACGCAATGGCGGCCGTCATGGTTTCGCGATCGCGGATTTCGCCGATCTGGATCACGTCGGGCGCCTGGCGGAGCGCATTCTTGAGCGCCACCTGCAGCGACTCGGTGTCGCTGCCCACGTCGCGCTGGTTGACCAGCGACTTCTTGTTGGTGTAGGTGAACTCGATGGGTTCTTCCACCGTGAGGATGTGGCCGGTGGCGTGCTCGTTGCGGTAGTCGAGCATGGAGGCCAGCGTGGTCGTCTTGCCGGCACCCGTGGCGCCGACCATGAGGATGAGCCCGCGCTTTTCCATGATCAGCGTCTTGAGGATGTCGGGCAGGTTCAGGTCGGCAAAGCTGGGAATGGTCGAGGCAATGTGCCGCACCACCACCGCATAGCTGCCGCGCTGGCGCATGGCGCTGATGCGGTAGTTGCCGGCGCCCTCGAGCATCACGGCCATGTTGAGTTCGCCCGTTCTTTCGAGCTCCTGGATGCGGTTTTCGGGCACCACCTCGGCCAGCAACGCGAGCGGCGCGGTAGCGGGCAGCACCTGCGCATTGATCGGCACGCAGGTGCCGTTCATGCGGATCAGCACCGGGGAGTGCGCCGAGAGATAGATGTCGGAGGCCTTGCGCTCGGCCATCAGACGAAGGATTCGCTCCATCATGTTCATCGATCTCTCTCCTCGGATGCTGTTGTTGTCTAACGGGAAAAAAGCAGGCAGGAAGCTCAGTCGCGCAGCAGGTCGTTCAGGCTGGTCTTGGAGCGCGTTTGCGCATCGACCGTCTTGACGATGATTGCCGCGTAGGTGCTGTAGTCCTGGCCCGACTTGGTCTTCTTGGGCAGGTTGCCGCTGATGACGACGCTGCCGGACGGCACGCGGCCGAAGAAGGTTTCCCCGGTGTCGCGGTTGAAGATAGGGGTGCTCTGGCCGATGTACACGCCCATGCCGAGCACGGAGTTTTCTTCGATCACAACGCCTTCGACCACTTCGGAGCGGGCGCCGATGAAGCAGTTGTCTTCGATGATGGTGGGGCCGGCCTGAAGCGGTTCGAGCACGCCGCCGATGCCCACGCCGCCCGACAGGTGCACGTTGGCGCCAATTTGCGCGCAAGAGCCCACGGTGGCCCAGGTGTCGACCATGGTGCCTTCGCCCACGTAGGCGCCAATGTTCACGTACGAGGGCATCAGGATGGCGCCCTTGGCGATGTAGCTGCCGCGGCGTGCAACGGCCGGGGGCACGATGCGAACGCCCGATTCCTTCAGCTCGCCGGCCGACAGGTGCGAGAACTTGGTCGGCACCTTGTCATAGAAACCGAGCGAGCCGGCCTGCATCTGCTCGTTGTCCTTCAGGCGGAACGACAGCAGCACGGCCTTCTTGATCCACTGGTGCACCGTCCACTTGCCCACGCCTTCGCGCGTGGCAACGCGCAGCTTTCCGTTGTTGAGTTCGGAGATCACATGCTCGACAGCTTCGCGCACTTCGGCGGAGGCGGCGGTGGGCGAGACGTTGGCGCGGTCTTCCCACGCGGCGTCGATGGTTTGTTGCAGTTGCTGGGTCATGAGAGAGTCTCAGGTAAAAAATGGGGGCCGGGAAAGCAGCGGTTCAGCGCTGGCCTTTTGCGCCGGATTGGACGAAGCGGACGATGCGCTCGGCGGCTTCCACGCATTCGGCGGTTTCGGCCACCAGCGCCATGCGGATTCGTCCGCGGCCGGGGTTGGGGCTGTGTGCCGTGTCGCGCGCCAGATAGCTCCCCGGCAAAACCGTAACATTGTATTGAGCGTAGAGCTCGCGGGCGAAGGATTCGTCGTCGCCAGCCCACACTTCGGGCACCCCTGCCCAGAGGTAGAAGCTGGCGTCTGGCAGGCGAACGTCGAGCACCGGTTCGAGCAGGGGCGTGACGGCGTCGAACTTGGCCCGGTACCTGGCGCGGTTTTCGACCACGTGGGCTTCGTCGCCCCAGGCCGCAATGCTGGCCGCGGCCACGGTGCCGCTCATGGCACTGCCGTGATAGGTGCGGTACAGCAAGAAGCTCTTGATGATGGCGGCATCGCCGGCCACAAAGCCGCTGCGAAGGCCCGGCACGTTGCTGCGCTTGGAGAGCGAGGTGAGCGCAATCAGGTTCCTGAAGTCGCTCCGGCCGAGCTTTGCGGCGGCTTCGAGGCCGCTGAGCGGGGGCTCGTCGCGAAAGTAGATTTCGCTATAGCACTCGTCGGCCGCAATCACAAAGCCGAAGCGGTCGGACAGCGCGAAAAGCTTCTTCCATTCGTCCAGCGGCATCACGGCCCCGGTCGGGTTGCCGGGCGAGCAGACGAACACCAGTTGGGTGCGCTTCCAGACCGAATCGGGAACGCTGTCCCAATCGACCGCGAAATTGCGCGAGGCGACGCTCGGAACGTAGTACGGCTCGGCACCGGCAAGAAGGGCCGCGCCTTCGTAGATTTGATAGAACGGATTGGGCGAAACCACGACCGGCGAGGGCGATTTGCTGGCGTCGACCACCGTTTGCGCCAGCGAGAACAGCGCCTCGCGCGAGCCGTTGACGGGCAGCACCTGGCTTGCCGGGTCCAGCTGAAGGGCGTAGCGTCGCTGCAGCCAGTCGGTGAAGGCGGTGCGCAGCTTCAGGTTGCCGGCGGTGGCGGGGTAGGCCGCCAGGGTAGACATGCTGGCCGCCAGCGCCTCCTTGATGAACTCGGGCGTGGCGTGCTTGGGCTCGCCGATGCCCAGGCTGACGGGCGCGTAGTCGGCATTGGGCTTGACGCCCTCGAACAGCAGCCGCAGACGCTCGAAGGGGTAGGGCTGGAGCTTGGAAAGCAGGGGATTCATGCGCCCGATTATGAAGAAAGTCCGGCTTCTATCGATTTGATGCTTGCTCGTGATCGCCAGTCCACCCACCTGTTCATATGATCAGGTACGGCCATGGGGCCTCAGGGAAGGAAGAACATGGGCAACAAGCCCCCGAGATCGCGCTACGCGCGACAAGAAGATCGCATTGATAGCTGGCAAGTGGGCCGGCCCGCCAGTCGCGGCAGGCGATTTGCTGGTGTCGTGATCGACTAGGCTTTGGTGTTTTTTGCGTTTGGGCTACTGACAAAGTCCACGTTGTGGGGTAACTGGGATCTGGACTCTGGAGCAAGCCCGTGGCAACCCCATTTTGATCACGTCTATCTGGGCTTCGTCATCTTCTGGGGCACGCAGGGATATCTGCTTTTCACCCGGAATCAGACCGTTGGCAAGTGGTTGCTCAACATGCGCATCGCTCGACCCGACGGTTCGCATGTGTCGGGCATTCGGATACTTGCACGCTACGGCCTCAGCCTGATGGCGTCGCTTGTTCCTCTGTGGTCTTTGCTGATCAATTGTCTCGTCGACCCTCTCTTCATCTTCGGCGCTTCACGCCGCTGTCTGCACGATGAAATCGCAGACACCGTCGTGCTCGAGATCCGACGTCCTGCCTGACCGAACACACATTTAGCGACCCAGCGCGGTTGCAACCGATTTACAGGGAATAAGAACTATGACCGTGGACATGAGCTTGGCCTTTTTTGTGTTGATCTACGCTTGGGTCACCAAGAAGATCGATGATTTCAGCAACCACTTCATGCACAGCGCCATGTCCGCGGTTGCCGCTGTTGTTCTGGTGCTGTTCACAGCCTGGATCATGGTGCAGGGCTTTCGCATCCTGACGGGCCAGTCACGCGAGCCGATGATGGGGCTGGTGGTCAATGCGAGCCGCACGACCCTCATCCTGATCGCCGCCTCCACGATGGCTTTGGGGGGCTCCAGCATCCAGACCTTCTTCACCGATACCCTGACCTCGGGCATCAATGGCCTGGTCACGGGGAACGATGACTCGCCGGCGAAGGTGATCGACAAGAACCTGGCCTATACGGCGGTGGCGATGGCCGCCATCGAGGGAGCACAGGGGCTCAACGCCAGCACTAGCGCCGACAACGTGGCGGCTGCGGGCCGCGCCTCCCTGATCGCCATGCTGGGCGTGGCCGGCCCACCGATTACGGCGGCGGCTTTGCTGCTGACCTATAAGGTGGCGCTGGCCTTGTTCATCGGGTTAGGGCCGATTTTCATCATCTGCCTGATCTTCAAGGTCACCGAGTCGATGTTCTGGCGCTGGCTGAACTACGGACTAGGCACCTTGTTCTCGTTGGCGGTGCTCAGTTTCATGGTTTCGCTCGTATTGGATCTGACACTGCGGGTGGCCGCGGCGCTATGGGTGGGCAATGCTTTGCTCGATCAGCAGGGCGGTGCTGGGCTGACCAATCAGGCGATGCAGCAAGGGGGTATCGGCCTCTTGATGACGGTGCTGCTGGTCACCGCGCCAGCGATGGCGGGTAGTTTCTTCGGGGGGACGTTGGGGCAGTTCCAGCCGTTCTCGCAAATGGGTGGTGCATCGCAACCGGGCACGCAAGGGCCTTCGGGGCAGGCGCCCGGGGCGTATCAGCAACAAACGACCCAGACGACGCAAACGGCCCCTCCTGATGAGACGGGCCGCGGCCCTCTTGGCGGTGCCCGCACTGCAGGCGTCCCCTCTCCCTCTCCGATCGACGCCGTGAAGAGGAGCTAACCATGTCAACACATCTCTTGCGTAGTTTGCTCGTGATTGCCTTGTGGCTGCTGGGAACTGGGATGGGCCATGCAGAAGGGAGTTGCCCTCCTGGGATGTATCCAAACAACCCCGGTAGCACCAGCGGGGTGAACGGTTGCAACCCCATTCCAGGGTATGGAAGTCAGCAGGCACCGCAACTGCCAGCCCAGCAGTGGGAGCGCCGATGGGGAGCAATTGCAACGGACGGGCCTCAAGGCGCCTTGGGCGTAGCCACCGACAAGCAAAGCAAGCGAGAAGCGTCACGGGTGGCCATGCAGGATTGCCAATCGAAGGGTGGAGTGAATTGCAAGATTGACATTGCATATGACAACCAGTGCGCTGTGGTTGTCGTCGGCGACGGTGGGTACAACGTACCGAACGCCCCCACAGCGGCCGAAGCCGTTGAGATGGGCATGAAGACATGTCGCAGTGCTGGACGTACCAACTGCCACGTTTACTACTCCGCCTGTAGCCTGCCCGCGCGAATTAGGTAAACGGCCATGAAACGCCTCGTAGCCACTACGCTCCTTGTTCTTTTCACCCTCACGCTCCCCGCTTGCGGACAGTCCATGAAAAAACCTGATATCAAACTAAACCCGCATCCCAAAATGCGTTACGAATTGACGCTGACCGTTCATGATGCCCCCGGGCCGTTTGAATCGGTCACAGGGTTCATGCAGTACGAGGTGCAGAACGAGCAGGAGTGCGTGCCAGCGGATGCCATCAGCGGGCACCATCAGCGCCTGTCCATCGATCCGGACATCGAGTTCAAGCGCGCGGGCGACAGTCAAATTTACAAGGGCACGGTTTATCTGGATTGGGTGCAGGACGGCGACTATTACGGATTGGGGGGGTGTCGCTGGAAGATGGTCGGCTTCTCGGGCGTGATGAAGGCAGGCGAAGTGACCTTCAATCCGTTTATTTCGGGCGACCAGATTGCGACACAGCAGTCAAAGACTGAATTCTTCGCCAAGAAGATCTACAGGGAAAAATTCGAAGCATCCCATGCTCCTCTATCGGGCGAGTTGCGCACGACGCCCGGGTTGTATGTTGGTGGAGTTGCGCATTCGGAATGGATTGCCCAACAACCTGAAAAATTCTTTTCGACCACCCTGAGCGCCAAGGAGGACTTTCAATGAGCATTGACTCCAACGAATACGCGCGCTTGTCCAACGATTCGTACAACGATCGCTCCCAAGAGAAGAGTTCCAACAAGACGGTTCCCGTCGGAGGCATCGACTACAAGATTCTCGACATAACCAATGATCCGAAAACGGGTTATCAGGGCACGGCCTACCAGCGCATGGACACCGGCGAAGTAGTCATTGCCCATCGCGGCACGGAACCGGACTCCAAGGACATCAAGGCCGACGCAGGCATGGTCTTCAACGGACGCAACAGCCAACTCGACCGTGCTGTGGTGTTTACGGAAAGGGCCATGGCAAGAGCGCGTGAAACGCAGCCCAATTTTGCCAAGCCCATTGCTGTCTCCATCACCGGCCACTCCCTGGGTGGCACGCTGGCCGAGATCACGGCGGCCAAGTACAGCTTGCATGCCGAAACCTTCAATGCGTACGGCCCAAAGGATTTGGCCGACTTGAAGCGCTATGGCGTCGACGTGCATGCTCAGCATCCGAATATCTTCAACCATGTGCGTGCTACCGACGTGGTCGGCGCCGGGGCCCCGCACTTGGGACAGGTAAAGATTTATGCCGCGCAGCAGGACATCGAAAGCCTCCGCCATGGCCGCTATATCGGGGGCTCGCAGTTGCCGGGCAATCCGCTGTTGGCGGCGGACGTCGCAGCGCACTCGATCACGAATTTCCTGCCAGGCAACGAAGCATTGGGCGAGTCGGTTATGAACGCGGCCAACGAGGCGCGCGCGCGTGCCTATGCCGGCCCCATCGCGCAGTATCGCCATGATGTGATGAAAGGTCGGATCGACTTGCGTACGGTGGCGGACCATAGCCTGCCGCCGATTCCGACCGTGAGTGGCCTGCGGCTGGGTGTGCAGGCGGCGGATGCGGCCAGTACGGTGGCGGCGGAGAAGGCAACGCGAGCTATGTTGTCGGGTGCACAGGCGGTCGGATACGGCGCACAGGCTGTCGGCGATGCCACGGGACAGGCCTACGACGCCACGAGCACCGCGGTCGTCCACGCAGCCAAAGCGACTGGCAAGGCCGTCGCTTCAGGCGCACAGGCGGCCAGCAACGCGGCCGAGCGAGCCTACGATGCAACGCGCGACTCGGTGATCACGGGTACCCAGCGGGCAGGGCAAGCACTTCAGGAGAGCGGCCAAAAGATCCGCGATGACGCCTCCCGTGCCTTTGGCAAGCTCACCCGTCCGTGGCTCCATAGCCAAGCAGAGGCAGCCCCGCTCTTGAACCAGCCAGAGCATCCTGGCAACGGGGTCTATAAGCAGTCGCTTGCCGGCTTAGAAGAAATCAATACCAAGCGCGGCATTCCCTCTGATCACCGCACCTGCAATGCCGCTGGCACCTTGGCTGCAGGAGCTTGTCAATCCGGCTTCAGACAGATCGACCACGTGGTGCTGAATGAGGACGGCAGCAAGCTCATTGCGGTGCAAGGTAAGCTTGGCTCGGCGCATTCCAAGGTGTTCGATGTGGACACGATAGTGGCGCTGAACACGCCCTTGGTGCAGAGTTCGCAAGCCTTCGCCGATGCGCACAACCAGCAACAGAACCAGCGCTTGCAACAGGCGAATCAGCCTGTCCAGACGCAGGCTGCCCCGGTTCTGTCTTGAGGATGGTCGCCGGCCGCTCCGGCCCGCTCAGGTGCCGCTGCGCCGGTAGAACGCCAGCGAACCTGCCAGCGCCAGCAGCATCGCGCCGCAGGTTCGGTCGATCCAGCGCGCCGCGGCGGCCGTGAGCAGCCGCATTGCGCGCGCGCCGACAAAGGCATAGAACAGCATGACGGCTGCATCGAGCGAGGCGAACAGCACCGAGATGATGGCGTACTGCATGCCCTGTGCGGCCGAGGGATCGATGAACTGCGGCATCAGCGCCGAGCAGAACAGGTAGCCCTTGGGGTTGGTAACCGCCACCAGGAACGACTTGAGAAAGACCTTGCGGCCCTCATTCGGAATGCCGGGCGAAGGCTCGCCTGCATTGGCCCGAGGCGCATCGAAGCTGCCGCCTTTGGAGCGGAGCATGCGAATGCCCAGCCATGCAAGGTACACCGCGCCCACCCACTTGAGCATGGAGAACCAGAACTCCGAAGCCGCCAGCAGTGCGCCCAGGCCCAGCGCCACCGCGCCGACCAGGACGAAGTCGGACAGCACAGCGCCCAGGATGCCGGGCAGTGCGCCGCGCACCCCGCGCCTCGATCCGTTGCTCAGCGCCAGCAAAACCGTTGGGCCCGGCGTGGCAATGGCGGCCAGCGCCACGATGGAGAACAGCAAGGCGGTGGCGAGCGTCATGGCGGCGGGCTTCCTTAATGGGTTCAGATCTTCTTGACGAGCACCTGGCTCTTGCGGTCCCAGTTGTACTTGCGCTTGCGGGCTTCGGGCAGCCAGTCGGGGTTGACCTGCTGGAAGCCGCGCTTCAGGAACCAGTGCATGGTGCGCGTGGTGAGCACGAAGATGCTTTCCAGGCCCATGGCCTTGGCGCGATGCTCGATGCGCTTGAGGATGCGCTCGCCGTCGCCTTGCGACTGCGACTGGGGCGACACCGTCAGTGCCGCCATCTCGGCCGTGCGAGCCTCGGGGTAGGGGTAGAGCGCCGCGCAGCCGAAGATCACGCCGTCGTGCTCGATGACGGTGTAGTGGCCCACGTCGCGTTCGATTTCGGTGCGGTCGCGCTTCACCAGGGTGCCGTCGCGCTCGAAGGGCTCGATCAACTGCAGGATGCCGCCGATGTCGTCCACGGTGGCTTCGCGCAGGCTCTCGAGCTTTTCGTCGATGACCATGGTGCCGACGCCGTCGTGCACGTAGATTTCGAGCAGCAGTGAGCCGTCCAGCGCAAACGGCAGGATGTGGTTGCGCTCCACGCCGGCCTTGCAGGCCTTCACGCAGTGCTGCAGGTAGAAGGCGGTGTCGGTCGGCCGCTGTGGCGGCGGCAGCGAGGCCAGCAGCTTCTCGGCCGCGGCAAGCGGCAGCTCGGTGTCGATCGGGTTGTCTTCGCTCTCGGGCAGCTCGCTGTCGATGCGAATGCCCGGGATCTCGGTCAGGAAGATCAGCTTGTCGGCCTGGATCGAAATGGCCACGCTGGTGGCGACTTCTTCCATCGTCAGGTTGAACGCCTCGCCGGTGGGCGAAAAGCCGAAGGGCGACATCAGCACCATCGCGCCGAAATCGAGCGTGCGGCGAATGCCGACCGCGTCGACCTTGCGCACCAGGCCCGAATGCTTGAAGTCCACCCCGTCGACCACGCCGATGGGGCGCGCGGTAATGAAGTTGCCAGAGATCACGCGAACGGTCGACCCGGCCATGGGCGTGTTCGGCAGGCCCTGGCTGAATGCGGCCTCGATCTCGTAGCGCAGCTGGCCGGCGGCTTCCTGGGCCGAGTCGAGCGCCACCTCGTCGGTAATGCGGATGCCGTGCGAATAGCGCGCCTCGTGCCCCTTGGCGGCAAGCTGCTCGTTGACCTGCGGGCGGAAGCCGTGCACCAGCACGATCTTGACGCCCATGCTCTGGATCAGCGCCAGGTCTTGCGCAATGTTCTGCAGCTTGCCCGCCGCAATGGCCTCACCCGCCAGGGCGACCACGAAAGTCTTACCGCGGTGCGTGTGGATGTAGGGCGCGACCGAGCGGAACCAGGGCACGAAGGTGAAGTTGAAAACGGTGGACATGGAGCGTGATTGTGCATTCTTGAACAAAGGTTCGCGCGGCTCAGGCCAACGCGCGCAGCAGCCGGGCGGCACTGGCACCCGCAACGGGACCGTCCGGCGCCTGGGCAGGTTCCGAGCCGGGCAGCTTGCGGGCCTTGAAGGTGGCCAGCAGTGCGGCGTAGGCGTCGGTTGCATCGGCCGCATCGGTTGGTAGGTCGAGCATTTCGGCCAGTTTCGACGGCGCCACCGAGCCCTCGCACATCAGCGCGTCCACCACGGCCATGAAGGCGGGCGTGTGCGCCTCGAGCAGTGCCAGGGCGCGCGCATGCTCCTGGGCCAGCAGCGCCTCGATCTCGGGGTTGGTGGCCTTGACGTCGGTGTTGAGGTTGTCATCGGGGTCGTTGGCCACGTCGGTGCGGCTCAGGCGGGTGCCGAAGGCGTAGTGGCGCACGTACTGCGCGGCGTGGGCGGTGGCCTGGCGGAAGTCTTGCGACGCGCCGGAAGTGCAGGCTTGTTCGCCGAACACCAGCTGCTCTGCCGCGCGGCCCGCCAGGGCCACGCAAATGCGGTCGCGCAGGTTCTGCCGCGACCACGCCTTGCGGTCTTCGTAGCTGTTGTAGCCACCCTCGAACGATGCGACGTTGATCTTGATCTCCTGCGGCGCGCGGCCGAAGAGCAGGCCGTAGGCCACGCCGTGGCCCGCCTCGTGCACAGCGAGCAGGGCTCGAAAGTCTTCGTTCGAGCGCTGCTTGAGCCGGTTGAGTTCGAGCGTCACCGCGAAACTGCGGCGTGCCTTTCGGTAGCGGGCCACGATGCACGATTTGTCCGTGGCCGTTTCCAGCGACAGCCGCACCGGCTCTGCGCCACTCGCGCCTTGCTCCAGTGCCCACAGTGCGGCGTTGACCAGCGTCGCGCTCAGTATTGCGTGGATCGAAGAGAACAGCGGGCGCGTGCCCTGTGCCGGAAAAACGGCGTTGGCATAGATCTGCTCGTACACGCTCGATTCGAGCATGAAGCGCACGCCCGAGCTTTCGTGAATCTCCTCCACGTAGCGGTCGCAGATCGAAAGAATCAGCTGCACATAGGTGGCCCGGCTGAACGACGGATAGATGACGTGGTTGTTGCCCAGCCGTGCAACCTGCTCGGGCTTGAAGCGTTCGGCCAGCGCCTTCTTGACGTCGATCAGCGAGAGCTTCTTTGTCAGCGCGTGGAAGATATCGGCATCGGTGTCGCAGTCTTCCACGCGGCGCGCGGTTTCGGCATACATCTCGTCCAGGTTGCCCGAGACGAACACCAGCAGCTTGCTGTAGTCGGTTTCCCAGCCTTGCTGCGTGTCGCGAAAGGCGCGCAGCCGGGCATGCACTTCGGCGGGCTTCCACGCCATGATCTGCAGAAGGGTTTCGGGCAGCTTCAGGCAGCGCTTGATCTCTTGCGCTTCCCAGGGGGCGAGGTGAAGCTTTCGCTTCTTCGTTTTCTTCTTGTCGGCCGGGCCGTCGCGGTCTTGCTCGTACTCGGCCTGGGCGAGCGATGCCTCGATCTCGCCGAGCATCGAAAGCGCCGGTGGCAGCCGGCCGTCGGAGAGCAGCGCCCACACGTCCTGGTAGCGCTCGACCTTGGCATCGTTGCCATTGCCGTCGAGCGTGCGAAAGCGCTGGAACTCGTCGAGCACCAGGATGCCCGGCGTGCCTTCGTCGATGCCCGATTCGGCCAGCATGGCCGAAATCGAACCCCGGCTGCTGTAGCCCGAGCCGTGGCTGAAGCCGTCCATCTGCACTTCGATGAAGCGGTCGTAAAAACCAAGGTGCTGCGCGAGCCGGCGCACCAGTTGCGTCTTGCCGGTGCCGGTGAGGCCCCAGAGGCACACGATGACCGGGCGGCTGATGAGTTGCGGAAACACGTACCACGCGCGCAGCGAATCGATCAAGCGGTCGATGATGTCGTCGATGCCGAAGAGCTCGGTCTTGAGCGCCTGGGCAACTGCCTGCAGGTGACGCGTTCGCTCGGATAGCGCTGCATGCAGGTCTGGATGAATGTCGTTGGACATGAAAAATATTTGAAAGAGGCAGGAATGAAGAAGCCGCCGCTCCCTCGCGATGAGGAGGCGGCAATGCAGACGCTGTGAGAGGGTCGGTTGCTGCGCTTCGGCCTTGGAAGCGAGCAGGGCGCCCGGTTGAACGGACGCGCGGGCTTCTTCTTCAGGCCGGACGCGGCAACTCGACCCCGCCATGCACCGAGGCATGGCTTGCGCGGCGGCTGCGCAAATCGAGGGGTACGAGGAAGGAGGTCATGGGCGTAATCGTAGCCACGACCCGTGATGGAGTAAAGACTATTTACGCCGCGTGTTGCGCAATGGCCGCGCAATGTGGGAGGCGTGCAACAGCGGCGGCGCGCGCCGATAATCGACGGTTTGCCCGCCGCGCCTTGCGAACAGCTTTTCCCTTGACGACCACGACACCTTCCGCCCCCCTGCGCATCGACTTTCCCGAATCGCTACCCGTCTCAGGCCGGCGCGATGAAATCATGGCCGCCATCGAGGCGCACCAGGTGGTGATCGTCTGCGGCGAAACGGGTTCGGGCAAGACCACCCAGCTGCCGAAGATCGCGCTGGCGCTCGGCCGCGGCAAGCTCAACGCACCGCCAGGCAAGGGCCGGCTCATCGGCCACACGCAGCCACGACGTATTGCCGCAAGCTCTGTGGCCAAGCGCATTGCCGAAGAGCTGAAAACGCCGCTCGGCGATGTGGTCGGTTTCAAGGTGCGCTTTCAGGACCGGCTGAGCCGCGACGCCTCGGTCAAGCTCATGACCGACGGCATCCTGCTGGCCGAAACGCAGACCGATCCGCTACTGAAGGCCTACGACACGCTGATCATCGACGAGGCGCATGAGCGCTCGCTGAACATCGACTTTCTGCTGGGTTACCTGCGCGAGATTCTTCCGCGCCGGCCCGACCTGAAGGTGATCGTGACCTCGGCCACCATCGATGCGGATCGCTTTGCGCAGCACTTTGCGTCGGGCAAGGGACCTGCGCCGATCATCTACGTGTCGGGCCGTACTTTCCCGGTCGAGCAGCGCTATCGGCCGTTCGAGGAGTCGCGCGAGCATGACCTGAACGACGCGATTGCCGATGGCGTCGACGAGCTGTGGCGCGATCCGCACAACGCGGGCGACATCCTCGTGTTTCTGCCCGGCGAGCGCGAGATCCGGGAGGCGGCCGACCACCTGCGCCGCCACCTGAGTCATCAACCGCTGCTGCGCAACGCAGAGGTGCTGCCGCTCTTTGCGCGGCTCTCGGGCCCGGAACAGGACCGCATCTTCGACGGCCACACGGGGCGGCGCATTGTGCTGGCCACCAATGTGGCCGAAACCTCGCTCACCGTGCCGGGCATCCGCTACGTGATCGACACCGGCACGGCGCGCGTCAAGCGCTACAGCTTCCGCAGCAAGGTCGAGCAACTGCTGGTCGAGCCGATCAGCCAGGCCGCAGCCAACCAGCGCGCGGGCCGCTGCGGCCGCGTGGCAAACGGCATCTGCATCCGGCTTTACGACGAAAAGGATTTCGAAGGCCGGCCGCGCTTTACCGATCCCGAGATCCTGCGTTCTTCGCTCGCCGGCGTCATCTTGCGCATGAAGTCGCTGCGCCTGGGCGATGTGGCGCGCTTTCCGTTTCTCGAAGCCCCTTCGCCGCGCGCGATTGCCGACGGCTACCAGCTGCTCAACGAACTGGGCGCGGTCGACGACGCCAACGAACTCACCGCTACCGGCGCCGAGCTTGCCAAGCTGCCGCTCGACCCGCGCGTGGGCCGCATGATCCTGGAGGCGCGAACGCGCGGCGCGCTCGAAGAAGTGCTGGTCATTGCATCGGCCCTCAGCGTGCAGGACGTGCGCGACCGGCCGATGGATGCGCAGCAGCAAGCCGACCAGGCACATTCGAAATTCGACGACGAGAAGAGCGAGTTCAGCGGCTACCTGCGGCTGTGGAAGTGGATTGCCGATGCGCGCGGCGGGCACGGCGATACGCACAAGCTGAGCAACCGGCAGTATGAGCAGCTGCTGCGCCAGAACTTCATCAACATCCGCCGCGTGCGTGAGTGGCGCGACATTCACTCGCAGCTGCTTACGGTCGTCACGGAGCACAAGTGGCGCATCAACGCCGAGCCCGCAGGCTACGAACCGCTGCACCTGTCGATGCTCGCAGGCCTGCTCGGCAATGTGGGCTGGAAGCTCGAAGACGACGAAGCGTACCTGGGGGCGCGCGGCATCAAGTTCTATCGCCATCCGGGCGCGCACCTGAAGAAAAAGCCCGGGCGCTGGATCGTTGCGGCCGAACTGGTCGAGACGACGCGGCTCTTCGGCCGCGGCATTGCCAACATCGAACCGCAGTGGCTCGAACAGGTGGCTGGCCATCTGCTGAAGAAGCAGCTACTCGATCCGCACTGGGAGAAGAAGGGCGCGCAGGTTTCGGCGCTGGAGCGCGCAACGCTTTATGGGCTGGTGGTCTACAGCGGGCGCCGCGTCGATTTCACCAAGGTCGACCCCGTGGCGGCGCGTGAAATCTTCATTCGCGAGGCGCTGGTGGGCGGGCAATGGGAAAGCAAGTTTCCGTTCCTCGCGGCCAACCGCAAGCTGGTGCGCGAGGTCGAGGGGCTGGAACACAAGGCCCGCCGGCAAGACGTGCTGGTCGACGAAGAGCTGATCTTCGCCTTCTACGACGCGCAGCTGCCCGCCGACGTGGCGAGCGGCATCACCTTCGAGAACTGGTACCGCCATGCCTCGAAGGAGCAGCCGCGCCTGCTGTACCTGACGCGCGAGGAGCTGATGCGCCACCAGGCCGCGGGCATCACGACGCAGTCGTTTCCGCCCACGCTGCGGCTTGGCGGCGTCGATTGCGCGGCGAGCTACCTGCATGAGCCGGGCGACGCGAAGGACGGCCTCACGGTGAGCGTGCCGCTCTTCGTGCTGAACCAGGTGAGCGAAGAGCGCTGCGAGTGGCTGGTAACCGGCATGCTCAAGGACAAGATCCAGGCGCTGCTCAAGAGCCTGCCGCAGCGCCCGCGTTCGCGCCTGGTGCCGTTGCCCGATTCGGCGGCAAAGCTGGCGGAAGAACTCTCGGCGCCCGAGGTTTTCGGCCACGGTTCGCTGACCGACGTGCTGCTGAAGCGCGTGCGCGACGCCACGAGCATCGACGTGAAGCGTGCCGATTTCAAGCTCGACATGCTGCCGCCGCACCTTTTCATGAACCTGCGCATCGTGGACGAGCATGGGCGGCAGCTTGGCATGGGGCGCAACCTGGGCGCGCTGAAGGCTGAACTGGGCGCGCAGGCGCGCGGCGCATTCCAGGCACTGGCGGGCCTCAACGTCAAGGCGTCGGCGGAGCGAAAACCGGCTGAGGGCAGCGAAGGGCGCGCGCAGAACAAGGGCAATGCCACCGCCGCGCCTGCGCCCGCCGCGCCGAGCTTGCCGGCTGGGCAGCGCTATACGGCCTGGAGCTTCGGCGAGCTGCCCGAACTGATGGAAGTGCGCCGCGGATCGCAGTCGCTCATCGGGTTTCCGGCGCTGCGGGACGAGGGCGATGCCGTCACCATCGAAGTGTTCGACGAACCCGCCGTGGCCGCAGCAAAGCACCGCGCCGGCTTGCGCAGGCTGTTTGCGCTGCAGCTGAAAGATGCGCTCAAGTACCTCGAGAAAAATATTCCCGATCTGCAGAAGATGGCCGTGGCCTACATGCCGCTTGGCACATCCGAAGAGTTGCGCACGCAGATCATCGATGTGGCGATCGACCGGGCCTTTCTGCAGGAGCCGCTGCCCACCGACGAATTTGCCTTCAAGCGCCGGCTCGAAGAAGGGCGCGGACGTCTCACGCTGATTGCCAACGAGGTGGCGCGGCTGGCTTCGGCCATCCTGGTCGAGTACGCGGCTGCTGCGCGGAAGATCAAGGACACCAAGATCCAGCCCGAGGCGGTGCAAGACGCCGCGCAGCAACTGCAGCGCCTGGTCGGCAAGCGCTTCATTGCCGATGCGCCGTGGACGCAGTTGCAGCATTTCGCGCGGTACCTCAAGGCCATTGTGCTGCGGCTGGACAAGCTGCGTGCCGACCCCGCGCGCGACGCCGCCAAGCTGGCCGAGCTTCGGCCGCAGGAGCAGCGCTATTGGCGATTGGTGGCGGAGCGCAAAGGCGTGGTGGACGACCGGATGCTCGAGTTTCGCTGGCTGCTCGAAGAGCTTCGCGTGAGCTTCTTCGCGCAGGAACTGCGCACGCCGCAGCCGGTGAGCGTCAAACGGCTGGACAAGGCCTGGGCACAGCTGCAGGCCTGATTGGGGAGACGACAAAAAAGAAGCCCGCTTGCGCGGGCTTCTCTCAGGTGCGAGAAATTTCAGTGAGCGCTATATGCGTCCCATGAGCACCAGAATGATCACGATCACCAGGACGAGGCCCAGGCCACCGCTTGGCCCGTAGCCCCAGCTGCGGCTGTAGCCCCAGCTCGGCAGCGCGCCGATCAGCAGCAAGATCAGAATGATCAGCAGAATGAACGAGAGGGACATGCTTTTCTCCTGGACGTTGTTGTTACGAGAATGGATGCTCGTTGTCCGGGGGCGCAAGACACGCCGGAAAGCCGCTCCTTCGGCGGTCAGGACTGTCCTACCGTTGGCGTCGGCCTTGGAGCCGCCTCAGGCCGTTCAGAGCCGGGCGAGACGGTCCAGTGCGGAAATCAGCGTCTCGTCCTTCTTGGCAAAGCAGAAGCGGACCACGCGCTGGTCGAAACCGTTGCCATAGAACGCCGACAGCGGAATAGCCGCCACGCCGATCTCGCTGGTGAGCCAAAGGCAGAAGTCAGCTTCGGAGAGTTCGCTCACCGCGGAAATGTCGACGCACTGGAAATAGCTGCCTTCGCTGCGCAGCAGCTTGAAGCGGGTCTTCTCGGCGAGCCCTGCGGCAAAAAGGTCGCGCTTGCGCTGGTAGAAGGCCGGAAGCTCGAGATAGGGCTTCGGGTCGGCCATGTACTGTGCGAGTGCATGCTGCATGGGCGTGTTCACGGTGAACACGTTGAACTGGTGCACCTTGCGGAATTCCGCCATGAGCGGTGCCGGCGCCGCCACGTAGCCGACCTTCCAGCCGGTGACGTGATAGGTCTTGCCGAAGCTGCTCACAATGAAGCTGCGCGCGGCCAGGCCCGGGAAGCGCGCCACGCTTTCGTGCTGCGCGCCGTCATAGATCATGTGCTCGTAAACCTCGTCGGCAATCACGAACACGTCGGTCGGCGCCAGCAGTTCTTCGAGCTTGCGCATTTCGGCCGCGGTCCAGATGGTGGCGCTCGGGTTGTGCGGCGTGTTCACGATGATGGCGCGCGTGCGCGGCGAAAGCGCTGCGGCAATCTTGTCGAAGTCGGGCCGGAAGGTACCCGGTACCAGCGGCACGCGCACCACGCTGCCGCCGGCCAGCTCGATGTTGGGCACGTAGCTGTCATAGCAGGGCTCCAGAACAATCACCTCGTCGCCTGCTCGCACCACCGCAAGAATGGCCGTGATGATGGCCTGCGTGGCGCCGGCGGTTACCGTGATCTCGGTGGCCGCGTTGTAGCTGTGGCCGTAGAGGGCAGCAATCTTTCCGGCAATGGCTTCGCGCAGCGCGGGAATACCGGGCATCGGCGGGTATTGGTTGTGTCCTGCAGCCATGGCGGCTGTCACGTCTTCGAGCAGCTTGGGGTCGCAGTTGAAGTCTGGGAAGCCCTGGCCGAGGTTGACGGCATTCTTCTCGGTTGCCAGTGCGGACATCACGGTGAAGATGGTGGTGCCGACGGTGGGGAGCTTGGTGGTGATGTCCGGCGTGCGGGGGGCGGTAGGAACAGTGCTCATGGTCGTGTTCGGAAACTGGGGCTGCTGAATATCAAAGGTCGTAGTCTTGCTGGTGGCCGCTCAGGGCCTTCGCAATCAGGTTTCGGTCGAGCCGATCGGACAGCAGCTCGGCAAACTTGAAAACGAAGTTGCGCAGGTAGGCACTGCGCTTGAACGCCACGCGCGCAATGTTCTGGCCGAACACATGCCCCATGGGGCGCACGACGAGATCGGCGTTCGATTCGTCGCGCACAGCCATCTCGGCCACGATGCCCACGCCCAGGCCAAGGCGCACGTAAGTCTTGATCACGTCGGAATCGATGGCTTCGAGCGCGATGCGCGGCGTGAGCTTTTTCTGCGCAAAGGCGTGGTCGATGCGCGTGCGGCCGGTGAACGACGGGTGGTAGGTAATGATGGGTTCGTGCGCCAGGTCTTCGAGCGAAATGCGCTCCTTGGCAGCCAAGGGGTGGTCTTTGGGTAGCACCAGCACGTGCTGCCATTCGTAGCAGGGCAGGGTCACGAGCTCGGTGTAGTCCGCGAGCGATTCGGTGGCAATGCCCACCTCGGCGATTTCATCGATCACCATGCGGGCCACCTGGTCGGGCGAGCCCTGGTGCAGGCTCACGTTGACCTTGGGGTAGGCCTCGCGCAGGCGGGCCACCGGCACGGGCAGCACGTAGCGCGCCTGGGTGTGCGTGGTGGCAATGGAGAGGGTGCCGCTGTCCTGCGCGCTGAATTGCTCGCCGATGCGCTTGAGGTTGCCAACCTCCCTCATGATCAGCTCGATGCTGGCGATGACATGCTGCCCAGGCTCGGTGACTCGCTTGAGGCGCTTGCCGTGGCGGGCGAAGATCTCGACGCCGAGTTCTTCTTCGAGTTCGATGATGGCTTTCGACACCCCCGGCTGCGAAGTGTGGAGCGCCTTGGCCGCCTCCGTAAGGTTCAGGTTGCGCCGCACGGCTTCCTGAACAAACTTGAATTGGTGCAGATTCATATCAAATTCCGTCTTATTGCGGAATTCATTATGCCTTCGGAGTCTATCGAAATGCCCGGGATTTCAAGATTTGGTCGCGATTCTGGCCAGCAGTTCGATCAGTTCAGGCTCTTCGCCGACGATATTGGCCAACTGGAATTCAACGTTGGGCCACGTTTCACGCAACGCGTCCAGTTGAAGGGGCAGGTCTTCGCGTGCGTGCTTGCCCATGCCCAGAAACAGCGGAACGACCCTGAGCGAGCGTGCGCCGCTTGCAATCAAGGCTGCGGAAGCCGTGCGCAAATCGGGCGTTGCCAGCTCCATATAGGCGCAAACCACCCGCGCCTGCGGGTTGATTGCCGTGACGCGCGCAGCCACGGCCTCGATGGGTTCGCGCCAGCGTTCGTCGCGCGAACCATGGGCCAGGAGAATGATGCCTCTTGCGTTCACCGTCGTCATGTCTGGTCTTCTATCTTCGAAGAACCAGCCAGCTGAACGCGGCAAGCGACATGACCGAATAGATGAGCCCCGGCGCCGCCGCTGTAAGCCAGGGCGACCAGTTGCTCAGGTTTCCAAGATAGCCGAACACGTTGTTCAAGAGGAAGAAGCTGATGCCGATCATCACGCCGCCGAACACGTAGGTGGTGATGCCCGTCTGGCGAAAGTGCAAATACGCAAAGGGCAGGGCGAGCACCACCATCACCAGGCACGACAGCGGATAGAAGACCTTGCGCCAGAACTGGATCTCGTAGCGCTGTGCGGTTTGTCCGTTGGCCTCGAGATGGCTGATGTAGTCGAACAGGTCGATGGTGCTCATGCGGTCGGGCCGCAAGAGGGCGACCGACACCATTTCGGCCGTGAGCGTGGTCGGCCAGTCCATCTGCGGCACCCGCGTGGTCATGATGTGCGCCTTGTTGGCGTCGGTGCGGGTGTTGTAGTCCTGCAGTTCGACGTCCGACAGTGCCCAGTGGTCGTCGACAATGCGCGCGGAAGACGCGAGGAGCTGCCTGCGCACATAGCCCTTCTCGTCGAATTCGAAGATGCGCGCATTCCGCAGCGAGCCGTCGCGCGAAATGGACACCACGTTGACGGCGTAGGACACGTTGCCGCGCTTTTCCTTGAGCCACGCCCCCGTGTTGCCGACCAGCGAGAAGGTGCCCTGGTAGCGCGACTTGAGCAGTTGCCCCGTGCGCTCGGACGCGGGTGCGATGTAGTCGCCGATGGCAAAGGTCAGAAAAACAAAGCCCACGCCCAGCAGTAGCAGGGTGCGCAGCGCGCGCCAGGGGCCGAGGCCGCTGGTGCGCAGAATGGTGTATTCGGAGCTCTGCGCGAGCCGCGCCATCACGAAGATGCAGCCGATCAACACGGTGATCGGGAGCAGCTCATAAAGGTGGCTCGGAATGAGCAGGGTCACGTAAATGAGTGCCTGCGCGGGGCCGTAGGCAAGGCTTTCGGGCTTGCCGATGGATTGCAGCTCGTCGACGAAATCGAAAAAGAAGAACAGGCTCAAAAAGCCGAGCGTCACGAAGGCCACGGCCTTCAGTGCCTCGACGTAGATCAGGCGTCGGATTGTTTTCACGAGGTCGGGTCGATCTTGGTGGGCTGGGACGGCAGGCCGCCGGCAATGACGCGATCCACCTTGCGTCGCCTGCCCCAGTTGTTGTTGCGCAAAGCGAGCCACGCCACGCCGATCAGCAGCACACCGCCGTGGAGCAGCAGCATGAAGGAACCCATGCCGTATCGGCCCGAGCTGATCCAGCTCTGGCCGAGGTTGAGCATGTTGTAGTAGACGACGAAGGCGAATAGCGCGAGCAGCAGGTTGCCGCTGCGCCCCACACGCGGGTTGACGCTGGAAACCGTCAATGCAAGCAGCACGAAGTTGATGGCGGCCAGCAGCATGCCGATGCGCCAGGCGAGTTCGCCGCGGTTTGCGTCGCCGGGCTCCCGCAGCAGCTGGAGGGTCGGTTTGGCACGGGCCGGGGTTGTGTCGGCGGTAAAGGAGTCGTTGCCGCCGGCGCGGGTGCCGTAGGTTTCGAACTCGCTGATCTTGAGGCCCGAGGTCGCGGTTTGCACCAGGGGGCGCTCCACCCGCTGGCCGTTGCTCAACATGAGGTAGCGGTGCTCGCCGACGTTCTCGATGCGCCCGCTGCGCGCCGAAGTGGTAATTTGCAGGCCCCGCTCGATGGCCCAGATGAACACGTTGGTTGCGGTGGCGCCGTCAGGCGTGTCCTTGTCGATGAAAAAGACGCGAATGCGCCCGGCCGATTCGCGGAATTCGCCGGGCGTGACGCGCTCGATGTCGCTGCGCCGTTCGTACTGTGCGCGCATGCCGATGGTCTGCGAGTTGGCCCACGGCCAGCCCAGCAGCGCCATGATCGCTATCAACGCGAGCACCGGCCATGCAAAGCGGAACAGCGGCTGCACGAAGTCGACGAGGCCGCGTCCGCTGGAGAACCAGATCACCATTTCGCTGTCGCGGTACATGCGCGACAAGGTGCCGACAATGGCAATGAACAGGCTCAGGCTCAAGATGGTCGGCATGTAGCCGAGCACCGTGTAGGCCATGACCAGGAACACTTCGGACGGGTTCACGCTGCCCTTGGAGGCGAGCCCGAGCGTGCGGATGAGCATCATGGTCATCACGATGGTGACCAGGACCACGAGGGTCGCTCCGAAGCTGCGCGACAGCTCCTTGCGTAGGGAAGAATGGAATAACATCGTTCGAGGAAAAAAAGGATTATGGACTTTCAGCTCAAGACCCTCACCGTTGCCCGCGCCGCGGCCGAAAAAACCGACGTGCTGATCGTGCTCGTCGGCAGTGCGCCCATCACCGCCAAGGACCCGCTTTCCGCCCTGGTTGCCAGTGCCCGCAAGGCCGGCGACCTGCCTGACAAGGCCGGCAAGCTGCTGGCGCTCTACCATCCGGACGAGGTGGTGGCGTCGCGCGTGGTGCTTGCCGCCATTGGCGACGGCAAGCCCGCCTCGGTGCGCAGCGGCGTCATTGCGGCGGTCAACGCCGCCAAGGCCCATGCGCCCAAGCGGGTGGTGATCGTGTTCGCGCACGAAGCCGACCCGGCGGCAGTGGGGTGCGCCGTTACCGCCGCGGCGGACGCCAGCTACGTCTACACCACGACCAAATCGAAAGCCTCGAACGGCGAGGGCGGGCGCACCATCCGCAGCCTCACGCTCGGGGTGGGCGACTCCGCGGCGGTGAGCAAGGCCTTCGAAGAAGCCCGTGCAACGGTGGCCGGTATCGAATTTGCCAAGGAGTGGGGTAACCGCCCGGGCAACTATTGCACGCCCACCCTGCTGGCCGACGCTGCGCAAGGCCTGGCCAAGCTGCCCCGCATCAAGTGCGAGGTGCTGGGCCCCAAGGAAGTGCAAAAACTCGGAATGGGCTCGTTCGCCGCCGTGGCGCAGGGCTCGGCCGAGCCGCTGCGCTTTATTGTGCTGCGCTACCAGGGCGGGCCGAAGGACCAGGCGCCCGTGGTGCTCGTGGGCAAGGGCATTACCTTCGACACCGGCGGCGTCTCGCTCAAGCCGGCGGCCGAAATGGACGAGATGAAGTTCGACATGTGCGGCGCCGCCAGCGTGCTCGGCACCTTCCGTGCGCTGGGCGAAATCCAGCCCGCCATCAACGTGGTTGGCCTGGTGCCCTCGTGCGAGAACATGAACGACGGCCGCGCCATCAAGCCCGGCGACGTGGTCACCAGCATGAGCGGACAGACCATCGAGGTGCTGAACACCGATGCGGAAGGGCGCCTCATCCTGTGCGACGCACTGACGTACGCCAAGCGCTTCGAGCCGGCGGCCGTGATCGACATTGCCACCCTCACCGGCGCGTGCGTGGTGGCGCTGGGCGGGGTGCGCAGCGGCCTGTTCACGGCCGACGAAGCGCTGGCCACGGCGCTGCAGGCGGCCGGGGAAGAGTCGCAAGACCGCTGCTGGCGGCTGCCGCTGGACGACGAATACGCCGACGGCCTCAAGAGCAACTTTGCCGATGTGGCCAATGTGGCGGGCCGGGCCGGCGGTGCCATTACCGCGGCCAAGTTCCTGCAGCGCTTTGCCGGCGATTTCGCCTGGGCGCACCTGGACATTGCAGGCACGGCCTGGAAGAGCGGCGCGGCCAAGGGATCGACGGGTCGGCCCGTGGGCCTGCTGGTGTCGTACCTGATGGAACGCGCGCGCACCGCCGCGGCCGAGGCACCCGCACCAAAGGCCTCGCGCAAGAATGCCGGGCCCGCCACGCGAAAGGCCCGGTCCGCACAGTGACGGAAATCGGTTTTCACTTCAATACGCCAGACAAGGTCAACTACGCCTGCCGGCTGGTTCGAAAGGCCGTGAGCGCGCGCGGGCTGCGCGTAGTGGTGGTGGGCGAGGCGCAAATGCTGGAGGCAGTGGATGCTGCGCTCTGGCAACTCTCGCCGACCGACTTCATTGCGCATTGCCGCGGCAATGCCGAGGCGCACATGCTGGCGAGGTCGCCGGTCATTCTTTCGGCCCAGGGGGCAGATGTTGCATCGCTTCCGCACCGCGAGATGCTCGTGAACCTGGGAGCTGAGGTTCCAGCAGGTTTCGAGCGCTTCGAGCGCCTGATCGACATCGTGAGCGACGAGGCCGAAGACCGCCAGATCGGCCGCTCGCGGTGGCGCCACTATGCCGACCGGGGCTACACCATCCAGCCGCACGATTTTGCGAGGAGCGCTTCCTGATGGCCAGCACGCTGCGTACACCGCCCCGGTTCGTTCCCACCCTGACCACGGTGCTCGACCTGCAAGCCGAGCCCGTGGCCGGCGAGGCGGGCAAGCCTTCGTCTGCCAGCACGCCGGTGCCGCCGGTCGACCTTGCCGAAGCGGTTGCCTTGCCGCCGGCCGAGCAGCGCTCCGATGCCGAGATCGTGCGCCTCGAAGAGCAGCTGCTGCATCGGGTGCTGCAGCGCGTGGACCTGTCTTTGGAAGAGCGCTTGAGCGACACGGTTTCGGCCGCGGTTCAACAGCAACTCGATTCGATGGTGCCTCGGCTGCGTGAAGAAATCGAGGCCGTTTTGCGTGCTTTGGTGATCGAGGCGATGGCCGCCGAACTCTCGGAAAACACAGGGTCTACGCCAGCTTCCGGCGCATAAAGCTTCAGCTAAACTGCGCGCCAGGTCGGGAGGCGTGAGGGTGCCGCTGGTCTGCGGCGCGAAACTTGCGAGGTCTGCGCGCCCGGATCACACGACCGGTTTCTTGTTTAGTTTTATTTATCCATGTTCTGGAGGTTCTCATGCAATTGAAATGGACTGCGGTCGCACTGGCTGCACTCACGCTTGTGGCTTGCGGCAAGAAAGAAGAAGCTGCTGCACCCGCCGCACCGGCGCCCACGGCAGCGGCCCCGGCACCTGCAGCGCCTCCGGCAGACGCACTGGTCGTCAAGATCGGTCACGTCGCGCCCACCAGCGGCCCGATTGCCCACCTTGGCAAGGACAACGAGTTCGGCGCCAAGATGGCCATCGAAGACCTCAATGCCAAGGGCCTCAAGATCGGCGACAAGGTTGCCAAGTTCGAACTGCTGGCTGAAGACGACGCAGGCGATCCGAAGCAAGGCACGGCAGTGGCCCAGAAGCTGGTCGACAGCAAGGTCAACGGTATCGTGGGCCACCTGAATTCGGGTACCACCATTCCCGCTTCCAAGCTCTACAGCGACGCTGGCATTCCGCAGATCTCGCCTTCGGCAACCAACCCCAAGTACACGCGCCAAGGCTTCAAGACCACGTTCCGCGTGGTGGCCGACGACACGCAACTCGGCGGCACGCTGGGCAAGTACGCTGTCGAAACGCTCAAGGGCAAGAACATTGCCGTGATCGACGACCGCACGGCCTACGGCCAGGGCGTTGCCGAAGAATTCGAAAAGGCGGCCAAGGCTGCCGGCGCGACCATCGTCGGCCACGAATTCACCACCGACAAGTCGACCGACTTCAACGCCATCCTGACCAAGCTCAAGTCTTCCAAGCCCGACGTGCTGTTCTTCGGCGGCATGGACGCCGTTGGCGGCCCGATGCTCAAGCAGGTCAAGCAACTCGGCCTGAACGTCAAGTTCATGGGCGGCGACGGCCTGTGCACCGGCGAACTGCCCAAGCTGGCTGGCGATGCCATCGGCGAAGAGATGGTGGTTTGCGCTGAAGCCGGCGGTGTCGACGGCGACTTCAAGCAGCCGCTGGAAGACTTCAAGGCCAAGTTCAAGACCAAGAACGGCGTGGACGTGCAGATCTATGCACCGTACGTGTACGACGCGGTCAACGTGCTGGCTGAAGCCATGGTCAAGGCCGGTTCCGCCGACCCTGAAAAGTACCTGCCGGAAGTCGGCAAGGTGCAATACAAGGGCGTGACCGGCCCGATTGCCTTCGACGAGAAGGGCGACATCAAGAACGGCGCGCTGACGCTCTTCACCTACAAGGGTGGCGTGCGCACGCAAATCGCCGTGGTGCGCTGATCGGCTCCACTGCAGGGCGCAGCAATGCGCAAAAAAGAAAAGGGCCTTCGGGCCCTTTTTTCATGTCTATCGGATGTTGGCTGCCGGCTGCTTGCGTTCAGTGGATCAAGGCAGGGCTGCAAACCCCGAAGGCCGGTCTGTGTTGCAGTATTCGATGAAGGCGTCGAGATCGCGCGATTTGTCGAAGACCGCATCGGCGCCCAATGCTTCGCAGCGGGCGCGGATGTCGGCTGTCACGTAGTTGCTCAGCACCACCACGCGCTGGCCGGGCCCACGGGTCTTGCAGCCCGAAAGCACGCCAAGGCCCGAGCCTTCCTTCAGGAACAGGTCGATGATGAGAAGCTGCCAGTCATTCGGATGGGCGGCAAGCCAGGCGAGCGCGGCCGACTCGGTTTCAGCAAACCCGACGACCTGGCCATTGACCAGATCCTCGAGGGCCGGGACCAGGTTGTCTCTGATGGTCTTGTTGTCCTCGACGAGGAACGTGATGAGGGCCATGCCGTGGTTTCGCTTTGAGAACCAATAGCGTAGCGTGCCGGATGAGTCCGCAGCGTAGGAGAAGGGATAAGGAGCAATCCGTTCGGCCGGGACGACCGTGAAGACGGTCAGTCCGACGCGCCAGCTCGAATTCTTGCCTTGAGTTCTTCTGCCTGCGCCTGGCTTTCGTCCCGCTCGGCAGTGGCTTCGAGCCGCTTTTCGATTTCTTCGCTCAAGGCCGCGTTGACCTCGGCCAGCGTTTCGGCCGACTTGGCCAGCTTTTCCTCGAGCTGGCTGGTGTGCTCGATGGCCTGGGCCACGTCGCCCACCTGAACCTCTTCAGGCAACCCTTGTTCGAGCACCGTGTTCACGATCGCGAGGTTGTCGGATGCCCGCTGCACATCGGCTGCAACCGCTTCGGTCTTTTCCAATGTCTGTTCGAGTGACGTGTCGCCACGCGATGAGGTTTGTTGCTGTCCGGCCATCCGGGCTCCTTTGCAGGCTTCAAAAGTAAGACCTTTGGATGGTACCGCCAGACGACCTCGGTTGGCGGCATCAGGCGCGTTGCTGGAGTACAACGGCGCCCACAAAAAAGCCCAAGGTGCCTTGGGGCAACTCGGGCTTTCTTCTTTTGCTGCATGTTCGTGAACGGTTACGAACAATCAATCTCTGGCGGAGCAGGCGGGATTCGAACCCGCGGAGGGCTATTAACCCTCACACGCTTTCCAGGCGTGCGACTTAAACCGCTCATCCACCGCTCCTGAGCCTACGATTGTAGCAGTCGCTCAGGCCGGATTTTGCGGTTTGCCGGCCTGGACCATTCGCATGGCCGAGGCGATGAGCGCGGCGGTTTCGCTCATGTTGCTCGGCACGATCAGCGTGGTCTTGGAGTCGGCCGCAACCTTGCCGTAGGCATCCACCGCACGTTCGGCCACCTTGAGCTGCACGGCCTGCTCGCCGCCCGGCTGGCGGATGGCCGCTGCAACCCGCTCGATGGCGTCTGCCGTGGCGGTAGCCACGGCGGTGATGGCCGCCGCCTCGCCTTGGGCGTTGTTGATCTGGGCCTGCTTTTCGCCCTCGGAGCGGGCGATGAACGCCTCGCGTTCGCCGGTGGCAATGTTGATCTGCTCCTGGCGTCGGCCTTCCGAGGCGGCGATGAGCGCGCGCTTGCCGCGCTCGGCGGTGATCTGGGCCTGCATGGCCAGCAGAATTTCCTTGGGCGGGGTCAGGTCCTTGATTTCGTAGCGCAGCACCTTCACGCCCCAGTTGAGCGCTGCCTCGTCGATGGCGGCAACCACTTGCGCATTGATGACGTCCCGCTCTTCGAAGGTCTTGTCGAGCTCGAGCTTGCCGATCACGCTGCGCAGCGACGTTTGCGCCAGCTGCGTTACGGCCACGATGTAGTTCGAAGAGCCGTAGCTTGCGCGCATCGGGTCGGTCACCTGGAAATACAGAATACCGTCGACCTGCAGCTGGGTGTTGTCCCGCGTGATGCAGATCTGGCTCGGTACGTCGAGGGGAATTTCCTTCAGGCTGTGCTTGTAGGCGACCTTGTCGATGAAGGGGATCAGGAAGTTGGGCCCCGGCGTCATGGTGCTGTGGTATTTGCCCAGGCGCTCGCGCACCCATGCATTCTGCTGCGGCACAAACTTGACCGACTGGCTGATGACGATGATCGCAATGACCAGGATGATGATGGGAATCGAAAATTCCATGATGTTTCTCCTCTTGAGTTCTGATTAGGTCTTTTCGACCACGAGGCGGCTGCCGACGACCTCGACCACGCGGTGCTCCCCGGCGGCCGACGAAGCGCGGCCCGCGCGCTGCACCACGGTCCATTGGGCACCACGATAGCGCACGGTGGCCGTGCCGTCGGGGTGCCATGCCTCCACGTGGATGATTTCGCCGATGTCCATGTTCACGTCGCGATTCGCCTCGGTGGGCGGTGCGGCCGGCCGCCTGCGCTGCACGGTGTACCAGACCAGGACGGCCCCCACGCCGACCACGGCCGCCACGACCAATTGCGTAACGGTGCCCAGGCCCACGTGCGCTGCGATGGCCGCGGCTGCAAAGCCCGTGGCCAGCAGCAGCAGGTAGACCGTACCCGAGAGCAGCTCGAGCACGATCGCGGCTCCTGCTATCAGCCACCAGATGGTGGAATTCGCCATGTCTTCTCCTCTTTGATGGACGCTCGACATTCTGAGTCAAAAGCTCACGCAAACCTTCATCCGAATTCCGTACACTTCGCGCCTCATTGCCTGTCCGGAGCCCTGCTCATGAAATTTCGCTTCCCCATCGTCATCATCGACGAGGACTTCCGCTCCGAAAACACCTCGGGCCTCGGTATTCGCGCGCTTGCGCAGGCCTTCGAAAGCGAGGGCTTCGAGGTGCTGGGCGTCACGAGCTACGGTGACCTGAGCCAGTTTGCCCAGCAGCAAAGCCGCGCCAGCGCGTTCATCCTGTCGATCGACGACGAGGAATTCACCGTCGGTCCCGACCTGGACCCCGCCGTGCTCAGCCTGCGGAGCTTCATTGGCGAAGTGCGGCGCAAGAACGCCGACGTGCCGATCTATATTTACGGCGAAACCAAGACTTCGCGCCATATTCCGAACGACATCTTGCGCGAGCTGCACGGCTTCATCCACATGTTCGAGGACACGCCGGAATTTGTGGCACGCCACATCATCCGCGAAGCCAAGAGCTACCTCGAAGGCGTGCAGCCGCCGTTCTTCAAGGCGCTGATCGACTACGCCGAAGACGGTTCGTACTCGTGGCACTGTCCGGGGCATTCGGGCGGCGTGGCGTTCTTGAAGAGCCCTGTGGGCCAGATGTTCCACCAGTTCTTCGGCGAGAACATGTTGCGTGCCGACGTCTGCAACGCGGTGGAAGAACTCGGCCAGCTGCTCGACCACACCGGCCCGGTGGCGGCCAGCGAGCGCAATGCGGCGCGCATCTTCAACGCCGATCACTGCTTCTTCGTGACCAACGGCACCAGCACCAGCAACAAGATGGTGTGGCACCACACGGTGGCGCCCGACGACGTGGTGGTGGTCGACCGCAACTGCCACAAGTCGATCCTGCACGCGATCATCATGACCGGCGCGATTCCGGTGTTCATGAAGCCCACGCGCAACCACTTCGGCATCATCGGCCCGATTCCCAAGAGCGAGTTCGAGCAGAGCGCCATCAAGGCCAAGATCAAGGCCAACCCGCTGCTCGCCGACGTGGACCCGAACAAGGTCAAGCCGCGCGTGATGACGCTCACCCAGTCGACGTATGACGGCGTCATCTACAACACCGAGACGATCAAGAACATGCTCGACGGCTACGTCGACACGCTGCACTTCGACGAGGCCTGGCTGCCGCATGCTGCCTTTCACCCGTTCTATGGCGCCTACCACGCCATGGGCAAGCGACGCGTGCGTCCGAAGGAATCGCTGGTGTTTGCCACGCAGTCCACCCACAAGCTGCTGGCGGGCATCAGCCAGGCCAGCCACGTGCTGGTGCAAGACTCGCAAAACCGTGCGCTCGACCGCGACCTGTTCAACGAGGCCTACCTGATGCACTCGTCGACCAGCCCGCAGTACGCCATCATTGCAAGCTGCGACGTGGCCGCCGCCATGATGGAGCCGCCCGGCGGCACTGCGCTGGTGGAAGAGAGCATTCTCGAAGCGCTCGACTTCCGCCGCGCCATGCGCAAGGTCGAAGACGAATTCGGCAAGGACGAGTGGTGGTTCAAGGTCTGGGGCCCCGAGAAGCTCGTCGACGAAGGCATTGGCCGCGCCGAAGACTGGATCATGCAAGGCGAGAAGAACGGAAAGCCGAGCAAAAGCAAGAAGTCGCCGCGCAACTGGCACGGCTTTGGCGAACTGGCCGACGGCTTCAACATGCTCGACCCGATCAAGTCGACCATCGTGACGCCCGGCCTCGACCTGGAAGGAAATTTTGCCGAAACCGGCATTCCCGCGAGCGTGGTGACCAAGTTTCTCGCCGAGCACGGCGTGATCGTGGAGAAGACCGGGCTGTACAGCTTCTTCATCATGTTCACCATCGGCATTACCAAGGGCCGCTGGAACACGCTGCTCACTGCCCTGCAGCAGTTCAAGGACGACTACGCACGCAACCAGCCGATGTGGCGCATCCTCCCCGAGTTCTGCCAGCAGCACCCGGGCTACGAGCGCCTCGGCCTGCGCGACCTGTGCCAGCACATTCACCAGCTTTATGCCCGGTACGACGTGGCGCGACTCACCACCGAGATGTATTTGAGCGATCTCACGCCGGCCATGAAGCCGAGCGATGCCTTCGCCCACATTGCGCACCGCAAGACCGAACGCGTGGAAATCGACGAGCTCGAGGGCCGCATTACCACCAGCCTGATCACGCCGTACCCGCCAGGCATTCCGCTCTTGATTCCGGGCGAGGTCTTCAACAAGAAGATCGTCGACTACCTCAAGTTTTCGCGCGAGTTCAACCTGCAGTGCCCGGGTTTCGAGACCGACATCCACGGATTGGTGGCGCGCGTCGACGAAACCGGCAAGAAGCGCTACTACGCAGACTGCGTGGCCGCGCCGAAGAAATAGCAAGCGAAAGAACCACGCCGCGCGCCCCGGCGCGCGGCATCACGAGGGCAGGTCGATCCGCGCTCGAACGAAGCGCGCGAACCTTGGCAGGCCACTGGCGTTTGTGCCGTTGAAACGGTAGGTCACCCAGCTGCCGATTGCTGGCGGATTCTCGCGCTCGGCGTCAGTCAGGCCGGTGCCGAGCTTGAAGCGCTTGCCCTCGGGTGTTTCGACCAGCAACGCGCCCAGGCGGGCGCTGTGCCTGCCTTTGCCGGGCACGTGCCCCACCACGCGGGCATCGGCGTCTTCGTGGGGCTTTACCTTGAGCAGGTCGGCGTTGCGCTCCGCGCGATAGAGCGATCCGCCCCGGTGCAGCATGAGGCCTTCGCCGCCCATCTTCACCGTCTTGTCGAGCAGCGCCTGCAGGTCTGCGTGGGTGGTGGCGCGCTCTTGCGGCACCGGAATCACCCAAGGCGCACCGGTGATCGGCAACAGTTTTCGGAGGGCCGCGAGCCGGGCGGTGAAGTCGCCGCCCTGAGCCGGCAGATCGAACACCATGAAGCGCATGCTGTGCCAGGCCGTGTCGTTGGGCGTTTGGCTGCGCACGGTGGAAACCGCGTGCGAAAACTGGCCCCGGCCGGCCCACAGTTCGCCGTCGAGCGGCTGCTTTGGCAGTGGCGCGGTAAACCAGGCGGGCGCCGCCACCGGCTCGCCGCCGCGGGTCCATAGCCGCTTGCCGTCCCAGTAGCCGCGCACGCCGTCGTACTTTTCACTCACCCAGTAGTCGGCCAGCGACATGCCGGGGCGGTAAACCTCGGCGAGCATGAGGGCAGGCGCGGCGTCGCGAGCCGTGGCCACGCGGGCCACGAGTGCGCCAAACCCGGCGAGCAGGAGGGAACGTCGCGTCAGCAAGAAGCGGCTGCCAATCGATGCAGAAATGTTCGACCGAAGGTTTCGAGCCAGGCCTTATTCGGCCATTCCCGCCACGACATTGCTGAAGCCGCCGTCCACATAGGTGATTTCGGCGGTGACGCCGCTGGCCAGGTCGCTCAGCAGAAAGGCGGCCACGTTGCCGACTTCTTCGATCGTCACGTTGCGGCGGATGGGCGAGGCGTCTGCCACGGCCGACAGCATCTTGCCGAAACCCTTGATGCCGCTGGCGGCGAGCGTCTTGATGGGGCCGGCGCTGATGCCGTTGACCCGCATGCCCTTGGGGCCGAGCGAGGCCGCGGTGTAGCGCACCGAAGCTTCGAGCGAGGCCTTGGCCAGACCCATGGTGTTGTAGTTGGGCAGCGCGCGCTCGGCACCCAGGTAGGTCAGCGTCAGCAGCGCCGATTTGTCGTTCAGGTAGGGCAGGGCCGCCTTGGCCATGGCCGGAAAGCTGTAGGCGCTGATGTCATGCGCAATCTTGAAGCCCTCGCGCGACAGGCCTTCGAGAAAGTCGCCTGCAATGGCTTCGCGCGGCGCAAAGCCGATGCTGTGCACGAAACCGTCGAACTTGGGCCAGGTCTGCGCCAGATCGGCAAAGAGCTTGTCGATCTGTGCGTCGTCGCCCACGTCGCAGTCAAAAATCAGCTTCGAGTCGAAATCGGCAGCGAATTCGGTGATACGGTCCTTGAACCGTTCGCCGACGTAGCTGAAGGCGAGTTCGGCGCCTTGTTCGTGACACGCCTTGGCGATGCCGTAGGCAATGGAGCGATTGCTCAGCACGCCGGTGATCAACAGTTTTTTGCCAGAAAGAAAGCCCATAGATCTGCCTCTTGAAAATCTTGTGCAGAATTCTCGCATGCGAGGTTGGCTGCTTTTATTGTTGGCGTTCTCGGCGGCTCCTTCATGGGCCGCCCATGCCTATGCGCAATTCGGCGACATCAAGTATCCGCCCGGTTTCACACATTTCGACTATGTGAACCCACAGGCCCCCAAGGGTGGCGAGTTCAGGCTGGTGCCGCCCACCCGGCCGACGAACTTCGACAAGTTCAACCCGTTCACGCTCAAGGGCACCGCGCCGTCGGGCCTTGGCGCTCTCATGTTCGAGAGCCTCATGACCGGAAACTCGGAGGAGCCGACCACGGTATACGGCCTGCTGGCCGAAGATGTGGATGTTCCTGCCGACCGGCTCTCGGCGACCTTCAGGCTCAATCCCAAGGCACGCTTCAACGATGGTTCGCCGGTGCTGGCCGCCGACGTGGTCCATTCGTTCGAAACCCTTACCGGCAAGCTCGCCGCCCCGCAGTTCCGCACAATCTACGCCGAGGTGAAGAAGGCGACCGCCATCGGCGAACGCACGGTGCGCTTCGATTTTGCGAGCCCGAACCGGGAGCTGCCCCTGGTGATCGGCGGCATGCCGGTCTTCGGCCGCAAGTGGGGCGCTGGCAAGCCCTTCGACCAGATCGTTACCGAGGTGCCCATCGCCTCGGGCCCCTACAGGCCCGCCAGCGATCGACTCGGCCGCGACATCAGCTATGTGCGCCGCGCCGACTATTGGGGCTCCGACCTGCCGGTGCGCAAGGGGTTCTTCAACTTCGACCGAGTCACCTACAAGGTGTACCTCGACGAGACCGCGCGTTTCGAGGGGTTGAAAGCCGGAGAGTTCGACTTCATGCGCGAATTCACTTCGCGCAACTGGGCGCGCCAGTACAAGGGCAAGCAATTCGACAGCGGCGAGATCGTCAAGCGCGCCTTCGAGAACCAGAACCCGGGCGATTTCCAGGGCTACATCTTCAACACCCGCAGGGACAAGTTCAAGGATGTGCGCGTCCGCCAGGCCATCGGCCTTGCCATGGACTTCGAATGGCTCAACCGGCAGCTGTTCTACGGGCTCTACAAGCGGGTGCAGGGCTATTTTCCGAACAGCGAGTTTCACGCCGACGGCCTGCCCAAGCCAGACGAACTTGCGCTGATGGAGCCGCTGCGGGACAAGCTCAAGCCCGAGGTGTTCGGACCCGCCCCAAAGCCCTCCAGCACCGAGCCTCCTGGGAGCCTGCGCGACAACTTGCGTCAGGCGAGGGCGCTGCTGGCCGAAGCTGGCTGGACCTACCGCGACGGGGCCCTGCGAAACAGCAAGAACGAGGCTTTCACGATCGAATTCCTGAACGACCAGCCCTCGATGATCCGGGTCGTGACGCCGCTGCAGGCCGCACTGAAGAAGCTGGGCATCGAAACGAGTTTCCGCACGGTCGATTTCTCGCTGGCGCAGCAGCGCATGGACAACCATGACTTCGACATGACCACCCGGCGCATCCCCGGCAGCACTGCGCCCGGCGGCGAACTCTTCGAACTCTTCGGTTCGAAGGCCGCGGAAACCAACGGGTCGGCCAACTCCTGGGGTATTGCCGACCCGGCGGTAGACGCGATCCTTGGCAAGGTGGTTGCCGCGACCACGCGGCCAGAACTCGCTACAGCCATGCGCGTGCTCGACCGCGTGCTGTCGCACGGCCACTACTCGATTCCCATGTACTACGGCAGCGCCTTCCTCATCGGCTACCGGCCGGCCGGCGTCGTGCTGCCGCCGACCGTTCCGCCGTACTACGATGCCGGCGACTGGGCCCTCACGACCTGGTGGGCGTCGCCCACGAACAAGTGAACAGGGCCCACGTGACCCGGAGCACCGTAACCTGATGGCCAGCTACATCTTCAAGCGCCTGCTGCTGATGATCCCGACCCTCCTGGGCGTGCTGGTCATTACCTTCGCGGTCATCCAGTTTGTGCCCGGCGGCCCGGTCGAGCAGATGGTGTCGCAGTTGCAGGGCCGCGACTCGGGCGGGGAAAGGGCCGCGGCCGGAGGCGCCGGTTATCGCGGCCGCCAGGGGCTCGATCCGCAGCGCATCGAGGAGATAAAGAAACTCTACGGGTTCGACAAGCCCGCGCATGAGCGCTTCTGGCAAATGCTCAAGTCTTTTGCACGACTCGATCTCGGGCAGAGCTTCTACCAGCGCAAAGCGGTTTGGGAACTGGTCAAGGAAAAGCTGCCGGTCTCGATCAGCCTGGGCCTCTGGACCTTCTTCATCAGCTATTTGATTGCGGTACCTCTCGGCGTCGCAAAGGCGGTGCGGGCCGGTTCGCGCTTCGACTTTGTCACGACGCTCATCGTGCTCGTCGGCTACGCGATTCCCGGCTTTGTGCTGGGGGTGGCACTGCTCGTCATCTTCGGTGGGCAGCTGCAGTGGTTTCCGCTGCGCGGGCTGACATCGCCCAGTTGGGAAAGCATGAGCTGGGGGGCGAGGATTGTTGACTATCTCTGGCACATCACGCTGCCCGTGACGGCCATGGTGCTCGGCAGTTTTGCCGTGACGGCCATGCTCACGAAAAATTCGTTCCTGGAAGAGATCCGCAAGCAGTACGTGCTGACCGCGCGTGCCAAGGGCCTGGCCGAGCGGCAGGTGCTGTGGAAGCACATATTCCGCAACGCGCTGATCCCGATCATTACCGGGTTCCCGGCCGCCTTCATCGGCGCTTTCTTCACGGGCTCGCTGCTGATCGAAACGCTTTTTTCCCTCGATGGCCTCGGACTGCTGAGCTACGAGAGCGTGATCCGGCGTGACTACCCGGTGGTGCTCGGCACGCTGTACCTGTTCACGCTGATCGGCCTGTTGACCAAGCTCATTTCCGACCTTTGCTATGTCTGGGTCGACCCGAGGGTGAAATTTGACTGACGCATTGCCTGTCTCGCTGAGCCCCGGGCGTCGCGCGTGGCGCCGCTTTCGCCGGAATCCGCTCGGATTCTGGAGCCTTGCCATCTTTACGGTGCTGGTGGTGCTCAGCTTGTTTGCCGAACTGCTGTCGACCGACAAGCCGCTCGTTGTGCGCTATGAAGGGCAAACCTATTTTCCGGTGCTGCGCGACTACGCCGAAAAAACCTTTGGCGGCGACTTCGAAACGCCCGCCGACTACCTCGATCCCTTCATTCGCGAGCGGATCACGGCCGGCAAGAACTGGGCGATCTACGCACCCAACCCCTATGGCCCGCAAACGCTCAACTACTTTGCCAAGCTTCCGAATCCGTCGGCGCCGTCGCGCGACAACCTGCTGGGCACGGACGACCGGGGGCGCGACCTGCTTGCCCAGTTGATCTACGGCTTTCGCGTGAGCGTGCTGTTTGCCTTGGCACTGACCGCCATCGGCGTGGTGCTGGGAATCGTGACCGGGGCCATCCAGGGCTTTTTCGGCGGCAAGACCGACCTGGCATTTCAGCGCTTCATCGAAATATGGGGCTCGATGCCCGAGCTGTACCTGCTGATCATCTTCAGTGCGATCTTCACGCCCAGCGTCGCGTTGCTGCTGATTCTGCTGAGCCTCTTCGGATGGATGGGCCTGTCCGATTACGTGCGCGCCGAGTTCCTTCGCAACCGCCAGATGGATTACGTGCGTGCCGCCCGCGCCCTGGGCGTCGGCAACCTGCAGATCATGTGGCGTCACATCCTGCCCAACAGCATGGTGCCGGTCGTTACCTTCTTGCCGTTTCGCATGAGCGCGGCCATCCTGGCGCTGACTTCGCTCGACTTCCTGGGATTGGGCGTGCCGCCGGGCACCCCGTCGCTCGGCGAACTGCTGAGCCAGGGCAAGGCAAACATCGACGCGTGGTGGATTTCGCTTTCCACCTTCGGTGTGCTGGTAATCACGCTGATGCTGCTGACCTTCATGGGCGATGCGCTGCGCGATGCGCTCGACCCGCGAAAGGCCGACAAATGAGCGAAATGACCTATCAGCCGTTGCTCGACGTGAAGGGCCTGAGCGTCTCTTTCGGCGGCAAGAGCGTGGTTCACGGCGTCGACTTTCATATAGGCGCCGGCGAAAAGCTCGCGCTGGTCGGCGAGTCGGGCTCGGGCAAGACCGTCACGGCGCTTTCGCTGCTGCGGCTGGTGCAGAACGCCAGCGTGACCGGGACCGCAAAGCTGTTCGATGGGGAAGGCGGCTCAGGCGGGCGCGACCTGCTGTCGATTCCGGAGCGGCAACTGCGCGGTATCCGCGGCAAGGAGATCGCAATGATCTTCCAGGAGCCGATGACCGCGCTCAACGCGCTCTACAGCGTGGGCGACCAGATTGCCGAGGTGCTCGAGCTGCACGAAGCGCTTTCGGCGCGGGATGCCCAGGCCGCCGCAGTCCAGTTGCTGGCCGACACCGGAATTCCGGAGCCCGAGCGGCGAGCGAGGGCGTTTCCGCACCAGCTTTCGGGTGGCCAGCGCCAGCGCGCCATGATTGCCATGGCGCTCGCGTGCAAGCCGCGCCTGCTGCTGGCGGACGAGCCGACCACTGCGCTCGACGTCACGGTGCGCGCGCAAATTCTCGACTTGCTTGCCGACCTGCAGCGCAAGCACGGAATGGCGGTGCTGCTGATCACGCACGACCTCAATCTGGTGCGCCGGTTCGCCGACCGCGTCGCGGTGATGGAAAGCGGCCGCATCGTCGAGCACGGTGCCGTCGCCACCGTGTTCCAGGCGCCGCAGCACGCGTACACGCGCAAGCTGATCGACAGCCACCCGGAGCGCAATGTCGGTGCCGTGGCCGCGGGCGCCGGTGCCCGGCCGGTGATCGAGGCTACGGGGCTGCGTGTGAGCTATCCGGTGTCCAGGCCTAGCCTTGCGGGCTGGTTCGGCAAGGGTGAATTCGTTGCGGTGGAGAACGCCGGTTTCCGCATTGCACCCGGTGAGACCCTAGGCGTGGTCGGCGAGTCGGGGTCGGGCAAGTCGACCTTGGCGCTGGCGGCGCTTGGGCTACTGAAGTTTCGCGGGACGCTGAAGGTGGACGGCAAAGGGTGGGCGGCCAGTCGGGCGTCGGACCTGGCACTGCGCCGGGTCATGCAGGTGGTTTTTCAAGACCCGTTTTCTTCCCTTTCGCCCCGCATGACCGTCGAGCAGATCGTGGGGGAGGGGCTGCGGGTGCACGCGCCTGAACTCGACACAGCGCAGCGCCGGGCCAGGTCGCTGGCGGCACTGGCCGACGTGGGCTTGAACGAAGCGCAGTTTCCGTCGCTGCTCGACCGGTATCCACATGAGTTTTCAGGTGGGCAGCGCCAAAGGCTGGCAATTGCGCGCGCGTTGATCGTCGACCCGCAACTGCTGGTGCTCGACGAACCCACAAGCGCGCTCGATGTCACGATCCAGAAGCAGGTGCTGGGCTTGCTTCAGCGGCTGCAGCGCGAGCGGGGGCTGAGCTATTTGCTGATCACGCACGACGTCGAGGTGATCCGTGCCATGGCGCACCAGGTCATCGTAATGAAAGACGGCGCGATTCTCGAAGCCGGACCGGTCGAGCGAGTGCTCGATGCGCCGGAGCATCCCTATACCAAGAAGCTGGTCGCCGCGGCGCTGCTCGAATAACAACGGAACTGAAGAAAAATGTCGGGAGTCGGACAAAGCCGGCGCGGTGCCTGGCGCGCAGCGCTGGCCTGCATGGTCACTTTGGCTGTGGCCATGGGTCTGGGGCGTTTTGCCTTCACGCCCATGCTGCCCATCATGCTGCACGAGGGAAAACTGCAGCTGGAGGCGGGTGGCGTGCTGGCTTCGCTCAATTACCTGGGCTATTTTCTCGGCGCGGTCAGCTGCGCGGCCATTGGCATCAAGGCGAAGAGCATGGTGCGCGGCGGCTTGGCCGCTACGGCCGTGCTGCTGATCGGCATGGGCGTGCTCCACAGCTTCACCAGCTGGGGCGTGCTTCGTACGGCAGCCGGCGTGATGAGCGCCTGGGTTTTCGTTTTTGCTTCCGGGTGGGGGCTGCGGCGATTGGCCGAAACCAATTCGCCGGCTCTGGCGGGCGTGATCTACACGGGGCCTGGCATCGGCATTGCCATCACCGGGCTGCTCGGCGGCGCGCTGGGCCGCTGGGGTTCTGAGGCAGGATGGATTGGCCTTGGTGTGCTGGCAGTGGTGCTGGTGGCGCTTATCTGGCGGGTTTTCGACGACGGAGACCTGCCTGCCGCCGGCGGTTCTGCGGCGGCACCCGCTGCGGCTGCGGGCTTAGCCGCGCCGGCCTCCGCGCGCAGCGACGCGATCTGGCTGGTCGCGCTGTACGGCCTGGCCGGCTTCGGCTACATCATCACGGCTACCTTCCTGCCGGTGATCGCCCGCCAGGCGCTGCCGGGTTCGCCCTGGCCCGATTTCTTCTGGCCGCTGTTCGGGCTGGCCATTATTCCTGGCGCCCTGATCGGCGCCCGCGCGCCCATTCACTGGGACAACCGGTTGCTCCTGGCCGTGGCCTATGCACTCCAGGCGCTGGGCGTGGTGCTTTCGGTGGCGTGGCCGACGATCACGGGGTTTGCGCTTGGGAGCTTGCTGCTCGGCATGCCGTTTACAGCCATTACACTTTTTGCAATGCGAGATGCTCGCCGCTTGCGGGGCAATGCCGCCGCCGGGCTGATCGGCTACGCGACGGCTTCCTATGGCGTCGGCCAGATCATCGGGCCGCTGTTTGCCGCACCGCTGGCCCAGCGAACCGGTTCCTTTCAGCTGCCGCTGCTGGTTGCCGCAGCCGCATTGGCGCTGGGTTCCATGCTGTTTGCGCTGGTCTGGTCCAAATCCCGTCGCCAATAGGCGCTTTGAGCGGCTCCGGCCCCTTCATTTATCACAGGAATAGCATATAATTCGAGGCTCACGACCAAACGGGCGGGTACCAACCGCCCGTTTTTTTTGGTCTATGCATTTTTGATGCGTGGCATCCGTGGCGGGCGGGTGGCGCGTACAAGCATTTCGCACAGGCATTTTTACAAGGCACTTTCGAACACGTGGCATTGCAGCAGATTGTGGAACAAACCGTGGCCGGACTCGGCTACGACCTGGTCGAGATCGAACGCTCGGCCGGGGGATTGCTGCGCGTGACGATTGATTTGCCTTGGACGGCCCCCACATCGGAAGCTGTGGCTGCCGGTATTCCCGAGCCTTTTGTGACCGTTGAAGATTGCGAAAAGGTCACGCGGCAGCTGCAATTTGCGCTCGAGGTCGATGGTGTCGATTACAAGCGGCTCGAGGTTTCCTCGCCGGGTATTGACCGTCCGCTGCGCAATGAGCAGGATTTCGAGCGGTTCGTGGGCGAGATCATCGACATCACGCTCAAGGCGCCCATGGGAGCTGCGGCGGCGGGGCAGGTGTCTGCCACCCGCAAGAAGTTTCGCGGCACGCTGGAGCGCGTGGAAGGGGCCGACGGAGCCCCGGGCTGGCAAATCGTCTGGAGCGATGCGCCTGAGCCCAAGCCGGGACAAAAAGTGAGCAAGAAGCGCGCGCCTGCAAAGTTGCATGCGCTCGGCTTCGTGCTGGACGAGCTGCGCGACGCGCGGCTTGCGCCAATTGTGGATTTCAAGGGCCGCAAGGCCAAAACCCAACCGGGTTTTTCGGATATTGACGACGGAACCAATGTTCCGGACTGACTAGAGGAGTGGTGGCATGAATCGCGAAATGTTGATGTTGGTGGATGCGATCTCGCGCGAGAAAAACGTCGAGCGCGACGTGGTTTTCGGCGCAGTCGAGTCCGCACTGGCGCAGGCCACCAAGAAGCTCCACCAGGGCGACGTGGACATCCGCGTCTCGGTCGACCGCGACAGCGGTGACTACGAAACCTTCCGCCGCTGGCACGTCGTTCCGGACGAGGCCGGCCTGCAGCTGCCCGACCAGGAAATCCTCCTGTTCGAGGCCCGCGAGGAAATGCCCGACATCGAAGTCGACGAATACATCGAGGAAGCGGTTGAATCCGTGCCCATCGGCCGTATCGGCGCCATGGCGGCCAAGCAGGTCATCCTGCAGAAGATCCGTGACGCGGAGCGCGAAATGCTGCTCAACGACTTCATGTCGCGCGGCGACAAGATCTTCGTGGGTACCGTCAAGCGCCTGGACAAGGGCGACATCATCGTGGAGGCCGGCCGTGTCGAAGGGCGCCTGCGCCGCAGCGAGATGATCTCCAAGGAAAACCTGCGCAACGGCGACCGCGTGCGGGCCATGATCATGGAAGTCGACCTGACGCTGCGCGGCGCGCCGATCATCCTGTCGCGCTCGGCGCCCGAGTTCATGATCGAGCTGTTCCGCCAGGAAGTGCCTGAAATCGAACAAGGCCTGCTCGAAATCAAGAGCTGTGCCCGTGACCCGGGTTCGCGTGCCAAGATCGCCGTGCTCTCGCATGACAAGCGTGTCGACCCCATCGGCACCTGCGTCGGTGTGCGCGGCACGCGTGTCAACGCCGTCACCAACGAGCTCGCCGGCGAGCGCGTCGACATCGTTTTGTGGAGCGAAGATCCTGCCCAGTTCGTGATTGGCGCGCTGGCTCCGGCCAACGTGTCGTCGATCGTGGTCGACGAGGAAAAGCACGCCATGGACGTGGTGGTCGACGAGGAAAACCTCGCCATCGCCATTGGACGCGGCGGCCAGAACGTGCGCCTGGCTTCCGACCTCACCGGTTGGAAGATCAACATCATGGACGCCAACGAGTCTGCGCAGAAGCAGGCCGTGGAAACCGATGCCAGCCGCAAGCTCTTCATGGAAAAGCTCGACGTCGACGAGGAAATCGCCGACATCCTGATTTCCGAGGGCTTCAACAGCCTCGAAGAAGTGGCCTATGTGCCGATCTCCGAAATGCTGGAGATCGAAGCTTTCGATGAAGACACCATCAACGAGCTGCGCACACGCGCCAAGGATGCGCTGCTGACCATGGAAATCGCCAAGGAAGAGGGCGTCGAGACCGTCTCGCAGAATCTGCGCGACCTCGAAGGCCTCGACCCCGAGCTGATTCCCAAGCTGGCCGAGGCGGGTGTGCACACCCGCGACGACCTCGCCGACCTCGCGGTCGATGAACTCACCGAGATCACCGGCCACAGCGCCGATGACGCCAAAGCCCTCATCTTGAAAGCCCGCGAACATTGGTTCGCCGGCCAAGAGTGACGGTCATGGAGGCACGAAACCAATATGTCCAGTACCACTGTCGCCGAGTTCGCGAACGAGCTCAAGAAGACTCCCGAAACCTTGCTTGACCAGCTCAAGAGCGCAGGCGTGCCCAAAGCGGCACCCACCGATGCGCTCACCGAGGCTGACAAGCAGCGCCTGCTCGGCTTTCTCAAAGCCAGCCATGGCACCGCCGAGCCCGAGCGCAAGAAGATCACGCTGACGAAAAAGTCGACCAGCGAGATCAAGCAGGCCGACGCCACCGGCCGCGCCCGCACCATCCAGGTCGAAGTGCGCAAGAAGCGCACCTTCATCCAGCGCGATGACGGCCACCCGGCCGTGCCCGAATCGCAACCGGTGGCTGAAGCGCCCGCCGCGGCACCCGCAGCCCCCCGCATCGACGAGGCCGAACTGGCCCGCCGCGAGGAAGAAGCGCGCCGCCAGGCCGAGCTGATCCGCCGCCAGGAAGAAGAACTGGCCGAGAAGCGCCGCCTGCGCGAAGAAGCTGAAGCCCGCGAACGCGAGCAGGCCGAAAAGGCCGAGCGCGCCGAACAGGCCGAGCAGGAAGCCGCGCGCGTCGCCGCCGAGAAAAAGGCTGCTGCCGAAGCCGCTGCTGCGCCTCCCAAGGAAACAGCCAAGCCGGTAGCGGCACCCGTGGCCGCTGCAGCCGCTGCCGCTGAACAGCAGGCCGCCGACACCAAGCTGGCCGCCCAGACCGCCGCTACGCAAGCCAAGGAAGACGCGAAGGCCAAGGCCGCCGCTGAATCGAAGGCCCGTGCCGACGAGGAAGCCGCCCGCGCCAAGGACCTCGACGAGCGTCGCCGCAAGGCACTTGCCGAAGCCGAAGCCATTCGCGCCATGATGAACGCACCGGCCCGCGTGCTGGTGCCGCACAAGGCGCCCGAGAAGCCGCAGCCCGAAAAGGCCGCGGTCAAGGGCACGCTGCACAAGCCGGCTGCGCCCGCAGCTCGCCCTGGCGCGCCTGCTGCTGCCGGTGCTCCCGCAGCGCCTGGCGCCGCCGGTGCCGGCAAGGAAGTCAAGTCGGCCAAGCTCTCGTCGAGCTGGGCTGGCGATCCGGCCAAGAAGAAAGAAATCAAGACCCGCGGCGATGCCAGCGGTGGTGTCGGCCGCGGCAACTGGCGCGGAGGCCCGCGCGGCCGCCGTGGCAGCAATGACCGCGGAGGCCACGAAGAGCATGTGCAGGCCGCACCGGTGGAGGCGCGCATTCTCGAAGTGCACGTGCCTGAAACCATTACGGTGGCCGAACTCGCGCACAAGATGGCCGTCAAGGCGCAGGAAGTCATCAAGCAGCTCATGAAGCTGGGACAGATGGCAACCATCAACCAGTCGCTCGACCAGGACACCGCCATGATCCTGGTGGAGGAAATGGGCCACAACGCGGTCGTTGCCGCGCTGGACGACCCGGAAGCCTTCACCGACGAGGACGTTGGCGCACAAACCGCCGAAGCCCTGCCGCGCGCACCGGTCGTGACCGTCATGGGCCACGTGGACCACGGCAAGACCTCGCTGCTGGACTACATCCGCCGCGCCAAGGTTGCCGCGGGCGAAGCCGGTGGCATTACGCAGCACATTGGTGCCTACCATGTGCAAACCGAACGCGGCATGGTGTCGTTCCTCGACACCCCGGGTCACGAGGCCTTCACGGCCATGCGTGCCCGCGGTGCGCAGGCCACCGACATCGTCATCCTGGTGGTGGCGGCCGACGACGGCGTCATGCCGCAGACCAAGGAAGCCATCAAGCACGCGAAAGCTGCTGGTGTGCCGATCGTGGTTGCCATCAACAAGATCGACAAGCCCGACGCCAGCCCGGACCGCGTGAAGCAGGAACTGGTGGCCGAAGAGGTCGTGCCTGAAGAGTACGGCGGCGATGTGCCGTTCGTGCCGGTGTCCGCCAAGACGGGCCAGGGCATCGACGACCTGCTCGAACAGGTGCTGCTGCAGGCTGAAGTGCTGGAACTCAAGGCGCCGGTGGATGCCGCCGCCAAGGGCCTGGTCATTGAAGCGCAGCTCGACAAGGGCCGCGGCCCGGTTGCTACCGTGCTGGTTCAGTCCGGCACGCTCAAGACCGGTGACGTGGTGCTTGCCGGCTCGACCTATGGCCGCGTGCGCGCCATGCTCGACGAAGACGGCCGGACCATCAAGACTGCGGGTCCGTCGATCCCGGTCGAGATCCAGGGCCTGACCGAAGTGCCGCAGGCGGGCGACGAGTTCATGGTGATGAGCGACGAGCGCCGTGCGCGCGAAATTGCCACTTACCGTGCCGGCAAGTTCCGCAACACCAAGCTGGCGAAGGCCCAGGCTGCGAACCTGCAGAACATGTTCACCGACCTCTCGGCCGGCGAAGTGCAGACGCTGCGCATCATCATCAAGGCCGACGTTCAGGGTTCGCAGGAAGCGCTTGCCCAATCGCTGCTCAAGCTGGCGAACGAAGAGGTCAAGGTGCAGATCGTGTACGCCGGCGTCGGCGGCATCAGCGAAAGCGACATCAACCTGGCAATCGCCTCGAAGGCCATCGTGATCGGCTTCAACGTGCGTGCCGATGCCGGTGCGCGCAAGCTGGCCGAAGGCAACGGCGTGCAATTGAACTACTACAGCATCATTTACGACGCTGTGGACGAGATCAAGGTTGCGATGTCGGGCATGCTGGCGCCGGAGCGCCGCGAGGAAATCATCGGCTCGGCCGAGATCCGCACGGTGTTCGTGGCTTCGAAGATCGGTACGGTCGCGGGTTCGTACATCACCTCGGGTTCGGTCAACCGCAGTGCGCATTTCCGCCTGCTGCGCGACAACGTGGTGATCTACACCGGCGAAGTCGACTCGATCAAGCGCATGAAGGACGACGTTCGCGAAGTCCGCGAAGGCTTCGAGTGCGGTATCAAGCTCAAGAACTACAACGACATCAAAGAGGGCGATCAGCTCGAGTTCTTTGAAATCAAGGAAATCGCCCGTACGCTCTAACAAGCGTTCGATGCGACCGAGTCCATGCCAAAAAGAAAAGCCGCCGCCCCCAACCGCGCGTTCAAGGTTGCCGATCAGATCCAGCGCGATCTGACGGAGCTGATCGCGCGCGAGTTGAAGGATCCGCGCGTGGGCATGGTCACGATCCAGGCGGTCGAGGTCACGCCCGACTATGCGCATGCGAAGGTGTTCTTCAGCGTGCTCACGGGCGATGTCGACGAAACCACCGAAGCGCTGAACCAGGCCGCGGGGTTCCTGCGCAACGGCCTGTTCAAGCGCCTGCACATCCACACCGTGCCGACGCTGCACTTCCTGTTCGACCGCACCACCGAGCGTGCGGCCGACATGAATGCACTCATCGCGCAGGCCGTCGCTTCGCGTTCGAAAGACGACTAGCCATGAACGCGCCACGCACAAGGGTGCAGCGGCGCCCTGTGCATGGGGTGTTGTTGCTCGACAAGCCGCTGGGACTCTCCAGCAACCAGGCCTTGCAAAAGGCCAAGTGGTTGCTGCGCGCCGAAAAAGCGGGCCATACGGGCACGCTCGATCCGCTTGCCACCGGGGTGCTGCCCTTGTGTTTCGGCGCGGCCACCAAGTTCAGCCAGTTGCACCTCGACGCAGACAAGACCTATGTGGCCACTGCACGCCTGGGCGTAAAAACCGCCACCGCAGATGCCGAGGGCGAGGTAATTGCAGAGCGTGCAGTAAACGTCACGCCTGAAGACCTCGCCCGTGTCGAGGCGCAGTTCACCGGCCCGATCCGCCAGGTTCCGCCAATGCACAGCGCGCTCAAGAAAGACGGCAAAGCGCTGTACGAATACGCGCGCGAAGGCATCGAAATAGAACGTGCGCCGCGCGACGTGGTGATTCACCAGCTGAACCTGACCCGAATGGACGAGACCGCCTTGCGAATCGTTGCCACCGTGAGCAAGGGCACCTACATTCGCACACTGGGCGAAGACATAGGCGAGGCCTTGGGTTGCGGCGCGCACCTGACCTCGCTGCGCCGCACAGCGACCGGCGGCTTCGGCGAGGCGCAATGCGTCACGCTCGAAGCGCTCGAGGCCATGGGCGAGGAAGAGCGCCTGGCACAACTCCTGCCTGCCGAATCGCTTGTGGACGGCCACAGCCGCGTCACGCTCGGCAACGAAGATGCGGCACGTTTTCTATCGGGCCTGCGCCGCCGCGGCAACTGGGCCGATGCCGGCGAAGTGGCGGTGTTCGGTATCGAACCGCCGGCCTTCCTGGGAACGGCCCACATCACGGCCAACGAATTGATTCCGGGGCGCTTGCTGAACCCCATCGAAATCCAGCAAATTCTTTTGAACGCACAACAGACCGAAGCGACACCATGAGTACCAAGCAAATCCGCAATATCGCCATCATTGCCCACGTGGACCATGGCAAGACCACGATGGTCGACCAGCTGCTGCGCCAGTCAGGCACCTTTGCCGAGCACGAGAAAGTGGTCGACACGGTGATGGACAACAACGCCATCGAAAAGGAACGTGGCATCACGATCCTGGCCAAGAACTGCGCCGTGACCTGGGAAGGCACGCACATCAACATCGTCGACACCCCGGGCCACGCGGACTTTGGCGGTGAAGTGGAACGCGCGCTCTCCATGGTGGACGGCGTGGTGCTGCTGATCGACGCGCAAGAAGGCCCGATGCCCCAGACCCGCTTCGTGACCAAGAAGGCGCTGGCCCTCGGCCTCAAGCCCATTCTGGTCGTGAACAAGGTCGACAAGCCGGGCGCAAACCCCGACAAGGTGGTCAACGCCGCCTTCGACCTGTTCGACAAACTCGGCGCAACCGATGAACAACTCGACTTCCCCGTGGTCTACGCCTCGGGCATCAACGGCTGGTCGTCGCTGGAAGAAGGCGCACCCGGTGAACAGTGGGGCCCTGACATGTCGGCCCTGTTCAACACCATCCTGAAGCACGTTCCATCGCAAAAGGGTGACCCGAACGCGCCGCTGCAGCTGCAGATTTCCGCGCTCGACTTCTCGACCTTCGTGGGTCGCATCGGCGTGGGCCGCATCAGCCAGGGCACGCTGCGGCCCATGACCGACGTGCTGGTCATGGAAGGTCCGGACGGCAAGACCGTCAAGGGCCGCGTCAACCAGGTGCTGACCTTCCAAGGCCTGGATCGCGTGCAATCGACTGAAGCCGGCCCCGGCGAAATCGTGCTGATCAACGGCATCACCGACATCGGCATCGGCGTCACCGTGACCGACAAGGACAAGCCCGCGCCGCTGCCCATGCTCAAGGTCGACGAGCCGACCCTGACCATGAACTTCTGCGTGAACACCAGCCCGCTGGCCGGACGCGAAGGCAAGTTCGTCACCAGCCGCCAGATCTGGGACCGCCTGCAGAAGGAACTGCAGCACAACGTTGCGCTGCGCGTGAACGAAACCGACGAAGAAGGTATTTTCGAAGTGATGGGCCGCGGTGAACTGCACCTGACCATCCTCTTGGAAAACATGCGCCGCGAAGGCTACGAAATGGCCGTGTCGAAGCCGCGCGTGGTGTTCCGCACCGTGAACGGCGAGAAGCACGAGCCCATCGAGTTGGTCACGGCCGACATCGAAGAGCAGCACCAGGGCGGCGTGATGCAGGCACTGGGCGAGCGCAAGGGCGAGCTGGTCAACATGGAACCGGACGGCCGCGGCCGTGTTCGCCTCGAGTACCGCATTCCGGCGCGCGGCCTGATCGGCTTCACGAATGAGTTCCTGAACCTGACGCGCGGCTCGGGCCTCATCAGCAACATCTTCGACAGCTACGAACCGCACAAGGGCGACATCGGCAGCCGCAAGAACGGCGTGCTGATCTCCATGGACGACGGTGAAATCTTCACCTACGCCCTGGGCAAGCTGGACGACCGCGGCCGCATGTTCGTGAAGGCCAACGATCCGGTGTACGAAGGCATGATCGTCGGCATCCACAGCCGCGACAACGATCTCGTGGTGAACGCCACGCGTACGAAGCAGCTGACCAACTTCCGCGTGAGCGGCAAGGAAGATGCGATCAAGATCACGCCCCCGATCGACCTCACGCTGGAATACGGCGTCGAGTTCATCGAGGACGACGAACTGGTCGAAATCACGCCCAAGAGCGTGCGCCTGCGCAAGCGTTTCCTGAAGGAAAGCGACCGCAAGCGCGCCAGCCGCGAAACCGCGAGCTGATCGCCGACATCTACCGATGCTGCGCCTGACGCACGGAGGGGCCGTGTGGATGATGGTCGCCGTGACCCTGATGTGGGCCACGGCGGGCGTCATCACGCGGCACCTTGCACAGGCGCACAGTTTCGAGATCACCTTCTGGCGCAGCTTCTTCACGCTGCTTGCGCTGCTGGTGATCTTGCCGCTTTGGCGGGGCAGGGCGGTGTTTTCGCAAATCCGGCGCGGCGGTCGCGCGCTCTGGATTTCAGGCGTTTGCTGGACGGTGATGTTCACCGCCTTCATGGTGGCACTTACGCTGGCCTCCACCGCGAGCGTGCTGGTCACGATGGCGCTCGGGCCATTGTTTACGGCGCTGGCCGCGCGAATCTTCATCGGCCACCGGCTACCGATTCGAACCTGGCTCGCAATTGTGGTGGCAGGGCTTGGCATTGCCTGGATGTACGGCACGCAGTTGGTGCAGGGCGGCGCGGCCGGCGGATCGTTGCTTGGAACGCTGGTGGCGCTTTGCGTGCCATTGGCCGGTGCCACCAACTGGACGGTGGTTCAGCATGCGCATGCCAAGGGGCATGACATCGACCTCGTTCCCGCGGTGCTGATCGGCGCGGCGCTCAGTGCGCTGTTCACGCTGCCGTTTGCGCTGCCTTTTCAGGCGAACACGCACGATCTCGGCCTGCTTGCCTTCCTGGGCGTGTTCCAGCTCGCGATTCCGTGCGTGCTTTCGGTGCTTTGCGCGAGTGTGCTGAAGGCGCCCGAAGTTGCCTTGTTGGCGTTGCTCGAGGTGATCTTCGGCATTGCGCTCGCGTGGCTGGGGGCCGGCGAAACGCCTGCGCCGAGCGTGCTGACCGGCGGCGCGCTGGTCATTGGTGCACTGGTGTTCAATGAACTGCTTGCGTTGCGCGGGCGCCGCACCACGGCTGCCGACAGCGCGCTCCCCAGCGCTCACTAAGCCAATCTGAAAAGACAAAAAAAGGCCCCGACTTTCGCCGGGGCCTTTTGCATTCAGCAGAGTGCCGAACCTTAAGGACGGGCAACCTTCCAGGCGCCGTTCAGGACGCCGTCGCCGGTCTTGTCGCCCGGCTTGCTGTCCTTCGTCCAGTAGTAGAGCGGAGAACCCTTGTAGGCCCATTGCTTCTTGCCGTCTTCGCGCACGATGATGGTGTAGCCGCCCATGGGCTTTGCGGTTTCGGCCACGGGGAGCGGCGGCCAGTTGGCGGCGCATTGGGCGTTGCAGGCGGAGGTGCCTGCGCCGGCCGTATCGCGGGCGAAGGTGTAGAGCGTCATGCCGTTCGGTCCGACGAGCACGCCATCGGCGGTGCGGGTGGGTGTGTCGGGTGCGCTGGCGGTCTTGTTGGACATGCCGCCGCAGCCGGCGAGCAATGCCGCCGCGAGGATCGAGGCGCTAAGCAATTTCATGCAGTTTCTCCTTCAGTTGAAAAATCGCGAAAACAAAGCCAGTTGGTTGCGCGACCGGGCAGTTTATGCCGGCCTCAAGACAAATCGCGGTAGGCGAGCGTCGCGAGTTTCAGCAAAACATCACGTGGCAGCTTGCCGGCTACGGCATAACCGAAGCCCTGGTCAACCCAGTAGAAGCTCGGCACCGGCCCTTCTGACGCAAAACGGAAGGCTGTTTCGCGCGAAGCGGCTGTGTTGGCGGGCGTCGGGCTGTCCAGAATGCCGATGTAGAGCGTGACACGCTCGCCGGATGCGTCCTCGAACATGAATTGGGCGCGCGCGCCGCTTTCCCCGGGCAGGAGGCGCCCGCCGACCAGCGTGTAGCCCATCGTCGTCAGGTCCGGTACCTTGAGGGGCCTGTCCAGGCGTTTGGACAACCATTGCACGAGATGCTGCTGCTCGGTGGCGGCCACCTCCACCGGGTGCCTCTTCTCGGGCGCATAGACGGCGTGCGCAATCGACGCGTCGTGCACGAACTCGCGCGTTGCAGGCGCATTGGCCATTTGCATCGAGGGCGTAGCGCCATGCACCGCCCACAGGGCATTGCCGAGCCAGCCGGCCGCAAACGCGAGCAGCACGCCGGCCGCCACGCCGCCCCATCGGGCCCAATCGCCTTGCCGGTGCAAGCCGCGATCGAGTGCGTCCGCCAGTGCGGCCGGAATGGGCTCGTCGAGGAGTTCGCCATGCAGGCGCCGCAAGGCTTCTCGCTGACGGCGCCAGGCAGCGATCCGTGCGGCAACGGCAGGGTCGCGCGCCACGGCTTCTTCGATCTCGGCCCGTCGCTCCTGCGCGAGTTGGCCGTCGACCAGCGCATGCAGTTCTTCGTCGGAGGGGGGCGGAGCGGGGCGGTTCATTGTTGGGGGCAGGTTCACTTCAGAAGGCGCAGGCCCGGGCGATTCGGCGCGGAGGCGCCGTCCATCAACTCGCGCAGCCGGGTGCGGGCTCGCGACAGGCGAGACATCACGGTGCCCGCCGGAACGCCGAGCACCTTGGCCACCTCTGCATAAGAAAAGTCTTCGAGCGTTACCAGCAACAGCACGATCCGCTGCTCCTCGGGCAATTGCATCAGGCAGCGCTGCAGGTCCAGGCCGGTGCCGAGGTCTCGGCCCGGATCGACGCCGCCGTGCAGCTCCTGCGCGGCCTCGTCCAGCGGCACCACGCTGTGCGGCGGCGGGGAGCGCCGCAGCTGACTTGCGAAGATGTTGTGCATGACCGAGAACAGCCATGCGCGCAGGTCGCTGCCCACCAGCCACAGGCGCCACTTGCTGCAGGCTCGCTCCAGGGTGTCCTGCACCAGGTCGTCCGCCGCCCAGGCATTGCCCGTGAGTGCGCGCGCATAGCGGCGCAAACTCGGGATCTGCTCGGCCAGCAGGCGGGCGTCCATTGGGAGCGAGGCGCGTGCGGTTCAGGGCTTGGCGGTTTTCCAGGCACCGCCCACACCGTCGCCGGTCTTGTCGCCTGGCTTCGTGTCCTTGGCCCAGTAGTAGAGCGGCCAGCCCTTGGCGGCCCATTGCTTCTTGCCGTCGTCGCGCGTAACGATGGTGAAGTCGCCCGCTGGCTTGTCGGCATCGGTGGCGATGAAGGGCGGCCAGTTGGTTGCGCAGCCCCCGTTGCATGCCGACTTGCCGCTGCCCGCGGTATCTTTGTCGAAGGTGTAGAGCGTCATGCCGTTCGGGCCGACCAACGCGCCGTCCGCAGCCTTGGGCTGGGCAAGAACGGGAAGCGCGAGCAGGCTGCCAAGCAGCGCGGCGGCAATGCCGGCGGAAGAAGCGCGAAAAAGCGACATGGAAAACTCCTGGGTTGTGGCGCACCGACTGTCCGGTGACACCGCATGAACGCCTGCAACCGGCGTTTTATTCCATGCCGCGCAAAAAAAAGAAATTAGCGGCTGCGGCTCTTCATGGCGCGCTCGACCTCGCGCTTGCCTTCGCGGTCCTTGATGGTGTCGCGCTTGTCATGCTCGGCCTTGCCCTTCGCGAGTGCAATTTCGCATTTGACCTTGCCGGCTTTCCAATGCAGGTTGAGCGGCACCAGCGTGTAGCCCTTTTGCTCGACCTTGCCGACCAGGCGCCGGATTTCTTCCTTGTGCAGCAGCAACTTCTTGGTGCGGACAGAGTCAGGGTTGACGTGGGTCGATGCGCTCTTGAGCGGGTTGATCTGCAGGCCGACAACGAACAACTCGCCGTCGCGGATCACCACGTAGCCATCGGTCAGCTGGACCTTGCCTTCGCGCAGGGACTTGACTTCCCAGCCTTCGAGGACGATGCCCGCCTCGAAGCGTTCTTCGAAGAAATAGTTGTACGCGGCCTTCTTGTTGTCGGCAATGCGGGAGGAGGTATCTTGTTTCTTGGTGGCCATGGCTCGGAAAGATGGGGACGCATGGCTTCAATACAATCCGTCGCGCACGCTGTCCCGATTCTATGAAAACCGTCAACAAGTCCGTCCTCATCTGGTACAGCGCCGAAGAGATGTATGCGCTCGTCACCGATGTGGAGAAATATCCGCAGTTTCTTCCCTGGTGCGACAAGGCCCGCGTCATCGAGCAGGACGAGGCCGGCATGACCGCAGAAGTCGGCCTGGCCTTTGCAGGCCTTCACCAGAGTTTCACCACCCGCAACAGCCACGTACCCGGGCGCGAAGTGCACCTGAAGCTGGTCGACGGCCCGTTCTCGAATCTCGACGGCATATGGAAGTTTGCACCCGTGGGCGAGCCCGGCGACCGGGCCTGCCGCGTCGAACTGCACATGAGCTATGGCTTCAGCAACTTCGCGCTGCAGGCTCTTGTGGGGCCGGTGTTCGACACCGTTGCCTCCAGCCTGGTAGAGGCCTTCGTGAAGCGCGCCGAGCAGGTCTACGGCAAGGAAGGATGATCGAAGTCACGCTGAGCTGTTCGCCCGCGCCGCGCGAGGTGTTCGAGCAGGTGCTGCGGCTGGCGGCCGGTGCCACGGTGGCCGATGCCGTCAAGGCGAGCGGTCTTGCGCTGCGATTTCCGCAACTCGATTGGCACCAATCGATGACGCCGGGAATATGGGGGAGGGAAGCCGACTGGAGCCAGCCGCTCAAGGATGGCGACCGCGTCGAGTTGTGCCGGCCCCTGGCGGTTGACCCGAAGGTGGCGCGCCGCGAGCGCTTTCAGCGGCAGGGTGCGCGAGGTACCGGCCTCTTTGCAAACCGGCGCAAGGGCGGCAAGGCCGGCTACTGATCCGGCTCAGAGCCTTATTTGCAGTCGCTTTCGATGATCGACTGAAGGCGCTTCTGCTCGGCCGCCCGCGCCGTGTCGTCCATGATCTCGCGCTCACCCTTGGCGTTGACCTTGGCCACGCGGATTCCGCTGTCGAACGTGGCCTTGCCTTGGCGCGCACGTTCGCAGTTCTCGGACTTGATCTTGGCGTTTTTCTCGGCCTCCGCAGCCTGCTTGGTTTTTTCTTCGGCCTGTGCCTTCTTGGTCTTTTCTTCGAGTTCCTTGTCGACCGCCGGAGGCTTGGGCGCTGCCGCGGCCTCGCGGGCCTTGGGTGCCGTTGCGTCGTCGGAGGCTGCGCCCTCGGCAGGAGCCGAACTGAAGCCCGTGCGGGCCGGCGGCGGCGAGCCTGCGCGGCGCAGGATGTTCTTTTCGGGAATATCGGGCGGCGGCGCCTGGTCGCTGAAGACCTTCTTGCCGCTCTTGTCGATCCATTGCCATTGCGCGCTGGCCGACAGCGGCAGCAGGCAAACACATCCCAGTACGAGCCAATGCGCGAATTTCATGCGGCGAGTTTAGCCGTCCTTACGTTTTGCAACATGGCCTGCCCACAGTTTCGGCGTCGTCGAGTTGGAAATTGGCGACGTTCGGCGCTTCGGAAGGCGGCGCCCATATCGGCCGAAGGCCCTCAGGGGGCGGGTAAGTACCGGGCATCGTTACAATCCGTCTTTTGGAGCTTCACCCATGCGCCTTCTCGGCAAAGCGCTCACCTTCGACGACGTGTTGTTGGTGCCAGCGTTCTCCCAGGTCCTGCCCAAGGACACCTCCCTCGCCACCCGTTTCTCCCGCAACATCGCGCTCAATCTGCCGCTGGTTTCCGCCGCGATGGATACCGTGACCGAGGCACGCCTCGCAATCGCAATTGCGCAAGAAGGCGGTATCGGCATCGTGCACAAGAACTTCACCGCGGCCGAGCAGGCTGCGCAGGTTGCCAAGGTGAAGCGATACGAATCCGGCGTGCTGCGCGACCCCGTGGTGATCACGCCCACGCACACGGTGCTGCAGGTCATGCAGCTGTCCGACGAGCTGGGTATTTCCGGCTTTCCGGTGCTCGACGGCGGCAAGGTGGTGGGCATCGTCACGGGACGCGACCTGCGCTTCGAGAGCCGCCTGGACGTGCCGGTGAGCGAGATCATGACGCCGCGCGAAAAGCTCATCACCGTGCCCGACGGCACCACGCTTGCCGAGGCCAAGGCACTGCTCAACAAGCACAAGCTCGAACGCCTCCTGGTCATCAACAGTTCCTGGGAGCTCAAGGGCCTGATCACCGTCAAGGACATCACCAAGCAGACCAGCTTTCCCAATGCAGCGCGCGACCCTAGCGGCCGCCTGCGCGTGGGTGCGGCGGTTGGCGTGGGTGCGGGCACCGAAGAACGCGTCGAGGCGCTGGTGAAGGCCGGCGTCGATGCCATCGTGGTCGACACTGCCCACGGCCACAGCGCCGGCGTGATCGAGCGCGTGCGCTGGGTCAAGAAGAACTACCCGCAGGTCGACGTGATCGGCGGCAACATTGCCACCGGCGACGCGGCCCGTGCGCTCGCCGACGCCGGCGCAGACGCGGTCAAGGTCGGCATTGGCCCGGGGTCGATCTGCACCACGCGCATCGTTGCCGGCGTGGGCGTGCCGCAGATCATGGCCGTGGACAACGTGGCCACCGCGCTGCAGGGCACCGGCATTCCGCTGATCGCCGACGGCGGCATTCGCTATTCGGGCGACATCGCCAAAGCCATTGCCGCGGGCGCAAGCACCGTCATGATGGGCGGCATGTTCGCAGGCACCGAAGAAGCACCCGGCGAGATCGTGCTGTTCCAGGGCCGCAGCTACAAGAGCTACCGCGGCATGGGCTCTATCGGCGCCATGCAGCAGGGCAGTGCCGACCGCTACTTCCAGGAATCCACCACCGGCAACCCCAACGCCGACAAGCTGGTGCCCGAAGGCATTGAAGGCCGCGTGCCGTACAAGGGCTCGATGGTCTCCATCGTCTACCAGATGTCCGGCGGCTTGCGCGCCAGCATGGGGTACTGCGGCTGCGCCACCATCGAAGAGATGAAGAACAAGGCCGAGTTCGTCGAGATCACCACGGCAGGCATTCGTGAAAGCCACGTGCACGACGTGCAGATCACGAAGGAAGCGCCGAACTACCGCGCCGAGTAAGCTCATTCTGGCCACACTTTGAGAATGAGGCCAGATCGAGATTAGAATTTGGGCCAGATTCAAACCTTCTGGCCCAAATGCAATCCATCGGCATCGCCGAAGCCAAGAACAACTTCTCAGCCCTGATCGACCTGGTCGAAAAGGGAGAAGAGGTTCGCATCACCCGCCACGGCAAAGAGGTGGTGCGCATGCTGCCGGTGCGGCGCAAGCCGGTCATCACCGACGAGCAGATCGAACGCGAACTCGGCCAGATCGACGCGCTGCACGCCAGCATCAAGCCCGGCCAATCGGTGCGCGCTTTGCTCGACGAAGGGCGCCAATCGTGACAGCCTTCGTCATGGACGCCTCCGTCACTGCCGCCTGGCTATTGCCCGACCAGGCCAGCGAACACACCCGCAAGCTCTACGCCGCCATTCGCCGCGACCAAGTCGAGCCGCAGGCGCCCAATGCCTGGCAGTGGGAATGCGCCAACATCCTTGCCAACGGCGTGCGCAGCGGCCGAATTCCTCCTTCTGCAGTCGAAGGGCTGTGGAGCGTGCTCGACGCCATTCGCCATCGTGTTGAACTGCACGAACTTGCGCCTGCCCAGCACAAGGCCGTGCTGGCCGTGGCCATCGACGCAGGCGTTTCGCTTTACGACGCAGGCTACCTGTGGCTCGCCAAGTCGCTCAATCTTCCGCTCGCCACTTTTGACGAGCAACTCATCCAGGCTGCGCCGCAAGCGGGCGTCAGGCTGTTCGACATTTCAACGCTCTGAGTCCTCTCGCCATGCAACACGACAAGATCCTCATTCTCGATTTCGGCTCGCAAGTCACCCAGCTCATCGCGCGCCGCGTGCGCGAAGCACACGTGCTCAGCGAAGTGCACCCTTGCGACGTAACTGACGAATGGGTGCGCGAGTACGCAGCGGACGGCCACCTGAAGGGCGTGATTCTTTCGGGCAGCCACGCAAGCGTGTATGAAGAAACCACCGACAAGGCGCCGCACGCCGTGTTCGACCTGGGCGTGCCGGTGCTCGGCATCTGCTACGGCATGCAGACCATGGCGCACCAGCTCGGTGGCAAGGTCGAGGGCGGCCACAAGCGCGAGTTCGGCTTTGCGTCCGTCCGTGCCCATGGCCATACCGCGCTGCTGAAAGACATTGCCGACTTCACCACGCCCGAAGGCTTCGGCATGCTCAACGTGTGGATGAGCCACGGCGACAAGGTCACCGAGTTGCCCCCGGGCTTCAAGCTCATGGCCAGCACCGAAAGCTGCCCCATTGCCGGCATGGCAGACGAGGCGCGCCGCTACTACGCGCTGCAGTTCCACCCCGAAGTGACGCACACGGTGCAAGGCAAGGCGATCATCGATCGCTTCGTGCTTGGCATTTGCGAGGCAAAGCCCGACTGGGTCATGCGCGACCACATCGCCGAAGCCGTGCAGAAGATCCGCGAGCAGGTGGGCGATGAAGAAGTCATCCTCGGCCTTTCGGGCGGCGTGGATTCGAGCGTGGCCGCCGCGCTCATTCACCGCGCTATCGGCGACCAGCTCACCTGCGTGTTCGTCGACCATGGCCTCTTGCGCCTGGACGAAGGCGACATGGTCATGGAGATGTTCGAAGGCAAGCTGCATGCAAAGGTCATTCGCGTCGATGCGAGCGACCTGTTCCTCGGCAAGCTCGCAGGCGTGAGCGACCCCGAAGCCAAGCGCAAGATCATCGGCGGCGAGTTCGTCACCGTGTTCAAGCAGGAGGCTGCCAAGCTCAAGGCGGGCGATGGTGGCCACAAGGGTGCCACTTTCCTCGCGCAAGGCACCATCTACCCGGACGTCATCGAATCGGGCGGCGCCAAGAGCAAGAAGGCCGTCACCATCAAGAGCCACCACAACGTGGGCGGCCTGCCCGAGCAGCTCGGCCTCAAGCTGCTCGAGCCTCTGCGCGACCTGTTCAAGGACGAAGTGCGCGAACTCGGAGTGGCGCTCGGCCTGCCGCCCGACATGGTGTACCGCCACCCGTTCCCCGGCCCGGGCCTGGGCGTGCGCATCCTGGGCGAAGTGAAGAAGGAATACGCCGACCTGCTGCGCCGCGCCGACGCGATCTTCATCGAGGAGCTGCGCAACTTCAAGGACGACGCTACCGGCAAGACCTGGTACGACCTCACGAGCCAGGCGTTTACCGTGTTCCTGCCCGTGAAGAGCGTGGGCGTGATGGGCGACGGCCGCACTTATGACTACGTGGTCGCACTGCGCGCCGTACAGACCAGCGACTTCATGACCGCCGACTGGGCCGAGCTGCCTTATGCACTGCTCAAGAAGGTGTCGGGCCGCATCATCAATGAAGTGCGCGGAATCAATCGCGTGACGTACGACGTGTCGAGCAAGCCGCCCGCAACGATCGAGTGGGAGTGAAGGTCACTTCGCAATAAAAAAGCCGCTGCTCCCAGCGGCTTTTTCAATTGCTAGTTTCGCCTCCAAGGGTTCCACCAGCGCCGGGAAGGCTGCCAAGGTGCGAGCGGGCGCGTATCCAGGTCGAAATTTGCGGTGGGTATATCGCCGCGAAGCTTGCGTACTTTCACTTCGAGCGCGTGGGCAATGCCGCGTGCATGCCGGTCACCGCGGAGCGCGCGCCGGCGCCACTCTGCCGCCTGGGCGGCAAGGGCATGCTGATCTGAATCGTCCAGTTCCACCATGCCGGCATTGTTTATTTTTGCCGATTGCCCGCTGTAGGCGGAGGGAGCACGCGCTTGTACGAAAAGATACAAACGACGGTGTTTTTGTGCGACCGCGTCCGGCGCCAGCGTAGCCCTTTGGTCAACCGGCCTTGCGAACTTGCGGCCTTTCGAACGCGCTGCGCCGGTGTTCCGCCTTCGCCCGGCTCACGCAGCCTTGCGCATGGTCGTTGATGAGGCCCATCGCCTGCATGAAGGCGTACACCGTGGTAGGCCCAACGAACTTCCAGCCAAGCTTCTTCAATGCCTTGGAAAGCGCAATGGAAGCCTCGGATGTCGACGCGCTCTGCGGTTCGGCAAGCGATGCGGCAGAGGGCTCATGGCTCCAGAAGAAAGCCGCCAGCGAGCCGTGGCTCGCGACGAGTTCTTGCGCGCGGGCGGCGTTGTGAATCACCGCCTCGATCTTTCCTCGATGCCGAACAATCCCCGCGTCTTGCAGCAGGCGCTCGACGTCTTGCGCCGTGAAGCGGGCAACCTTGTTGAAGTCGAAGCCGTGGAACGCCGCGCGAAAGTTTTCCCGCTTGGCAAGAATGGTGCGCCAGCTCAGGCCCGACTGGAAACCCTCCAGGCAAAGCTTCTCGAACAGGCGCTGGTCGTCTGCTACCGGAAAGCCCCACTCGGCGTCGTGGTAGGCAAGGAATTCGGGCGCGCTTGCGCACCAGCGGCAGCGCGGTTGGCCGTCTGGGCCGTTGATCAACTCAGTCATCGGATGGGTTTGGCTGTGGTGTACAGAGGATAGTCAGCCAAGCAGAAAGCCGAGCCGCTCGTCGGCGCGGGCCGGCGCAATTTCCATGATCTCGGCGCTTACGACGTTCTCGACAACAAACGGATCGGTGTCGACCCGCGCCTGCAGCTCGTTCATCGTTGTGCGGTGCGCAAGCACGGTACCACCCTGGTTGGGCTTGAGGCTGCCGGCGAGCATGAACACGCCGTCGTCAAAACCGCGCTGGAGCCACGCCTTGTGGCCTTCCATCCACTGGGCTGCATTGGCCTTGTTGCTTGAGAACTTGAGGAGCACGATGAACATGGTTTTTCTGTTTGCGGAGGGTGATGGATCTGGAGGTCAGCGGTTGCTGGTGGCCGTCTTGGGCGCGCAGGACTCGAGCCATTCGCACAGCTGCCGCACTTCCTGCTGCACGAAAGACTTGTCGCGAAAGGCGTTGGCCAGTACAGCCACGCCCTGGCTCCGGGCAAGCAGGTGCATGGCGAGCGCATCGGCGTCGGCCTTGCGGCCCAGCAGCGCGAACTGTTTTCGCAGCCAGACGCGGAACAGGGTGAAAAGGCGGTTGGCCTGCTTCAGCGAGGGATGCTCCAGCTTGGCGAGTTCGGTAGACAGCGTGCCCACCGGGCAGCCGTGCCGCATGATGAGAGATTGGTTGGCAACCAGGATGTGAATGAAGCTTCGGATGCTGCTCATCGGATCAGGGCCGCATGCTTCCCATTGCGCCAGCATGCCACGCGTCTGGCCAAGGCGCGCGGCAATCACCGCATCCAAAATTTCGTCCTTGGTCTTGAAGTGATGATAGAAATTGCCGCGCGAAATGTTCACCACCTTCGCAATGTCGGCGAACGAAGTGGCCTCGAAACCCCGCTTGTAGAACAGCTGGTCCGCGGCGTCCACGATCTGCTCGCGGGTGGTCTTGTCGGCCATGGCGGTCATCTGCAATCCGGAATCTCCTGCAATTAGGACGACTGTCCTAAACGGTGCGGAGAATAGGGTAGCCGCCCTGATTCGTCAAGAACGCAAATCGCCTGGCCGATGCGGGTGCTTTCGGTAAGCTATGGACCCAGCAACAGTCCGAATCTCCGGGGGAAGACGCTCTTATTCCTTGCCATGCCCGAACAGCTTCTTCTCCCAGGTATCGATCCTCCGCCGCCGCCCCTGCGCCGCGCTCGCGGCACAGCGCCCCGCAAGGAGCGCCTGCCGCGCTCACTCTTCCTGGCGATCTTTCCGCACGCGGAAGACGCCGCTTCGATTGCCGCGTTGGGCGTGCGCCTCAAGGACCGGTATGCCCTGAAGGGAAAGCTGACCGAGGCGCATCGCCTGCATGTCACGCTGCATCATCTCGGAAGCTATCCGGCGGCAGTGCCGCGCAAGCGGGTGCAGGCCGCCATCGATGCGGCAGCGAGCGTGGCGCCTCCGTCTTTCGATGTGGTGTTCGAGGAGGTCATGCGGTTCGACAAGAGCAAGGCGTTCGTTTTGTGCGGCGCTGAAAGCGGGACATCAGCGCTTGCGGCCTTCAGGCAGCGTCTTGGCGAAGCGCTGGCCGATGCGGGATTCAAGCCAGAACACGGTTTCACACCGCACATGACCCTGGCCTACACGCCCACAAAAGTCGAGCGGCACCCGATCGAGCCGGTCCGGTGGAGGGCCGATTCGTTCGCCCTCATCGAAAGCCACGTGGGCGAAAGCATCCATGAGGTGCTCGGTCAGTGGCCCGCGGTCCGGCCCGCCTGAAGCTCTTCACCGCCGCGCTCTAGTCGCTGTCCGAAAAATTGTCGAACAGCAATCCGCGCAGCCACTGGTTGCCCGGGTCGCGGTGCACCTTCGCATGCCAGAACAGGTTGATTGCAATCTGCGGCAGGGCCACGGGGTGAGGGCGCCACACCAGGCCGAATGGCTCGGCAATGCTTTGCGCCAGCCGCTCCGGCACGGTGGCAATCATCTCGCTCGAGCGAAGAATGTGGCCGATGGCGACGAAGTGCGGCACTCTGAGCCGAATGCGACGCTGTATGCCTTGCGCGGCCATCACGTCGTCCGCCTTGCCGTGGCCGGTGCCGGCGGCCTGCACAAGCACATGGTCGGCCGCGCTGAAGTCCTTGAGCGACACGCTGCGCTTGCGCGCCAACGGATGGGCGCTCGAGAACAGGCACACGTAGCGCTGCAAGAACAACCGGCGCTGGAACACCCCTGCCTTGAGCTGCGGCAGCAAACCGATCGCAATGTCGACGTGGCCGGACTCGAGCTCATCGCGCAGGCTGGCCGCCGTGTTGTTGCGCACGGTGCTGATCGTCACGCCGGGCGCCGCCGCGGACAGCGTTTCCATGAGCCGCGGCGTGAAGTAGATCTCGCCGATGTCGGTCATCGCGAGCGTGAAGCTGCGCGTGCTGGTGGCGGGGTCGAACACCACCTGCTGGTTCAGCGCCGAATGCAGCGCGCCCATTGCATAGGCCACCGGCTCGGCCAGCTGCAGCGCGAAAGGGGTGGGCTCCATGCCGCGTGCCGTGCGCAAGAAGAGCTCGTCGCCCAGCAGCTTGCGCAGCCGCGCCAGGGCGTTGCTGATGGCCGGCTGCGAAAGTCCGAGTGATTCGGCCACGGCCGAGACCCGCTTCTCGGCAAGCATGCGGTCGAACACCAGCAGCAGGTTGAGGTCGATGTCCTTGAGTTGCATGCAGACCTTTATTCATATCGGTGATGCAGCCGATTCACCAGATTCTATTGGTCAATTCTCGATTGCCGCGCATCATCCGCCCCAGAGACATGCCGGCCCAGCAAGCCGACGCACACAAAAGCCCACGATGGACCTGCACATTCACCCCATTGCCCGCACACTCGATGTCCGTCCCGGTGCGAACCTGCTGGAAGTGCTGCGCGAGCACCATGTGCCGGTGTCCTACAGCTGCCTGTCGGGCCGCTGCGGCACCTGCCGCTGCAAGGTGGTGTCGGGCCAGGTGCTCGACGCCGGGCAAGACGCGATCCGCCCCGACGGGCAGGGCGAGCGCTATGTGCTGGCCTGCCAAAGCACGCTGACCGAAAGCTGCGCCATCGAAATTCCGGAGCCCGACGAGGTGGTGGTGCACCCGGCGCGCATTCTCAAGGCGACCGTGACCGGCATCGACGTACTCACGCACGACATCCGCCGCCTGCGGCTCAGGCCGAACAAGCCGCTCGAGTTTTCACCGGGCCAGTACGCGCAACTGCAGTTCGCGCCTGACCTGGCGCGGCCCTATTCGATGGCGGGGCTCAGCCGCGATGCGGAGCTTGAATTTCATATACGCAAGGTGCCCGGCGGCCGCGTTACCTCGCACATCTTCGAGCAGCTGCGTGTGGGCGATGCGGTGCGGGTAAGCGGTCCCCTGGGCACGGCTTACCTGCGCACCAGGCACCGCGGGCCGATGCTCTGCGCGGCCGGTGGAACGGGGCTCGCGCCGATTCTCTCCATCGTTCGCGGCGCCATCCAGGCCGACCTGATGCAGCCGATTCACCTGTACCTTGGCGTGCGATCGGGCGCAGACGTGTATGGGCTGGCCGAGCTCACTGAACTGCAAGCGCGGCATCCGGGCCTCAAGGTGCACGTGGTGGTCGTTACCGGCCCCGCGCGTGCGAACCACCGCCAAGGGCTCATTACCGACGCCATACGCGCCGACTGGCCCGGCGGCCTCGAAGGCTGGCGTGCCTACCTCTGCGGCTCGCCGCCGATGGTCGAAGCCGTGACACAACTGGTGCATGCGCGCGGCCTTGCACCCGAGCAGACCCATGCCGATGCCTTCTACCTGCAAGGCACCTGAAGAACAGAGACGGACAGACAAGAAAAGGAGACCTGCGATGAGCACCCAAGAGGTATTTCCCGTCGAACTGCGATGGGAGAGCGATAAGACCAGCCGCATTCCCTTCATGGCCTACACCGACGAGGCATTGCACAAGAAGGAGCTGCAGCGCTTCTTCTACGAAAAGCATTGGTGCTACGTGGGGCTGGAAGCCGAGATCCCGAACCCCGGAGATTTCAAGCGCACGGCCATCGGCGAGCGTTCCGTGGTCATGTCCCGCGACGAAGCGGGGGCCATTCACGTGTTCGAGAACGTCTGCGCGCATCGCGGCATGCAGTTCTGCCGTGAGCGCCACGGCAACAAGAAAGAATTCGTCTGTCCGTATCACCAGTGGAACTACACGCTGAAGGGCGACCTGCAAGGCGTGCCGTTCCGCCGCGGCGTGAAGCAGGAGGGCAAGGTCAACGGCGGCATGCCGGCAGACTTCAAGACCGAAGAACACGGTCTCAACAAGCTCAAGGTCGCTTCGCGCGGCGGCGTGGTGTTCGCATCGTTCGACCACGACATCGAATGTTTCGAGGACTTTCTCGGCCCCGACATCCTCGGCTACTTCGATCGCCTGTTCGATGGCCGCAAGCTCACCATCCTCGGCTACAGCCGCCAGCGCATACCGGGCAACTGGAAGCTGATGCAGGAGAACATCAAGGACCCGTACCACCCAGGCCTCTTGCACACCTGGTTCGTCACCTTCGGGCTCTGGCGCGCGGACAACAAGTCGGAGCTCAAGATGGATTCGCACGGCCGCCACGCCGCGATGATTTCCACCCGCGGCAGCGCCGGCAAGGCCGCGCAGGTCACGCAGGTATCCAGCTTCAAGGAAAGCATGCAGCTGAAGGACCCGCGCTTTCTGGACATCGTGCCCGAGCCCTGGTGGAACGGGCCCACCGCGGTAATGATGACGCTCTTCCCGAGCCTCATCCTGCAGCAGCAGGTCAACAGCGTGTCCACGCGCCACATACAACCCGTGGGGCACGATGCCTTCGATTTTGTCTGGACGCACTTCGGCTTTGAAGACGACACCGACGAGATGACGCAGCGGCGCCTGCGCCAGGCCAACCTGTTCGGGCCCGCCGGTTTTGTCTCCGCCGATGACGGCGAGGTGATCGAGTTTTCGCAGCAAGGCTTCGAGCAGAAGCCGTATCACCGCACGCTGGCCGAGCTCGGCGGCCGCGAGGTCGAGAACACCGACCACATGGTCACCGAAACGCTGATTCGCGGCATGTACCGCTACTGGCGCCAGGTGATGGAGGCGGCATGAACCTCGACGCCAGCACCTACCTCGAACTGTCGCGGCTCTACGCAGCGTATGCGCATGCCGTCGATTCGGGGCAATGGGACCTGTGGCCGGCGTTCTTCGTCGAGCAGTGCAGCTACAGGCTGCAGCCGCGCGAGAACCACGAGCGCGGCCTGCCGCTTGCCACGCTGTCTTTCGAGAGCAGGGGCATGCTCGAAGACCGGGTCTACGGAATCAAGGAAACGCTGTTTCACGACCCGTACTACCAGCGCCACGTAGTGGGCCTGCCGCTGGTGCACAAGGTCGATGCCGACGGCACGATTCACAGCGAAGCCAACTATGCGGTGTTTCGCACCAAGCTCGACCAGGCATCGACCGTGTTCAACGTCGGCCGCTACATCGACACGGTGGTACCGACCCCTGACGGGCTGAAGTTCGCGTCGCGCCTCTGCGTGTTCGACAGCGAAATGATCCCCAATTCCATCATCTATCCCATCTGAGCACCCGGGATTCGAAGGCATTCACCTATGACCACAGTGACATGGATCGACGCCGCGGCGGTTGAAGATGTTCCCGCCGACGACGTGATCGGCATCGACGTGCAGGGCCGGGACATTGCCCTCTACGGTACCGAAGACGGCATACACGCCACCGACAACATCTGCACGCACGGCCATGCCCGGCTGTGCGACGGCTTTCTGGAGGGGTACGAAATCGAATGCCCGCTGCACCAGGGCCGCTTCGACGTGCGCACCGGCAAGGCAATGTGCGCTCCGCTCACCGAAGACCTGCGCAGCTACCCGGTAAGGATCGAAGGCGGGCGGGTGTACCTGGCTATCGGGCAGTAGGCGCCCTGCAGGCCTTCTGTTGTGCATCGGGTCAGCGCAATCTGTATCTGTTCTGTCGAACGTGGATGGCGACAATGAAACCATCGTTCATGGAAACCATATGACTGCCCAAACCCGAGACCAGATTGCCGACCGCATCGCCTCCGAACTGGGCCACAGCTTCGAAGGCGAGCTTGTTGCCGGCGGCAACTACATACCTGTCGTGCGCGACGGAAGCACCCTCTACACCAGCGGCCAGGTACCGCGCGTGGGAACCACTGTGGTCGTTACAGGCCGCGTGGGCGACCAGGTGTCGCTGGCCAAAGCCCGCGAAGCTGCGCAGATCTGCGCCTTGCGCTGCCTGGCGTTGTTGCGGCACGCGCTTGGCTCGCTGGACGAAATCGGCAAGGTGCTTCGCGTGGGTGTCTTTGTGCAATGCACCGCCGACTTCACGCAGCAGAGCGAAGTGGCCGATGCGGCGTCGGAACTTTTGCACCGCGTGTTCGGCGATGCCGGCGTGCACGTGCGCACGGCGGTCGGCGTGTATGCGCTGCCCAAGAACGCAAGCGTGGAGCTCGAGATGACAGTGGCGGCCAAGCGCGCCGCCAACTGACGCGCTAGCGCTTCTGCAGGTTGACGATGTCTCGCGCCAGCGAGGCAATCGTGAGCGGCGCGCAGCCTTCGGCGTTGTTGCTTACGGTGACGTAGGCGTTATGACCCGCGCCCGTCGTGCCCGCAATCACCTTGGCCAATACCGCGCGGGTTTCCGGATCGGGATCGACGATCTTGTCGAAAGGCCCATAGAGCTTTTCTGCATCTTCATAGCCGAAGCGGCCGTGGCGGCGGTGCAGGTTCCAGCGGCACACCAGCGGGCCGGGCCACAGCGCGCGCAACATCGGCAACTGCTCTTCGATGGGCGGCATCTTGGCGTGCAGGCCCATGCAGAAGGTGGCGCCCGTGCTGCGCAGCATGTCGACGAAAGCGGGGCACAGCAGCTGTGGGTCGCGCACTTCAACGGCAATGACCGCGTCAGGCGCTATCGGCTGCAAGCCCGGCAAGGCCTCCAGCATGTCGCCGATGCGGGTGAGCAGCGCCGGCTGGTCGGCCAGCAGCTGCGATGGTATGGGGCTCAACTGGAACACCAGCGCGCCGATCCGGTGGCCGAGGCCCTCCAGGGCCGGCTGCACAAACTCCTGGATGGCAATTTCACTGTTCAGGAACACCGGGTTCACCTGGGTGCCGCGGCCGCTCTCGTCGCGTACGGTGGCGTCTGTCACCAGGCTCGGCGCCTTCACCACAAAGCGAAAGTCGTCCGGCACCATGGCCGCATAGCGCGCATATTGGCTTGCCGTGAGCGCGCGATAGAAGTTGCGGTCCAGGCTCACCGTGCGAAACAGCGGGTGCTGCGCCAGCGCGGAGAGTCCATTCCTGGAGAGCACCGTTTCGGCGTACTCGCCGTCCCACACCAGGTTGGTCCATCCCGGGTAGCTCCATGAAGAGGTGCCGAGCCGTAGGCCGGGAGGGAGCGCCGCGGCCAGATCGATGAGTGCGGGGTCGGGGGGCACCGCCGCCACGGTGCCGCCGCGGGGCTTCTTCTTTGGAGGCGGCTCGTCCTCGGGTTCTTTCAGCGCGGGTGATGGCGTCGGCGACTGTGCCTCGGGCGGGCGCGGAAGATCGGGAAAAAGAGAGTCCTGGAGTTCAGCCATGTCTGAGGCCGCATTCTCGGCCAACAACTGCCGGCCTTGCCGCGCCGGGCACAATCCGCGCCATGAAACAGTGGTTGCGTATGCGGGTTGGATGGTGGCTGGCGTGGCTGGCCCTCACTGCCGTGGGCGGTGTGTGGCTTGCGCGCGCAGAGCTGGCCCGGCTGCAGCAGGGCTTCGAGGGCGACGTGCGCATTGCGCACCGGCTCATGAGCCAGCAGATGGTGCAGTACGACGCAGTGCTGGCCACGCTGGCGCTGCTCGAAACCGGCAGCGGCGCTGAGCGACCGGAGCAGCGGCTGTCATCGGTCTATCCATCCATCTTGCGCGTGCAACGGCGCGAAGGCGACCAACCCTGGCCCGACGAGAAACAGGCAGCTGCCTTGGCCGCGGCAGAAGCGAGTTCGCGCAGCCAGCGCCGCGCCGAACTTGCCGCGGTCGATCTCGCTCAAGGCCGCTACCAACTCGTGATCGGCGCCACGCCTACAAGCTACGCGCTCGAAATCGATCTTGCCGGCTCGGTGCCCTGGCGCGACTGGCCCATGAACCCCAAGCAAAGCCCGGTGCGGGTGACCCTGCAGCGCGGCGCACAGCAGTTCGTCCTGCAGCCGGGGCAAACTGTGGATGCCGGCGCGCACGGCTGGCGCTTCAGCCTTACCAAGCCGCTGGCATCGCCAAGCCAGCCTTTCGACGTGGTGGCCGAGCGCCACGTGGGCTGGGCCGAATTGCCATGGCGCGCCATTGGCGGCTGGGCCGTGGCGGTCGCGCTGCTGCTGGCGGGGCTGTGGACCGCCCAGCGGCAGCGGATTGCCAGGCGACGGGCTGAAGAGCTGTTGAGGCTCGGCCAGGTGGCCCGGCTCAACGCGCTGGGCGAACTTTCGGCTGGACTCGCGCATGAGCTGAACCAGCCGCTCACCGCGGTGCTGGCCAATGCACAGGCTGCGCGGCGGCTGCTGGACGACGACCCGCCCGAGCTGGCCGCCGCGCGCGACGCAATGGGCCAGGCCGTGGAGCAGGCACGCCGCGCGGCCGGCGTAGTAGGGCGCCTTCGCCGCGTGATCGAGCGCCCCGAAGCGGGCGGCGACGTGAAGCCGCTGGTGCTGCAAGAGGTGGTACGCAGCGCCATGCACCTGCTGGCGCCGGAGTTCGCGCAACGCGGTGTTGCCGCACAGTTCGACGCCACCGCGCAGGCGCCGGTTCGGGTGCAGGCCGAAGCCGTGGCACTCGAGCAGATCGTGCACAACCTGCTCATGAATGCGTTGCAGGCGCTCGACCTGGTGCCCCAGTCGGAGCGCCGGCTTGCTGTTTCAGTCGGGCGCAATGGCCAGGAAGGCGTGTTGACCGTGACCGACAACGGCCGCGGCATTTCGCCCGAGGCCATGCCGCGCCTTTTCGAACCCTTCTTCAGCACGCGTGAAGGCGGCCTGGGCCTTGGCCTGAGCCTGAGTGAAACGTTGGCAAGCGGCATGGGCGGCAGCCTGAGCGCGGCCAATGCAACGCCGCGAGGCGCGCGCTTTACGTTGCTGCTGCCGCTGGTGGCGGCATCTAGCGGGCGGGCCGCATGAACACCACGGCGTCGAATCTGCAGCAAACGCAGCAGCTGCCGCAATCGCCGCTCGTTCATCTCATCGACGACGACCAGGCGGTGCGCGACAGCCTTTCGCTCCTGATCGGCACGGTCGGCCTGAGGGTGCAGGGCTGGGCCGATCCGCAGGCCTTCATCGACGGCTTCGACCGCGCGAGCATCGGCGCCATCGTGCTCGACGTGCGCATGCCCGGCATCAGCGGGCTCACCGTGCTCGACCGGCTGGTGGCGCAAGGCGTCGACCAGCCCGTGATCATGCTCACGGGCCATGGCACCGTCGAAATGTGCCGCCGCGCCTTCAAGGCCGGCGCGGCCGAGTTCCTCGAGAAGCCCGTAGACGACGAGCAACTGCTCGAAGCCCTGCAGCATGCCGTGCGCCAGCATGTGCGCTCGCGCGAACGCGCCCAGGCCGACAACGCCGCGCGCGAACGGGTCGCGCAGCTGTCGGAGCGCGAGCGCGAGGTGCTCGCCTTCATCGTGCAGGGCCTGACCAACAAGGAAATTGCGCGCGTGCTCGCGCTCTCGCCCCGCACGGTCGAGACGCACCGCGCCAACCTGTTTGCCAAGCTCGAGTGCGACTCGCTCGCGCAGCTGATCCGGCGCTACGCCGTGCTGGTGGCCGGGGACGCCTGAGCCTGGCTGCTCCGTAGTTCTACGGAGCGTCGGGCGTAGCCGTACGAATGGCCTCGGCGGCCCTTGTTTTCTACAGTGGCGCAGCTGTCGGCAACGTGCTGGCGCAACCCCCTGCATCCACTGGAGAAATCGAAAAATGCGTTCTACCCTTCGCCTTGGCGGCCTCGCCATCTTGCTTGCCGCTTCTGCCGCACAGGCCCAGACCACCGCACCCGCAGTGCGCACCGAAAAGAACATTTCGCTCGCCCTGGCCAACCAGATCGCGGCCGAGGCCGTGGCTGCATGCGCCGCAAACGGCTACAACGTGGCCGCTACTGTGGTCGACCGCGCCGGCACCGTGCGTGCCGTGCAGCGCGCCGACAACGCCGGCCCGCACACGCTGGCATCGAGCGAACGCAAGGCCTGGACCTCGGCATCGGCCAAGAACGCGACGCAGGCCATGATGGAAGGCTCGCAGAAGAACCCGGCCGGCGCCAACCTGGTCTACCTGCCTGGCGTGCTGCTGCTTGGCGGCGGCGTGCCGGTGAAGTCCGGCAACGACGTGATCGGCGCCGTCGGCGTGGGCGGTGCCCCCGGCGGCCATCTGGACGAGCAGTGCGCCAATGCCGCGCTGGAAAAGGTCAAGGGCCTGCTGGGTTGATGATGATGCGCGGCATCCGGCCCTTGACGCTGGCAGTTGTGCTCGGCGCGGGCGCAATGCTTGGTGCCGAGGCCCAGGTGCCGCCGCAAACGGCCGAGGTGCAGGCTTACGCCGGCCTGCACCGGGCCGCATGGTTTGGCGACCTGCCCAAGCTCAAGAGCCTGATCGCCTCGGGCACCAACCTCGATGCACGCGACGCGCGAGGCCGCACGCCCTTGCACGTTGCCGCCCATGCGCGGCAGCGCGAAGCGGTAACGCTTCTCGCCAAGGCCGGTGCGAACCTGGATGCGCTCGAAGACGATCGCTACGACGCGGTAACCATCGCGTCGGTGGCCGACGACGTTCCCACGCTCGCGCTGCTGCTGTCGCTTGGCGCCAGTGCCCGGCAGGTGACGAGCCGCTATGACGGCACCGCACTCATCGCCGCAGCGCACCTGGGCCATGACGAGGTGGTACGCCAGCTGATTGCCGCCGGCGCGCCGCTCGACCATGTCAACAACCTGCACTGGACGGCGGCGATCGAAGCCGTCGTGCTCGGCGACGGCGGTCCGCGCCACCAGCGCACCCTTGCCGCGCTGGTCGGTGCCGGTGCCAACCTGCAGCTGGCCGACCGGCAAGGCAATACGCCGCTCCAGCTTGCCAAGGCCCGCGGCTACACGGCAATGGCCAGTCTGCTGGAGGCGCAGCGCCCCAGATAGGGACAGCTCGGGGACAATCGGGCCTCTCCACGAGGAAACCGCCCCATGTACATGCCCCCGCAGTTCAACGCCAAGGATCCGGCCATCGCGCTGGAACTGATGCGTGCGCATCCGTTCGCAAGCCTGATCTCCAACGACGACGAGGGCTTGCCCTTTGTCACGCACCTGCCGCTGGTGGCCGAGCAGCGGGAGGGCGACCAGCTCGTGCTGCTCGGCCATTGCGCCAAGCCCAACCCGCACTGGCGCTACCTGCAGGCGCGGCCGCAAGCGGTCGTCACTTTCATGGGGCCGCATTCGTATCTCTCGCCTTCGGTCTACCCCGACCTTGCACGCGTGCCCACCTGGAACTATCTTGCGGTGCATTGCACCGTGGAAGCCCGGCTTATCGAAGAACCGGGCGCCAAGGATGCGCTGCTCAAGAAGCTCATCGGCGACCATGAGCCCGCCTATGCGCAGCAGTGGCGCGACCTGGGCGAGGAGTTCCAGCTCAAGATGCTTGCCGGCATCGTCGGCTTTGAAATGCGCGTAACTGCGCTGCAGTGCAAGCTCAAGCTCAACCAGCACCGGCGCGAATCGCATGCCGCCATGCGCGCCGTCTACAGCGCCGGCACGCCGGACGAGAAGGCGCTCGCGGTGTGGATGGATCGCCTTGGCATGACGGCCGAAGCTCCGGCGGCGCAGGGAAGCTGACATGCGCATGTTCGGAATGCTCGGCCTGGTGCTGGCGCTGGTGATCGTCGGCCTGCTTGCCAGGAAGCAGCTGACCGCCACCGCAAACCCGGCATTGCCGGCGGTACCCGGCGCTGCCTCGCCCGCGCCGGGCGAGGCGCCGGCCAATGCGCCCGCACAGGTGCAGCAGGTGCAGCAGGTGCAGACCCAGGTCAAGGAAGCGCTCGACGCCGCGGCGCAAGCGCGCAAGATGCCGGATGACAACTGAGCCCCTACAGCCTTTGCATACAGGCGACGCACACTGGATGGCGCTGGCGCTGGCCGAGGCGCGCCGTGCTGCCGAGGCCGGCGAAGTGCCCGTAGGTGCAGTGCTGGTGAAGAACGGACAACTCATTGCCACCGGCCGCAATACGCCGGTGGCGCTGCACGACCCGAGCGCGCACGCCGAAATCAACGCGCTGCGTTCCGCGGCCGTCGCGCTCGGCAACTACCGGCTCGACGGCTGCGAGCTTTTCGTCACCCTCGAGCCGTGCGCCATGTGCGCGGGTGCCATGCTGCATGCACGGCTCGCGCGCGTGGTGTTCGGCGCGGCCGACCCCAAGACCGGGGCGGCCGGTTCGGTGGTCGATCTTTTTGCCGAGCCGCGGCTCAACCATCGCACCCGCGTGCAGGGCGGCGTGCTCGCCGCCGAATGCAGCGCCGTGCTTCAAGGTTTTTTCAAGGAGCGGCGCGATGCGGCGCGCGAGCAGGTCGAGCCCTTGCGCGACGACGCACTGCGCACGCCGCCCGGGCGCTTCGATGCGCTCGAGCGCTACGCGTTCGAGCCGCACTACGTGCACGACCTGCCCAGCCTGCGAGGCTGGCGCATGCACTACATCGACGAAGGCGAAGGCCGGAACGATGCGCAGGCGGCCTGTTGTCTTTGCCTGCACGGCCCGGGCGAGTGGGGCTACTTCTTTCGCCATCTGGCGGGAGCGCCGGGGCTGCGCACGCTGGTGCCCGACCTCATCGGCTTCGGCAAGAGCGACAAGCCCAAGCGCGAAACGGTGCACACGCCCGAATGGCACTGCCAGGTGTTGACCGAATGGCTCGACCGCATGCAGCCCCGGCCGATGGTGCTGGTGCACAGCGCCGCGGGCGCGGGGCTCGCGGCGTTGCTGCAGGCTGCACGGCCCATGCGGTTCGCGGCCGTGCTTCTTGCCCCCGATGGCGGCGAACGCATCGGCGATGCGTGGCGCGCGCCGTTCCCGGACCGCGGCTACCAGGCCGCGCTGCGTGCGCTCGGCCCCATCGCGTCGTCATCGGGGCCGAGTACCGAGCAGGCCGCGTCGCTCGCACAAGAGGCCCGCAACGCAATGGGATACTCGGCGGCGTGACCAAACACATCTACATCTATTCCCCCTCCAGCGCGATTCGCGACAAGGCCGCCTTTCGCCGCGGCGTGAAAAGACTCAAGGCCCTGGGCTATGAAGTCGAAGTCGACGAGGCCGCACTTGCCGTGCACCAGCGCTTTGCGGGCGATGACGCGACACGCCTTGCGTCGATCAGCCGTGCCGCAGCCAGCGGCGCCGACATTGCATTGATTGCGCGCGGCGGCTACGGCCTTACGCGCATCCTCGACGCGATTCCGTACAAGGCCGTTGCCAAGGCGATCCAGCGCGGAACCGAATTCGTGGGACTGAGCGACTTCACCGCCTTGCAGAATGCGCTGCTCGTCAAGACCGGTGCCGTTACCTGGGCCGGCCCGGCAGTCGGCGAAGACTTTGGCGCCGAAGGCGGTGCCGACGACATCATGGAAGCGTGCTTCGACGATCTGGTGAGCGGGCAGGGCGAAGGCACCGGCTGGCGCATGCCGGTGCGCGACACCGGGCTGAAGCTCAAGCCCGTGCACGACGCCACCCTGTGGGGCGGCAACCTTTGCGTGCTGACCAGCCTGCTCGGCACACCTTATTTCCCGCAGGTGGAAAAAGGCGTGCTCTTCATCGAGGACACCAACGAGCATCCGTACCGCGTCGAGCGCATGCTCGACCAGCTGCGCATGGCCGGCGTGCTCGCAAAGCAGCGCGCCATCGTGTTTGGCCAGTTCACCGGCATGCGCAAGGTGCCGGGCTACGACCGCGGCTTTGGCTTCGAATCAGTGGTCGACCGGTTGCGCGCGACGCTCAAGGTGCCGGTGCTTACGGGGCTGCCCTTTGGGCATGTGCAAACCAAGGTGCTGCTGCCCGTGGGCGCCAAGGTGGAGCTGGCGGCAGAGGGCCGTGACGTCTTCATGGTCTGGGGCCATCGGCATGCCCACGGCCACGATGCGCATCACGCGCACGACCACGCGCATTGAGCAACGGAATGCCGGCGCCGTTATTGGTGCTGCGTAAAGCGTTGGTGCGCGCGCGGGCTCATCGAGCCCGGCAGGCCGCCTTCGAACATGCTGTTGATGGCCTTCATCTGGCGGCGGGCGGCGGCTTCGCCGTCAATGGCGCTCAGTGCAACCATCACGTCCTGGCGCAAATACCAGAGCGACTCCACGTCGGCCGCAAACCTGACCCGCTGCGCAATGCGCTGTACCGAATGGCCCCCGTGCGCCTGCAGCACAGACAGCATGGCCGAGCGGATTCTTCCCAACTGGTTTTCTCCCATCCGGGGAGACCCGAGACCGGGAATTCCGAAGAAGCGAAGAAAGCGACGAAAAGTCAGCATGAGGACTAAAAGCGTATTGCCTGAAGCAAGGACGGTTGATACCTTAAGCCTCAGCCCGACGATTAACAAGTTCTGAAACACTGTTTCTTGTTTGCAAACAACACACTTTACGATTCATTTAAAAAGGTCGTTGGTGTTTGACTACGAAAGTTGTAAAAATAAATGTCATCGTGCGGACCGTCGTACAAGTTCAGCACACAGAAATGGGGTTAACAGGCTCGTCCCGCACGTCGATTCGTCAGCAGGCCGTTAATGTGTGGGCATCGGCAACTGTTGCCTCCGAGTTCTTCCCAACAGCATGGATGTGAATTCCACCGTCGTTTTTGCCGACCTGACAGGAAGCTCCCGGGTTTTCGAAGCCATGGGGAACGCGCGCGCCACCGAGACGGTGACGCGGCTCACCCAATGGATCGGCAGCATCTGCCAGGCGCACAACGGCAGGGTGGTCAAGTCGCTGGGCGACGGGGTGTTCGCCATCTTCTCGAATGCGGCCGCGGCCACGCACGCGGTCATCGAACTGCAGCGCTACCACCAGAAGCGCCTGGTGGCCTGGCCGGCCCCGCTGCGCATGGCGTTGCAAATTGGCGTGGCGAGCGGCGAAGTGCTCGAGGTCGAGGGCGACTGTTTCGGCGACGCGGTCAACCTGGCCTCGCGGCTGAGCGACCTGGCCGGGCCGGGCCAGATCTGGGCCACCGACGCCGTGATTGCGCAGTTGCGCGAAGTCGGCGTGCGGCACCGCGACCTTGGCCTCATCACGATTCGCGGCCGAAGCGAAATGTCGGCCGTCCACCGCATCGACTGGCAAGAGGAGGTGACTTCGTTCCTGACGGTGCCGGCGGCGCTCATGCCCATGCGCATACCCGATTCATCGTTCGGCCAGATCGAGCTTGCCTGGCTCGACGTGCGCTCCATGTTTCGCACCGAAGAGCTGCCGATTCACCTGGGCCGGGTAAACGACGCGCAGTTCGTGGTCAACGACCCACGCGTTTCACGGCTGCATGCGCGCATCGAGCTGCGCCAGGGTAGCTGCGTGCTGACCGATCTCAGCACCTACGGCACGTGGGTGCGGTTTCATGGCAACGGCGGGCCGAGCAACGAGATTGCGCTGCGGCGCGAGGAATGCGTCTTGCACGGCAGCGGCGAGATCGGCCTGGGCGCATCGCTGAGCGACTTCACCGCCCCCACCATCGCGTTCAAGACGGCCGGCAACGAAATGCTGCTGTCGCCGGGCACCGCACGGCGCTGAAAAACTATTGCGGCGCTGAAAGAATTGCGGCGAGCTGGCCGAAGTCGATCGGCTTTTGAAGATGGTGGTCGAACAGGTCCCGCGCCGAGGCGCCGGCTGCGTCCTCCACCGAAAAGCCCGAAATGGCAACCAGCAGCCGCGGGGCGCCTTCCGAGGCTTCGGAGCGCAGCCTCCGCGCCACCTCGGAACCCGGAAAATCGGGCAGGGTAAGGTCGATGAGCGCCGCATCGAAGTGCTCCGCCTTGGCCGCGTCCATGGCCTGCTGCGCGGTGTAGGTGCAGCGGGCGGTATGGTCCTGCAGAGTCAGCAGTTCCTGCAGCAGGTCGGCCGCGGCCTGGTTGTCGTCGACGATCAGCACATTCACGGTGGCACGCTTTCAATCAGCTAGGGCGAATTTCACAGTATCCGGGCCAATCGCACGGCACGCAGTAGGAGGGCGCCTACGCCTCCGTTTGCTCAGCAGTCGTGGCAGGGGCCTCCAGCGGCAGTTCGACCCGGAACAGCGCTCCTTCGCCCGGCGTACTCTCCACCTCGATGCGGCCGTTGTGCAGGCACACGATCTGGCGCGTGATGTAAAGGCCAAGGCCGAGGCCGGACGCATGCTTGCGGCTGTCGTCGGTGCGCTCGAACTGCTCGAAGATGCGTTGCTGGTCTTCCGGCGCTATGCCAATGCCCTGGTCGCGCACAGTAATGCGCGCAATGCCGTCTACCCGGCTGAGCCTCATTTCGACAGGTTTGCCGCGCCCGTAGCGCAGTGCATTGGTCAGCAGGTTGGTCAGCACCTGCTCGATGCGGAATTCGTCCCACACACCGCGCAGTTCACCCGGCGCTTCAAGCGCAATCACTGAGCCCGCGGCTTCCGCCTGCTGCCGCAGGCCTTCCACCACGGCGCGTGCAAGGCCGGCAAGGTCCGCCGGCTTGGGCTGTATGGAGAGCGCGTCCCTTCGCATGCGCGTCACGTCGAGCATGTCGTCGATCAGCCGCACCATGCTGCGAATCTGCCGCTGGTCGCGTTCGATCATCGACGGCAGGCGGTCCGCGGCAAACGATTCCAGGTTGCCCTTGGCCACATGCAGCTGGCGCAGTTGCGTTTCGAGGTAAAGGGTGTTGAGCGGCGTGCGCAGCTCATGCGAAACCATCGACATGAAGTCGTCGCGCATTTGCACTGCGCGTTCGAGTTCGCGCTGCGTATGCCGCAGCTGCTGCACAAGTTCTTCCTGCTTGTGGTTGGCGGCAGCCAGCTTTTCCATTTCCTGGCCGAGCGCCTTGCGGTGGCGGTGCAAATCGACGAACACGTTGACCTTGCTCGTGACCGCGTGCGGATCGAGCGGCTTGTGCAAGAAGTCGACCGCGCCGCTTTCGTAACCCTGAAACGCGTAGTTGAGCTCGCGGCCCGCCGCGCTCACGAAGATGATCGGAATGTGCCGCGTGCGCTCCGTGCCGCGCATGAGCTCGGCAAGCTCGAAGCCGTTCATCCCGGGCATCTGCACGTCGAGTATGGCCAGCGCAAACTCGTGGTCGAGCAGCAGCGCAAGCGCTTCCTCGGCCGAAGTTGCTCGGTACACAGCGCGTCCGGGGCCGCGAATCAGGGCCTCCAGCGCAAGAAGGTTTTCTGGCAGGTCATCGACGATCAGCAACTTGCTCTCGACGTCAATGGGCATGGGCGGACTCCAGTTGCAAGAGCAGTGCGCGAAGCTCGCGCAGGGGTAGCACGTGATCGGGGGAATGCAAGGCAATGGCCGCTTGGGGCATGATGGAAATCTGTGCTTCGTTGGGGTCTTGAACGGCGGTGATGCCTCCGGCCTGCTGAATGCGTTGGAGACCCTCGGCGCCGTCTTCGTTCGCGCCGGTGAGGAGCATGCCGGCGAGCGAGCGGCCGTAGGCGTCGGCGGCAGAACTCATCAGTACGTCGATCGAGGGCCGCGAAAAATGCACCGGCGGCTCACAGCTGAGCGAAAACCGCCGGTCCCGCTCGATCGACAGGTGATAGCCCGGCGGCGCGAAGTACACATGCCCGGCCGCGAGCGGCATCTTGTCCGCAGCCTCGTACACAGGCAGGTGCAGGCGGTCGGCAAAGATCTGGGGCAGGTGGCTTTCGTGGTTTTCGGGCACGTGCAGCACGATCACCATGGGCAGGCTCCATGACGGCGGAAGCCCACTCAGCAGTGTGAACAACGCCTCGATGCCGCCGGCGGATGCGCCGAGCACCACGGCCTCGACGCGCCGCTTCGGTGGGGCAAGTGCGGTCGGCTTCATGTGGCCTTGCGGTAGATGCGTTCCGGCTTCGAGTGCGCATCGAAGCGCTGCGAATAGCTCGAAAAATCGATGCTCTCTTTCGAGCCCAGCCCCAGAAAACCGCGGTGGCAGAGCGATTCGTGGAACAGGCCGAGCGCGCGGTCTTGCAACTCGCGATTGAAATAGATGAGCACGTTGCGGCAGGACACCAGCTGCGTCTCGGCAAACACGCTGTCCGTCGCCAGGCTGTGGTCGGCAAAGATGACGTCGGCGCACAGCGAAGGGTCGAAACGGGCGGCCTCGTAGGCGGCCGTGTAATAGTCGGAAAAAGAACTGCGCCCGCCCGCGCGCTGGTAGTTGGCCGTGTACCCGCGCACCGCCTCGATCGGAAAGATCCCCTGCCGCGCCTTTTCGAGCGAGGCGGGATTGATGTCGGTGGCGTAGATCTGCGTACGCGAGAGCAAGCCTTCTTCCCTCAGCAGGATGGCGAGCGAAAAAACTTCTTCGCCGGTGCTGCAGCCAGCCACCCACACCTTCACCGAGGGATAAGTGTGCAGGATGGGCACCACATGCTGGCGCAGCGCCAGAAAATAAGCCGGGTCCCGAAACATCTCGCTCACCGGAATCGTCAGGTATTGCAGCAGCCGGCCGAACAGGGCCGGGTCGCGCAGCACCTTTTCTTGCAGCGCCGAAATGTTCGGCAACCCGAGCTGCGCCAGCGCATGCAGCACGCGGCGCTTCTGCGAGGCCACGGTGTAGTTGCGAAAGTCGTAGCTGTACTTGAGGTAGATGGCCTCCATCAACAGCCGCAGCTCGATCTCCGTGTTGCTCAACGGCGAGGGCGGGGACGCCGACGGGGGCGAAGGAGGGGCGGTGGAGGTCACAACCGCTCCATTTTCGGCAGCCACACGCGCAGGAGCGAGAACAGGCGCTCCAAATCCACAGGCTTGGCCAGGTAGTCGCTGGCACCGGCGGCCAGGCACTGCTCGCGGTCGTCCTTCATGGCCTTGGCGGTAATGGCAATCACCGGCAGCTTGTCGAAGCGCGGATCGGCGCGCAGGCGGCGCGTGGCTTCCAGGCCGTCCATCTCCGGCATCATCACGTCCATCAGCACCAGGTCGATCTCTCGCACCTGGGCAAGCTTTTCGAGCGCCTCGCGGCCGTTGCGGCCAATTTCGACCGCGGCGCCGCGCTGCTCCAGCGCGCTGGTCAGCGCAAAGATGTTGCGCACGTCGTCGTCCACCAACAGGATGGTGCGGCCTTCAAAGATGCGGTCGCGCCCGCGCGCGGCCTTGAGCATGCCCTGGCGCTCGCTTGAAAGCTCGGCCTCCACCTTGTGCAGGAACAGCGTGACCTCGTCGAGCAGCCGCTCCGGCGAGCGTGCGCCCTTGATGATGATCGAGCGCGAATAGCGCTGCAGCTCCGCTTCTTCGTCGCGCGTGAGGTTGCGCCCCGTGTAGACGATCACGGGCGGGAACGAGACGATTTCTTCGGCCGCCATCTGCTTGAGCAACTCGCTGCCCTGCATGTCGGGCAGGTGCAGGTCGGTGATCATGCAGTCGAACACGCGCTTGCGCAAAAGCTCGAGCGCCTCTCCGCCGGAACCCACGGCAATGATCTCGATGTCGTCGTCCCCAATGAGCCGGATCACGCTCTCGCGCTGCAGCGCGTCGTCTTCGACCAGCAGCACGGTCTTGACCTTCTGCGTGAGCTTTTCCTCCAGGCGGGCAAACACCTGCATCAGTTCGGCGCGCGTGGCCGGCTTCTGCGCATAGCCGATGGCCCCCATGTGCAGCGCGGCCGCCTGCGCGTTTTCGGCGGCCGACACCACGTGGATCGGAATGTGGCGCGTCTTGGGCGAATCCTTCAGGCGCTGCAGCACGTCGAGGCCGGTGCTGTCGGGCAGGCGCATGTCGAGCAGGATTGCGTCGGGCAAGAACTGCTGGGCCAGCTCGAAGCCGTCCGCGGCGCCGTGCGCCACCAGGCAGCGGTAGCCAAGCTCGTGTGCCAGGTCGTAGAGGATGTGTGCAAATTGCGGCTCGTCCTCGATCACCAGCACGCGGCGCACCTGGTCGCGCGGCAACTCGCGGTCGTCGGCAAAAAGCGGCGGCGGTACCGCACCCTGCGGTGCCGGAGGTGCGGGCGGCGCGTGTCCGGTGAACGACATGGGAGAAGAGGGGGCCTGCACCGCTACCGGCCTGGCCGACGCAGGGGAAGCCTCCTGCAAGCCTTGCGGCGCAACAGCCGGCAATTGCAGCGTGAAGGTGCTGCCCCGTCCGGGCTGGCTTTGCACCGCGAGCGTGCCGCCCAGCAGCCCCGTGAGGTCGCGCGAAATGGAAAGGCCAAGGCCCGTGCCGCCATAGCGGCGGCTGGTGGTGCCGTCGGCCTGGTGAAAGGCTTCGAAAATCAGCGCCTGCTGGTCGGGCGCAATGCCAATCCCCGAATCCGAAACCGCAAAGACCGCGCCACCATCGGGCGCAGCGGAAACTACCAGCGCCACCTCGCCGCTGTCGGTGAACTTGATCGCGTTGGAGAGCAGGTTCTTCAAAATCTGCTCGACCCGGTGGCGGTCGGTCAGCAGCAGGGCCGGCGTGTCCGGCCGCATCTCCAGCCGGAAGGCCAGCCGCTTCTCGGACGCCAGCGGCTTGAAGGTGCTTTCCAGGCTTTGCGCCAGCTTGTCGAGTGCCACGTTCTCGACCACGATCTCGAGCTTGCCCGCCTCGACCTTGGAGATGTCGAGGATGTCGTTGATGAGCGTCAAGAGGTCGTTGCCCGACGAATAGATCGATTCCGCAAACTTGACCTGCTCCGCGCTCAGGTTGCCCTGCGGGTTGTCGCCGAGCAGCTTGGCAAGGATGAGCGCACTGTTGAGCGGCGTGCGCAGTTCGTGCGACATGTTCGCCAGAAACTCCGACTTGTAGCGGCTTGCCCGCTGCAGCTCGTCGGCCCGGTCTTCCAGGTCGCGCTGCACGCGGCGCAAGGCGGCGTTGCGCTGGTCCAGCGCCTCGGTGCGCTCGGAAAGCTGGCTGTTGGTCTGTTCCAGTTCGGCTTGCTGGTTCTCGAGCATGGCTTGCGATGCCCGCAGCGCGCGCGATTGTTCTTCGAGTTCCTCGTTGGCGGTGCGCAGTTCTTCCTGCTGTACCTGTAGCTCTTCGTTGAGCTGCTGCGTTTCTGCCAGCGCGTCCTGCAGCTGCTCGCGGTAGCGGGCCGCGGCCAGGGAGTCGCCGATGTCTTCGCCAACCAGGTCGAGCAGCTGGTTCGCGCGCAAGTCGGGCGCGGCCGGGAGCCCCAGTTCAACAACGCCGTTGACCACGCCGTTGCTCGACACCGGCATCAGCAGTACGGCCGAAGGCGCCATTTCGCCCAGGCCGGAATTCACCTTGAGGTAGTCGGCCTGGATCGGCTCGATGAGCATGCGCCGCCGTTCTGCCGCAGCCTGGCCGATCAGGCTCTGGGTGGGGGAAAACACTTGCGGCGAAGCCTCGGCTTCCATCGAGAAGCCGTAGCTTGCCGCCCGGCGCAGCGACCCGTCCCGCTCGCGAACATACAGAGCACCCACAGCGCTGCCCAGGTGCCGAGAGCAAAAGGCCAGTACCTTGCGGCCGAGGACGTTGGCACTGAGTTCACCCACCAGCTCGCCGACCAGCTCGGTCTGCGCGCTGCGCAGCCACGCCTGCTGCGCCAGCCGTTCGGCATGCGCGGCCTGCTCCTGCAGCACGACGTCGTAGCTGTCCGAAAGCCGCACCAGCTGCCTCCGGCCGAAGTAAGCCACCAGGCCGGTGAATAGCAGCGTGAACAGCAAGAAGGTGCTCACCACCAGCCAGCTCGTGCGGTTGGCCTGTTCGCTGCGCTGGAAACGCAGGCCCTGCTCAGTGTCGATAAAACCTGAGAACTCGGCGCGTATCGCATCGCTCAGCTGCTTGCCGCGGCCTTGCCGCACCGCCTGCTGGTAGTCGGCGCCGGTCTTGCGCACGGCAATAAGGCTGCGGGCGTATTCATTCCAGTCCTGCTGGAGTGCGGCAATGCGCTCCAGCCGCTCCTGCTGCTGCCGGTTGTCGGAAACCAGCTTGGCCAGCGAGTCGATCTCGCCCTTGATTTTTGGCAAGGCGGTTTGGTAGGGCTCCAGAAAACTCTCGTCGCCGGTAATGAGAAAACCGCGCAGCCCGGTTTCCATGTCGATACTGCGCCGCTGCAGCTCGCTCGCGCTGCGCGTCACGCGGTCGGAGTGCTCGACGGCACCGATGGTCGACAGCAAAAAGACGATCAGGCCAACGAACACCAGGGCGCCAATCAGGCCCCCGAGCAGCGGAAGTTTCAGGTTGCGGCTGAGGAGGCGGTCGAAATCATCGGGGTCGATCGCGGTCGGAGTTTTCATTCAGGCGAGATTTGTAAGCAAAACTTTTCTAGTTTTGCCGAAGTCGGAGGTCCTTTGTGTCGGAGAACGCCCCGAGACGCTTCTGCGGGGGGGGCATGGCGGCACGCATGCGGGCGCCCGCCGTTATACTGTGATTTCATACAGTCAATCCAGGTGAGCGCGAACTCTTCGACCAAGCTGCAGACCGGGGTGATCGACCCGCCCGGCGAGCGTACGGTGTCTGTCAAGGCGCTGTGTGCGTTCGCGGCGAAGGCGGGCGACCTCGACCTGCGTTTTGTGCCTGCGCCCAGCGCGCTCGAGGGCATGGCGGGCCACGCGCTGGTGCAAGGGCGGCGCGGCGACAACTACCAGAGCGAGGTGGCGCTGGTTTCGCACTGGGGCGCACTCAAGGTGCGGGGCCGGGCCGACGGCCATGACCCGCGCGAACGCCGCGTCGAAGAAATCAAGACCTTTCGCGGCGACTTCGATGCCATTCGGGGCAACCACCGGGCACTGCACTGGGCCCAGGCACGCACCTACGGCTGGATGCTGTGCGAGCTGCATGGCTACGAGCGCATGACCGTGGCGCTGGTGTACCTCGACTTGGCCACGGGGGACGAAACGGTGCTGCAAGAGCAGCACGAACGCTCTGAGCTCCAGGCGCATTTCGAGCGCTTGTGCGCGTGCTACAGCGCATGGGCCGAGGCCGAAGCCGCGCACCGTGCCCGGCTCGACGGAGCACTCGCCCGCGTCGCATTTCCACACGGGGCATTTCGCGCGGGCCAGCGGGAACTGGCCGAGGCCGTGTACCGCGCCGGCGTGAACGGCCGCTGCCTGATGGCGCAGGCGCCCACCGGCATCGGCAAGACGCTGGCCACCATCTTTCCGCTGCTCAAGGCCAGGGCCGCGCGAAAAATCGACAAGATCTTCTTTCTTACCGCCAAGACTTCTGGCCGCGCCGTGGCGCTCGACACCCTTCGGATGCTGGGCAAAGACTGCGCGCAGGTGCGCGTGCTCGAGCTCACCGCGCGCGAAAAAGTTTGCGAATACCCCGACCGCGCCTGCAACGGCGATTCATGTCCGCTGGCAAAAGGTTTCTACGACCGTTTGCCCGCCGCGCGCGAGGAAGCCGCGCGCACCGCCCGGCTCGACCGGCAGGCGCTGCGGCACATTGCGCTGACGCATACCGTGTGCCCCTATTTCCTGGCGCAGGAAATGGCCCACTGGTGCGACGTGATCGTGGGCGACTACAACTATTACTTCGACGGCAGCGCCTTTCTCTTCGCAACCATGAAAGACGCCGAGTGGCGCGCGGCCGTGCTGGTCGACGAGGCGCACAACCTGCTGGAACGCGCACGCGGCATGTACACCGCCCAGCTCGACGGCCCGGCGCTCGAAGAAGCGCATCGCGCGGCGCCCGCCGCGGTACGCGGCCCGCTGGCGCGGCTCTACCGCGAGTGGGACACGGTGCAGCAATCGCAAAGCGAACCGTACGACGTGGTCGATGAGGTTCCCGAGCGGTTTTCGCGCGCCCTGCAGGCGGCAAACATGGCCATGGGCGAATATTTCGCCGCCACGCCCGATGCCCTGCAAGGCCCGCTGCAGCGCTTCTTCTTCGATGCCCTGCAGTTCGCGCGGCTGGCCGATTCGTTCGGCGACCATTCGGTTTTCGAGCGAACGCTGGGCCCCGCGCAAGACCAGCAGCAGCGCAGCCTGGCCATTCGCAACCTTGTGCCGGCGCCGTTTCTCGAACCGCGATTTGCGGATGCCGCATCGGTCACCTGCTTTTCAGGCACCTTGTCGCCGTTCGAGTTCTATCGCGATGCGCTCGGGCTGCCGCCGGAAACCGCCTTGCTCGACGTGGCTTCGCCTTTTTGCAGCCGGCAGCTGCGCGTGGAAGTGGCCATGAACGTGTCGACCCGGTTCCGCGACCGCGCCGGATCGCTGCGCAGCGTGGCCGAAATCATCGGTGCGCAGTTCGAGCGCCTGCCGGGCAACTACCTCGCGTTCTTCAGCAGCTTCGACTATCTCGAAAAAGCCTGCGCGGCCTTCCTGGCCAGGCATCCTGGCGTGCCGGTATGGACGCAGACCCGCGGCATGGCCGAGGCCGAACGGCGCGAGTTTGTGGCCCGGTTCGAAGAGGGTGGGCAGGGCATCGGCTTTGCCGTGCTCGGCGGCGCGTTCGGCGAAGGCATCGACCTGCCCGGAACGCGGCTCATCGGCGCCTTCGTCGCGAGCCTGGGCCTGCCGCAATACAACGCGCTGAACGAGATCACGCGCGAGCGCATGCAGGCACGCTTCGGCAAGGGCTACGAGTACACCTATCTCTATCCGGGCCTGCAAAAAGTGGTGCAGGCCGCCGGGCGCGTCATTCGCACCGAACAGGATAGCGGCGTGCTGCATCTGCTGGACGACCGGTTTGCACGCGCCGAAATCCGGCAGCTGCTGCCGCCCTGGTGGGAACTGCAACTGGGCGGCCCGGCACGTGCGAAGGGAGAGCGGGGAGGCTTCGATGCGGTCCGCTAGGCGCATTCAGCTTGCCGACGAGCCCGATCTCTTCGGCGAGGTGCCGGCGGCAGCCATCGAGGGCCTGCGGTATGAGCATGAATTTCTCACGCGCACCGAAGAAGAGGAACTGCTGCGCATCGTGCAGGGCTTCGAGTTGCGGGAGATGCGCTACAAGGAATACACCGCACGCCGCCGCGGCATCGGCTTTGGCGGCAGCTACGACTTTGCCAACCATCGCCTGAAACCCGGCGCGCCGATTCCCGAGGTCTTCCACCCGCTGCGGGCCAGGGTGGCCGGGTGGATGGGCATGGCACCTGAGGATTTCGCCCACATGCTGGTGGCCGAATACCGGCCCGGAACGCCTCTAGGCTGGCACCGCGACGTGCCCGACTTCGAGGACATCGTCGGTGTTTCGCTGCTGGGCAATGCGGTGATGCAACTGAGACCCTATCCACCGGCCAGCGCCACCGCACCGGCGAGCCTTGAGCTATTGATGGAGCCGCGCTCCATCTACACGCTGCGCGGCGAATCGCGGTGGGCGTGGCAGCACGCCATTGCGCCCACGGAGGTGCTTCGCTATTCGATCACCATGCGCACCCGGCGGCGCACATGAATTGGCTGCGGCTAGGCCGATGCGGCCGTACGCACACTGCGTGCGACGTGCACCGGCCGGGGTGAGGGCCTTTTTGCCGCCGCGGGCTTCTTCACTACTTCCGAAGCCACCCGCAAGTCCTTGAGCCAGGCTTCCCACGCGGCCTCCCTTTGCTCAGGGTCGCCGCGCAGCAGGGCCGAAGGGTGCAGCGTCACCAGCACACGATGGCCGGCGGCGTTCTCCTGCCACTGGCCCCGTTCCTTCATGACAGCCACTGGCCGGCCCAGCAGCGAGCGTGCCGCAGTGCCGCCCAGTGCGATGAAGGCGCGCGGCCGCACGAGTTCTATTTCGCTTTCGAGCCAATGCCTGCAGGCTTCGGCCTCGCGCTGGCCCGGCGTCTTGTGGATGCGGCGTTTGCCGCGCAGTTCGTATTTGAAATGCTTGACCGCATTGGTCACATAGAGCTTGTCGCGCGACCAGCCGAGCTCGGCCACGGCGCGGTCGAACAGCTTGCCGGCAGGGCCCACGAAGGGGCGGCCCACAAGGTCTTCCTTGTCGCCGGGCTGCTCGCCCACCACCATGAGCACGGCGCCCACCGGCCCTTCGCCGAAGACCGACTGCGTCGCGGGCTCGCCCAGCGGGCACTCCCGGCAGGCGTCGGTAGCAACGCTCAGCGCCTTCAGCGCGGCTGTGGCTTCGTTGCGGTGAGACACGGTCGAGACGTGTTCGTGGGCAGGAGCCGCTCCGCGTCAGTGCCCCGCGCCGCCGCGGCGCGACTGGGTCTGGTTGTTGCCGCCGACATGGCTTTCACGGTCGTGGCGGCTTTCGGCGGTGCGGCGCGGCTCGTTGATTGGCGTGGGGCTCTGGTTGCCTGCCTTGTTGCGATCGGTTGGGAGCGAACCGCGTTCATCGGGGGTGTTGGGATTCGTCTTCGACATGAATTGCTCCTTGAAAAAGTGCGTGGATATGCATTTCTCTGCGCGGCACGACGCCGCCGGTGTGGGAATAGACCCACGACGGGCGTCGTCCAACCCGGGCGCCTGCGGCGGCGGTGGGCAACTAGCTTTTCAACCATGCAAATTCTTGTTGGTAGCTGTCGGAAGGAGCACGCATGACGTACGTCGTCCTGGGCGCGACCGGGCATGTCGGCTCGGCGCTGGTTTCTGCGCTGCTTGCGCAAGGCGAAAAGGTGACAGCGGTCACGCGCAACAGGGCCCACGCCGAGGCCCTGCGCGGGCAGGGCGCCAGCATTGCGGAAGCCGACGTGTTCGACGTGCCTTCGCTGCGCCGGGTGGTGGCCGCAGGCAAGCGCCTGTTTCTGCTCAACCCGCCGGCCCCACCTTCCACCGACACCGCTGCCGAGGAGCAAAGGAGCCTGGATTGCATCCTCGAAGCGATTGAAGGCTTGCCCTTGGAGAAAATCGTCGCCGAGTCCACCTATGGCGCGCAGCCTGGCGACCGCATCGGCGACCTCGATGTGCTCTACCGCATGGAGCAGGCGCTTGCCGCCCAGCCGGTGCCCGTGAGCGCGATTCGCGCGGCCTACTACATGAGCAACTGGGACGCGTCGCTGGAAACAGCGCAAAGCGAAGGCAAGCTGCACAGCATGTACCCGCCCGACTTCAAGCTGCCCATGGTGGCGCCGCGCGATCTTGGCGAGTTTGCGGCGCGGCTCATGCTCTCCGGGGCTGAGTCTTCCGGCCCGCACTATGTCGAGGGGCCCGAGCGCTATTCGCCAGGCGATGTTGCAGAGGCTTTTGCGCGTGCGCTCGGCCGCCCGGTTGAGGTGGTGGTCACGCCGCCCGAGCAATGGGAGCAGGCATTCCGTTCGATGGGGTTTTCAGAGGCCGGCGCACGGTCGTATGCCGCGATGACGCGCCTCACTCTCGACAATAAGGAAGAGCCTGAACACTCCGAAAGGGGCGCAATTTCATTGGGCGAATACATCTCGGCGCTGGTCCAAAAGAAGTAGCGACGGGGTTGCTTTCCAACCCTGGCGCCGTGAGTTTTTGGGATCGGCCAACAGGCTGTCCGATAACCGTATCAACCAGGGGGAGGCCGGCGGGGCTTCGACACTTTGGAGCTATCTTTATCGGCTGTAAGACAACTTGCATGTCTGTCGCGTGGTGCCGTGCACGCGCGATGCCGACCTGTTGCGCGACCTTGATTTGAACCGGCGCGCTACATCGGCCAACGCCGCTCAAACACGCACATCACGCATCCGATTTGGCGGTTTGCCGCGGCTGATGCCCGTCGATACGATCCCGCGCCTTGCCCCACAGGATTACGCGGATGCCTCCAACGATTACCTCTTGCCCAACGCCCGCGCCGTCGAGAAACGCCGAATGGCAACAGCGCAGCAAGCGCCACGTGTGGCATCCGTGCACGCAGAGCATCCGGCTGGAAGCCGTCCCGCCGCTGCCGATCGCGCGCGGGGAGGGCATCTGGCTTTACGACCATGACGGCCGCTGCTACCTCGACGCGACGAGCTCGTGGTGGGTCAATCTTTTTGGCCATGCGCACCCCGCCATCAACGCTGCGCTGAAAGACCAGCTCGACACGCTCTCGCATGTGATGCTCGCGGGCTGCACGCATGCGCCTGCCGTCGAATTGGCCGAGCGGCTTGCCGAGCTCACGGGCCATGCGCTGGGCCATTGCTTCTACGCCTCCGACGGCGCTTCGGCGGTGGAGATCGCCTTGAAGATGAGCTTTCATGCATGGCGCAATGCGGGCCTCGGCGGCAAGCGCAGCTTTGTCGCGTTGCGCAACGGCTACCACGGCGAAACGCTGGGCGCCCTGCATGTGACCGACGTGCCGGTGTTCCGCGATGCCTATGCGCCGCTGCTTGCGAATGCGCACCTGGTTGCCTCGCCAGATGCCCGGGGCGCGCGGCAGGGCGAAGACGCTGCCGATGTGGCGCGGCGTGCTGCAGCCCAACTCGAGGCGCTGCTGGCGCAAAGCCACGCATCGATTGCCGCCGTGATCGTCGAGCCGCTGGTGCAGTGCGCCACCGGCATGGCAATGCACGACCCCGAATACCTGCGCCTGGTGCGCGCACTGTGCGACCGCTACGGCGTGCATCTCATCGCAGATGAAATTGCCGTGGGCTGCGGCCGCACCGGCAGCTTCTTTGCGTGCGAGCAGGCCGGCATCTGGCCGGACTTTCTTTGCCTCTCCAAGGGCATCAGCGGCGGTTACCTGCCGTTGGCGCTGGTAATGACGCGCGATGCAATCTACGAAGGCTTTGTGGACGACGACGTGGCGCGCAGTTTTTTGCACTCGCATTCGTACACCGGCAACGCACTGGCCTGCCGGGCGGCCATTGCGACGCTCGACCTGTTCGAACGCGACAATGCGTTGCGGCACAACCGGGCCCGCGCCGAACGGCTGATAGGCCGCTTGCGCGAAGGGCTGGGCGGCATGCCCGTCGACCACCTGCGCCAGCGCGGAATGATCACCGCCTTCGACGTGCGCGAGCCCGGTGCCCGGTTTGCCGAACGCTTTCATTTGGCGGCGCGGGCAAACGGGCTGTTGATGCGGCCCATCGGAGCCACGGTGTACCTGATGCCGCCGTATGTGATTGGCGACGGCGAGATCGACTGGCTGGTCGATGCCACGCTGGACACACTGCGTGCGCTTGACGTGCCCGACCGCGCGGAACAAGGAGGCCGCAATGTCGCGCTTGCTTGAACGCCTGGAGGGCGAAATTGCAGCGCTCGATGCGCAGTCGCTCCGCCGCAGCCGGCAAATTGCCGAGACGGCCTGCGCGCCTCGTCAGAGGCTGACGCTTGCCGGCGCACACGCGCAGCGCGACATGCTGTGCTTCAGCAGCAACGACTACCTCGGCCTTGCCGCTCATCCGCCGCTGGCGGCCGCATTGGCTGAAGGAGCGTCGCGCTACGGCACGGGCAGCGGTGGTTCGCACCTGGTGCTTGGCCACTCGCGCGCGCATGCGGCGCTGGAGGAGCGGCTGGGCGACTGGCTGGTGCCGTTCATTCCCGAGGCGCGCAGCCTGTTCTTCTGCACGGGCTACATGGCCAACCTTGCGGTGCTGTCGGCGCTTGGCGGAGCCGAGGCGGTGATATTTTCGGAGTCGCTCAACCATGCGTCGCTGATCGACGGTGCGCGGCTGGCAAAGGCGCGGGTCGAGCGCTATCCGCATTGCGACCTGGCCGCGCTCGAGGCGCAGCTTGGCGCCTGCAACGCGCCCGTCAAGCTCATCGTGAGCGATGCGGTCTTCAGCATGGACGGCAACATTGCGCCGGTGGCCGGGCTGCTCGCGCTGGCGGAGCGCCACGACGCCTGGCTGGTGCTGGACGACGCGCATGGCTTCGGCGTGCTGGGCGCCACCGGGCGCGGCGTGCTGCAGGCAGAAGGCCTGCGCTCGGAGCGGCTGGTGCTTGTGGGCACGCTCGGCAAGGCGGCCGGGGTTTCGGGCGCGTTCGTGGCGGCGCACCGCACCGTGGTCGATTACCTGGTGCAGAGGGCGCGGCCGTACATCTTTACCACCGCCGCGCCGCCCGCCGTTGCGCATGCGCTGCTCGCCAGCCTCACGCTGATCGAAGGCGAGGAAGGCGATGCGCGCCGGGCCGGCCTGAAGGCACGCATTGCCCAGCTGCGCAGGGGCCTCGAGGCCATCTTGCCGCCGGACGGCAGGGCCTGGCTGCCCGATTCGCCCACTGCAATCCAGCCGCTGATCGTCGGCAGCAACGCGAGCGCAATGTCGATGATGGAATGGCTCGATGCCTACGGCCTGCGCGTTGGTGCCATTCGCCCGCCGACGGTGCCCGTTGGCACCGCACGCCTGCGGATCACACTTTCAGCCAGCCACACCGAGGCCGATGTGGCGCGTCTGGTCGATGCATTGGGCGATGCCTTGACGCAGCAGCAAAGGGTGCGCCCATGACGCTCCGCCGCTGGTTCGTTACCGGCACCGACACGGGGGTCGGCAAGACGCTGGTCAGCAGCGCGATGCTGAGCTTGCTGGCCGAGTCGGGCGTGCGTGCAATCGGCATGAAGCCGGTGGCCGCGGGGCTGGACCTGGTCGATGGCGCGTGGCGCAACGAGGACGTCGAGCAACTGCACGCCGCTGGCAACGTCGATGCGCCGCTGGCCCTGCGCTGCCCGTACCTGCTGCGCGCGCCGATGTCGCCGCACCTGGCGGCTCGGGAAGAGGGCATTCGCATCGAGTTGCCGCCGCTGCTGTCGGCCTTTGCGGCGTTGTCGCAGCGTGCCGATGCGGTGGTGGTCGAAGGCGTGGGCGGGTTCTGCGTGCCGTTCTGCGACGACCTCGACAGCGCAGACCTGGCCGTGGCGCTGGACTTGCCCGTGGTGCTGGTGGTCGGGCTGCGCCTGGGCTGCCTGAACCACGCGCTGCTCACTGCGGAGGCCATCCGGGCGAGGGGGCTCGTGCTGGCGGGTTGGGTCGCGAGCATCGTCGAGCCGGGCATGCTGGCGCCCGAGGCCAACCTGCAGACGCTGCGCGGCCGGCTCGGTGCGCCCTTGCTAGGCGTGGTGCCTCACCTGGCAGGGGCTTCTGCGGCAAGCGCTGCGCGGTACCTCGACCTGCGTGCACTGCGCGCCACCGCGGCGCACGCGGCGAGGCGCTCAGCCGCGCTGGCCTGATTCGGCCAGGCGCTTCGCCCGCGCGCCGCCCTGGCGCTCAAGCATCCAGCCCGGATACTCCGACGGCAGAGCGCTTACCTTGTCGAGCCGCGCCAGCTCATCGGCGGTGAGCCGTATGGCAGTTGCGGCAATGTTGTCGTCCAGCTGCTCGACGCGCTTGGCGCCGACGATCACGCTGGTTACCACCTGCTGGTGCAGCAGCCATGCCAGTGCGATCTGCGCGACCGACACCTTGCGCGCCTCGGCCAGCTCGCGCATCGCGTCGATGCAGTCGTAGGCCCGCTCGACGTTGACCGGGGGAAAGTCGAAAGTGGTGCGGCGGCTGCCTTTTTCGGCTTCAGTGTTGCGCCCGTACTTGCCGCTCAGCAGGCCGCCCGCCAGCGGGCTCCAGACCATCAGGCCGACGTTTTCGCTCTGCAGCATGGGCGCCAGCTCGCGCTCCAGGTCGCGGCCCGCAATGGTGTAGTAGGCCTGCAGCGATTCGAAGCGCGCCAGGCCTTGCCGCTCGGCAATGCCCAGCGCCTTCATGATCTGCCAGGCGGCCCAGTTCGAAACGCCCACATAGCGCACATGGCCCTGCTGTACCAGGTTGTCCAGCGCGCGCACCGTTTCTTCGATGGGCGTTACCGGGTCGAAGCCGTGGATCTGGTACAGGTCGATATGGTCCAGCTGCAGGCGCTTGAGGCTGGCCTTCACGCCGTCCATGATGTGGTAGCGCGAGGCGCCCGCCGCATTGGGTGTCTTGCCGGCTTCGCCGAAGACCTTGGTGGCGACAACCACGTTTTCGCGCGGCACCTTGAGGTTCTTCAGCGCCTGGCCGGTAATGGTTTCCGAGAGGCCTTCGGAGTACACGTCGGCGGTGTCGATGAAGTTGATTCCCGCGTCCAGCGCGCGGCCGACAAGGCTCTCGGCCTCGGATTGCTGGAGATTGCCGATGTGGCCCCAGATGCCGCTTGCGCCGCCGAAGGTCATGGTGCCGAGGCAGAGCTCGGAAACGAACAGGCCGGTGCGGCCGAACTTGCGATATTGCATGGAAAAGGTCCTTTGCGTTGCTTTTGCGGGGAGAGGCTGCCGGCAAAAAGTATCCGCCCGCGGCCGTCGGCGCGACGAGCGCGTTTCTGCAAAGTATTTGCCTAATTCTCCAGACCTCGGTTCAGGCCCGTGCACATTTGCAGGCGTGGCGCTAAGCTGTAACCACCCGATCCTCCACGGTGCGTGGCACCGTGAAATCAACCGCGACAAAGCCCTGAACATGTCCGACGAAACACCCGAAACCATTGCCGCCATTGCCCAGCCAATGCCCCTGGAGCCCGAGCTCGACGAGGCCCGCAAGGAACTGGTGGCGCTGATCAACCGCATCACGGGCGGGCGCGACGGCACCGTGGAAACGCCGGTCGCCGGCCTGCAGGTGTTCTGCATCAGCAAGCCCGACGGTCCCAAGCACGCCTTTGCAACCCCGGCGCTCGGGCTCATAGCGCAGGGCTCCAAGCGAATCATCGTGGGCGACGACATCTATGTGTACGACCCCATGCACTACCTGGTGACCTCGGTCGACCTGCCGGTGTGCGGCCAGGTGCGCCTGACGAGCGACAACGAACCTTACCTGGGCGTGCGGCTGGAGCTGGCCATCGACGATATTGGCGAGCTCATCGGCGACGAGAAGCTGCCCGCCAAGGCCAACGCGCCCGCATCGCGCGGCATGTATGTCAACCGCATTGCCATGCCGGTGCTGGAGCCGGTGCTTCGGCTGCTGCGCCTGGCCGAAACGCCGGAGGACGTGCCGATCATGGCGCCGCTCATCAAGCGCGAGATCATGTACCGCCTGCTGGTGAACGGGGAGGGCGCGCGCCTGCGGCAGATTGCGCTGCAGGACAGCCACACCCAGCGCATTGCCAAGGCCATCAGCGCGCTGCGCATCAACTATGCGCAGTCGCTGCGCATCGAGGACATGGCGCGCGCCGTGCACATGAGCGTGTCGTCGTTCCACCATCATTTCAAGGCCGTGACGGCGATGAGCCCGCTGCAATACCAGAAGCAGCTGCGCCTGCAGGAGGCGCGCCGCCAGATGCTGATGGCCGGCGCCGACGTGGCGAGCGCCGCGCACAGCGTGGGCTACGAAAGCCCGTCGCAATTTGCCCGCGAATATGGGCGCATGTTCGGCGCGCCGCCGCTGCGCGACAAGCGTCGCTGGCTCAGCGACGCGGAGAACGATGCGCAGCTGGGCGGCGCGGCCATGGCCGCTGCCTGACCCATTTGCGCTGGCGGCGGCTCAGCGCGACCAGCGCCAGTTTTCGATCTCGGGCATGTCCTTGCCGTGCCGCGTAACGTAGGCGCGGTGCTCCAGCAGCTTGTCGCGCAGGTGCTGCTGCACATGCCCCGCGCTGTCCTGGAACCGCCCGACCCTTGCAATGGCGTCGGCGGCCAGGTGAAACCGGTCCAGCCGGTTGAGCACAGTCATGTCGAACGGCGTGGTGGTGGTGCCTTCTTCAAGGTAGCCGTGCACATGGAAGTTGTCGTGGTTCTTGCGCTTGTACGTCAGCCGGTGAATCAGCGACGGATAGCCATGGAACGCGAACACCACCGGGCATCTGGTGGTGAAGATCGAGTCGAATTCCGCATCGGGCAACCCGTGCGGGTGGGCATCAGGCGACTGCAGCGCCATCAGGTCGACCACGTTCACCACGCGCACCTTCATGTCCGGGAGCAACTCGCGCAGCAGGTCGACCGCCGCCATCGTCTCGAGCGTAGGCACGTCGCCGGCGCAGGCCATGACCACGTCGGGCGTGGCGCCTTCGTCATTGCTCGCCCAGGTCCACACACCCAGGCCTACCGTGCAATGGCGCACTGCGGAGTCGATGTCCAGCCACTGCGGACCGGGCTGCTTGCCGGCCACGATCACGTTCACGTAGTTGCGGCTTCGCAGGCAATGGTCGACCACCGAGAGCAGGGTGTTGGCATCGGGCGGCAGGTACACGCGCACCACTTCCGCCTTCTTGTTGACCACGTGGTCCAGGAAGCCAGGGTCCTGGTGGCTGAAGCCGTTGTGGTCCTGCCGCCAGACGTGGCTGGTGAGCAGGTAGTTGAGCGAGGCGATCGGCCGCCGCCAGCCAATGCCGCGTGTCACCTTGAGCCACTTGGCATGCTGGTTGAACATCGAATCGACGATGTGGATGAACGCCTCGTAGCACGAGAAGAAGCCATGGCGCCCGGTGAGCAGGTAGCCTTCGAGCCAGCCCTGGCAGAGATGCTCGCTGAGCACTTCCATCACGCGGCCATCGGGCGACACGTGATCGTCGCCCGGCAGGATCTCCGCAGTCGAGGTGCGTCCGGTCACGTCGAACAGGTCGCCGAGCCGGTTCGACGCGGTTTCGTCAGGCCCCATGACGCGAAAGTTGCGTGAGCCCGCGTTCTGGCGCATGACCTCGCGCAAGAACCTGCCCGCCACGCGCGTGGCCTCCGCGTCTGCCGCGCCGGGGGATTCCACCGCAACGGCATGCTCGCGAAACGGCGGCAGCGCCAGGTCCTTGAGCAGCAGGCCGCCATTGGCATGTGGGCTGGCGCTCATGCGTTTTGCCCCCTTGGGCGCGAGAGCGGCAATGTCGGCGCGCAAAGCGCCGCTAGCATCGAACAACTCTTCGGGCCGGTAGCTGCGCATCCAGTTTTCGAGCAGGCCCACGTGGTCCGGCTTGGCCGAAAAGCCGGTGAGCGGCACCTGGTGCGAACGGAAGGTGCCCTCGACCGGCACGCCATCCACCTGGTGCGGCCCGGTCCAGCCTTTGGGCGAGCGCAGCACGATCATCGGCCAGCGCGGCCGTTCGGTGAATCCGTTCTTCCGCGCGCGCGCCTGGATGGCGTGGATGTCGTCAAGCGCCTTGTCGAGCGCCGCAGCCATCAGGCGGTGCATCTGCGCCGGGTTGTCGCCGGAGACGAAGTGCGGTTCGTGCCCATAACCTCTCATCAGTTGCGCCAGTTCTTCGTCGCCGATGCGCGCGAGCACGGTGGGGCCGGCAATCTTGTAGCCGTTCAGATGCAGGATGGGCAGCACGGCGCCATCGGTTGCGGGGTTCAGGAACTTGTTCGAATGCCAGCTTGCCGCCAGCGCGCCGGTTTCGGCCTCGCCATCGCCGACCACGCAGCACGCGAGCAGGCCGGGGTTGTCGAACACCGCTCCGTAGGCATGCAGCAGCGAGTAGCCCAGCTCTCCGCCTTCATGGATGGAACCCGGGGTTTCAGGCGCCACGTGGCTCGGAATACCGCCCGGAAACGAGAACTGCGTGAAGAGCCGCTTCAGCCCTTCGGCGTCCTGGCCGACATGGGGGTACACCTCGCTGTAGGTGCCTTCGAGGTAGGTGTTGGCCACCACGCCCGGGCCGCCGTGTCCAGGGCCGGCAATAAAGATGGCATCGAGCTCGCGCGCATTGATGACGCGGTTCATGTGCGCATAGATGAAGTTGAGGCCCGGCGTGGTGCCCCAGTGGCCGAGCAGGCGCGGCTTGATGTGGGCAAGCTCCAGCTTTTCGCGGAGCAGCGGGTTGTCCATCAGGTAGATCTGGCCCACGGACAGGTAGTTGGCGGCGCGCCACCACGCATCGAGCAGCGTGAAGTCTTGCTCGGCATCGGGCGAAGAGGTGAGGGGCATGGGCAGCTTTCTTCAGATTGGCCAGGCCAAGTGTCAAAGCTTCGGGCGTGCCGCGGCTTGATGCTCATCAATGATCATCAACTGGTTGACGACGGTGCCAATGCCTTCGGCGCGGCGCACCGCACGCTCCACGGCGGCCTTCAGGCCTTCGCTGGCAAGCGTGCCCTGCAAGGTGACCACGCCCGCCTCCACGCACACGTCGACATCGCATCCGACCACCGCGGGGTCCCAGTTCAGCTGGGCAAAGACTTCGTGCCTGAGTTCAAGATCGGGGTTCATTCCAAACCTTTCGAAAAAGAGAGTGTTCGAACAGGGGCCGTTCTTCTTTTTCGTGGCGCTCAGGGTGCAGGATGCCGCGATAGAGCCGGGGGTGCAAATGCAACCCCTGGCTTTTCTCGGGCGATTGTTGGGCAAGCGCCGGCCGCAGGGCCGGCGGTGCTACGCGGCGGCGTGGCGACGCGTCAGGGCGCGAAGGTGACGCGGTCCGCTATGAGCACGCCATCGCGAACGGCGCTGCCGACCACGGTCACCTTGCGGTTCGAAGGCAGATTGGCGAGATTGGCGGCCGTACCGTTTTCGAACGCAGCCCCGCTGGCGTCCACGCGTTGATCTTTCACCCGGAAGTCGGAAACCGACTGATAGTGGGTGACAGGGCCGATCACGGTAAAGGCGACCGGGCCGCCAGTGCCTGGCACGTTGCGAACGCGCAGCTTTTTGGCCACCAGCACGCCACTGGCCATGAAGCCGTCGACTTCCACCTTGACGCCATTACCGATGGAAGCCGCCTGGCCCGGCGGAATCTGCGCTTGTGAAGCGTTGATCGCGGTACCTAGCACCCTGAAGTCGCTGGTGCCGCTGTAATTGGTAATGACGCCAGCAAGTTGCACTGCAGCGGTGTTCTGCGTCGGTATGGCGTACCAGCCCTGAACCTTGGTTGCGCTGAAAGCGCCCCCAACAGGAGCCGCGCTGCCGCGTACCCGGACAATGGTGCCCTCGGTGAAGGTCGATGCATCGATGCCACCCGAGAACGCGGCGCCGCCGTACTTCACCTCGAGTTGGCCGAGCGTGAAGCTCTGCCTGAGCCGATCGAGGTTCTGCACGAAACCGGTAACCAGCGGTTCAACCGATGCAGGATTCACCTCGACGCGGGTGGCGCGCAAGGTGCCCGGCGACGTTGGCAGGCCCCACACCTGCACCACGCCGTTGGGAACAACATCAGGCAGGTTGTTCGCGCCGCTCCAAACGGTGGCGTTGTCCGTGGTGACAGTGGTGCCCATCACCACAAAGCTGCCGCCTGCGACGTTGATGGCCGACACCGCGCCACGCAGTTCAGCCGCCGAAACCACCTGCTGCGCAGTGGCGACGGTGAACTGGTTGTCGATCTTGCCGGCAATGCGCACGCTCATGCCGATCTGCAGCTCGTTGGTGTCTTCGAGGTTGAAGTTGGCGGGATCGATCCCGTCCGCTGCCTCGGGGTAGGTCTTGTAGCGCACGCCATTCAAGATGATGCTGCCCAGGCCGCCAACGGAGCCCACGCCCGTCGCGTCGGCGGTGCTCACGCCAGTGCCGCCCGAGCCCACGCCCGAACCGTCGTCGGTGCCGTTGCCCGCCGTGGTCGTGCCGTCGGTGCCGCCGCCCGTACCGCCGGTTCCGCCCGCGCTCCCGGTGCCCGAACCGTCGGAGCCGCCCGCGGTGCCTGTGCCGCCGCTATCGCCGACTCCGGTGCCCGTGCCAGTACCCGTGCCTGCACCAGTCGATGTGCCCGCGCCACCTGAAGCCGAGCCGCCGCCAATACCCGCAACGCCTGCCGAAGTTCCGCCACCGCCGCCACCGCCGCACGAGAGCAGCAGGGCTATTGCTCCGGCAAAGAGGATGCCGCGCATCCATCGGTAGTGGTTCTTCATGGTGTTTTCTCTTCCCGCCTGGGGGCGACGACCGGCGCAACCGGCGGGGCGTCGTCTTCATAATAAGTGTAGATGCCGACCCGGATGCGCCCTTTGGCGCCGTTCGGGGCTCGGTCTACGGCGCGCGTCATCTCGCCCGCCAGTTCGTGGTGCAGGGCGGACCAGCGTTCGCGCACCAGTTGATGGATGTTCTCGCAGTCTTCCAGCGCCAGGCCGCGCGCGTACACCGCGCGTTCCAGCATGCGGGGCTGCTCGCCAAGCGTGTTGGACACCGCGGCCAGCAGGTGGTCGCGCCCGTTGTCGCCCAAAAACGCCAGCATTGCCTGCAGGTCGTCCACCGGCACGAAACCGTCGACCTTCAGTTCGGCGCAGCCATCCTGCTCGGCCGCCATGTTCAGGCGCACCAGTTCGTCCAGGATGGTGCGGTGGTGCACGTTTCCGCGGCTGCCAAGCCTTGCCACCGCTTCGAAGGACGGCATGTCCTCGCCATCGGCGGTGATCGGAAGCCGATGGTAGGCCTGGTTTTCGGACACCATCTGCAGCCACAGCGTGAAAGTCTTGGCGGCTGCCGACACTTCAGTATGAGGCAGGGCATCCGCGGGGGCGCGAACCTTGGAGGTCACGGCCTTGCGGTTAAGCCCGGTCGTAACCGACAACTGGCTGATATTGGGCTTTGCCACACCCTGCTTGCGCCATGAAAGGGTGGCTTCCTCCAGCAGCAGGTCGCGCAGCAGCACCTCCAGGTGCGGATGCTTCACCCCCATGGCCAGGGCGAGTCGCACCACCGGCCGCAGGATGCGGCCGCAGGCGGCAAGTGCCCAGTCCAGTTGATGTTCCATGAAATGAGGCGTTTCTACTGATGAAATCGGCAGTGGCAATGTAAACGAACAGGTACCAGCGGCGAGTTAGTGCACTATTGTGCGCATCGCCGAGGATCGCACAAAAAAGACCTCATTCATGCACCACAGGTACCCACAGTGGTCCGGGCGATCGATGAGCGCCCCGTGGCGCTTATTTTCACCACCCGCTCCTGGTTGCCCACCGGGGTGGCGCGGCAAATAGTGATGTTGGCCGCGGTGCCGCCGACGCCGGTGGCGTCGAAGGTAAGGGCGCTCAGCCCACCGCTGTCGCGCATCTGGTAGCCGCTGGCGGCGGCCGGCTGCTTCTGGATGACCTGGCCGCTGTTGCTGACGACGATCCAGCCGGCTTCCCACTGGCCATTGGTTGCGCAGCCGGTGCCATTGGCAGAGGCGCAGAGCGTGACACGCGCATTGCGCTTGATGGCTTCGCTGCGCGCCAGCTGGCTGCCGGCCACAAGATCGGTCGAGTACGAGGTGAGCCGGCTCGAAAGCCGGATGTTGTCGAAGGAGGGAACCGCCACCGACACCAGCACCACCAGCACCACAATGGTGACCATCAGCTCCACAAGCGTGAAGCCGCGTGCGCGCATGCCGGCGGTTGTCTGCAACTTGCTCACCTTTTACTTCTGGATGAACCAGTAGACGCGGCCCTTGGGCTGCGTAAAGGCGGTCTTCACCGCGGCGCCCTTCGGGCTCAGGAAAGAGTCTGGGTTGGCGCCGATCACCACGTCGCGGAAACTGCCGTTCACCATGACGCGGCCCACCACGGGCGAGGGCGCAAGGCCGCCGCCGACCACGTTCTGGAACCGCGCACCCTGCGCTCCGGCATTGAGATAGGCCAGGTTGTAGACATTGGCCGTTCCCAGGTCGGCGCGGCAAGACTGGCGCACGGCCGGGTCGGTGGGCGTGTGGGTGTTGAAGGTGGTGTTGCCATAGGCCGTAACCGACGAGGTCACCACCTGTTCGCCCGGCGCGAGCACAAGATACCAACCCTTCTTGGCCGCAAGGGCCGTCGGGGTGGGCGCATCGGTGCCGGTAATTGCCAGCAGCGAGCCATGGCACAGCAGCGAGTTGCCGTCGCAGTTGGTCGATTCGCTGGTAAGCCACGTGTCGTCGGCCGGCTTGTCCACCATCATGTAGAAGCGGTTCGAAACGCTGAGCGCGGCGGTGTACGAGCGCAGCGGCTTTTCGCGGTCGCCCGAGCCCAGCAGCAGAACGTTCATGCCGTTGTCCTCGACCACGTCGGGGCCGAACATGAACTTGCGGTTGGGCGTGCAAGTGGCTGTGGTGGTGGCGCAGCCGAGCGAGGCGATCTTGGTCATCTCCCAGCTGCCGGGTGCGGCCGAGCCGATCTTGATGCGGTAGACATTGCCGCCCAAGTCGGCCGCATAGGCAATCTTGGCCAGGCCTGCGCTGTCGTTCACAACGGTCACTTCGCCGGTAACCCCGCGGTCGGTGTTGAAAGTCTTCAGCACGTTGCCGGTGCTGCCGTCGAGCACGTAGATCCTGTTGCCCTTGGCGGCCGAGCCGCAGGCCTGGGCCGCAGCGTTGGTGTCGACGTCTTCGCACTTGTCGTATCCGCCGCCGAACATCACCATGGGCGAGTTGCCCGAGCCGTAGCCAGCCGACTTGACGATCTTCGGCGCCGACCAGGTCTGGCCGATGCCGCTCATGTCGTTGGCGCCCGTGTCGCAGCCTACGTCGTTGTCCTGGTTGGGGCAGCCCCTGCGCCATTTGAGAATGGGCGAAGCGGGGTTCGACACATCGAAGGCATAGACCAGGCGCCCGCCGCGGCGCATGCTTGCATACAGCCAGGCTTCGTTGCCCTGGCGGTAGGCCGCCATGGCGCCGTCCATGCCGTAGGGCTTGGGAGCGGTTGCGCCCACGCTCACGGGCAAGCCCGGAAAATTGATCCGCGTGGTGTTGTCGTACAGGCGCTTGATGCTGCCGTAGAACTCGGGCGGCACAAAGGACCACATCTCGCTGCCGGGCGCCGCGGAGCCAATGGCGGTGGTCTGGTTGCCGTTGACGGCGCGCAGCATGCCGTCGTTGGCGCCGTAGAACACCACCACCTGCGGCTGGTCGTCGCTGCCGTAGTTGATGGCCACGGGGCGCGAGTGCACCACGTCGCCGTGTACCGAGGGCCGCATGGCCGCGGAGGTCAGTGGTGTTCCGTCGGCGGCACGCCGCTCGTCGCCCTTGTTGTCCAGGCCGCGCAGCCATTCGATGAGTGCGCTGCGCTCGGTCTCGGTTGGCACGCCGAGCGCCTCTTTGGTGATGCCTGCCGTGTTGGCGGTGGCAAAGCTCGTGAGGATCGAGCAGTCGCTTGCCGCGCAGGTCTTTACGTTGCGGTCGGCCGGGAGCACTTGCCGCAGCATGTAGCCTTGCGCGCCTTTTTCCACCACGTTGCCGTCGGGACTTTCGGCGGCCTCCTTGCCAAGGCAGTCACCGGCGGGCCGGAAGCTCCAGTAGGCGTCGGTGGTGCTTGGCGCAGGCGTCCAGAAACTTCGCGCACAGGGCGCGATGAAGCCCGTCTGGTTGTTGATGGCGTTGGTGCCTGCCGCGTCTTGCAGGATGAGTTGGTTGTTGGTGTCCAGGCCGAGCTTGTATTGCTTGAGGTTGCCGTTCCAGCGCGGAAAGGCGGAATCGTCGGGCCGGAACATGCCCACGAACACCTGGTTCAGGTAGGTGCCCTGCGTGTTCACGCTCACGGGCAGGCTCACCGACGAGAACACGCTGTTGACCGACTGGATCTTGCTGAAGATGTCGTCCAGCGCGCTTGAGAGCGCCTTGCCCAGGTCGGGCGTGGCGCTGAGGTCGTAGTACTCGCCCTTGCTCTGGGCGGCCATGCTCTTGAGCAGCGCGCTCCAGCCCGGACCCTGGCCGCCGGTGGCCTGTGCGGCCTCCACGGTGTAGACCTTCACGCCCATGCTGGTCTGCAGGAACTTGGCCCATTCGTCGGCCACGTTGTCCTGCGAGCCGCTGGGGCTCAGCGGAATCATGGTGGTGCTGCCTCCGGCCGTACGCAGCGCGTTGGTAGAGGTGGTGGTGTCGCTGGTGTTGTCCTGCGCGGCGCCGTTGCTGATGTAGATGACGTAGGTGCCGATGCAGTTGGCGGTGTTCGGCCCGGTGTAGGTGCTGCTGTTGACCGCCGCCAGCGGGTTGCCGGGCAGTGCATAGATTGCCTTGGAAGCCGCGGTACCGAAGACATTGCCGGTGTAGTCGGCCTTGGCCTTGTTGTTGCCGCCCATGGGCGCGCCGCTGGAGAGATAGCGATACACCTCCGCCATCATCTTGCCGGCCTTGCCGCCGTTGGACTTGTCGTCGTTCTTGCCCAGGCTGCGGATGAGCGCGCCGTACTTGAGCTTGTTGGCATCGTCCATCATGCGCACGCCGGCGCGAAGGTAGGCGCCGTCGATGTTCGAGTTGCCGCCGCCCGTCTCGCTGAACATCATCAGGCCGACCTTGAACTTGCCCGCGGGCAGGCTCTCGAACGCGCTGGCCAGCGCATTGATCTCGGCAGTGAACGGCTGGTTCCAGTTGGCCGTGTTGTCCAGCACGAACAGCACATTGGGCGCGTCGGTCACGGTCTGGTTGTAGCCGACGAACAGATCGATGTCCTCCGCCTGTGCCGCGGAAAGGCCGAACACCATCAGCGCGGCGGCCCAGAGCGGCCGGAAGAAGTTCTTTTTCATGATGTCGATCCGTTCATCGTCGTGATCATTTGCAGTAGAGGTGCGGGGGTCTGGCTACGAGCACAGGGCTTCGAACTGCTCTTTGCTCAGGAGCGCCCGAACGCCCTGGCGTACTGCCGTGACAGTGCCGCTTGCGGCGTCCGTCACGCTGGTGCTGATGTCCCACACCGAGTTGTATTGGTCGGGCAGGGCGTTGAGCCCCGAGCCGCTGGTCGAAGAGCTGCCGCCGATGCCGCCCGGGCCCGCAGTGCCGCCGGCCGCCGTATCGGTCGACTTGGTTGCTCGCACGCACGTGGGCGGCGCGATGTCCACGGTGTAGTCGACAGTGCCGTCGTTGTTGATGTCCACCCGGCTCTGGGTGCCCAGGGGCCTGGCCAGCGACGGCGAGCCGTCCACCCCGGGCAGCAGCAGGGAGGAGGCCACTTCCTCGATGGCGCGGTTGGCCGCGGCGACCGCCTCGTTGCGGTTCTGCATGTTGCCGACCGACTTGAGGTTGGTGTTGCTGAGCGTGAACCCGGCCGTGACCGCAAGCGTGATCAGCACCAGCATGATCAGCCCGACGATCAGCGCCGCGCCGCGTTGCCGGCCGTTGGGCAATGTGGATGGCGTCTTCACGGCGTTTCCCTGCGTCCGGTCACGTTGGTCATGCGGATCGCCGTGGTGAACGCATGGCGCTTGTAGTGGTCGTTGAAGGGGCCGAGCGTTGCACTGCCGAGGTTGTAGGTGCGCGTGTCCGTATGGCCCGGCGAAACCTCGGTGCTGCGTGCCACCACATAGAGCTTTACCGCGACCACGTTGATCAGCTGGTCGGCAGTGCATGGCAATGCCGTGCTGCAATGAACGAAGTTGCCGTCGGGGCTTCCGTCGCCGCGGTTGGTGGGGGCGGACCTGACCGCCGCATTTGCCCACGAGATGGCCTGGGTGTAGTTCACGGCCGCGCCGGTCTTGCTCAGCGTGTCCAGCCCCAGCTCCACGCGAAAGCCCTCTACACCCTCGATCAGAGGCACCGGCGGCTGCTGCGCCAGCCCTGTGGCCGAAAGGTCGAAGCGCGAACGCGCCAGCGTCGGAATGCCGTCGCCCACCGTGTCCGCATAGTCGCGCACGTAGTAGATGTCTGAAATGAACTTGCGCTTGGGTGAAGGCGTCGTGCAGTTCTTGCTCATCATGGTGGCAAAACCCGCGGTAGTGAGGTCGAAATCCGATGGCTTCTGCGTGCCGCAGAACGACGACTGGAAGTAAAGCTTGCCCAGCGCGTCGGCTTCGCAGTTCGGCATGCCCGCAATGCAGGTTTCGGCATGGCGCACCACCAGCACGTCGGTGTTGGCTTTCTTGTTGGTGAGCAGGCCGGCGCAGCTGGCAGGCACGGCGTCGTAGGCCTGCACAGGCGTGTCGAGAAGGCTGCGCTTGTAGTCGTCCGTCCAGGTTGCCGCCGTGTAGGGCAGGCATGGGTCGGGCGCGTTGCCGGTAGGCACCTTGGCGGGCACGCCCGAAACCGTGAGGTCGTCGAACTCGGGCATGTAGTTTTCCCAGAAGCCCGCGTGCGAGATTTCGTTTTCCAGCACAAACACGCTGAGCCGGCCGCTTTCGATCTGGCGGTTGACCTTGACCATTTCGCGCTGCGTGTTGTTCACATTGAGGAACAGCGCAATCAGCGCGGCCAGCACGATCAGCATGATCGTGGCCGACACCATCAGTTCGATCAGCGTCAGGCCGCGCTGGCGCAATTGCGCACGGGCAGGGCGACGCGCCCCGTGCGCAAAATGTGCGCGCGTCATGAAAGCGTCCCGATGCGCACCAGCGTCGTCACGACGCGCCGGCACCGGTCGGCCGTGCACTGGGGGTTTGGCGCCGTCGCGGTAGGGACCACGTCGTACTGGTCCTTGCCGCAGGCCACGCCTTCGGGCGGCGCGGCAATGGGCACCAGGCCTTGCCATGCCACGGTGACCAGGTATTCGTTGTTGCCCAGGTCTTCCACGCAACCGCGCCCGCCGATCATGGCGCCGAGCTTGGTGGTGCCCGAAGTTTCGGCCGCGCCTTGCAGCGCGTTGCACCATTCCATGGCGTCCACCTGCTGGCGAGAGCCCGTGCCGGTAGGGCAGTTGGTGCCGGCGCCGAGCGGCGAACTGGTGACGTAGGTGGAGGCCAGGCGGCGGTTGATTGCAATGCGGTTCGCCATGTCGCTGAGCAGGATCAGCGCCTGGGAGCGCTGGTAAGACTCCATCTCCGACGACTGGAGGCGCGCCTGCAAGCCCACCAGGCCAAACAGCCCGAAGGCGAGGATCAGCAGGGTGACCAGCACTTCGAGCAGCGTGGCGCCGCGTTGCGCGCGAGCGCGCCCGGCGGCGGGGCGGCCAGGGCGGTTCAGGCTGGGCTTCACCATTTGTCGGCAGGCGTTTTCGCGCCTTCGTTGTTGAGGGTGAGATTGCCGTCGGAAGCCTGCGCTCCGCTGGGGGTAAAGGTCAGCACAAAGCCGGGAACCCCCGTCGAAGACAAGGTGATCGTGTAGTCGTAATTGGCGGCGACATCGGCCGGCAGCGAGTAGCCGCTGGCCGCCAGCGTCGTCTTGTCCGCGTAGTTGCGGTTTGCCAGCAGGAACTGCTGTTCGCGGTTGGCAATTTCCATCATTTGCGACTGCGCGGCGGAGCGCTTGGCGCGGATCACGTAGCGCTGGTAGCTGGGCAGCGCAATGGAAGCCAGGATCGCGACGATCACCACCGTGATCATTACCTCGATCAATGTGAAGCCATTGCGCCGACGCGAAAACGAGAGCTTTTTCATTCAGCGGGCCGGGTAATGATGTGTCAGATTGTATTTAAATGTGAATTTATCACATTCGAATGAGAAATAGTGCACTCAAGTGCAGCTCTATTTCCGGCGTGCCGGCCAAGGTGTTGTGCACCGGCACACACGGACCGTCAACACATTCGACAACTTCGAACACGTTCAGAGGCGAGGATGCTTCCGACTGATGGACGCTGGCGTCGTCCTACGCCCGTGCCCCGGGCTGCTCCCAGAATCGATTCATTGCCACTTTTGCTCTTGGAGCAACAGGAGTCGACGACATGAATACAGAACCCGGAAATCTCGGTTCGGGCGACGGATCCCGGCCCACTACCAGTGGCGGCACGGACAACATCGGCGCTGGAGAAAAGTTCACCCGCAGTTCCTCGGCCACAGGGGAGCAAGACTCGGCACCGGCCCCTGCCGAACGCATGGCGAGCAAGCGCAAGAACGTGGAGGCATCGCGCCACGACGGTTCCGCGGCCTACGGGTTGCGGGAAGACCTAAGCTCCGAAACCAACAAAGAGCCGCGCAAGCCCTAGCGGCGTGCACGGCCGAGGAGTTCCCATGACTTCAGAAAAAGCCTTTCCCTTTCCCACGTCCAAGAACCACGGCAAGCCGGCCGTCGAGCCGGCCAAGCCGGTCGAGCAGGCGCCCAGCGAAGAAGCCCTCGACAGCGGCGTCGAAGAGTCCTTTCCCGCCAGCGACCCGGTGTCGGTGACCGTCACCAAGGTCAAGCTGCCGAAGGCGCAGCAGGACAAGGACAAGGAAAAAGCCGACGAGGCCGCGCCGGCCGGCGACAAGCGGAAGTAGCCGCTCCGGCTCACACACTCGGCAGAACCCGCAAACGACGGGCAAGGTTCTTGCACGCCGAAGCAGGCCGCCCGGGCAACCCCCATGGCAGGACCCGGCCCAGGGCGGTAGATTGCGCTCCTGCCCCGGCGGCAGAGATCGGTATGCCTACTTTGCCCCTGAGGAGTGTTCGTGGACGCATGGTCGAGCCAGCAGCTTTCCACCCTGTACGGACGAGAGATCTTCCGATCGCGCAAGGCGGACGAAACCCACGCGCTGGTCACCCATGAGCTGAAGGCGCACCGCAGCACCTGGGGCCGCGGCAAGGTCGATGCGGTCTTTTGCCGGGCCGAACTGAGTGCACTCTCGCTGTGCATCCTGCGGTACGGCTGCGATGTGGACATCGAGCCCGACACGCTCGGCAACTTCGTGCTGGTACAGATGCCGCTGCGTGGCCATGCCGAAGTCAATACGGGCGGCCAGACGGTGCAGATCCATCCCGGCCAGGGGGCAGTGGTGTCCGCGCACAAACCCGTGCGCCTGCGCTGGCATGCCGACTGCGAGCAGTTGATGCTCAAGATCGACCTTGCCCGCCTGCAGGACGTGGCGCGCCGCACGTTTGCAGCCAGGCCCGCGGGCGGTGCGGCGAGTGCAACCGAAATCGGCGAAATCGATTTCGAGCTGCCGCTTCGGCTCGACGATGCAGCCGGCACGCAATGGTGCCGCATGGTGGCTGGCCTCGCGTCGCTGCTGCCCGCAGGCGACCACCAGCCCTACGACCCGCGCTGGCTGGCCCACTACGAAGACAACCTCATGCTCTACCTGTTGTGCCACCGGCCCAATTCGGTGCGGCAGCAGCACGACGCGTTGCGGCTTGGCTTCGAGGCCGCCAGCATGCGGCAGTTGCGGCTTGCCGAAGAGTTCATGCGCAGCCGGCTCGATGCGCCGCTTTCGGTTGACGACGTGGCGGAGGCGGCCGGCGTGTCGCGCCGTGCACTGGGGCTTTTGTTTCGCCGCTACCGCGATCTTTCGCCCATGGAAGTGCTGCGCAACATGCGGCTCGATGCTGCGCACGCCCAGTTGGCGCGGCGCGACGGCGCGAGCGTGACCGAGGTCGCGTTCAACTGCGGCTTCTCGCACCTGAGCCGTTTTGCCGCCTGCTACCGCGAGCGCTTCGGCCGGCTGCCGCGCGAAACTTCGCGCGAGCCGGCGCGTCACTAGCCCGTCGGCGTCAGGCCGGCTTCATCAGGCCGGCTTCATCGCGCATTTGGCGGAAGAGCTGTCCTGGTAGTTCTGCAGCACCGTGCCGATCACCTTGTTGGCGATGCGTCCGCTGGCGTCCTTGCCGATCACGCGCAGGTAGTAGTTCTGAATGGGGAAGTTGTTGGCGCCGTAGCTGAAGTCGCCCCGCACCGACTTGTACCTTGCGGCCTTGATCGCCTTCAGCAGCGCCGGACGGTCGGCCACCTTGCCGCCCACATCCCGCACCGCCGCATCCATGGCCATCAGCACGTCATAGGCCTGGCCCGCATAGAACGACGGATTGCGCCCGTTGTTCTGCTGCCGGAACGCCTCCACGAAGCGCTTGTTCGCAGGGTTGTCGAGGTCGTATGACCAATGCGCGGTGTTGAAAAGCCCGAGCATCGGCTCGCCCACGGCGGGAATCATGTCTTCGTCCGCCGAGAAGGCAGTCGAGATCAGCGCCACGTCTTTCGAAAGGCCCGCACCGACAAACTGCTTGATGAAGCTCACCCCCATCGCGCCCGGCAGAAAGAAGTAAAGGGCGTCGGGCCGGGCCGCGCGAATCTGCGCAATTTCGGCGGAGTAGTCGAGCTGGCCAAGCTTGGTGTAGAGCTCGTCGCTTACCGCGCCTTTGAAGTTGTGCTTGAAGCCATTGATTGCATCCTTGCCGCCTGGATAGCTCGGCGCGATGAGCGCAACCCTCTTGAAGCCCTTGTCCGAAGCGAACTTGCCCGCTGCCTCGTGGTACGCGTCGTTCTGGTAAGACGCGCCGAAGAAATACGGGTTGCACTTTGCTCCCGAATAGTCGCTCGGGCCGGTGTTGCTCGAGAGATAGGGCACCTTGGCCGCGAAGAGCGGCGCGCCCACCGCAAGCGCAACCGTCGAGCCGACAGGGCCGGTGAACAGGTCGATCTTGTCGCGCAGCAGCATGCGCTCGACCACCTGCCGGGCCATGTCGGGGCTGCCGCCGGTGTCGGCCTCCACAAATTCGACCGGCACGCCGCCGAGCTTGCCGTCCAGTTGCTTCATTGCCACTGCAAACCCGGCCTTCGCCTCGGCGCCGCCCACGGCAAACGGGCCGGAAAGGTCCATTGCAAGGCCGACCTTGACGGTTGGCGCCTGGGCCTGGGCCTGCGGTGTGAATGCGGCCGTAACGGCGAGCGCCAGCAAAGCGATGCCGGTTGTGATTCTTGCCTGCGACATGAAGGATCTCCTCAAGGGGTGATGCGGACGGCGTGTAGTGCAACAAAGGTATGTATGCGCGGGCCGAGTCTCCACGGCGTGCGGATGGCCGGCTATCCACTTCTTGCGCTGCACGCGTATGCAAGAAGTGGACAGACAGCGCGCGGGGCGCTCCACAGAATCGTCCGCCAAACCCCACCACTTCGGAGACTCGCCCAATGAGCCAATACATCGACATTGCAGCCGCCGACGGCCAGGCCTTTCGCGGCTACCTTGCATTGCCGCCTTCGGGGCAAGGCCCCGGCATCGTGCTGTGCCAGGAGATCTTCGGCATCAACGACTACGTGCGCGAGGTGGCCGACCTCTACGCCGAAGAGGGTTACGTGGTGCTCGCGCCCGACCTGTTCTGGCGCATGGAGCCGAATGTCGAACTGGGCTATTCGCCCGAAGACTGGCAGCGTGCATTCGGCTTCTTTCAAAAGTTCGATGTGGCCGCCGGTGTTTCAGACATCACGGCCAGCGTGAAGGCGCTGCGTGCGCACCCGGCATGCACCGGCAAGGTGGGTGCGCTGGGCTTTTGCCTCGGCGGAAAGCTGGCCTATCTTGCGGCCGCACATTCGGGCGTCGACGCGGCAGTGGGCTACTACGGTGTCGGCATCGAGGCAGACCTGGACGTGCTGCCGAAAATCCAGTGCCCGATTGCGCTGCACTTTGCCGAGCTCGACAAGTTCTGCCCGCCCGAAGCGCGCGAACAGGTTCTGGCGGCCTTTGCAGGCAAGCCCGGCGCGCAGATGTATGTGTACCCCGGCGTCGACCACGCATTCGCACGCACCGGCGGCGAGCATTTCGACAAGCCCTCGACGCTGATGGCGCACCAGCGCTCCATGGCGCTTTTCAAAGACGCCATCGGTCCCGTCTACGACCTGTCGGCGCTCTGGGACAAGCACTGCGAATACGAGTTTGCGACACGCGACGTGGTTGCCACCATGGGCACGATGGTGAGCGAGCCCTATGTCAACCACATACCCACCATGACCGGCGGGGTAGGGGCCAAGGAGCTTTCGCGCTTCTACAAGCACCACTTCATTCCCACCACGCCGCCGGACACGCGGCTCACCCCCATCTCGCGCACCGTGGGCGCTACGCAAATCGTCGACGAGATGCTTTTCTGCTTCACCCACACGGTGGAAATCGACTGGATGCTGCCGGGCATTGCGCCCACCGGCAAGCCGGTCGAAATTCCGCTCGTTGCCATTGTCAAGTTTCGCGGCGACAAGCTCTATCACGAGCACATCTATTGGGACCAGGCCAGCGTGCTGGTGCAGATCGGGCTGCTCGACGCGAAGGGCTTGCCGGTGGCGGGCGTGGATACGGCGCGCAAGCTGGTGGACGAGCACTTGCCGTCGAACACGCTGATGCCGCGCTGGCAAAAATCGGCCAGCCTGACCATCGCCGATCCGGCCTTGCCGCTGGGATGATGGCCGCCGATCCGGCAATGCTCGACCGGTGGTGCTCGACATCTGAAGACCACAGTTCAGGAGACCCATTCCCATGACCATCGACCTGCAGTCGCTCGTGCAGCCTGACCGCGTGCATAAACGCGTCTATACAGACCCCGCCATCTTCGAGCTGGAGATGGACCGCGTCTTCGGCCAGGCCTGGCTCTACGTGGGCCATGAGAGCCAGGTGCCCAAGGTCGGCGATTACTTCACCACGCGGCTCGGGCGCGAACCCGTCGTGATGGTGCGCCACACCGACGGTGCCGTGAACGTGCTCTACAACCGCTGCCCGCACAAGGGCGCCAAGATCGTTCCGGATGGCAGCGGCAGTGCCGGCAAGTTCTTGCGTTGCCTCTATCACGGCTGGACTTTCAAGTGCGACGGCAGCCTGCTTTCGGTGCCGCTGCGAAGCGGCTATGAAGACACCGCGCTCGACCTGAAGGCGCAGCAGCATTCGGTGCGCAAGGTGGCGCGGGTGGCCAGCCACCGCGGCTTCGTGTTCGCGAGCCTCGCAGAAGAGGGCCCCGAACTCGGCGAGTTTCTTGGCGGCGTGGCCACCTCGCTCGACAACTTCTGCGACCGCGCACCCGACGGCGAAGTGGAAGTGGCCGGCGGCGTGCAGCGTGTCGTCCAGCGTAACAACTGGAAGATATTCTTCGAAAACCTGCACGACACGATCCATGCGGTGGCCACCCATGAATCGTCATGGCGTGCAGCCAAGGAAGAGTTCGAATCGATGCCCGCCGGCACGCCCAAGCCCTTCGAAGTGGTCATCGTCGACGGCAACGGAGAGCCGCTGGAGTTCTGGGAAAAGCTCGAACTCAAGGGCTACGACCACGGCCACGGCTTCATGGAGGGCATCTTCGTGCCGCCCACCGACCCGGTGAGCCTGGCCTACGTGGCAGCGCTCGAGGCAAAGCAGGGCGCGGCGCGCGCCGATCAGATCTTGCGGGTGAACCGGCACAACACCATCGTGTACCCGAGCTGTTCGCCGCACACCTCGTTCCAGCAGATCAGGGTGATCCGCCCGCTCTCGGTGGACCGCACGCTGGTCGAGATCTTCAGCTTCCGTTTGAAGGGCGCACCGGAGGCCACCTTTCAGCGCACGCTCAAGTACACCAACATCGTCAACTCACCATCGTCGAACGTGATGCCCGACGACCTGGAGGCCTACAACCGCGTGCAGGAGGGGCTGGCCTCCGACGGCGGCGACTGGGTCAGCATGCACCGCGGCATGGGGCGCGACCAGCCCCTGCCGGGCGGCCGGTCTTCCAATGGCAACAGCGAAATGCCGGCGCGCAACATGTTCGGCGCCTGGGCTGCGTACATGGGCGTTCAGGCTGGAGGCGCCGAATGAACTTCAACGACTGGCAAGAACAGCAGGACATTTCGCAGTTTCTGTTCCATGAGGCGCGCCTGCTCGACGAGCACCGCTGGGACGAGTGGCTGCGGCTTTTCACGCCCGATGGGCTTTACTGGGTGCCGCTGGTGCACGGGCAGGCCGACCACCTCAACCACGCCTCGCTGTTCTGCGAAAACGCATTGCTGCGCTCGATGAGGGCGCGGCGGCTCGAGCAGGCCCGCGCCTATTCGCAGCAGCCACCTACTCGCACAGTACATGTGCTGGGCAACGTCTCGCTCGAGTCGCGCACCCAGGGCGGCTGCGTGGTGCGCTCGGCCTTCCAGCTTCTCGAATGGCGCAAGACCGAGCAGCGCGCATTCGGCGGCAGCGTGCTGCACACCCTGCGCCGCGACGGCGATGCGTGGCGCATCGAGATGAAGCGCGTGGAGCTTGTCAATTGCGAAGCGCCTCACGAAGCCTTGCAGGTGTTCATGTGACCAAGGCCGCGCTGCTGGCCATGCACTACCAGAACGACGTGCTCCACGCCGACGGCAAGGTGCGGGTGGGCGTGGCGGCCGACGACCCTGCGCGCCCGCGCCTGATTGCCTCGGCCGCGCGGCTGATTGCCGGTGCACGCGCGAGCGGTGTGCCGGTAATTTTTGTGCGCATTGCCTTTGCGCCGGGGTATGCGGATTGCCTGCGCAACAGCATGCTGTTCCGCCGCGTGGCCGAAACCGGCGCCGTGCTCGACGGGCAATGGGGCGCGGAGTTCTATAGTGAACTGGCACCGCTTTCCGGCGAAGCCGTCGTCACCCACAAGCGCAACAATCCGTTCTGGGCCAGCGGGCTCGAAGAAGCTGTGCGCAGCACCGGCGCCACGCGGCTGTATGTAGCGGGCATTGCAACCAACCACGTGGTCGAGCACGGCGCACGCCACGCCAGCGACCTGGGTTATGACGTGGCGGTGGTGGCCGATGCATGCAGCACCGCGCAACCGCACCTGCATGCAGCCAGCCTGGAGACACTGGCAATGCTCGCGGACGTGATGCTCGTCGACGAAGCGATTGCACGCATGAAAAACAATGAGGTCTTCAGGACATGAAAGAAGCGGAAGGTGCGCCATGAGTCTGCAAGGCAAGGTTGCCATCGTCACCGGCGCGGCCGCCATGCTCGGCAGCGCCATCGCTCGTGCATTCGTGCAAGCCGGCGCGCAAGTGTTGGCTGTCGATATAGATGCCGGGCGCGGCCGGGCACTGCAGGCCGAACTGGGTAAGGGCTGCCGCTTTGCGGAGTGCGACATCGCATCCGACGCGGCGATTGATGCGCTTCTGGCCGACGTGCTCGCCACCGAAGGCCGCATCGACTTTCTCATCAACAACGCGGTGGTCTACGGAGACAACGGCATGGCTGCTACCCGCGGCGAATGGCTGCACGCGCTGGACGTCAACCTGGTGTCGGGCGCGGTGCTGGTGCAAAAAGCCGCAGATGCGCTGGCCGCCCAACGCGGCGCCATTGTCAACATGGGGAGCGTCGGCGGCAAGTTCGGCACCGCCAACCGGGCGCTCTATCCCGCGGCCAAGGCGGCCATCTTGCAGCTCACGCGCAACCAGGCCGCCACCCTGGCGCCGCTCGGTGTGCGCGTCAACTCGGTGTCGCCCGGCTGGACCTGGTCCGACGCATTGAGCCGCATGGCCGGCGGCGACCGCGCGCATGCCGACCGCATGGCGGCACCACTGCATCCGCTGGGCCGGGCGGGCGACCCGGACGACGTGGCGCAGGTGGTGCTTTTTCTGTGCTCCGGCGCCGCGCGTTTTGTGACCGGTGCCGATATTCCGGTCGACGGCGGCTTCTCGATGCTCGGGCCGGACCAGGGAAGGTCGGCCCGGGACTGGTTCGGCGCCTGAGCCGCTTATTCCTTGATGAAATTCAGCAAGTCATTGTTGAGCCGGTCCTTGTGCGTGTCGGCAAGGCCGTGCGGTGCACCTGCATAGACGATCAGCTTTGCGTTCTTGATCAGCTTGGCGGATGCCCTGCCGGATGCATCGATCGGCACGATCTGGTCGTCGTCTCCGTGCACGACAAGGGTCGGAACGTCGAAGCGCTTCAGGTCTTCGGTGAAGTCAGTGGCCGAGAACGCCGCGATCGAGTCGTAGGTGTTCTTGTGGCCGGCCTGCATGCCCTGCGCCCAGAACGACTGGATGGAGCCCTGCGACACCTTGGCGCCCGGCCGGTTGAAGCCGAAGAACGGACCCGAGGCAATGTCGAGATACAGCTGCGAGCGGTTCTCCAGCTCGCCCTTGCGAATGCCGTCGAACACCTCGATGGGGAGGCCGCCGGGGTTCTTGTCGGTCTTCAGCATGAGCGGGGGAACCGCGCTCACCAGCGCCGCCTTCTTCACACGGCTGGTGCCGTAGCGGCCGATGTAGCGCGCCACTTCGCCGCCACCCGTGGAAAAGCCGACCAGCGTCACGTCCTTCACGCCGAGCGTGTTGATCACGGCCGCCAGGTCGTCGGCGTAGTGGTCCATGTCATTGCCTTCCCAGGGCTGGCTCGAACGGCCATGGCCGCGGCGGTCATGCGCAATCACGCGGTAGCCCTTGGAGGCGAGGAAAATCATTTGCGATTCCCAGCTGTCGGAGTTCAGCGGCCAGCCGTGGCTGAACGCGACCACCTGCCCATTCTTCGGACCCCAGTCCTTGTAGTAGATCTGCACGCCGTCATTGGTGGTGATGTAGCTCGCGCTCTTTGCAACCGCGGCCGCCGGCTGGCGAACGGGCGACGGGTCGGCGGCAAACACGGCATTAGCGGCAACAGCCAGGGCGGCCAGGGCGAAGATGCGGGTAACGGCGTTCATGTTTTTTCCTTCGATTTGGTTTGAGGTTTCAGGTCGGAATCGACAGAACGAACTTTACGTGCATGGCGAAACGATTGGTGATAAAAAGTCCTGATAATTTGACTTGGAGTATTTGATGGCCGATAGGCTTGAAGCCTTGCTGACCCACTTTTCGGTCACCGCGCGGGTGTTTCACACCGGCGCGCTGTGCGGAATCAACGACCTGGACGGGGAGGGCGCAACGGGGCAACTGCACCTCGTGCGGCGCGGCAAAGTGGGCGTGAGCCACGGCGGCGCGGAGGTGTTGCGCGTCGAGCGGCCCAGCCTCCTGATGTATCCGCGGCCCATGGCGCACAGGTTCATTACCGATACCGTGCACGGTGCCGACTTTGCATGCGCGCACCTGCAGTTCGAGGGCGGCGCCGCAAACCCGATCCTGGCCGCGCTGCCCGCGTTCGTCTGCCTGCCGCTGGAAGAAATAGACGGCACCGAGGGCGTGCTGGAGCTGCTGTTCGAAGAGGCTTTCGAGCAGCGCTGCGGCAAGCAGGTGCTGCTGAACCGCCTGTTCGATGTGGTGCTCATACAGGTGCTCCGCCACCTGATGGAAAAAGGGCAAACCCGCTCGGGCCTGCTCGCCGGGCTTTCGCATCCGCGCCTGCGCAATGCCGTGGTGGCCATGCACGACCAGCCGGCGCTCGAATGGACGCTCGATGCGCTTGCCGCGGAGGCGGGCATGTCGCGCAGCGTGTTTGCAACCCAGTTCCGCGACACCGTGGGGTGCACGCCGGGTGTCTACCTGCAGCGCTGGCGCGTTGGCCTTGCACAGCAGGCATTGCGCCAGGGGCGCCCGCTCAAGCTCATTGCGCAAGAGGTCGGCTATGGAAGCGAGGCTGCGTTGTCGCGCGCTTTCAAGGCGCAAAGCGGCCTGTCGCCGCGGGAGTGGAAGCAGGCCGCATGAGGCCTCGAGACTTGCGTCCCACCAGGTCTCGCTAGCCGGTGATGATTGGCTTGAGCGCGTCGATTTCAGTGGCAATGAAGTCGAAGAATGCGCTGACACGGGCCGTCTTCCGAATCTCGGGCATCGCAAGGAGCCGCCAGTCCCGCGACAGCGCCGGAATCGGACCGAGAACCCGTTCCAGCTCCGGCTCCGAATCGCCGAGCGCTGTCGGCAGCGGTGCAATGCCCACGCCGGCCTTTGCGGACAACAGGAGACCGAGCACGCTGCCGCTGCGGGCCACGATGTTCGCCCCCGGCGCCACCTGGCGCAGCCACTGGCTTGCACGGTGGCCCGACATGCTCTCTTCGAACCCGGCCACCGGATGCGCCTGGATCTCTTCGATCGACGACGGTTTGCCGTGGCGCGCCACGTAGTCCCGGCTCGCGTACACGGCCCACAGCGAGTCGCCGACCTTGCGGCCGACCAGCACGGCATCGTCGGTGTCGCCTGAACGCAGCGCGACATCGGCTTCGCCGGTGCGCAGGTCAACGTACTTGTCGCTCATTACAAATTCAACGCGCAGCGCCGGATGCAGCGCATGAAAGCGATCCAGCAGGCCCGAGCGCGTCAACCTGTTCACGAGCGGCTCCGGGCAGGTGAGCCGGATCACGCCGGCGGCATTGCGCTTTGACGCAGCAAGCACCTGTTCGAACTCGCCCACGGCCCGTTCGACCTCGCGCGCGGCTTCCAGCATTTCGATGCCGAAGACGGTGAGCGTGTAGCCCGTGGTATGCCGCTGCACGAGCGCACGACCGATGTGCCGCTCCAGTGCGGTCAGTCGTCGCTGCACCGTCGACTGGTCGACCCCGAGGGCCCGGCCCGCAGCCAACGTGCTGCCGTGCTGCGCCACAGCCACGAAGTATTTCAGGTCGTTCCAGTCGAGCATGACCCGTTATGCACTATTGCGGCCCCGTTCTGCAAGTCCGCGCCTTGTGGGCCATGGAGCTCCGGCCTACGCTGGAGTTGCCACACTACTTCAAGGCCGCCCATGAAGACAAGCTCCCTCACCAATGGCCGCATGCCCCGCCGCCGGGTGCTGATTGCCGGTGCCGCCGCAGCGGCTGCCGCAGCCTGCAGTTCCGCCTCCATCGGACAGACGGCATCGGGAGCGAAGCAGGAACGCCTTCGCATTCTTTGCACCGGTCCCGCAGGCAGCGTGCCGGACATCGTTGCGCGAACCTTTGGCGAAGCGCTTGCCGGTGCCTTCGCGCAGCAGGTGGTTATCGACAACCGGCCAGGTGCGGCGGGCCAGATCGCGGTGCAGGCGCTGAAGTCTGCGCCAGCCGATGGCTCGACCTGGCTGCTGGGCCAAGGCGCGATTGCCAGCCTCTACCCGACCTTGTACGGAAAGCTCAGCTACGACCCGGCGCGAGACCTCGTGCCCGTGTCGCTAGCCGCAGAGATGAATCTTGGCGTGGCCGTGGGCAATGCCGTACCGGCGGAGGTTGCCGACACCAGGATGTTGATCGAGTGGATGCGGCGCCATTCCGGCGAGGCCAACGCCGCCTCGCCCGGCACGGGCACCCTGCCGCACATTCTGGAGGTCATGCTGTTCGATCGGCCTGGGCTCGACTGGCGCCATGTTCCCTATCCGGGCGGCCCACCCGCCATGGCGGCGCTCCTGGGCGGGCAGGTCGCCGTGCTCGTGCTGCCGGAAGGCCTGCTGCTGCCGCAGCTCCCCGGCGGCCGTTTGCGGCTTCTCGGCACCTCGGGGCATGAGCGCAGCCGCTTCTCGCCCACGGTGCCCACGCTCGTCGAACAGGGCCACGCGCGATCGGTGATGCGCGAGTGGTTCGCCTTTTTTGCACCTGCCGGCACCCCGGCGCGTATTGCGGAACAGGCGTCGGAGGCAATCGGCAACGTCGTCGCGCGCGCCGGGCTGTTACGCCGGTTCGAGGATGCGGCCATGACGGCTGCGCAAAGCTCACCTTCGCAATTGGCCGCGAAGATAGACGACGACCGCCGGGCCTTGGTGCCCCTGCTGGTCAATGCCGGCATCCGGGGGGACGCATGACGCACCCGGTTGTGAAAGCCTGGGACCGGGCTGCCGAAGGCTGGTCCGCCAGCACGCCGGTCATTCATGCGTGGTTGCGCCAGGCAACCGCCGCGATGCTGTGCGAGGCCAGGCTTCAGCGGGGTGCACGCGTGCTCGACCTGGCCGCGGGTGCGGGCGACCAGACAAAGGACATCGCGCTCGCCGTCGGGCCGACGGGTGACGTGCTGGCGACCGACATTTCGCCGAAGATCCTTGACTTCGCGCGCGGGCGCATCGAAGCGGCTGGCCTTGCCAACGTGCGCTTCGCCGTTGCAGACGCGGAGCAGCCGGTTCATGCGCGAACGCCTTTCGATGCGGTGATGTGCAGGCTCGGGCTCATGTTCTGCATGAACCCGGCCGCTGCACTGGCCGCGGCATTCAACGCGCTGCGACCGCGCGGCCGCTTCGTTGCGCTGGTGTTCGGCGACCCCGCAAACAACCCTTGCATCACGACCATGATGAAGGTGGCGCGCAAGCACCGGGGCTTGACCGGCAGCGTCTCGCCGTATGCCGATGGCGGTCTGTTCAGCCTTGCGGCACCGGGCAGGCTTTCGAGTCTGTTGACAGCGGCCGGCTATGCCGAGGTTGCAGTGAAACCGCTTGCGGCGCCGTTCGAGCTTCCTGACGCCGCTGCCTACGTCGCATTCGTTCGAAGTTCAGGTTCACCCATCATGGAAGTACTCGCGCCGCTGGATACAACGGCGAGGGAGTTGGCCTGGCAAGAGATGGAGGAGGAGCTTGAGGAATTTCGCGGCGACCGGGGCTGGATTGGGCCCAACGAGCTCTTGCTCGGCTCGGCAACGCGGGCCGGCTGAGGCTGGAGCTGGGGTCAGCGCATGGGGGCGGCTCGGGTTGCCGCCGGCACCATGGTGCGGTAGCCTCCCGGCTCCAACACTGCCAGGAGTCTCCTCATGCCCAGTCGCTTCATTCTTTCTGCTGGCGCCGCTGTCGCGGCCACTGCACTGATCATCGGTTGCGGTGCCATGGGGCAGTCGGGCGGCGGAAACTCCATGAGCTTCTTCATCACCAGCGCCAATCCTGGCAAGGGCGGCGACCTCGGAGGCTTGGCCGGAGCCGACCGCTTCTGCCAGTCGCTGGCCGCCAGCGCGGGGGCGGGCAACAAGACGTGGCGCGCCTATTTGAGCACTGCTGCCGCAAACGGGCAGCCCGCTGTCAACGCACGCGACCGCATCGGCACCGGGCCGTGGACCAATGCCAAGGGAGTGGTCGTCGCCACCAGCGTGGCCGACCTGCACAGCGCCAACGCGAAGGTCGGCAAAGACACCTCGCTGACCGAGAAGGGCGAGGTCGTTTCGGGCTTCGGCGATCCGGTCAACCGCCACGACATCCTCACCGGTTCGCGCCCCGACGGCACAGTGGCCGTGCCCGACCCGGGCAAGGACACCACCTGCGGCAACTGGACCAGGAGCGACGGCGGCTCCGCCATCGTGGGGCATCACGACCACAAGGGCACCAACCCCGATCCGGTGGCCAATGCTTCATGGAACTCTTCGCACGGTACGCGCGGCTGCAGCATCGATCAGCTCAAGATGAGCGGCAGCGCCGGGCTGATGTACTGCTTTGCGGCGAATTGAATCTGGTGTTGACAGGCTCCGGAGCGGTGCTTGTGCTTCGCGCGCCTCGGTAACCGGACCGGCTACGGCGAGACGCGAAAACTGCGTCCTTCCGTATTCTTAGAACTGCGCCTGCGCGTCGCCTGTGCGGTCATGCACCCAACGAATCGCCTGCTGCTCTGCATGCCGGGTGGCCTCGGCCTCGGTCCCATAGACGATCTCGTCCGTGTCGTTGGGCAGTTGCGTTTCTTCTTCGTCCGCAGGTGTGCGGACAACCACAACGATAGGCTGATAGCCGCCGGGCACGGACTCCGCGCGAAGCTCGAAGCGGAAGCCGCGGTATTCAAGGGAGTGCCCGTCTGAAATGGGTGTGCTGTCGTCTGTCATGTCTGTTGGCCCGAGAGTTCCGGAAAGCGTGCACCAGCTGCGAAGCGGCCGCGTGCAGGCATGCGGAGAAACTGCTTGAAGGACGGTGCGCCGTGGCCGGGAGGCGGCAAAGGGGACAAAGGCAGCAACGGTCGGAGAAGTTCATTTTTCGGAGTCGATCCGGGCTTCTTCGCGAGCGCGTTTGCCCCGGAGAGGCCTTTGCTCCAGATAGCGTTCCCACAGATACAGCACTGGCAGGGCAAACAAGTGCATTGCCGCCGCGAGGATGCCAGCGCAGAACAGGGCGATTGCCACCAATGGGCTTACCGCGACCCCCAGGATCGTTCTGAACATATGGGCTTGAAGATTGAAAGCTCGATGACCCACAAAGCTAATCGCACGCAATCGGAAGGTCGTACGGCTGCGCTGACGGATTACGTAGGATGCTTCCCGGCCGAGTCTTGGCCGGGAGGCATGCGGCCAACTGCCCATCTCTGCAAATCCAACCCTCAGCCTCGCTGGCTGAGCAGGCCAAGCAGCACGATCACCGCAATGCCCAGCAGCAGGGTCATGCATTTCCAGAAGATCACAGGGTTCTTTTCGACGAGCGGTGTGCCGTGGCTGTTCAAGAAATCGGGATGGGGTTGCCGCAGGTCTTGCACGAACTCTGAAAGCACTTCGTAGCGCTTGAGCGGGTTGGGGTTGAGCGCCTTTCGCAGCACTTCGTCTATCCAGGCCGGAATGGCGCGCTGCGTGTCGAGCGCGGACCTGTATTGCAGGTTTCGCTGGTCTGCCCGTGTGCGGATTCGCGCGGCCTCTGCGCCGTAGGGCAGGCGCCCGGTGAGCATCTGGTAGACGATGACGGCCAGCGAGAAAAGGTCCGACCTTGCCGAGCCGCCGTCGCCCAGAAAGTATTCGGGCGCCGTGTACTGCACCGTGCCCAATATCTCGTTCGGCCCGGCCAGCGTGCTGTCGCCTAGCCCGGCCACCCAGGCCGAACCGAAGTCGATGATGCGCACCGTGCCCGTGCGGTCGATCATGATGTTCTCAGGCCGCAAGTCCTGGTGCAGCATTTCGAGGCGATGAAAGGCCTGCAGCCCTTTTGCCAGCTGCTCGACGATGCCGCGCACCGACTCGAGGCTTGGCCGCGGGTTGTCCACCATCCATTGCGCCAGCGTCTGCCCCTCGACGAACTCCATCGCAACATAAAGATAGTTGCGCTTGCGGCTGGTGGCGTGCGGCTTGAGCACGTGCGCGCTGTCGATGCGCCGCGCTACCCATTCCTCCAGCAGAAAGCGGTCCAGGTGGGCTTCGTCGTTCTGCAGGTCGACCGAAGGGGTCTTGAGCACAACGCGCTGCCCGGTGTCGTCGTCGGTGGCCAGGTAGATGTGGCTGCGATGGCTATGGTGCAGGTCGCGCAATATGGTGTAGCCGTCGAAGCGCATGCGCGCCTCCAGCATGGGCGGCAGCTGCAGTGCGGCGCGCTGTGCTTGCAGTTCGTTCACGTCGCCATCGGGCAGGGCGTCGATCCTGACGATCTGCACTGTCAGGTTGTCCGGGCTGCCTCGGCTGTAGGCTTCCCCGGCAATGCTGCGGGCAGCGGCGTCCAGGTTGCCGGGGTTCGAATCGAGTGCGGCCTCGATGGCCGCGGAGTCGATGTGCTCGTGAACGCCGTCGGAGGTCAGCAGGAAGACATCTCCCTGCTCGACGGGAACGGCGCGGTAGTCGATCTCTACATGCGGCCCTACGCCGAGCGCACGCGCGAGATAGCTTTGCCCGCCGCCTACCGATACGCGGTGGTCCTCGGTCAGCTGCTCGAGTGCCCCTGCATGCCAGCGATAGACGCGCGTGTCGCCCACATGAAAAACATGCGCCGTGGTCGACCTGACGACCAGCGCGCTGAAGGTACAGACGTAGCCGCGGTCCTTGTCGAAACGGCCACCGCCATTCTGGGTTTGCGCGTGCAGCCAGGCGTTGGCGGCCGTGAGCACGCGCTGTGCCGAGCGACTCACGCTCCATGCGTCCGAGGTGCAGTAGTAGTCGGTCAGAAAGCTCCTGACCGCCGACTCGCTCGCCACATGGCTCACGTCGCTGCTGCTGATGCCGTCTGCAATGGCAATTGCCACGCCCTTCGCGGTGCGAACCTGACCCTCCGGCAGGGCCGCGCCATGGAAATCCTGGTTGGTTTCCTTGCGGCCCTTGTCGGAGTGCTGTCCGATGGAGACCGCGAGTGCGGAGCGCATCGTCACCGGCGGAGGGTGGCCGAGCCGTGCTTAGCGGACCACGCGCTTGGGCGCCGTTCTCACATGCGTGGCATACAGCGTAAGCCCGGTGAACGACAGGCCGCCGATGAGGTTGCCCAGCACCGTGGGAATCTCGTTCCAGATGATGTAGTCCATGATCGAAAAGTTGCCGCCCATGAGCAGCGCCGACGGAAACAGGAACATGTTGACCACCGAGTGCTCGAACACCATGAAGAAGAACACCATGATCGGCATCCACATGGCAAGCACCTTGCCGCTGACCGACGTGGAGATCATCGCGCCCACCACACCGGTGGACACCATCCAGTTGCACAGCATGCCGCGCACGAAGAGCGTGAGCATGCCTGCGGCGCCGTGGTTGGAGTAGCCCAGCGTGCGTGCCTCGCCGATGGTGGCGATGACCTGTCCGACCTTGTCGGGCGGGCTGGTGAAGCCGAAGGTGAACACGATGGCCATCAGCACGGCCACGGTGAACGCGCCGAGAAAGTTGCCGACGAACACAAGGCCCCAGTTGCGCAGCACACCGCCAATGGTCACGCCGGGGCGCTTGTCGATGAGTGCGAGCGGCGTCAGCACGAAGACGCCCGTCAGCAGGTCGAAGCCGAGCAGGTAAAGAATGCAGAAGCCGACCGGAAACAGGATGGCCCCGATGATCGAATAGCCGGTCTGCACGTTGATGGTTACCGCAAACACCGCGGCCAGCGCCAGGATTGCACCCGCCATGAAAGAGCGGATGAGCGTGTCCCGGGTGGACATGAAGATCTTGGATTCACCGGCGTCCACCATCTTGGTGACGAATTCGGAAGGCTGCAAATAGGCCATGGCGTTACTTTGGTTCGATGGAAAAACTGAGAAGAGAAGAATGAGGGGGAGGGGAGACCGGAAATTCAGGCCGCCTTCTCCAGCGCGACATGAGCGGAAGACGCCGCGGCGGCCAGGCCCTGGAGGACGTCGCCCACCACGATGATCGAAGGGCTGCACAGGCCGTTGTCGGCAATCGTGCGCTCCAGCGTGCCGAGCGTGCCCACGGCGTGCCGCTGGGTTGGCATGCTGGCGTTCTGCACGACGACGATGGGGGTGGAAGCCGGCAGGCCGCTCATCAGCTCGCCTTGAATGCGGCCCGCACCCGACACGCCCATGTAGATGACCAGCGTCAGGCGCGCGGCATGCGCCGTGGCCGCCAGCGCGTGCCAGTCGGTGCCCGGCGAACCCGGCTTTGCATGGCCCGTGACAAAGATGACGCCCTGTGCATGGTCGCGGTGCGTGAGCGGCACGCCGAGCGAGGTCAGCCCGGCAAGGCCCGACGTGATGCCGTTCACCACCTCGACATGGATGCCGGCCTGCGCCAGGTGCTCGACCTCTTCGCCGCCGCGGCCGAAGATGAAGGGATCGCCGCCCTTGAGCCGCACCACGTGCTCGCCTTCGCGCACGGCCATGATCATGAGCCGCTCGATGAAGCTCTGCGGCGTGCTCTTGCAGCCGCCGCGCTTGCCGACGTGGACCAGGCGTGCACCGGGCTGCGCCATGGCGACGATCTCGTCGCTCACCAGGTCGTCGACGAGCAGCACGGTGGCCGACTGGATGGCCTTGAGCGCCTTGATGGTGAGCAATTCAGGGTCGCCGGGGCCGGCGCCGACGAGCGTGCAGCGGCCGTGCGTGGAGCGATCGTGCACGGGCGGCATGCCCGGGGTGCGATCGGCGCCGCGCGATGAAGGAGTGAGGGTAAGGCTCATGGTTCGTTCGCTGTAGTTCAGGCGGCCGTGTCTTCGGCCTGAAGGCACGCGCGGTTGGCCGGCCCCGCGACCGGGCGCCCGAGCTCCACCGCGTGGGTGGCGAGTTCTTCCGCATCCAGATGCACGACCCCTTCAGCCACCTTCACCGCAAACTTCGGCGTGCACCCTTCATCGGGCGACCTGGCGCAGCCGTCGTCCAGCCCGATGGCCCAGTTGTGCAGCGGACACGCCACGCTGGTGCCGAACACGATGCCCTGGGAGAGAGGCCCGCCCTTGTGCGGGCAGCGGTCCAGCAGCGCGAACACCTCGTCCTCGGCATTGCGGAACACCGCCACATCAACCCCCACCGGGCGCGCCACGCGGCGCGCACCCAGCACCGGGATGTCCTCCACGCGGCAGATCACCTTCCACTCGTTGGTGTTGCTGTGGTTGCTGTTGTTGCCGTTGTTGCTCATGGGTTGTTTCTCCTTCTCGTTCAGGCGGCCTGCACGGCGCTGTCCACCTGGCCGTCCACCACCGCCACCGGCGTGAACTGCCGCACATCCACCTGCGCCTGGCTCGACTCGAACCACGGATCGGGCTCCCCGTCCAGCGCAAACTGCAGCCGCTCCCACAGCGCCTTGCGGCCTTCGGCGTCCTCCAGGACCTTCTTCTTCACATAGTCCAGCCCCACCCGCCCGATGTAGTGCACCGTGCGCTCCAGGTACCAGCCTTCCTCGCGGTACAGCTGCAGGAACGCCCCCGAGTACTCCATCACCTCGGCGGCCGTCTTCACCTTCACCAGGAACTGCGCCACCTCCGTCTTGATGCCGCCGTTGCCCCCCACGTACAGCTCCCAGCCCGAATCCACCCCGATCACCCCCACGTCCTTGATCCCCGCCTCCGCGCAGTTGCGCGGACACCCCGAGAC
>NZ_JAVDUZ010000009.1:0-310724 GCF_031456585.1 Variovorax sp. 3319
GCCATAGCCGTTGCCGTTGGCGAAGTCGCCGGTCTGCGATTGGCCGGCCGCACCGGCGTCGCCCTGCCAGGTGCCGGGGCCCACCAGGGTGGTGGTGGCTCCGGCGGCGCCGCCGGAGCCGGGGGTGGCGCCGGCAAAGCTGCCGATGTCGGCGCTGCTGCCTGCGCTGGCGCCGGTTTCGGTGGAGGCGCCGCCGTCGCCGCCGTGGGCGTTGACGGTGGTGTCGTTGAGCCCGCCGCTGCCGCCCTGGGTGTCGCTGCCGCCGCTGCCGGCGTGCAGGGAGGTGTCGCTCGTGGGCTGGCCGCCGGTGCCGCCGGCGGCGCCTGCGGGCAAGGCCAGGGCTGCGCCGAGCAGCAGCACGGACAGGGCGATGGCGTGCAGGGGCAGGTCGGCCCGGGTCAGGGTGCGACCGCGGTCCTCGTTATTGCTGGCGCCGTCGCTGCCGCTGACTGCCCTGGCGCGGCCGCGCGAGATTTCAGGAGTGGCAACCCAGGCACCGAGCGAAGGATTCCAGAGGCTTCGAAAAATTCTGTTCATGGCTTTACCCTTTTGGCGGCTTGTTCCCCCCGGTTGACCTGCCAACGAGGGCGTCGCCTGGTGTCCATGCCGGACCGCAAGCGTTCTTTTGCCGTGAAGCCAATGTAAAAATTCAGGCCTTTTCGGGCATGAGCGGTGCGCCCCTTTCCCGGGGAGACAAACGTCCCCGCGCGTCCTTGTGCAGGCCATGACAAATCGCCTGCCGATGCGGGCAGTGCTGCCTCTCGTCCTACAGGGAGTTCGCCGCCGAGCCCGCAGGATGGGGCCCATGAGCAAGTTGATCTTTGCAAGCGTGAGCGTGGCCGCGTGGTTTGTGGCTGCTACCGCAGCCGCCGAGCCCGTGCGGGTGCCTGTCGACAGCGACGAGAAGGGCACCATCTACGTGGCGCCGAACGTCAGTCCCACCGAAACCTCGGCCTATACCAAGGGCGCGACCATTGGCGTGGAGCGGCCCGATGGCAGCGGCACCTATATAGGCACCGACACCTCCACGCCGCGGCCAACCTACTCGCTGGGTGCGAGCACGGGTGGCAACGTGTCGCTCACGGGCGGTGTGCTGAGCGACGGCAAGAACAACAACGGTGTGAAAGCCGGCGTCACCATCAAGTACTGACGCGCACCCGCCGCGGGCCGCCGCGGCTTTCCGATATTCAACCGCTCAGACGAGCGTGCCGTACACGATGAATCCGTCGTGCGAGGCCACCTTGTCATAGAGCGTGCGCCCGGCGGTGTTGGTTACATGCGTTTGCCAGTACACGCGGTGGGCGCCCACGCGTTGCACATGCGCGTACACACCTTCGATCAACTGGCGCCCCACGCCCCGGCCCCGTTCGGATTCGAGCGTGAACAGGTCTTGCAGGTAGCAGGTCGGCTCGATGCGCGTGGTGCTGCGGTGAAAGAGATAGTGGGCCAGCCCCACAAGCCGGCCCTCGCGCTCGGCCACCAGCGCGTGCACCGGCTCGTAGGCATCGAAGAAGCGCTGCCATGTCGCCTGTGTGATCTCGTCGGGCAGCGCCGTGGGGCCCTCGCGCTTGTAGAAGGCGTTGTAGCCGTCCCATAGCGGCTTCCAGGTTGCATAGTCCTCCGGCGTCGGAGGGCGGATGAGAAGCGAAGAAGACAACACGGCTGCGCCCGGCTCAACGCCCGAAGAAGGGGTTCAGTGCTTCTTCTTCGGCAGGTGACTTTTGCTTGCGGCCCGCGGGTGCGGGCGCGGCAGCCGGAACAGGCGCAACGGCGGTCTTTCGCGGAGCAGAAAGTACACACGCTGCGGGTGTCACGCTCGGCATCGGCGGAAAGACCGGTGGCTCGCCGGCCGGGCCCATCGACTGTTCTAGAAAGTCGAGCATCGCTCGCATGGCGGCGCTGTTGTGCCGGCGCTGCGAATACGCGGCGTAAAGCCAGTGGTCCTTGGGCATGTGCTCGCGCAGCACCGGCACCAGCGCGCCTCGTTCCAGGTGCGACTGCGCCAGCGGCTCGGGCACATAGGCCACGCCCGCGCCGCGCAGTGCCAGCTCGATGAGCGCAACCGCGTCGTTGGCTTCCATTCGGCTGTGCACCTGCACCTCGACCGGCTTGCCCCCGGTTTCGAAGGGCAGGTGGGTGGTGGGCTTTGCCGAATAGCTCAGCACGTCGTGTCGGGCCATGTCTTCGGGCACCTTGGGAATGCCGCGTTGCGCCCAGTAGGCAGGGCTTGCGCACACCACCATGTCGAACGCCACCAGCCGGCGCACGATCAGGTTCATGTCGTCGATGCGGCCGCCCGTCAGGTGAATGTCGATGCCTTCCTCGATCAGGTCGATCTCGCTGTTGGTGAACACCAGGCTTACATACACGTCAGGGTACAGCTTGATGAATTCGGCAATCACGTCGGACAGCCAGCCCGCAATCAGCCCGTGCGGCGCGCTCATGCGAAGGCGCCCGCGCGGGTGCGAGCCGTGGGCCTGCAGGTCGTTCAGCGTGTTTTCGGCCATGGCCACCAGTTCGGTGCTGCGGTCCAGCAGCACCTGCCCCGCATCCGTCAGGCTCAGCGACCGGGTGGAGCGGTTGAGCAGGCGCACGCCGCTGCGCTCTTCGAGCTCGGCCACATAGCGGCTGACCGTGGCTTTCGACATGCCCAGCGAAATGGCCGCACGGGAGAAGCTGCGCCTGAACGCCACTTCACGGAATGTTTTGATGAGGTCGAGTCCGTCCATGGTGGCTGCATTGTTTCAGTTTCCGGGTGGGGCTGCAGATCCAACGGGCGGATTCCCGCGTATAGCCCCGGCAGGCTCCCTTCGGCGCCGCGAACAAGGATTCACGCGCATGCCGCAAACCACTGATGCAGCCATTCGCTCCGTTGAGCGGGGCCTGGTGCCCGACACCCTCGTGCGGCTGGGCATTCGGCGCCTGCTGAGGGCCAGGCTGGCCGAACTCGAAGGCGGCGCCGCGGAAGAAACCGCGGACCTCACCGAAGTTTTCTTGCAGGAGATGCGATCGGCCCCGCTCGCGCTGTTGCCGCAAAAAGCCAACGAACAGCACTATGAAGTGCCCGCCGGCTTCTTCGGTGCCGTGCTGGGGCAGCACCGCAAGTACAGCAGCTGCTACTGGCCCGACGGCACAAAAACGCTGATGCAGGCCGAGACGGCCGCGCTCGAGGCCACCTGCGAGCGCGCGGAGCTGCGCGACGGACAAGACGTGCTCGAGCTTGGCTGCGGCTGGGGTTCGCTCACGCTGTGGATGGCCGAGCGCTACCCCGCGAGCCGGATCACGGCGCTTTCCAATTCGCAGTCGCAGCGCGAATACATCGAGGTGGAGGCTACGCGCCGCGGGCTGCACAACGTGCGCGTCATTACGCGCGACTTCAACGACTTCTATACCTCCGACCGGTTCGACCGCATCGTGTCGGTCGAGATGTTCGAGCACCTGCGCAACTGGCCGCGCGCCTTTGCCAACGTGGCGCGTTGGCTGCGGCCCGAAGGCCGGTTCTTCATGCATGTGTTTGCGCACCGCGACGCGCCCTATGCCTTTGTCGAACGCGACGCGAGCGACTGGATGAGCCGCCATTTTTTCTCGGGCGGCATGATGCCGTCCGACAACCTGGCGCTGCGCTGCCAGGACGACCTGCGTGTGCTCAAGCAATGGCGCTGGGACGGCACTCATTACCAGCGCACCGCCGAAGCGTGGCTCACCAACATGGACGGGCGCCGCATGATGCTGTTTCCGCTCTTCAGGCGAACCTACGGCGCCGACGCCGAAGTGTGGTGGACGCGCTGGCGGCTCTTCTTCATGTCGGTGGCCGAGCTCTTCGGCTATGAGAGCGGCCAACGGTGGTGGGTGAGCCACTATCTGTTCGAGCGCCGCGCATGAGCCGGCCCACGCGCGCCGTCCAGCTGGCGAACCTGGTGGTGTTTCAGCTGGCATGGTTTGCGGCGGTGCTGGGCGCGGCGCACCAGTGGCCGCTTGCGGGCACCGCCTGCGTTGCCGCCGCTATCGGATGGCATCTGCTCGTCTCGGCCCGCCCGGCGCGCGAAGCACGGCTCGTGGCGCTGGCCTGTCTTGTGGGGTTCGTCATCGAGACGGCGGTCGTGCTGCAGGGCCACGTCGTCTATCCGTCCGGGCAGCCCGTGCCGTACCTGGCCCCTTATTGGCTGGTGTCGCTATGGGGGCTGTTCGCCATTGCGCTGAACGTGACGATGCGGTGGCTGCGCGAGCGGCTTTGGCTGGCATGCGTGCTCGGCGCCATCGTCGGCCCTTTGTCTTTCGCCTCGGGCGTGCGGCTTGGCGGCGCCGAGTTTGTGCATGCACAGCCGGCGCTGCTCACGCTGGCGGTGGTCTGGGCCGTGCTCGTGCCGGTGCTGGTGCGGCTTTCGATCCGCTTCGACGGCGTCGGCGTTCCGGAGTTGCGCCATGGGTGAGAACCCGGGTTTCATGACCGTGGCCCTGGCCGGGCTCGCGGCCACCGCCGTTCTTGCATTCGCGACCTGGCTCGCCAGCCTGGCACGGCGCGATGCCAGCCTGATCGACCGCGTATGGTCGCTTTGCATCCTTGCCGCGGCCGGAACCTACTTTTTCTTGCTGCCGCCGCAAGCGTCGGCGCGCGCGCTTTGCATGCTGCTGATCGCCGCCGCGTGGGCAGTGCGGCTCAGCGCTTTCATCAGCTGGCGCAACTGGGGCCACGGTGAAGACCGGCGCTACCGCCAGATCCGCGAACGCAACCAACCGAACTTCGGGCTCAAGAGCCTCTACCTGGTGTTCGGCCTGCAGGCCGTGCTGGCGTGGATTGTCTCGGCGCCTTTCCTGGCCGGCATGTCGGCGGGGGTGGCGATGAATGCGCTCGATGCCATTGGCATTGCGCTGGCGGTCTTCGGCATTGCATTCGAGAGCATCGGCGATGCGCAGATGGCGCGCTTCAAGGCCAACGTGGCGAACAAGGGGCAGGTGATGGACCGCGGCCTGTGGCGCTACACGCGGCATCCCAACTACTTCGGGGAGGCCTGCGTCTGGTGGGGGTTGTGGCTCATGGCCATGGCCGGAGCAAGTTGGAGCGGCGCGTGGGCTGCGGTGTCGCCAGTGCTCATGACGGTGCTTCTCCTGAAGGTGTCCGGCGTGAGCCTGCTGGAGAAAGACATTGCCGAACGACGCCCGGCCTACCGCGACTACATCGCGCGCACCAATGCCTTCTTGCCCGGCCCTTCGCGCGGAGAGCCACGATGAAAAAACCAGCTTGCTACCGGGCGGCGGCGTACCTTGCCATCGCATTGGCTGCTGCGCCCGCCGCAGCCGCACCGGCCGGCGAATCGACCTTCAGCGTGTTCCTGGACGAAAAGCCCATCGGCGAGCATCGCTTCAGCATAGGCGGCACCGAAGACGCGCGCAGCGTGGTGAGCGAGGCCAGCTTTACCGTCAAGCTGCTGGGCCTTACCGTGTACCGCTACCGCCACCGGGCCGTCGAAAAATGGCGCGGCGACTGCCTGAGCGAACTGAGCGCAACCACAGATGACGATGGCAAGGCCAGCCGCGTGCGCACCGAAGCCGAAGGCGACGGGCTCGCCGTTGTGACCGATGCGGGCCGGCAGGCGCTCAAGGGCTGCGTGATGAGCTTTGCCTACTGGAACCCCGCCATCCAGCGCCAGCCGCGCCTGCTCAATGCGCAGACCGGCCGCAGCGAGAGCGTGCAAGTCAGCCGCGCCGGCAGCGGCACGGTCGAGGTGCGCGGGCGGCAGGTAGCGGCAACGCGCTGGCGCATCGACGGCCCGGCGCAGCCCATCGACGTCTGGTACTCGGCGCAGGGCGAATGGCTCGGGCTCGACTCCATGGTCGACGGCGGGCGCAAACTGGTCTATCGGCTGAAGTGATCCGGCGGTCTTCCATCCAAACCAACTCAGAGAGAGAAACGTTCATGTCCATCCGGCAATTTGCCATCGCCTATGCGGCGTCGGCAGTGGTTTTTCTGGTGCTCGACGCCATCTGGCTCACCGTCATGGCCGACAGGCTCTATCGGCCCGCGCTGGGCCACTTGATGCTGGAGCGTTTTGCGCTGGGTCCGGCCGCAGCGTTCTATGCGATCTACCTTGCCGGTGCGGTGGTGTTTGCCGTGTCGCCTGCGCTCGGCAGCGGCCGTTGGCTCACTTCACTCGGCCTTGGCGCGCTGCTCGGCCTCATGGCCTACGCCACCTACGACCTGACCAACCAGGCCACGCTGAAAGACTGGTCCTGGACGGTGACCATCGCGGACCTTTGCTGGGGCACTTTCGTTACCGCGGTTTCGGCGGCAGTCGCCGCCAAGGTGACATTGGCTGTGAGCCGCTGACGCGGCCGGTTACATGCCGACCAGCGCGCCCAGGGTGCGTGCCACCACGCCGTTGAACAGCACCCGGCCGCGCACCGATGCAAGGCAGATGCATTCGCCGCCCGCCTGCACCACCGGCTGGTGGTGAAAGCTGCCGTCCGCTTCGTCGAAGTCACCCGGACCGAACAGGGCCCGCCCGTCATGAAAGGTGCCGTAGAGCACCTGCGTGAGCTCGGAGTCGCTGTGCGTGTGCATCGGCAGGTTCTTGCCCGCGCCGATGCGCAGCAGAAACACATTGGCTGCCGGATCGTCGGGCAAGGTCACGCGGCTCCAGCGCATGCCCGGCCCAAGCCAGCGCCAGCGGGTGGCGGGGCACCCGGCAAGCGAGCGCGGCCAGCTCATGCCGGGCGGAAGCACGGGGTGCGGTGCCTGCGCCGGCGTGGCAAGAGGCTTGGGCGATGCGTCGATGGCCGCCATCGTGCGCGCAAGCGCATCGGGTGCCATGGTTGCGGCCGGCAGCTCGTCCAGCATGGCGCCGCCCACGGCTTCGAAGACGCGCATGCGCTCCTGGCAATGGGCACAGTTTTCTACATGGCTCGCAACGACCACCGAATGGCCGCGCTCGAGGCTGCCCGCCGCATGGGCCAGCAGCAGGTCGTCGTCTGGGTGATGTTGAATCGTTGTCATGGTTCGAGTCCGTCGAGCAGCCGCCGCAAATGGCGAACGGCCAGGCGCACGCGCGACTTGACGGTGCCGAGCGGCAGGCCCAGCGCCTTTGCAATCTGCGAATGCGGTTGCTCCTCGTAAAAGGAAAGGCGCAGCACTTGCGCCTGTTCGTCCGGCAATTGCGCCATGGCCGCGCGCACGCCGGCTTCGCGCTGCCGCGTCAGCATGAGTTCGTCCGGCTGCGGGAGCGTGTCGGGCATGTCGTCGCCATCTAGTTCGTCCGCCTCGGCCGTGCGGTTGCCAATGCGCCTGAAATGGTCCACCCGCAGGTTGCGTGCAATGGTGAAGATCCAGGTCGAAACATTGGCGCGGGCCGGGTCGAAGCTCGGCGCCTTGCGCCAGACGCTCACCATGGCTTCTTGCGCCAGTTCCTCGGCCAGCCCGTCGGAGGTGCCCAGCCGTATGAGGTAAGACTTTACGCGTGGTGCGAAATGCTTGAAAAGCGCGGCAAAGGCCTGCCTGTCGCCGTTGAGCGCGACGGCCTGGGCCAGGTGATTAAGTTCTTCGCTTGTCGGCATCGCGTTCCGGCCTTGATGCAGTGTCACTATCGACAGCCAGGGCGCTCGCGCTCTGACGCGCGAGGAGACCGGTGCCTGGGTTTGTCGGACGGTGTTCATGCTGCTCTTACGCACCGCCGGCGGGATTAGATCACAGCGGTTCGTTTCAATGCGGCCAATCCACACCGGCAATCCAAACTGGCGACTCATGCGTACAAGTTGCCACACATTCTTTTCGGAGCCCCCATGACGATTGCCGCAGCCCCCCATGCGCCCGCACCGCCCGGCCTGGCTTCCGGCGGCCCGGCGCTCGATATTGCGGTAATCGGCAGCGGCATTTCGGGGCTTTCAGCCGCCTGGCTGCTGTCGCAGCGGCACCGGGTCACCCTGTACGAGGCCGACAACCGGCCCGGCGGCCACAGCAACACGGTACAGGTTGCAACCGGGGCGGGTGTAACCCCGGTCGACACGGGCTTCATCGTGTACAACGAATCGGCCTACCCGAACCTCACGGCATTTTTTGCGCACCTGGGCGTGGCAACCCAGGCGGCCGAGATGTCGTTTGCCGTGAGCCTCGACAACGGCGCACTCGAGTATTCGGGCAGCGGCCTGGGCGGCCTCTTTGCGCAGCGCGCCAACCTGGTGAGCCCGCGCTTCTGGTCGATGCTGTACGACCTGGTGCGTTTTTACCGGCAGGCCCCCGGCGATGCGGCGCAATACGGCTTGCTGCCCCTCGATTGCTACCTCGATGCGCGAGGCTACGGCCAGGCCTTCAGGCAAGACCACCTGTACCCGATGGCGGCGGCCATCTGGTCGACCCCTGCCGCACGCATCGGCGACTACCCCACAGAGGCCTTCGTGCGCTTTTGCGAAAACCACCACCTGCTCAACCTTGGCGGCCGGCCGATGTGGCGCACCGTGGCGGGCGGCAGCGTGCGCTATGTGCAGCGGCTCACCCACGGCATGGGCGACAGGTTGCGGCTGGACACCGCAGCCGTGCAGGTGCGGCGCGAGGCCGACTCCGTTCTTGTGCTCACCGAAGGTGGCGGGGCGCCAAGGCGTTTCGACCACGTGGTGCTGGCCACCCACGCCGACCAGGCGCTGCGCCTGCTGCCCGACGCAAGCAGCGCAGAAACGCGGCTGCTGGGCGCCTTTGGCTACAGCCGCAACCGCGCCGTGCTGCACAGCGACCCGAGCCTCATGCCCCAGCGCCGCACGGTATGGTCCAGCTGGAACTACCTGGCCGACCGCAGCCGCGGCGGGGCTTTGTGCGTTACCTACTGGATGAACAGGCTGCAGGGAATTCCGGAAAGCACGCCGCTTTTTCTTACGCTCAACCCCGTGCACGAGCCGGCGCGCGAGCACCTGATCGGCAGCGAGGTGTATGAGCACCCGGTGTTCAACTCGGCCGCCATGCGTGCGCAAGACGAGCTTTGGTCGCTGCAGGGGCAGCGCCGCACATGGTTCTGCGGGGCCTACTTCGGATCGGGCTTCCATGAAGACGGGCTGCAGGCGGGCCTGGCGGTGGCAGAGGCACTGGGCGGCGTGCGCCGGCCCTGGAGCGTGCCAAACGAATCGGGCCGCATCAAGCTGCGCCCCGCGACTGCGGCGGAGGCTGCTTGAAGCAGGACTCCGCCCTTTATCTCGGCCGGGTAACGCACCAGCGGCTGCGCCCGGCGCGCCACCGGCTGGGCTACCGCGTGTTCTCGCTGCTGGTCGATGTCGACGAGTTGCCGGCGCTTTCGCGCAGGCTGCGGTTGTTTTCATTCAACCGCTTCAACCTGTTCAGCCTGCATGAAAGCGACTACGGCGCGGGCGACGGCATGGCGCTGCGCGGCTATGTGGAGCGGCAGCTCGATGCCGCGGGCCTGCGCACGGGCGGCGCCATTCACCTGCTCAGCATGCCGCGCATCCTGGGCTATGCGTTCAATCCGCTCAGCGTGTATTTTTGCGGCCACCCCGACGGCGGCCTGCAGGCCGTGCTCTACGAGGTGAGCAACACATTCGGCCAGCGCCACAGCTACCTGATTCCGGTGAACGAAGCCGAGCGCCACGGCGACCGCATCGCGCAGCAATGCGCCAAGCACTTTCATGTGTCGCCGTTTCTCGATCTCGACATGCGCTACGACTTTCGTGTGGAGCCGCCCGAGGCCACTCGCAAGGGCCTTCGCATCAGCATTACCGCGTGCGACACCGAAGGCGCGGTGCTCACCGCGAACTTCGTTGCAAAGCGGCGCCCGCTGGGCGATGCGGCCCTTGCGCTGGCCTTTTTCTCGCACCCGCTGCTGACCTTCAAGGTGGTGGCCGCCATTCATTGGGAGGCGCTGCGGCTGTGGATGAAGGGCGCCCGCTTTCGCTCTTGCCCGCCCGCGCCCGCCAAGCCGGTCACCATTGCTGGAACCAAGGACTCATGAGCAATTCATCTTCTTCCACCTCCGGCGGCCTCGAAGCTGCTGCGCTCGTCGCGCCAGTGGGCCTTGCCCCGGCGTCATGGATTCGCCAGCCCCTGCGCAGGCTGCTGGTACGCCTGTTGCGCAGCGTGCGCTGCGGCGTCATTGCGGTGGAACTGCCCAATGGCCAGCGCGTGGAAGGCCGCGGCGCCGCCGAAGGCCCGCATGCCGCCATCCGGCTGCACCGCTGGCGTCCGCTCGCGCGCATGCTGCTGCGCGGCGACATCGGCCTTGCCGAGTCTTACCGCGACGGCGACTGGTCGAGCCATGACCTGGCGGCGCTGCTCGAATTCGGCATTCGCAACGAGGCCGGCTGGGGCCGGGTGTTCGAGGCCTCGCTGCCCGCAAAATGGTTCGGCCGCGCCGTGCACCGCATGCGCGCCAACACGCGCCGCGGCAGCCGGCAGAACATCTCCTTTCACTACGACATGGGCAATGCCTTCTACGCCCAGTGGCTCGATGCCGGCCTGATCTATTCGAGCGCGCTGTACGCAACGGGCAACGAATCGCTGGAAGAGGCGCAGGCGGCCAAGATCGACCGCATTGCCGAACTGCTTGCGCCGGCGCCCGACAGTTCGGTGCTCGAAATCGGCTGCGGCTGGGGCGCCCTTGCACTCGCGCTGGCGCAGCGGCACGGTGCGCGCGTAACGGGCCTCACGCTTTCGGCTGAACAGCTTGCGCATGCGCAGCAGCGCGTGCAGGAAGAAGGTTTGTCAGCGCAAGTCGACCTGCGCCTGCAGGACTACCGCGACGTGCAGGGCAGCTACGACCGCATCGTGTCGATTGAAATGCTGGAGGCGGTTGGCGAGCGCTACTGGCCGGTGTACTTCGACACGCTGCAGGGGCGCCTGGCGCCGGGCGGCACGGCGGTGGTGCAGGTCATTACCATCGCGGACCAGCACTTCGAACAGTACCGCCGCAGCCCCGACTTCATCCAGCGTTTCATTTTTCCGGGTGGCATGCTGCCGACGGTGCAGGCGCTGGAGGCACAAGCCAGCCGCGCCGGCCTTGTGCTGGAGCGCGCCGAGTCGTTCGGTGCCAGCTACGCGACCACGCTTGCCGAATGGCGCCGCCGCTTTCTGGCGGCATGGCCGGCCATAGAAGCGCAAGGGTTCGACGCCTCGTTCAAGCGGCTGTGGGAGTACTACCTTTGCTATTGCGAGGCTGGCTTTGTGTCGGGCCGGGTCGATGTCGGGCTCTTCACGTTGAAGCACGCGGCGGCCTAGGCCGGTGCCTACATCGACCGCCCATCGAACTGCGTGACCGGAATCGACTGCAGGTCGATGCCTTCGATGCAGCGGATGTTGATGGCCGCCATCGCTTCGCCCGAAGGCGTCTTGGCTTCACCGTAGGGATGAATGCCGCAATTGGGGCAGAAGCGGTGCTTGATGGCGTGCTTGTTGAAAAGGTAGACGCTCGTGTCTTCTTCGGGCGTGAGCAATTGCATGTTGCCGCGCGGCACAAACCACATCAGCGTGCCCTTGCGCTGGCACATGGAGCAATTGCACGACATGGCCGACGCGATCTCGCCCTCGGCCTCGAACTTGATGCGGCCGCAGTGGCAGCTTCCCTGGTATTTCATGCGCGGTGTCCTTTCGTTCAATAGTTAACCATCGGGTTGAGTATTGAGCGGATGCGGCGGCATTGTCAAGCGGCGGCGGCACGCTTCAACTCCGCCGGCGCATGCCCATAGGCCCTGGAGAACGCCCTTGAAAAAGCTGCGGCGCTGCCAAAGCCGGCTCGCCGCGCCGTCAGCTTGACGGCTTCTCCGGCCGCGAGATGCCGGCGCGCCAGCGTAAGCCGCCAGGAGCCCAGGTAGGCCATCGGCGTCATTCCCACCGTTGCGCGAAACGCGGACATGAATGCACTCCTGGACATGGCCGTTCGGTCCGCCAGGTCGTCCACCGTCCATTGCCGCGACGGCGCCTCGTGAATCGACACCAGCGCCCGATGCAACGCGGGGTGCGCAAGCCCCGCAAGCAAGCCCGGCTTCTGCGCACCGGTGTCTATCGCGCTCCTCAGCACCATCAGCATGAGCACTTCGGCCAAGCGGTTCAGCGCGGCGCTGCGGCCGCACCGGCTTTCGGTCGCCTCCAGGAGAAATGCCTTGGCAGTGGCCTCCAGTGCGAGTGATTCGTTCAAGGGCACCGATATTTCGTCGGGCATGGCGCTCATCAGGGGATTGGTGTCGTTGTCGAAATCGACATGCGCCGCAACGCGCACATCGGCCGGCAGCGCGCTGGAGCCGTGCAACCGAAAGACCACCCTCGCATCGGCCTTGCCATCCGCTCCCGCAAGCAGCAACACCGGCCCGGGGGAATGAGGCTCGGCAAGCACGGCAACCCGCAGCTTGAACACCTCGATGAACGCGGCAAGCCTGTCCGCCTTGGTGAGATTTGGACTTTGAATCATGGAATCTGGACTCTTCATGATCGCAAGCATGCGATCTTCGAGCCTCGTTTGCAACCACCTCAAAGGAACACCCACATGCTGATGCCACGCCAACAAGCCCCGGAACTCGTGGTCGATACCCTTGCGGCCGGCACCTTTCGCCTGGCCGACGAAGCACCCGAACGAATGACACTGCTGTGCTTCTACCGGGGCCTGCATTGCCCGATTTGCGCCACCTACCTGAAAGAGCTTGAGCGGCTGACGCCCTCATTTGCCGAGCGCGGCGTCAGCACCATTGCCATCAGCTCGGACGGCGAAGAACGCGCACGCGCCATGGCCGAGAAGATCGGCGCGGCCAACTTGCGGATCGGCTACGGGCTTTCGCTCGCAAAGGCCAGGGAGTGGGGCCTGTACGTTTCGGCGTCTCGCGGCAAGACGTCCATCGGCATCGAGGAGCCGGCGCTTTTTTCGGAGCCGGGCTTGTTTCTCGTCAGGCCCGACAACACCGTTTACTACCTCTCCGTGCAGTCGATGCCCTTTGTGCGCCCCAACTTTGCGGAGATGGTTCAGGCGCTGGATTTCGTCATCAAGAACGACTACCCGGCGCGCGGCGAGTACACAGGCCCGCTGCACGAGCAACCGGCCTGAGCAGGTAGCGCTGCTTATTCCGCGGCAATGCCCGCGGTCTTGATGATCTGCCCCCAGCGGTTCAGTTCGGCCAACTGGAACCGGGCGAGCTCTTCGGGTGTGGAAAGCGCGGCCTCCATGCCGGCTTGCTCGACCAGCTTTTGCACCGCAGGCGTCTGGATGGCACGGTGCATGAGCGCGTTCAACCGCTGCACCACCGGCGCCGGTGTGCCGGCAGGTGCATAGAGCGCGTTCCAGTAGCCGAACTCATAGCCCGGCAATGATTCGGCAATGGCAGGAACGCCCTGTACCAGTGGCAGGCGCTTGGGGCTGCTTACGCCCAGCGCGCGCAGTTTGCCCGCCTTGACGTGGGGCAGGGTGGTGGCAAGGTCGGCAATCATCAGCTCGGTTTGGCCCGCGACCAGGTCGAGCACTGCCGGCGGGTTGGCCTTGTAGGGCACGTAGTTGAAGCGGGTGCCCGTCATCTGCTGGAACAGCTCGGTGGCCACCTGCGCCGACGAACTGCCCGAGCCGTAGTTGAGCTTGCCCGGCGCGGCCTTGGCGGCGGCAATCAGCTCGGCCACGTTGTTGGCCTTGACCTGCGGATTGACCACCAGCAGCTGGTAGCCCTTGGTCAACAGCGACACCGGCGCGAAGTCCTTGATCGGGTCGTACGAAAGCTTTTTCTGCAGGTGCGGGTTGGCCGATTGCGTGGTGTTGGTGGTCATGAACACCGTGTAGCCGTCGGGCTGGGCCCGCGCGACAAACTGCGCCGCAATGCCGCCGAAGGCGCCGGCCCGGTTGTCGACGATCACGGGCTGGCCCGTTTCCTTGGTCAGCTCCAGCCCGATGGCGCGCGCCAATCCGTCGGTGGCGCTGCCGGCGCTGGAGCCCACCACGATGGTGATGGGCCGCGCAGGAAAGTTCTGCGCGCTGGCGGCGCCGCAGAGCGGAAGAAGCATGGCAAGTGCCAGGAGCGATCGGCGGTGGTTCATTGGTTTGTCCTTAATAGTTATGGAGAAAGAAAAGGAGGAGGGCGGCAACGGCAAGCCCTGCGTTGGCACGAGAAGATCAGCGCAACAAATTCCAGCCCGACATGAGCGCATGCAGCTGCCGGTGCTGGTGGTCCGTCAACGGCCAGGCCGAAGGCGGGCGCGTGGCGCCGCAGTCGTTGCCCATCAGCTGCAGCGCGGTCTTCACCACCGTTACGTTGGTGCCGTTGTTCTCTTGGGCGCGAAGCTCTTCGAAGGGCAGCATCTCGCCGATGAGGCGCATGGCCAGCGCATGGTCGGCGGCTTCGAGCGCGTTGTAGATGGCCACCGAGCGCTCCGGCAGCACGTTGATGAGGCCCGACGTAAACCCGCGCGCACCCACGGCGTAGAACGGCGGCGCCCACACTTCGGCCAGGCCGCCCACCCACGCCAGTTGGCGGTCGGCAGTGCGGCGCATGGCCTCGGCCAGCACCAGCGGCGTGGGCGAGGCCCACTTCACGCCCACGATCTCGGGTATGCGGCACAGCTCCTCGATGGCGGCCAGGCCGATGTTCTCGTTGCGCAGGTACAGCACCATCGGCAAGCCGTCGGCCGCGTCCGCAATCTTTCGGAGGTACGCCACCACGCCGCGCGGCGCAACGAAGGGGTCGGGCGGCTGGTGCACCATGAGCGCATCGGCACCGGCCTGGCGCGATGCGCGGGCCAGGGCGCAGGCCTCGTGAACGCTGCGGCCCACGCCGGCCAGCAGGGGCACGCGACCCGCTACGCATTCGGCTGCGGCATGCACCATGCGCTCGGCCTCGTGCGCCTGAAGGCCGTAGAACTCGCTGGTGTTGCCATTGGCAACCAGCACATGCACACCGGCCTGCACGGCGCGGTCGACCACCGGCTTGAGCGGCGCAACGCTGATTGCGTCGTCGGCGTCGAAGGGCGTCACCAGAATGCCGGAGATGCCGTTGAGTGCATCGCGCAACGCGCGGCCTTGGAAAGAACTCATGTCGAATACAGGATTGGAAATGGATGAAGCGCGGAGAACGGCTACTCTAGGAGCCACCGGCAACAGCGTCCAATCCATACATGGGATGCCGCCATTCAAGATTTGAATCGTGTTTCAGCTCACCCAACTCCGCTGCTTTGTGGCCGTTGCCACCGAACTGCATTTCGGCCGCGCCGCCGCATCGCTGAACATGACGCAGCCGCCGCTCACGCGGCAGATCCAGCTGCTGGAGCATGAAGTGGGCGTGCTGCTGCTCGAACGTGCGGGCGGCAGCGTGCGGCTCACGCCCGCCGGCGAGGTGTTTCTGCGAGAGGCCGAAGACATCTTGCGCCGCAGCCAGGCCGCTACCCTCGCCGCGCGCCGCGCCATGCGCGCCGATGCCGGCAGCGTGACCATGGGGTTCATTCCGGCGGCAAGCTTCACCATGCTCCCGCAACTGCTGGCGGCTGTGCGAGCCCGGTTGCCTGACGTGCAAGTGATGCTGCGCGAAATGCAGACCGCCGACCAGATCGAAGCGATTGGCGCCGACCGCATCGAGCTGGGCATCGTGCGGCCCTTCGCGCCGCGGGCCTTTACCGAATCGGCCCCGATATTCCGTGAGCCCTTTGTGCTGGCAATACCCGCGGAGCACCGGCTGGCGCAGCTTGAAACGGTTCCGCTCGGCGCGCTGGAGGGGCAGCCCTTCATCGAGTTCTGCCCCTCCGAGTCGCGCTACCTTTATGAGCTGGTGGCCGGGCGGCTGCGTGCCGAAGGCGTTGCGCCCGAGGTGGTGCAAACGCTGAGCCACACCCATTCGATACTGTCGCTGGTAGACGCGGGTGTGGGCGTGGCGGTGGTGCCGCACTCCGCGCACAGGCTGCGCTATGCCGGCGTGGTGTTCAGGCCGCTGCAAGATGCGGGCGGCTTCGACGTCGAGCTTCACCTGGCGTGGCGACGCGGCGGCAGGCATGGCGTTGCCGATACCCTGCGCATGCTCATCCAGCAGACCTACCCCGCCCCTGCAAGGCCGTAGGGCTTTCTTGTACGATCTTTCGAGGCAACGGGCCCGCTTCAACACTCTTTTCATGACCGATTCGCTGCTTACGCTGAATGCCGGCTCGTCATCGATCAAGGTCGCGCTGTTCGACGCGGCCGAGGGCGGCGGCTCGCTGCCGGCTGCGCGCTGGTCTGGCCAGGCCGATGGCCTTGGCGCGGGCCTCAAGCCCAGGCTGCGGGTGCACGATGCAAGCGGCGGCATGCTGCACGATGCCGCGCTCGAAGGAGACCAGGCTTCGCACCAGGGCGCGCTGGCCGCGCTGCTGGAGTGGCACGCCAAGCAGCACGATGCCAGCCGCATTGCCGCGGTGGGCCATCGCATCGTGCACGGCGGCGGCAGCTTCATGGAGCCGGTGCGCGCCAATGAGGCCGTGCTTGCAGAACTGGCCGCGCTGGAGCCGCTGGCGCCGCTGCACCAGCCGCACAACCTTGCAGGCGTGCGCGCCGCAATGCAGGCCTTCAGCGGCGTGCCGCAGGTGCTGTGCTTCGACACCGCCTTTCACGCCACGCAGCCCGATGTGAACCGCCGCTTTGCACTGCCGCGCGCGCTGCACGATGCGGGCGTGCGCCGCTACGGTTTTCACGGGCTGTCTTATGAATCGATCGTGGCGCAGTTTGCCGAGCATGCGCCGCACCTTGCGCAGCAACGCGTGATCGTCGCGCACCTGGGCAACGGGGCCTCGATGTGCGCCATGGCGCGGGGTCGCTCGGTCGCAACGACGATGAGTTTTTCTCCGCTCGACGGCCTCACCATGGGCACGCGCTGCGGCCGGCTCGACGCGGCCGTGGTGCTGTACCTGATGCGCTCGCGCGGCATGTCTGCGGACCAGGTCGAAAAGCTGCTGTTCCGCGAATCGGGCTTGCTGGGGCTTTCGGGTGTTTCAAGCGATATGCGCGAGCTTGAAGCTTCGAAGGTGCCAGCGGCTGCAGAGGCCATCGCGCACTTTGTGGAACAGGTACTTCAGCACATGGGCAGCCTTGCCGCGGCGCTGCGCGGTGTCGACGCAATTATCTTCACCGGAGGCATCGGCGAAAACGGCGCCGCGTTGCGCGAGCGTGTTCTTGAAGAATGCGGCTGGCTGGGCATGGAGTTCGATGCGGCAGCCAACGCGAAAGGCGCAACGCAGCTGACTACGCCCGCGAGCCCCGTGAGCGCCTGGGTGTTCAAGACCGACGAAGAGGCGGTGATTGCGCGGCACACCGCGCGCGTGTTGCGCCGGTAGAGGTGGAACGTCCGCTGCGCTGATGATCGGCGCCCGATCAGGGCTGCCTTCAAGAGGTGGCTTCGAGAGCACCGGCTTTCGCCAGCCCTTCGCGCGGTTGCTTCTTCATCAGCCAGTTTGTAGCAACCAGCGCAAGAAGCACGGCCGCGGCGGCGCAACCGAATACCGATTGCAGCCCGTGTGCCAGCGCCGCCGTTACCGCACCGGCCGGCGCAACGTGCGCCAATGTTGTGGCAAGTTCGCGCTTCATCAGATGCACCAGCAGCGCCGCCAGCAGGGCCACGCCGGCCGCGCCGCCCAGGCTGCGCAGCATGATGGGTGCCGCCGTGGCAATGCCCATGTGCTGAGCAGGCGATACGCGCTGTGCCACCACAGTGACGATCGGAAAGAGCAGCCCGAGCCCGAGTCCGAGCGGCAGCAGCGCGGCCGAAAGTGCCAGCGGCCTTGCGGGCAGCCATTGCAGCACGCCCGCCATCAGGCCGAAGGACAGCAGCATGAGCAAGCAGGCCGCGCGCGCTATTGAAGCGGCAGGCCTCTGTGCGCGCAACAGCTTGCCGCTGGTGATGGCCGCCAGGGTAATGCCGGCCATCAACGGCAGCAGATGCCAGGCGGAACCGGTGGGCGAAAGGTGCAAGCCAATCTGCAGGTACTGCGGCAAGAACACCACTGCGGCGTAGAGCGCAACGCCCGTCGCGGTTCCGATGAGGCTGACCGCCGCGTAGGCCGGGCGAGCGAACAGCGAAAGCGGCAGCAAGGGGTGCGCGGCTCGCTTCTGCCGCCACAGAAAACCCAGCGTGAATGTGGCGCCCAGCGCCAGCAGAAGCCATAGCGAAACCTGCTCGGGCAGGTGCAGCTGGCCATGCTGGGTGGCCAGCAAAAGCAGAACAAGAGCCGCGGTGAGCAGCGCCGCGCCAAGCCAGTCGATGGCCATGCGCTGCCGCCCTTGCGTGGCCGGCGCTTGTGCGGCGGTTGGGGTGCCCGGTTTCGATGGCAGGGTCGATGCCAGCACCCCCCAGGCCAGCGCCGCCGGCGGAACATTCATCCAGAAAGCCCAATGCCACGACAGGTGCTCCACCAGTGCGCCGCCCATCAGCGGCCCGAACATGGTCGAAACACCATAAGCCGCGCCGAGCAGCGCCTGGTAGCGCCCGCGCTGCTCGGGCGCGAACAGGTCGGGAACCGTGAGCATGGCCAGCGTCATCAAGCCGCCGCCGCCCGCGCCTTGCAGCGCCCGTGCAAGCACCAGTTGCTGCACGTTCTGGCTTGCCCCGCAGGCCAGCGACCCGGCCAGGAACAGGCCGATTGCCAGCAGCAGCATCGGCTTTTTGCCCAGCACGTCGGCCAGGCGCCCGTACAGCGCAATGACCACCGTCGCGGCCAGCAGGTAGGCCGAGAACACCCATGCCAGCGGCCAGCCGCCCGGCAGCTCGCGCGAAATGACCGGCACCGCGGTCGAAAGAATGGTCTGGTCGAGCGCCGCCAGGACGAGCGTCAGCACGAGCATGGCAAAGGGAAGCAGGGGCGAAGAGGTGCGCGGGGCTTTCATGGGCGCAGTGTCTGCAGTCGCAATCGTTTTGTGCCCTCCGTATCGTCGCTGACCGGCGCTGCGAAGAAGCGCGTGGTGTGACTGCGGCCGCGCGCGTCAGGCCTGAAAGTTGAGCCTGAGCCCCGGCGTGGGCCACTCATCGATGGCAATCAGCCGCCCGCTGCCTGACAGCGTGACGTAGGCCGTGCGCATGTCGCGCCCGCCAAAGCAGATGTTGGTGGTGTAGCGGTCTGGCAGCGGCACGTGGTCGCAGGTGCTGCCGTCTGGCGCGACGATGGTGATGCCGCCGTGCAGCAGCGTGGCCACGCACAGGTTGCCCAGCGCATCGGCCGCCATTGAATCGAAGCGTTGGTAGTGCCCGCCAGGCGATGCGCACAGCATGCGCCCGCCGTGCGGCGAAGGCCAGCCGTCTTTGCGGAGGCGCCCCGGCGCCGTGATGTCGAAGGCCCAGAGGCGCGCCCCTTCAGTCTCTGCGTAATACAGCGTGCGGCCGTCCGGCGAAAGCGCAATGCCGTTCGGCGTCATGGCCGGCCGCACAAGCGCGTGCGCGCCGCTGCCGTCGCTGTGGCCGTAGAACACGCCGCCCCTGTCCATGTCCCGCTCGCGCGTCTTGCCCAGGTCGGTAAAGTAGAAGCCGCCTTGCGCGTCGAACACGATGTCGTTCGGCCCGCGCAGTGCAAAGCCATCGACCGTGTCGTACAGCCGCTCGGCGTGTCCGGTGGCAAGGTTTACGCGCTCGATGCGGCCGCCCGAATAGTCTTCGGCCTGGCCCACGGGGCGGTGGCAACCGTCGGCCTCGGTGTGCCAGCGAAAGCCGCCGTTGTTGCACACGTATACCGCGCCATCGGGCCCCATGGCGGCGCCGTTGGGGCCGCCGCCCAGGTCGGCCACCACCTGCACCAGCCCGTCGTGCCGCACCCGCGTGAGCGTGCCGCGCGCAATTTCGACCAGCAGCACAGAGCCGTCGTCCATGGCAATGGGCCCTTCGGGAAACTGCAGGCCGGTAGCTAGTTCGCGGATTTGCATCGGGGGCCCTTTCTCTTGCTGGGGCCGCCTTTTTACACCCGCTGCAAGCGCGGGCTGCGCATCAGATCAGTCGCCGCCGCAGCCGTTGCGCTCCAGCACCGGCAGCAGCTGCGGCCCCAGCGACTTGAGCAGCTGCGTCGGCAGCGCGCTGGTGAACTTGTAGCGCGCGGCATACGGCTCGCCCACATAGGCCATGATGGTGCCGAAGTAGCGGTCGCCAATGGTGAACACGAACGTGGCCGAGCGGCTGATCTTGCGCTCTGAATTCTTGCTGCCGCCACCGCCTACATGCCCGTAGCGGTGGTCGCCGGTGCCGGTCTTGCCGCCCACTTCGAGCACGCGGCCGTTCGCATCCACCAGCACGCCCTTCAGGCGGCGGGCCGTGCCGTCTTGCACCACCTCTACCAGCGCGCGGCGCACGGTGGCGGCAACCTCGGTGGGCAGCACTTGCTCTGTGCTTGCGTTGCGCTGCTCCAGCCGTGTCTCGTAGGGCGTTTCGCGCGCAAAGTGCAGCGCACCCACACGCTGCACCGGGCGGCGCATGCCGTCGTTGGCAATGATGCCCATCAGCTCCGCCAGCGCGGCTGGCCGGTCGCCCGATGCGCCGATGGCGCTTGCATAAGACGGCGTGAGCGATTCGAACGGGTAGCCCAGCCGTTGCCACGAGCGGTGGATCTGCGCGAAGGCATCGAGCTCGATCAACTCGCGCAGGCGCGTGTCTTGCGCGCTCTTGTGCCGCGTCTTGAAAAGCCAGGCGTACACCTCTTGCCGTTCGTTCGCGCTTGCGTTCAGCACTTCGGTCAGCGTTGCGCCGGGGTGGCGCCGCAAAAAGCCCACCAGCCACAGCTCCAGCGGATGCACGCGCGCCACGTAGCCCCTGTCAGCCAGCGACAGGCCCGCATAGGTGGTGCGCAGCGCCCGCAGCGTGCGTGGCGAGCCGGTGTAACTGCGGCCCAGCTTTTGCGCCAGCAACTCGTCGAGCCGCTCGTCGGTGGCTTCCGGCTCTATGGTGAACAGCACGCTCGCCAGGCGCGGTGCAGAGGCCCCCGTGCGGCGCAGCAGCAGCGCCTCGGCATCGGCGGCCGGCAGGCGCTGGTACTTGCGATAGAAGCGCATCAGGTAGGCCGAGCCCTCGCGGTCGGCAAAGCGTGCCAGCAGTTCGCGCCGGCGCGGATCAGCCGGGTCTTTCAGCAACACCTCGGCATCTGATTCGCCGCCGAACATGCGGTGGCGCACCACGTCGCGCATCAGGCGAATGAACACCAGGTTGACCGAATGCTTGAAGCCTTCGCGCACCGTCATGAATTCGCTGTTGCGCGAGCGCTCGAAGTTTTCGAATTGATGCAGGCCGCCGCCGGTAAAAAACGCTTCTCCCGGGTTGGCCGAATACTTGCGCTCCATGGCCGCCTCGAGCATTGGCGCCAGGCGCTTGTCTTTGGTGCGCTGCAGGTATTGCCGCGCCCACGCGCCCAGCGGGTCCCGCGGGCTCGGCGCCAGTGCAGAAAGCTGCGCCGGGCTCAGCCCCGCCCAGCGGCCGTGCAGCTCGGCCACCAGCTCCAGGTAGCTCACCAGCGTGCGCAGCTTGGCGGTGGAGCCCAGGTCGAGCCGCGCGCCCTGGTTCACGTCGAAGGGCTGGTCGATGTTGTCTGCCTGAACCCGCAGCAGATTGGCCTGCGGGCCGCGCTCGAACAGCGTAAAGCTGTAGATCAGCGGGCTCGGGTCTGCGCCCGCATCCAGCAGGTGCGGGCCGTAAAGCCCCGCCGCCTTGGCCGCGGCCGGCGTGCGCATGCTGGTCAGCACGCGCGCAGCCAGCGCTTGCGCCTCGCCGTCGAGGCTGGTTTCGGCCTCCAGGTCTAGCCGCTCCAGGTCGTAGGCGCGCGGCACGTCGAGCAGGGTGGATATGTGGGTGCGCAGCGCGATCGTGGCCTTGCGCTGAACAAAGTCTGGCCGCGCGGTGGCGGGCAGCTCTGGCCGCAGGCGCAGGGGCGCAGCAAGCGCCGCATCGCGCAGCGCCGGCTGGATTACGCCCGCATCGGCCATCAGCCGCAGGTAGCTGTCGGTGAGCCGCGCCAGGCCTGCGCCGTCGCTCAGCAGGTGCTGCGACGGGCGGCGCTGCGCAATCATCAGCGACAGCGCCTGCTTGAAGGCCCCGGCCTGCCGCTGCAGCGCATCGGGCGTGTTGGCGGCGCCTTCCGCGTGGTCGGCGAGCAGGCGGTTCACCTCGCGGAAGTCGCGGCCGTACCAAGCCCACAGCCCATCGCCCATGCCGTGCACCTCGCCCATGCCCTGTCGCGCGGCCAGCGGCACCGTGTCGAGGTAGTCGACCACGATCTGCCGGCGTCGCGCCAGCGTGTCGTCGCCGTCTTGATAGGCCCGCACCGATGCAGACGCCATCTGCCGCAGCTTTTCGCGCACAGATGCGGTGCGCCCATGCGGCGAATGGCGGTACTTTTCGATTTGCGTGGCCAGCGTGCTGCCGCCTGTAGCCATTTGGCCCGGGCTGAACACCCGCAGCGCCTGCTCCAGCGCGGCCTTGGCAAAGCGTTCGGGGTCTAGCGCCGGGTTGCGCTGCGGCGGCTCCGCATCGAGCAGATGGCGGTCTTCGACAAACAGCAGGCTGCTTACCAAAAGCGGCGGCACCTCTTCAAACCGCTCGTAAGCACGCTGCGGAGAGCGCGTGTGCAGCAGCGCCGCGGCGCGGCAGTCGCGCACCGTAAGGCCGGCCTGGTTCTTCTCGCGATAGGGGGTAAACAGCCCGTGCTCTTGCAGCTCGATGAGCCGGGGCGACATGCGTGCCTGCCGGGTAACGGTGTAGCCCTGCGGCCCGAGCCGCTCGATGAAACGGGGCAGATCGTGATAGCCCAGCCGCTCGTCGTAAGGGCCGGTTTGCGGAAAGCGAATGGCGTTGCTCGCGCCCGCATCGACGCTGAAGGTGGCACCGGCGGCAAAGTCGCGCCACATGGCCGATTGCAGCCGCGAAGTCTTCAGTTCGTTAACGGCCAAGAACGCTGCAAGCGCACCCAGCACGGCGAGCCCAGTGCCGATCCAGAAGACCTTCTTGAACCTTGTCATGCTCTGCCTCGCACACAGTCTGCAACGCGGGTTCGCCCAGGGCGATGATGCGCCTTTGGCAGCAGTTTGGGTGGTGCGCGGCAGCCTGAAACGAGGGAGAACTACCTATTGGGAGTTAGCGGTGTGTCGGCGTACAAATGCGGGTTGCCGCAGGGTTAAAAAATAAGCGTCAACCCACCGCCTTGATGAGTCGCTCGCGCCCCGCCTTGGCCAGCATCGACGCCACCGCGCAAGAGGCCAGGCGCGCCGGCTCCGAGTCGGCCCGGCTGGTCAGGATGACCGGCACCCTCGTGCCCAGCACAATGCCCGCCGCAAACGCCCCGCCCAGAAAGGTGAGGCTCTTTGCCAGCATGTTGCCCGCGTCCAGGCTGGGCACGATCAGCACATTGGCCCGGCCCGCCACCGGCGACACAATGCCCTTGATGCGCGCCGCCTCCGCGTCAATGGCGTTGTCCATGGCCAACGGCCCGTCGACCTCTGCGCCGGTAATCTGCCCGCGGTCGGCCATCTTGCACAGCACCGCCGCATCCAGCGTGGAAGGCACCTTGGTGCTCACCGTTTCAGTGGCCGAGAGAATTGCCACCCGCACCGTAGGCATCTGCAGCGCATGCGCAAGGTCGATCGCGTTCTGCACGATGTCGACCTTTTCATCGAGCGTGGGCGCAATGTTGATGGCCGCGTCAGAAATGATGAGCGGCTGCGGGTGCCCCGGAACGTCCATCACAAAGCAGTGACTGATGCGCCGCGACGTGCGCAGCCCGCCCTCGCGCCGCACCACCGCGCCCATCAACTCATCAGTGTGCAGGCTGCCCTTCATCAACGCATCGACCTCGCCGCGCAACGCCATGGCCACGGCCGCGTCGGCTGCGGCGTGGCTGTGGGGAGCGTCGACGATGGGGATGTTGGAAAGGTCTGCATTCGCCTCGCGTGCCGCGGCTTCGATTTTTGCGCGCGGGCCGATGAGCGTGGGGGCGATGAGGCCGAGTGCGGCTGAAGCGAGGGCTGCTTCGAGGGAGACGGCGTTGGCTGGGTGGACGACTGCGACGCGCAGGGGTGGGAGGGCGCGGGCTGCGGTGATTAGGCGATCGTAGTGGGGGTTGGTGGTGGAGGGCGAGGGAGGCGGGGAAGAGGGCGGCATGCGGGCTCCGAGCTTGTGCGGTTCAGGGAGTTTGCAGCAGCTGGATGAAAGCCGGTTGATCGTCGCTGATCACCAAAACGTTTCGATCAACTGCGCCGTGGCGGATGAGATTTTTTGTTTTGCCCTGCCGACGTGGGAAAAGTTGGGCCGATGCTCGATTTGTTCACTGCATCCGCTGCACCGGGGCTCCCATCGGGGCGCTTCTCTCCATACATTTGAAGGACTGCCGCGCCTCACGGCAAGAGATCGCAATGCACACCGCAGCGATGTCGATGTGAGGCACAAAAGGCGACGGCCATGGTGCGCTAACACCATGACCGTCTGACCAATCAACGTGCAACACCTCGGAAAGGACGCACACCAAATGGCTGATCGAATTATCGCCGGGCAAACCACGCCCTCGTCTCCCCACGCAATCCATCAGCAGGATGCGGCGGACGTTCTTGAGAACAAGTTGTCCCAATTGCAATCTCTGCTGAGCTGCTGCTATGGGGACGGGGCTGAGTGGTTCGATGCGATTGGGATGAGGCATCGGGACAACATCATGTGGATTGCGGCGGATCTGGCGGGCGATATCACCCGACTCGCACAGGAACTGCTGAAAAGAGTCAACGCGATCTCGCCATCTAAGACTTGAGACCGATGAGCACCAGTGCTGTCGTCGGGCCGAACTAAGCGGGAAGTACGAAGCGGCTCAGATCGATCTGTTCTTCGCCCTTTGATCGCCGAAGGATGTAGCTGTTCTCTCTGCGAAAGATCGTAATGTGCCAATACATACGGGTGTCGTTCGTCGTGGTACCCATTCCATCGAGCCACTTCTCGAACTCGATGAATGGGATGAGCAATAGGCGTTGACTGCTTCCGCAACCCAGAGCCACGTAAGACTGGGAATGCTCCTTCAAGAAGGTCCGTTGGTGGGGATGAAACGCGAACCAGTAGTTCGGATTGGTCTCTGGGTTGTGCTCCTTTGATGCGGAGCAACTGAGCGCGACGAGCCTGTCGGCAGAAACGTACCCGGTGCGGCTCTGGCGAACAAACGACAGGCTCAAACTGGACTGAACTCGTTGAACGCACGCCTCTTGAAAGGCAACGGGGATGAATTTGCGTCCGTCCTTTGCGCTCGGGATCGTCTTAGTCTCTTCGATGTTTGCGGCCGCGCCATCTTCCTGCCGAATATCTTCTGCTGCCGAGAAAAGGATGTCGGCGATAGCGTCTAGACGGGTGAATTCGTGCGGGATGAGAATGTTGTGTATCCGTTGAACGATCGAAGGATCCTCGACTTCCTCCTTGATCGATGCGAGTCGAGCTAGTGCATCGACCGAAATGATCCGAATGTCCCAAGCGTGCCGTGACCCACGTATCTGTGCTTCAAGATCGCCTGTGTCTTGGCGACCGACGATGAGAAGCATGGAGGATCTTGTTTCGACCACCGCATCTTTGGCAATCAACGCTCTTCGATAATTTGCGATCGTATTGAGGTCGATCCGATACGTATCTGTCGTTTTCACTTCCGCGACGATTGCATGCCCACTCGGAAAGACCCAAAGACCGTCAAACCCGGTGTGCTTCGTCGTTCCCCTATAGCGGCCGTTTGTGATTTTTGCGCCGAGCCGAGCCCCAACTTCGTTCACGATGTCTTGCAGTGCTAAACCGGAATCTTGGAACGACTGCTCCAAGCACTGATCCGCGTACATCAACAAATTCGCCGATGGCACGGTAGCCAAAAACGCTCGGAACTCCGCCGAACATTGGCTGTCGTCAAGTAAGCGCCCGCCGCCAGCGAACGCAATCAGTTGCTGAACTTGCTTGTCTTTGAGCTGGTCTGGTGCTGATGTCCAGAGATCGAGGAGAGGCATGAAACAGCGAATCCACTATGAGGGGCTGACGTTTGTTAAAGAACGTTAACAGACTATCCGAGTGGCGTCACTGGCCGCGTTGTTTCGCGTACGCAAAATTCGCAGAGATCTTTGGAGAGGGTGGCTTACGTTCTGAGGAGCCCTGCTCGGGCTTGGCGGCCACAGGGTCGTGCCATCGAGTGATGGCACATGCACTTGGAAATGGAGGCTAACTTATTCGATCCATGCAACGTGCTTGATTCCGAGTTTGCGCCCAACGTCCTTGATCATCTCGCGGACCCCGCCGTTCGCTGTATTCCCGGTTTCGATCAGCACCGCTGCATAGGGGATCCCAGCATCTAGCCGATACGCTCGTTCGAAGACGGAGATAACGATTGATTTCCAGTCCCGGCTGTTACCCCAGCAGATGATCTGCCCATCAATAAGAAGACGGCCATGTGGTTTGTCATAGGTCTTTTTCACCACAATGACTTCTTGACTCAGCCCAACGGCAAGCATCGCGTGGGCAGCCCCGTCTTCAAGCTGTCTGCGCAAATATGGCTTGAGCAAGGAGTCCTTGATGTACACCCGAACCTTTCGAGGGTCCATGAAGTGCGCCAGCGCGCCACCTACATCCTTCTCCTTGGACCAGTTCTCGTACCAAGTTGTGCGGTCGAGATCTGAAAGTTTTGACCACTCTAATTCGTCGGCCTTGTCCCAGATCTTCTGTCTGATTCGATCTCTAATTTCCTGCGGAACCGCAATGCTCATTGAACCGCTCCAGGAGAGGGAGGTAAAGGGAAGTTGAACTCTGGAAGCTCCAACTTCGCGTCGCCTTCGCGATTGAATAGATCTGCTTGATCGAGCAACCACTCGAACATGAAGTGGCCCGCGCCTTGATCCGAAAACTGGACCACACGTTCCACCATGTCCAGCCGTTCAACATCGCCCGATATGGATCGCTGTAGATCGATCACTTCAGAGATCCGACGAAGGTCGCTCACAAAGTCTAGAACGACGACCTTGTCCTTGTTCGGCGCAAGCCGTAGGCCTCTTCCGAGCTGTTGTACAAATATTCTGCGACTATGTGTGACTCGCATGAACGCGAGCATATCTACGTCGGGTACATCGACGCCTTCATTGAAGATATCAACAGTCGTTACCGCGTTGATTGTTCCGCGACGCAATCCCGCCATCGTTTTTTCTCGCTCGCGAGGATCCATTTCGCCTGTGATATATGCGGACTTGAAACCGTAGAGTTTCAGCATGGCGGAGAAGGTCTTCGCGTGCTCCACGCCAGCGCAGAACACGATCACACTGCGGCGGGCCTCTTTTTTGAAGGTGTCGGCGATTACACGCGCGGCTTCCTCGTCGCGCGTAGGAATCAGGAGTCGCGTATTGAGCTCCTTGATTGAGTACTCGTGGCGTGACTGCTTTCTAACGAACTCCCAATCAATGTTGTCAGCGAGAAGGCGATAGTCGGCTTCGCAGAGGAAGCCGCGCCGCAGTCCTTCGTCAATCCCAATTTTGGCTACCGGCTGCCCAAGTATGGTGTCGATATCGAAACGATCGCCCCGCCACGGGGTCGCAGTGGCACCTCCGACCATCGGCGCTCCAAGATCGTCAATCACTCGTCGAAAGCTCTCTGATCCGATGTGATGAGCCTCATCTACCCAGACAAGGCCAAACTCGGGCAGGCTGCCAAGCCTTGGCAAAATGCTTTGAACTGTCGCGAAAGTGATGCCGTCCCAAAACGTGGGCTGTTCCCCGCCAACGAGTAAATGAGTGGGGATGCTCTTAGGCAATTGCTGCCAAAACTCTCGCTGTAACTGCTCAACTAACTCACGTTTATCGGCAAGCACCAACACTCGGCCGGAGTCGATGACCCCATCTCTGAGAAGTTGTGCCGTGGTCTCAGCCATCACCACGGTTTTCCCCAAGCCAGTTGCGAGCACTAGTTGGCCCCGACCGGTCTCGCGAAGCGCGGCACCTAGACGCTGGACGCAGTCGTCTTGATAGTCACGAAGCTCACGGCGAGCCCGGGGGTACTCCGGGCTGCGTTGCATCATTTGCACTAGCGTCCCCGGAGGTAAGGATTCGATACGAATACCGAGTCGACCCCATCGATCTATGGCGGCGTTAAGCGCTGGACCAAATGCACGTGACGTAGCGATAGCCAAACGGTCTGCTTCATAAAAGCGCGAGGCTTCCACTACTTCATCTACTGCGTGCGGATCGGGATAGCTATCACTAGTGAACTTGCACTGAACAACCCAAAGATTTCCACTCTTTACACCGATAACGTCCGCGCCTCGATCCCCAGAACCGCCGACAATGCGGACATCCTCGAAGGCGTTTTGCACTAATAGTCGCGCTACGTCGCGTTCGAAGGCCCGCCAAGATCCATTCAGTAAGCGTCGAGAGTCTAAAAAGTAGCCCTCCATTTCACGTGCTTCCGTCCGAGTCTAGAAGTCGCACGGAAAGAGTAGCGCGGATCAACTCATCTCTATCGCAGCGATCGAGATCTCGAGGACTCTGTGATGCGAGCCACACCGCGTCCGCGAGGTAAGCGTCATAGCGCTCCATGACTCGCTCGCGTGCTTCTGCATTCACTGCCGCATCGCCGTATTCAAGGGATGAATATGGCTGGGCCCAAAACTTCCCGTCGAAAAACAATTCGGGGTGCGTCCGCACAAACCGCCTGATATCTGAGACGTCTGCGTAGGAGAGAAACTCACCTGAATCGATAACTACTTGCGCGCCACTCATGCCGGTCGAAGCAATCTTGCGTCGAACTTTTTCTTGAGCAGGTTGGGGAAGCCCCGCGAAGAGAGCATTGAACAATGCCGCGTCACCAGCGGGCCCTATGGATTGAGCTATTTCGCGGAGCGCCTTGTCGGCAAAGGCGATGATGCTCTTTGGATCGAGTTTGGCGTCTTCCGCGTACTCTCCGCGTAGATCAGAGAGGATGGTGGCAAACACGGCCGAGTTGGGGCTCACCTCCTTGAGAAATTCGTACGTTTTGAAAGCTAGCTCGGACAGCACCGCGTCCGTAGGAGTCATTGTGACCGAGTGAAAAACAGGGTGATCGGGATCAAAAAGAAAAAGGAAAGTCCGAGTGCCTGGATCCTCGATCTTCAAGGTCCATGGTGCTTTGGGGGGCAGATCAGGATCGTTGGCTGCCACCATGAATGCTTCAACGGTAAATTCGACCTTCAGCAGGGGATGTTTGTAGACGCGTGATAACTCATGCAATTTTTGTCGAGTCGGGGCGATGGGCGCTTGCGCTGGATCCGCTTCCTTTGCCACCGGAGGTGAGGTCGTTGTACCGTTGACGGGCGGCGTACCGCCTTCGTCAAGAAAACCGTCGGGGACAGCAGGTGAAGCGGAACCTGGCCCTGTAGCGTTTGGTGTCGAGCCGACGATGCCGCGATCTTCCTCTTCCACAAGCTCGTACCATTTTTCGTCCGATTGATACTCCGCGTCGCCTTTATGAAAAAGGTCGGCCATCTCAATGGCACGCTCGTTGTTTTTGACTGCCAGTATTCTGGACCAGCGCCCTGTTTTGCCTTGTGGGCTGCTGCGGCGGAAGGCTTGAAATAGCCGGTAGAGCGGCGCGTCATGTGGGTCGAATCCCAGGGCCTTCGCCTTTTGCGGTTGCAGTGGTCCTTCACCTCTGATCAAGCTCACCATTTCTGCCCAGGAAGTGTCGTCGCGCTCAAAGCGATCTTTCGTGTAGCTCACACGGCAATGGTCTAGATGGATTTCACCGATGAAGCGGCCGCGATTGCGCTGGTCATCAATTGGATATTCGCGTTCCGGCCGGTCGCCTCCGCTCCACACAAATAGATCCTTGTTCTGAACCTCGATCACTCGCCCGTTCCGAATGATGTCCAGGCCAAAATCCTCTTCATGCATGTAGCGCTGCAGCCCCACCCAGCCATGGAGCCTTCGCTTGACCTCGACGGTTTTGCATTCGGGTCCAGCTGTTGGGCAGCCTTGATTCCCAGGGAATGAAAGCATGCAAGTTAGGCAATGATGTCGTGCCGGCAGCTCGACATCGAACATCTCGACGGCGTGAACGGGTTTGCCGTCGCCACCCAACACGGAACGATCAGGGTCCCAATGGCACGGCCGCTTTGCCTGGATATTTTGGCTGTTTATCTGCAGAGAGAACGCCGCATCCTTTGACAGTAACAAAGGGGCGTACACACGGGCCAACTGCCGCCGAATCTTATTGTGATTGGCACTTTTAGAGAAGTAGACACGCTGGTCTGCTTTGAGCCGAAGAATCTTTATCTCTGTGCCGTGCGAGGACGAATCGTTCTTCGGGCGCGTCAGACGTGGTGTTTGATAGGTGCGCGTTCGGCGCAGTTCATTGAGGTCAATGCGAAGCCCTGTCCATTCTTTGTCCCCGGCTCGCGTGGTGTAGACCTCCGTGACCATGCCGAGGCGCGCCGTAGCAATGTTGAAGCCCATCCCGAACAAACCAAGGTTGTCGAGCGGATTGTTGCCGCTCCATCCTGCCCTAACGGCGCGCTCTAGCTGCTCCAGAGTCATCCCGGGACCGTTGTCGCGAATAGTCACGCTAGCGTCTTCTTTGTCCTGGGTTGGCAGGCTAATCACAACCGAGGGAGAGTCCACATGCGCATCATTGCGTCGTGCATTTATGAAGGCATCAACACTGTTGTCAATCAATTCGGCCAGGCACTTCCACTGATCGAGATTTATCTCGCCAAGAATTTGCAAGACGCGAGGATCGGGGGTTAGGTCGAAATCAGTGTTGGTCATGCAAATTTCCCTCCTGCTCAGATGTTCTTTAGTTTGATTTGCTGTCACATGCCGCAAGACTAGCCGCAACGGACCGAGCCACCACTTCGGCTAATTTCACCGGGACGGCATTTCCGAGTTGCCGCATGGTCTGGCTCCAGGATCCATGGAACTCGTATTCATCAGGAAACGTTTGTAACCTCGCCGCCTCGCGGACTGTGAAGTATCGAACGGAGCCATCGTCCTTGACGAACATGTTCTCCCCGCCAGGAACGCCGTGATACCCGGCTTTTAGCGTTTTTGCAGGCTCATCCAGCGCACTCCCTGTGTGGCCGACGTAGGTCCTCGCACCGGCAGTGAAGATGTGATTGGCAAAGTTGTTGTTGCGATGAATTTCCGGGTCTGGAAGATTGCGTAAGGCATCGCGGGTGGTTTGCCACCTTTTGATCTCAAGCAGCGCCGAAGTTGAGCGTAACCGCTCCACCCGCTTCACACGTCGAAGAGGCTGAGCGGGGCGCTGCTTTTGACTGACTTCGTGCTCCTCCCAGTACGTGCCATCGATCCACTTAGAAACTAGCAATGCATCCTCGGAGTGAGTCTTCTCTGGGAAGGACCAACGGGCCCCGAGGTCCGATCGGAATCCGACGAAGAAGACACGTTCACGTTTTTGCGGCACGCCGTAATCTGCTGCGTTCAATATGTCGAAGAGCACGTTGTAGGTCGCAGCACCTTTGTTTGCCGAATGGTGTTGTTCGAGCCGCGATCTGTGCTGCATCCAGTTCTCGCCTTTGCGCTTAGACAGCTCTGGGTGCTGTAACTGCAGATGTATGTATGAGAAGTACGAGGCGAAGCTCTCTCGTGTCAGCCCTTTTACGTTTTCGAAGATGAACGCCTTTGGCATCAACTCTCGAACCGCGCGGACAGCTTCAGGAAACATGTTTCGATCGTCGCGCTGCGCCTGATGTTTTCCGCCCATTGAGAAGGGCTGACACGGCGGACCTCCCGAAACAACCGAAATGTCGGACGTGAGTGCTTTGAAGTTGAATCCGCGCGCATCAACTTCATGCACTGGCCAGCCTTCTACCGCGTGTGCGTGATGACGCTGGTTCTCTCGGAAAGTTTCGCAAGCGTCGTGGTCCCACTCGACCACTGCTGCGTGTTGGAAGCCGGCATTCGCCATGCCAATCGCGAGTCCCCCCGCACCCGCGAAAAGCTCTACGCTATTCATCGAGAAATTCCTTTATCTTGTTTTTTAGTTCGGGAAGCTTCCCAAGCTCGCATTCCCAAAGTACGAGGACTGCCCACTTGCTGTCATGAAGTGATTGCTCAATTTTGATATCGCGCTGCCGATTAGCCTCAAGCTTTGGCAACCAAAAATCTTCGCGTGATTTTGGTAGGCGCGCTAATGAACAATCTCTGTGTCTATGCCAAAAACATCCGTGTACAAAGATTACTTTGCGGCGTGACCGAAAAACTAGGTCCGGTTTGCCGGGTAGATCTTTCGCGTGAAGACGATACCTATATCCCATCGAATGAACTAGTCGTCGCACCAGCAGTTCCGGCTTGGTATCTTGAGAGCGAACGCGCCCCATAATTTCTGAACGCCGGAGTGGGCTGACGCTATCCATGGCATCACTTAAGCAAATCAGCGAAGGTATTGATCTGGTTGATCTGCAGCGGAGGCGGAAAATGTTGCGAGCGCCCAGTCTAATCGCCAAATCTCCTGAGAGAGCCGATCTTGTGTGGCAAGCAACGACCCTCTTGCACGAGCAGCACTTTACACCTGTGGCTGGGTAACGGGCACGAACTCAATTGCAGGCGCGAAAAAAAGCCCGCTATCTTTTGGATAGCGGGCTTTTAATTTGGTGCCGGAGAGATGAATCGAACACCCGACCTTCTCATTACGAATGAGCTGCTCTACCGACTGAGCTACACCGGCGAAGCCTCGGATTATAGCAACACCGTCAGGCCTTTTCGGCGTGGTACTGCGTCAAACGCTCGACTTCGTTACGCGAACCCAACATCACGCTCACGCGCTCGTGCAGTTTGGTGGGCTTCAGGTCCAGGATGCGCTGCTTGCCGTTGGTGGCGGCGCCGCCGGCCTGCTCCACCAGCCAGCTCATGGGGTTTGCCTCGTACATCAGGCGCAGCTTGCCGGCCTTTTCGGGCTCGCGCTTGTCCCATGGGTACATGAACACGCCGCCGCGCATCAAGATGCGGTGCACGTCGGCCACCATGCTGGCAATCCAGCGCATGTTGAAGTCTTTGCCGCGCGGGCCTTCCTTGCCGGCCAGGCACTCGTCTATGTAGCGCTTCATGGGCTCGTCCCAGTGGCGCATGTTGCTCATGTTGATGGCAAATTCTCTCGTATCGGCCGGAATCTGGATGTCTTCTTGCGTGAGCACAAAGCTGCCTTGCTCGCGGTCTAGCGTGAACATGGCCACGCCGTTGCCCACGGTGAGCACCAGGGTGGTCTGTGGGCCGTAGATGCAGTAGCCGGCGGCCACTTGCTGCGTGCCGGGCTGCAAAAAGTCGGCTTCCTGCACGCCGGGGGTGTCGTCGGGCTTTTTCAGCACGCTGAAGATGGTGCCAATGCTGACGTTCACGTCGATGTTGCTGCTGCCGTCGAGCGGGTCGAACATCAGCAGGTATTCGCCCTGCGGGTAGCGGTTGGGCACCACGTAGATGCTGTCCATTTCTTCGCTGGCCATGGCCGCCAGGTGGCCGCCCCATTCGTTGGCCTCAATCAGCACTTCGTTGGCGATGATGTCCAGCTTCTTCTGGATTTCGCCCTGCACGTTTTCGCTTTCGGCAGTGCCGAGCACTCCACCCAGCGCGCCCTTGTTAACGGCCTGGCTGATGCTCTTGCAGGCGCGGGCCACCACTTCGAGCAGCAGGCGCAGCTGGCCGGGAATGAGGCCGTCGGCGCGCTGTTGTTCAACAAGGTAGCGGGTGAGGGAGATCTTCTGTTGTTGATAAGCCATGTGCTTCTGTGTGTTCGTTGCTTGCTTGCTTGCTGGGTTAGTTACCGGCCAGGGCGCGGGTCACCACTTCATGCGTGTCCTTGCTCAGGTCGGGCTTGGCGGCCACGCGGGCAATGGCTTCGCGCGCGGCGCTGCGGTAGGGCTCGGCCAGCTTGCTCCAGCGGTCGAGCGCGCGGGCAAGGCGGGCGGCCACCTGGGGGTTGATGGCGTCCAGCTCTATGACGCGCTCGCACCAGAACACGTAGCCGGCCGCGTCGGGGCGGTGGAACGCGCCGGGGTTGGCGCTGCAATAGCTGAAGATCACGCTGCGGGCGCGGTTGGGGTTCTTGATGGAGAAGTCCGGGTGCTTCATCAGCTGCTTTACCAGCGGCAAGATGTCGCCGCCGCGGTCGGGCGCGCCGGCCTGCAGCGAAAACCACTTGTCGATGACCAGCGCTTCGTCCTTGAACAGGGCATGAAAGCGTGCGAGCGCCTGCGCGGCCAGGGTGTGGCCCGACGACACCAGCGCATTGAGCGCGTTGAAGCGGTCGGTCATGTTGCCGGCGTCTTTGAAACGCTGCAGCGTTTTGCCAGGCCACACGGTGTCGCCCGACGAACGCGCCGCCAGGCACAAGAAGTTGAGCGCCATGCCAGCCAGCGCGCGGCGGCCCGAAGAGGTCGGGTCGGGCGTGTAGGCGCCGGTGTCGTGGTTTTCTTCGTAGACCTGTTGCCAGTCTTGGAAGAGGGCGGTGGCCAGCTGGGCGCGCATGGCTTCGCGCACCAGGTGCACGCGCTGCGGGTCGACAACGTCGAGCTGCTCGGAAATGTAGGTTTCCGAAGGCAGGGTGAGCACCAGCTCTTTAAAGGCGGCGTCGAGCTTGGGGTTGCGCAGCACGCTGCGCATGGCGTCCAGGTAGGCGTCGTTCAGCACCGGGGTTGTGTCGGTTGCCAGCGCGGCAATGCCCTGCAGCGCGGCGCGCAGGCCCAGGCGCTGGCCGGCTTCCCAGCGGTTGAACGGGTCGGGGTCGTTGGCCAGCAACGTCAGCAGCTGGGCGTCGGTGTATTCAAAGTCCAGAATCACCGGCGCGCTGAAGCCGCGCAAGATCGAAGGCACGGGCTCCGAGTCGAGCCCCACAAAGGTAATTTGCTCACCGGCGCGCGAGAGCACCACGGTGCGCGTGCACGGGGTGCCGGGCGCGCCGCGGGTTACTTCGCTTTCGCCTTCGAGCTGCAGCGGCAGTTCGCGCCCGCTGGCGTCGAGCAGGCCAATGTTCACCGGAATGACAAACGGTTCTTTGGTGGGCTGGCCGGGCGTGGGCGGGCAGCTTTGCACGATGCTCAGGGTGTAGCTGCGCGCTTGCGCGTCGTACACGCCGTGGGCGGCAAGGCGCGGCGTGCCGGCCTGGCTGTACCACCGCTTGAACTGGGGCAGCAGGCGGGCCAGTTCTGAATCGGGGTTGGCGTCGGCAATGGCCTGGGCAAAGTCGTCGCAGGTTACGGCCTGTCCGTCGTGGCGCTCGAAGTAAAGGGTCATGCCCTTTTCAAAGCCCTTGCGGCCGACCAGCGTCTGCATCATGCGCACTACCTCGGCACCCTTTTCATAAATGGTGACGGTGTAGAAGTTGCTGATTTCGATGTAGCTGTCTGGCCGCACCGGGTGGGCCATGGGGCCGGCGTCTTCAGGAAACTGCGCGGTGCGCAGCACGCGAACGTCTTCGATGCGCTTTACCGCGCGGGCCGAGGCATCGGCGCACAGGTCCTGGCTGAACTCCTGGTCGCGGAAGACGGTAAGGCCTTCTTTGAGCGACAGCTGGAACCAGTCGCGGCAGGTTACGCGGTCGCCGCTCCAGTTGTGAAAGTACTCGTGGCCGACCACGCTTTCGATGTTGCTGTAGTCGGCGTCGGTGGCGGTGGCCTGGTTGGCCAGAACGTACTTCGTGTTGAAGATGTTGAGGCCCTTGTTTTCCATGGCGCCCATGTTGAAGTCGCTGGTGGCAACAATCATGAAGCGGTCCAGGTCGAGCGGCAGGCCAAAGCGGGCTTCGTCCCACAGCACCGAGTTGACCAGCGAGTTCATCGCATGCTCGGTCTTGTCCAAGTCTCCGGCGCGCACGTACACCTGCAGCAAATGCTCCTTGCCGTTGCGGGCGGTAATGCGCTGCTCGCGTGCCACCAGCTTGCCGGCCACCAGCGCAAATAGGTAGCTGGGCTTCTTGAAGGGGTCGACCCACTTGGCAAAGTGGCGGCCCTCGGGCAGGTCGCCCTGTTCGACCAGGTTGCCGTTCGACAGCAGCACGGGGTAGGCGGCCTTGGCGGCGCGCAGCGTTACCGTGTACATGGCCATCACGTCAGGCCGGTCCAAGAAGTACGTGATGCGGCGGAAGCCTTCGGCCTCGCACTGCGTGAAGAAGGTGTCTTCACTCACGAACAGGCCCATCAGCTTGGTGTTCTTGATGGGGCAGCAGGTGGTGAAAATCTCCAGCTCGAAGGCGTCGGGCAAGCCGTCGATCACCAGCTGCTCGCCTTCCATGCGGAAGGACGCGCCCTGGCCGTTCACCAGCACGCGGGCCAGGTTCAGTTCGTCGCCGTCCAGGCGCAGCGGCTGGGCCGGCACGTCCGGGTTGCGGCGCAGTTGCATGCGGTTGAGCACGCGGGTCTTTGCGGGGTCGAGGTCGAAGGTCAGGTCGACGGTGTCGATCCAGAATGCCGGAGCGGCATAGTCTTCGCGGCGAATGGCAATCGGTTGCCCTTGGGCGTCACGCTGCAGCAGCATCGAGTGTCTCCAGAAAATTCGAATGGGCGAGTTCGTCGTAGTCGCGAACGGCGGCAATCACATGGGGGCCGGCAAGCTCGGCGGCGGTATGGGTGCTGCACACGGCCACGGCACGCATGCCGCCGCGGCGCGCAGCCTCTATGCCGAAGGGCGCATCTTCAAACACAACACAGCGCTCGGGCGCCACGCCAATGCGGCGCGCGGCTTCCAGGAAAATCTCGGGCGTGGGCTTGCCGGCAAAGCCTTCGTCGCCGCCCACAATGGCCAGCGGCAGCGGGTCCATCTTCAGGCGCGACATCGCAAATTCAATGTTGTGCTTGTCGCCCGCCGTGCCCACGGCCACCTTCAGGCCACGCGCCACGGAGGCCTTGGCAAAGGCGGTAAAGCCGGCAACCTCGGTGAAGTTGTCGCTGAACATGGCGCGGTAGATTTCTTCTTTTTCGTGCACCAGGGCCTGGCATTCGGCGTCTGAAAGCTCGCGCTCGAACAGCTCGCGCATGCACTCGGTGCCGGTGCGGCCCGTGGTGCGCGCAAGAATGTCGCTCACGTCGAGCTTGAGCCCGTGGCGCGCCACAAACTCGACCCACGACCGCGCATGCCACGGCATGGAGTCGATCATGGTGCCGTCCATGTCGAAGATGAAGGCTTCGACCTTGTCGTGGGTCAGGCTCATCGATTACACGCCTTGCTTCAGCGAGGCTTCGATGAACACGTCCAGGTCTCCGTCGAGCACCTTTTGCGTGGCCGAGACTTCAACGTTGGTGCGCAGGTCTTTGATGCGGCTGTTGTCCAGCACGTAGCTGCGAATCTGGTGGCCCCAGCCCACGTCGGTCTTGCTGTCCTCGAGCTTTTGCTGCTCTTCCTGGCGCTTGCGCATTTCGTGGTCGTACAGGCGCGAGCGCAGGCGCTTCCACGCCACGTCGCGGTTGCTGTGCTGGCTGCGGCCGTCCTGGCACTGCACCACAATGCCCGTGGGGATGTGCGTCAGGCGCACGGCCGAGTCGGTCTTGTTGATGTGCTGACCGCCCGCGCCGCTTGCGCGGAAGGTGTCGGTGCGCACGTCGGCCGGGTTGATCTCGATCTCGATGGAGTCGTCGATTTCGGGGTAGACAAAGATCGAGGCAAAGCTGGTGTGGCGCCCGCCCGACGAGTCGAACGGCGACTTGCGCACCAGGCGGTGCACGCCGGTTTCGGTGCGCAAGAGGCCAAAGGCGTAGTCGCCTTCCACCTTGATGGTCGCGCCCTTGATGCCGGCGGTGTCGCCCGGCGTTTCGTCTTCGATCTGCGTCTTGAAGCCCTTGCGCTCGGCGTACTTCAGGTACTGGCGCAGCAGCATGCTGGCCCAGTCGCAGGCCTCGGTGCCGCCCGCGCCGGCCTGAATGTCGACAAAGGCGTTGAGCGGATCGGCCGGGTTGTTGAACATCCGGCGGAATTCAAGCTGCTTGATGTCGGCTTCGAGCGCGGCGGCGTCGTCGGCAATGGACTGCAAGCCGTCCATGTCGCCGTCTTCCTTCGACATTTCATACAGCTCGGTGTTGTCCGACAGGCCGCTGGTGAGGCGGTCGAGCGTTACGACCACGTCGTCGAGCGACTTTTTCTCGCGGCCGAGTTCCTGGGCCTTCTTGGGGTCGTTCCAGACGTTCGGATCTTCGAGCGATGCGTTGACCGTCCTCAGACGTTCGGCTTTGGCATCGTAGTCAAAGATACCTCCGTAAATCGGCCGTCCGGGCGCTCAGGTCCGCGAGGGTTGCGCCGATTTGGTTGATTTGTTCTGCGTCCATGGGGTGTCCTGACTGTGTTCGGGGGAAACCGGACATTTTCTCATGGACCGATAACCCGCCCGGGAACTGCGCCGTATTGCTCCTTCCCCCTCTGGGGGAAGGCTGGGATGGGGGCGGGCAGGGCGCCCATTGCGAGCGCCGCCGTGCCCCCACCCCAACCCTCCCCCGGGAGGGGAGGGAGTAAGGCAAAGTCAGAAGGCGGGGACCAGCGAGCCCTTGAACTGGGTCTCGATAAAGCTCTTCACCTCCGCCGACTGGTAAGCCGCCACCAGCCGCTTGGCCCACGGCTTGTCCTTGTCGGCGCGGCGCACGGCAATCAGGTTGGCGTAGGGGCTTTTCGGGGCTTCCTTGATTACCGCGTCTTTGGCGAGCGAAAGGCCCGCCTTTTCGGCGTAGTCGTTGTTGATGGCGGCAATGGCCAGGTCGTCGAGCGAGCGCGGCAGTTGGGCGGCGTCCAGCGCCACCAACTTCAGCTTCTTGGGGTTGCTCACCACGTCGAGCGGTGTGGCGTTGTTGTTCTTCACCGCGTCGGGCTTCAGCGTAATGAGGCCGGCCGTTTGCAGCAGCAGCAACGCGCGGTTGCCGTTCGACGGATCGTTCTGGATGCCGACCGAGGCGCCGTCCGGCAGCTGGTCGATGGACTTGATCTTGCGCGAGTAGAAGCCCAGCGGCGCCGTGATGGTGAGGCCCACGGGCACGATGTCGAAGCCGCGCGCCTTGTTCTGGTTGTCCAGGAAGGGCTGGTGCTGAAAGGCGTTGGCGTCCAGGTCGCCCGAGGCCAGCGCGGCGTTGGGCAGCTGGTAATCGTTGAACACCACCACCTGGATGTTCAGGCCGTCCTTGGCGGCCACCTTCTTCACCACTTCGAAGATCTGCTCGCCGTTGCCGACGGACACGCCCACCTTGATGGCGGTTTTGTTGTTGTCTTGCGCGAAGGCGGCGCTGCCGGTGAAGAAAAGTGCGCCCGCAACGGTTGCAAGGGCGAGGGCGAGGGTGCGGCGGCGAAGGGTGCTGTGCATGTTGTTGTGCGAAATCAAAAAAAGTAAGGGCGCGAATGTGGCATTGCCCCGCCGCTTTGGGAACGAACCAATGCGCATATCGATATGGCGTTGCTCGCCGGGCTTCTTCAATGCTTATGCGTTTTCATGCATAAGCAAGCGCCGATTTGTTCGTTCCCTTTTGACGATTTTGTTTTCATACTCGGCCCCTTTTCGCGAACTCCGCGGCCCGCTTTAGCGCAGGCCGTGCCTCCTCTCCATGACCAACCATTCGCCTGATGCGGCCCGCGGCAACGCGGCGCCGGTCATCCGACTTCAATCGGTACAGAAGTCTTTCGCCTTGCCCAGCGGCGAGGTGTTCGACGCCGTGCAGTCGCTTTCGCTCGACATTCAACAGGGCGACGTGTTCGGCCTGATCGGCAAGAGCGGTGCGGGCAAGTCGACCTTGCTGCGCCTCATCAACCTGCTGGAGCGGCCCGATGCGGGCAAGGTCTTTGTGGGTGGGCGCGACCTGACGACGCTTTCGCGCCGCGAACTGCGCGACATGCGCCAGAACATCGGCATGATCTTTCAGCAGTTCAACCTGCTGCAGAACGCCACGGTGTTCGACAACGTGGCGTTTCCGCTGAAGATCCACGGCCGGCATTCAAAGGCCGAGATCGACGCACGCGTGCGCGAATGCCTGGCCTTGGTGGGCCTGGCCGAAAAGATCGACACCTACCCGGCGCAGCTTTCGGGCGGGCAGAAGCAGCGCGTGGCCATTGCGCGTGCGCTGGCGCCGCGGCCGCAGGTGTTGCTGTGCGACGAGCCCACCTCGGCGCTCGACACCGAAACCACCCGCGCGCTGCTCGAAACGCTGCGCGACATCAACCAGAAGATCGGCGTAACCATCGTCATCGTCACGCACGAGCTCTCGGTGGTCGAGGTGCTGTGCCGCAACGTTGCCATTCTGGAGAAGGGCCGGCTGGTGGAGCAGTTTGCCGTGCTCGATGCGCCGACCCAAGAGCGCAAGACGGCACTGGGCCGCGAAATCGACGAGCTGGTGCGCCGCCGCGAACGCGAGGCGCGCGAGCCGATCACGCCGCGCCCCTTGCCTGTGCAGCGCAGCGCGCAGGAGGTGGCCTATGTTTGAAAACATCGCGCCCATCCTTCCCGAGCTGTGGGTGGCCACGGGGCAGACCTTTCTGATGCTGGCCATCGGCCTTTCTGCGGCGGTGCTGATCGGCGGGCCGCTGGGCATTCTGTTGTTCTTGCTCGGGCCGGGGCAGTCGCTCGAAAACAAGCCGGCGTTCCTCGTCCTGAACTGGATCGTGAACACCGTGCGCTCGTTTCCTTTCATCATCTTGCTGGTGGCGCTGGTGCCTTTCACGCGGGTGATTGCGGGCACCTCGATCGGGCCACTGGCGGCTGCGGTGCCGCTGTCGTTTGCGGCCATTCCGTACTTTGCGCGGCTGGTGGACCAGTGCCTGCGCGAAGTGCCGCGCGGCGTGATCGAGGCGGCGCATGCCATGGGCGCATCGGAGCTGCAGATTGTGTGGCGCGTGCTGGTGGTGGAGGCGCGCTCGGGCCTTGTGCTGGCGCTGACGGTGCTGGCGGTGAGCTTTCTCTCGTACTCGGCCATTGCCGGCGTGGTGGGCGGCGGCGGCATTGGCGACCTGGCCATTCGCTACGGCTACTACCGCTTTCAAACCGACGTGATGGTGCTTACCGTGGCGCTGCTCGTGGTGCTGGTGCAGATACTGCAGTTTGTGGGCAACACCACGGCGCGCAGGCTGGACAAGCGTTGATCTTTTGTTTTTCCCTTTCCTTTTTCTTTTTTCTCTCTCTTCTGCTCATTCCATGAAAACCGCACTGCTGCGCCGTTCCGTCCTTGCCCTGTCGCTTGTCGCCCTTTCGTTCGGCGGCCTTTCGCTGGCGCAGGCGCAAGAAGCCAAGAAGAACCTCGTCATCGGCGGCACCGCCGGCTCGAACATCGACCAGTTGAAGGCCGGCATCGTGCCCATCCTCGAGAAGAAGGGCTACAAGGTAAAGCTGGTCGAGTTCAACGACTATGTACAGCCCAACCTCGCGCTGGCACAGGGCTCGCTCGATGCCAACTTCTTTCAGCACCAGGTCTACCTGAAGAAATTCTCGGCCGACCAGAAGCTGGACCTTGCCGAATTGGTGCAGGGCCCCATTGCACCGCTGGGCGTGTATTCGACCAAGCGCAAGACCCTGGCCGAATTGAAGGAGGGCGACCGCTTCACGCTGCCCAACGACCCGAGCAACCTGGCCCGCGCGCTGGTGCTGCTGGAGCAGAACAAGCTCATCACCATCAAGCCTGGTGTCGATCCGCTGCGTGCGTCTGAAAAAGACGTGGCCGACAACCCGAAGAAGCTGAAGTTCATTCCGCTCGAGGCCGCGCAGTTGCCGCGCTCGCTGGGCGACACCGAATACGCCATCGTCAACGGCAACTTCGCAATCTCGTCGGGCCTGAAGCTCACCGAGGCCGTGGTGCTCGAAAAGACGCCCGACTACTACCTGAACGTGGTGGCAGTGAAGAGCGCGGACAAGAACGCGCCCTGGGCGAAAGACATTGCCGACGCCTACCGCTCCAAGGAGTTCAAGGCCGTGGTGGACGCGAAGTTCCAGGGCTACGCCAAGCCCAGCTTCCTGCAGTAACCGCAGTTGGCACGCCTCGACTCAAGGGCGCCCGTTGCCCGTGACCGCCGCACTTCGATGCGTTGGTCGAAGAGATACTGATGCGTGCTAGGCGCCAGGCCCTGCTGCCCCGCGGGACAATTGCAACTCGCGGCGCAGGGCATCGGCCTCCTGCTTGAGGGCGAGGATGGCCTCGTAGGCCTTGCCGAGCTCCCCGGCCGCACTGCCGACCCGGGCGCGGAGCTCGTCGCGCTCGCGTTCGCAGTCGTGCAGTTGCTGCCGTGCCTGCGCCAGTGCGCTCATGTCGAAGGTGTCGGTGCGCTCGCGCAGCAGGCCGGCGGATTCGACATCGAATCCGTTGTGGGTGTCGCTCAGGTCCGCAATGCGCCCTCGGCGTACCAGCGGCGGCCCGGGCTTGCGAAAAACCGCGACAAAGTCGGACCAGCCCTCCGCAGCCGGCCTGGCGACGAAGGACTCGACCAGCTCGACCTCGGTGCCGCGGCGACGCGACCACGTGACCAGCGCCGTGCCGGCGTCGGGGTAGAAGCGCCAGCAATCGACCGGATAGCGGTGGAACGCATGGTTGCTCGGCGCATTGATATAGAGCAGGCCACCGGGCCGCAGCAGGCGCACCAGGTCGAGAAAGGTCTCCCAGAAGCAGGGGTCGTGTTCCAGCGCCGAGCTCGTCACGACCACGTCGGCGCAGGCATCGGGCAGTGGCAGGGGGGCGCCGGGCACTACCACCCGGTCCACGCCGCGGGCCGGTGCGGCATCGAGGCCCAGGTAGTTTGCCGTGGCCGGGGCGTGGTCTCTCAGGGTGCCGTTGACGTCCTGGCTGCCCAGCTCGACCACGTCCCTGAAATGCGGTTGCCAGTACAGCGCGAAGAAGCGGCGGCCGTGTTCGTAGGCGGTGTCATGCATGGTGCGTTACCAATTGGCATCCAGCCCGATGTAGCGGGCCATGTACTCGCGAAAGGTCCAGCGCTGGTCGAACCAGCGGTAGCGCATGTCGGGCGAATGAAAGCGCAGCTCGAAGTGCTCGGCCACCAGCGGATGGATGGGCTGTTGGATGTGGCCCATGCCGCCCAGGACTTCGGCCGCCTCACGGATCTTGGCGGGCGCGGTGGCGGGGTTGCCGCCCACTTCGGCGGCCGCCACCCGCCACAGCCGGCATGTGAGCTCGGCCATGCCCTGCGCCGAGATGTGGCCGAAGTTCCAGAACAGGTGCTGCGTGCGGAAGTTCGCGCGCACGTAGTCGCAGATGGCGACGTCGCAGATGCGGTCACGGGTTTCCATGAACGCCATGTCGACGTCGAAGCGGCGGTTGAGGTTGGGCATGCCGGAGGCCGAGCGCGCGAGGTAGGCATCGACCGCCGCATCGCCGCGCAAGCCCGAGGCCCGCACCTTCAGGCCGACGCGGTCTCCTTCGGAATAGCGCCCGAACAGATACCGCGCATCGCACAGGGGCGTTGGCTCGGCCACCCTGAACGGCCAGAGGAAGCGGGCCACGTAGCTGGGGAACAGCACCGTCGGGCAGGCCTTTGGAATGCCGTCGCGAACCTCTTCGCGTAAGCGGACGAAGATCTCGCTGTCGTACTGCTCGAGGTACAGCTTGCAGCGCGCGAGGTCGCGGCGCGACGGCACCGCGGGCGATTGGCCCATCGGCGCGTGGTTCAGCACGCACAGATAGCCGCGCTGGCCGCCGCTGCCGTCCACCGCGGCAAGCAGCTGCGCGATCCACGGCACCTGGCAGTTGCCGTAGAGGATGACCAGTTCGGCGTCCGGGTCGGTGTTGCCGTGGAGGATCAAGGCGCCCGCTCCTTCACTTGCGCCGCAGCCAGAGCGATCCGCCCGAGTTGTGCAGGAAGCTGGCGAAGGTCGCCTGGATGAGCGGGCGTTCGTGCCGCGCAAAGTAGTCGTTGAAGAACAGGATTTCCCATTCGTGGTTGTGCGTGAGGAACGCGCGCACCGCATACAGCTCGTTCCACGAACGGTTCTCGTCGACCGCCCATGCCTGCGGATACTCGAAAGGCCAGAAGATATCGTGCAGGTGCACGACCACGCCGGGCGCCAGCCGAGGCAGCACTTCGAACAGTTCAAAGCACACATCGCTGCCGGTGCGCAGCACGTGCGTCGAGTCTATGAACAGGATGTCCCCGGCCTCGAGCAGCGCATAGATTTCGAGCGGCACATCCTGCACGGGCTTGGGCAATATGCTGTGCGGCGCGCGGACGGTGCCGAGCAGGCTCTGCGCAAGCTCGGGAAACGGGTCGATCAGGATCGATTCGCAGGCGTCGTCCAGAAAGCCTTCGATGGTGTCCAGTGCGCAGGCCGACGACCAGCCGCAGCCGATCTCGATATATGTGCGCGGCCGCAGATGCCGCAGCATTGCGTGCAGCACGCTCGCATCCGCCCAGGAGAAGCTCGGGTTGTCGAACGCAAAGCGCCAGCCCGCTGTCTTGTGCGGCGCAAAGGGCATGGTTCGAAAGAATGGCAGCAGTTCGCCCCACAGCCGGCGCATGGCGTCGGGGTCGGTGGCTATTCCGTTCAGTTTCCGCGGTACTTCCGCAGCCGCCAGGCGCGCGAAGTGTTCGCGTGCCTGCGCGGGGTCTACAACGGGGGAGTAGTGGTGGCCGGGTGGCACGAAGAGCGGGGCGGTGCCCCGAGCGGTGTCGCTCACGTCAGTCCCGGAAAGCGGTAATCACTGCAAAGTCGGAACCGATGCGGCCTTCGGCCATCCATTGGTCTTCCATGTCGAAGAAGCGCTGCAGGTGTGCCGCATCTTCGGGATCGGCGGGATCGAAGTTCTGCGCAATGCCGCTGAGCCCGGTCTGCAGCAGCGCACCGCCAAGGTGCCGGCAATCCTGCACCCGGAAGTGGCGGCCGAGCGCATCGATGATCTGCGACGAGCACACGGCTTCCGACGGATCGACCGCGACCACGTCCGCCACGCTGGGACGGCCCAGCACCCCGCGTTCCATGCCCGAAGGCAGGCGCCGGTATTTCAGCGGCAGCGTCTCCATGAACTCGTTGATGCCTTGCAGCTGCGCGTCCGTCCACTGGAAGCGGTCGGGGCCGACGTACTCCTGCAGGTGGAACACGCCGCCCGGGCGCAGTGCACGGCGCACCGAGGCAAAGAGACCGTCCAGGTCGGCGATGTGGTGCACCGAATGGCTCGCGAACACCATGTCGAAGGCGCCCTCCGGCAGCGACTCCTGCTCCAGGTCGGCCACCTGGTAGTGCAGGCCCTGCAGGCCAAGCTCGGCGGCAAGCCGCCGCGCCTCGGCCACGGCGGCTGGTGCAAGGTCGTAGCCGTCGATGCGTTCGGCAATCCCCAGTCCGGCCAGGCCGCGCTCCAGTGCACCGAAGCCGCAGCCCAGGCTGGCGACGCGACGCACCGGAAAATTCCATCCTGCTTCCTGCAGGCAATTCATCAGGTGGCCGTGGGTGGTGGTCTGGCTGTCGCCCGTAGACAGCCGATGCAGCCGCGGCACCACCTGCGGATGCGCCATCCAGAACAGGCCCTGGGTTTCGACGCGATCGGCCGGGAGCACGCTCCATTCCTTCACGGTGCGCGTAGATCTCGCACCGGCGGCTCCGTCGGGCTCGGGCTCGGGCGCTTGCTGCTGCGGCATCGACGGCGGACGCGGCATTTCGTCGAGCAGCGTCTGCACGGTGCGAGTGAAGTGCGCAGGGTCGCAGTCTTTCGTCACGTGCGCCAGGCCGCTGTTGCGCACGCGGTCCCATAGCCCCCGGTCCTGGTAGAGGCTGGCGCACGCCGCTGCAAAATCTTCGGGACTGTCGGCGCTCAGCAAAGCCTCGCCAGCCGGCCACTCCAGTTGCGCGGCAATCAGGCGGGTCACGACGCTCGGCAGCCCGTGGGCGGCCGCCTCGTGCACCTTGTGCGGAATGCCCGCGGCAAAACGCGTGGGCGCGATGAAGACGCGTGCATGGTCATAGTGGTTGCGGACGCTCTCGACGCGGCCATGAAAGCGCACGCGGCGCGAACCGAGCAGATCGCGCAGGGCGGGCGCGCACCCGCCGACAATGTCCACGGCGTAGGCGGTTCCCACCAGCCTGTCGAGGCGCGGCATGACTTCACGGACGAACCATCGGATCGAATCCGAGTTGGGCGAGTCTTCCTCGTCGAGACGCCCGACGAAAAGAAAGTTCTGGCGGCCTTCGAAGCCGATGTCCGCCGGGGCCGGTTCAAGGCTGTGGCCAAGCACGAGCACGTCCTGGCAGCCGGCATCCCGGAAACTGCGCGCATCGGCTTCGCTCACGGCAAACACCACGGCGGCGCCGCGGGCCAGTTTCAGTTCGATTGCCGGCGTCATGGCGTCGGCGGACTGCGTGCCCTCGCGGCCGAGTTTCAGCACGTTGCGCCGCAAGGCTTCGCGGGCGGAGAAGATGGCTTCGGCGTCGTACACCACCCGGACGCCGGCAAGAAACGCGGGCACGGCTTCGCAGCAGCTCAGGAAGGTACGCATGTTGTGCGGCCGGCTGATCACCACCATATCGAAAAGGCCTGCGCGGCTGCGCAGAAAGTCGGTCAATGCGGGGCGTTGCGGCCCGGTCACGCATTCCAGTTCCGCCGGCAGGAGCCGGCTTGCCGCCGCGGCATCGCAGGTTGGCGAGGCCGTGGGATAGTGGCTGATGACTGCCCCCGCACGGTGCAGTGCATTGACCAGATCGCATGCGCGCGGGTTGCCAGCGCCCAGGCTGGGAATCGGCACCTGGTCGTCGATGACCAGCACGCTGGCGCGCGCGCCTTTGCGCATGCGCGCCAACAGCTCGCCGTCGAGCCGGGACCGATGGCCGTCGACCAGCGCCTGTGCGTGCCGCTTCGCGAACAGCATGCGATGGCGCTCCATCAGGTGCGCGGCGCTGTCCGACGACGGCGCGCTGCCGAACTCGAAATGCGTGACTTGCACCGCGGGCTCGTACACGACGCGATAACCCGCGCCGCGTATGCGCATGCACAGGTCGGTGTCTTCGTAGTACGCAGGTGCGAACAACGGATCGAACCCCGCCAGCGACTCGAACAGCGAGCGGCGGACCATGAGGAACGCGCCCGAACAGTAGTCGACATCGCGCCGGAACTGGAAGCTCGCATCGGCCGGGTCTTGCCCGCGGCCGTAGCCGGCACAACTGCCGTCGCGCCAGATGATCGATCCAGCTTCCTGGAGCGTGCCGTCGAGCAGCACGATCTTGCCGCCGACCGCGCCGGCATCGGCCTGGGTGTCCAGCAAGCGGCATGCGGCCTCGAGCGATCCGCGCGCGAGCATGGCGTCGTTGTTGAGAAAGAGAACATGGCGCCCTTGCGCCTCGCGCGCACCCGCATTGGCGCCGCGCAGGAAATGCAGGTTCTCGGTTTGTGCGAGCACGCGGCACCCGCTCACGCGGGAGAGCAGCTCGGTGGTGAGGTCGGTGGAGGCGTTGTCCACCACAATCACTTCAGCGGGCACGTCGATCGCCTGCGCCAGGGCCTGCAGGCAGCGAAAGGTAAGGCCCGCCTGGTTGTGCAGGACCAGCACGATGGAGACGGCGGGCTGCGCAGCAACGGGCAGCTCGATTCGTGCGCCCGGTGCCGCGAGAAAGTCACTCAGCGCCGCTTCGCTTGCGACGCGGAAGGACTGCTTCAGGTCGTCAGGCCGCGCTGCAGGGGAAGCGGTTTGTGCGTTGGGTGCCGGTGTCGATGCGGGTGCCTGTGTCGATACGGGCCCGGCAGGCGGCTGAAGCGCGGCAACGCCGGGCGTGAAGGGCCGCTCCTTGTGGCGCCCGTAGGTTTCGTAGTGATAAAGCGCGTTGGTGCCGGCCTGGGCGACGTCCGGGTTCTCGCGCAAGTAGACGCCGGTGGAGAACCAGGGGCTCGGGTCGCGCCCCTCGCGGGCTCCGAAAACGGTGTAGTGGTAGGCCGGATCGATACCCGAGGCTTTCACGTCGGCATAGGTGTCGGTGTACCAGCGCGCATCGAACAGCATCGACCGCCGCACGGCGTGCGCCACGGTATGGCGCGCCACCCGGTACCGTTGCACCGCCGGAGCCAGCCAACGCAGCGTGGCCGGTACTGTCTTCGGACGCCAGCGGCGCAGAAAGCCCGGGCTGCCGGGCAGCGTACTGCGCAGCGCGCTGCCAACCTTGGGCTCGATGCCGATCACCTCGCTGTGCCGCCGCAGCAGGTCGGCCACCATGCGGCCCACCGCTGCGGCATATAGCGCCAGGTGCTCGCGCATCCGGTCGTTTGCGGCAAGCAATGCGCTGCGCTCTTTCTGGGCGTCGTCCAGCCAGCGCGCAGCCACCGCGTGATGCCGTGTCGATTGCTCGAGTTCTTCCGCGAGGGCCTGGCGCGCCCGTTCGGCGTGGCCCAACTGCTCGGCCCCGGCTGCCAACTGCGCTTGCAGAAGCGCTAGGTCTTCGGAATGGTCCGGAAGCACGGCAGGCGGCGTGGCACGAGCGGCTTCTTCGAGCCGCGCTTGCAGCAAATAGACGCGGCCGAGTGCCACGTCTCGTTCGCGCTCGGCACGCATTGCACTTCGCGTCTGTGCAGCGGCTTCGTCGCGTTCCCGAAGGGCCTGCGCCAGCCCGGCCTGCGCTGCAGCCCGCTCGGCTTCGGCTGCGCGGCGGTGCTCCTGGAGTGCCTCTACCTGAAGCCGGAAGGAGGTCTGTGCCTCCTGTTCGCGCGCCAGGCCGGCCCACACAGCGCCGAGCATGGCGAACCGGTCGCGTATGGGCAGCGTGGCAGTGCCTTGGGAGGCGGCGCACAGCTGGCGGATGGCCGCGGGCACCTGCGAGCCGTGGGCGATTATTCCGAGGCCGTGTCCGTGCAGAAACTCGAAGTGAGGCAACTCGGCCGAGAGCTCCGCGAACAGCCGGTAGACCCCGAATTCGCCATGCCTGACGTTGGTGTCGTGAAAGAGCACGACGGCCCGGGGCGACAGCTTGCGCCGCCAGGTCTCGTAGTCGTGCCGCACTGCCTCGTAGGTATGAAAACCGTCGATGTGCAGCAGATCGATCGAGCCGTCCTCGAACCTGCCGGCCGCGTCGTCGAACGGCATGCGCACCAGCTCGGAGAACGCCGCGTAGTGCTGTTCGTTGAAGGTCCGCAAGTCTTCGTAGACCTCGTCCCCGAACCGCCCCGCATGCGCGTCGCCCTGCCAGTGGTCGACGGCGTAGCAGCGCGTGGGCAACCCGCCGTGGAGAACGGCTTCGCAGAACGCCGCGTACGACACGCCGTGGTGCGCGCCAAGCTCTACCAGCACGCGCGGTTCGCAGGCTTCCATGACCCATGACGCAAAGGGCACGTGAGCCCACCAGCCGCTCGGCTTGCCGATGCGCTGCGGCCGCCTGAAGACCGGCGACAGCGTCGGGGATGCGAGATCACCCAGCGAAGCCGAGGCGGGCAGCCAGTCCTTGGCGATGTCCCGTTGTTGCGGGTTGATCATGCGGTTCTCCTTGGCTGCCGGGCACCCGTCTTCGCGGGGGCTTTGCGTCACCGGCTGGCGACGACCGTGAACATGGGAATAAGAAGCCCGTCGACTTCCCGTTTGTGATGATGCGTGCTGACGCGCGCATGCGGGAAGCCCAGCAACGCCAGTGCGTTCACCACGAAAGCGGGCGTGAGCGCCCACCATGTATCTACCTGCTGGATGTGCGGACGCGGCAGCAGATGGCAGACCGGCAGTTCGCCGAGCGTCTGGTCGTAGAGCTCCGTCACGATGATGGTGCTGCGCACGTGCCGCGCGCAGCCCTCGAGCACCGAGATGGGGGAGCGGCAATGCAGCAGCACTGCCGCGAACAGGCCGACGTCAAAATGCCCGGCCTCCGGCGGCAGGTGTTCGGGGTCGGCCTCCACCAGCCGCACCGACGAACGGTAGAGGTGATGGAGATACCAGAACGAATTGCGCACGCCCGCAATGGAAGCATGGAACTCCCTGCGCCAGGTTGCAACGTCGAAATCGGGCATGGGCACCACGTCCCACAGGCGGGCCATCGGCGGCTCGATGGCCGTTACATCGGCGCCGGCGCGCTCCATGTGAAAAGACAGGAAACCGCTGGCCGGTCCGACTTCGAGCACCGACTTGGCAGCAAAGTCGAACCCGCCCAGATAGGCTTCGACAGTTGGGCGAAGGTCCCAGTGCCCGCGTACCAGGCCGCGTTGCGGCAGGCCGACCGAGTGATAGAAGTTGCACGCCTCGAAAGCGGGCGCGTCACGCCGGATTTCTTCCCAGGCCGGCGCGTTGGCGGAACTCATCCAGCCAGGCGGTGCCGGGGCACTGCGAGCGAATGGGCGAAACGAGGTGTGCAGGCCGACGGCATGGTAAACACTTGTAACCTGAGGAGGAGCGATGCTAGCAAATTGATGCTCCGGCGTCACGCTCGCACAGAATGCAGGCATGACCCAGCACATCGGAATCGTCGGATGCTCCGCTGAAGGCGCGGCGCTCTGCTACCAGACCATCTGCGTGGAGGGGGCCCAACTCCTCGGCCCCCATGCGCATCCTGAAGTGTCGATGCACACGCCGTCGCTTGCCGACTACATGCAGCACATCTACCGCAACGACTGGCACGGCGTGGGCGAGGTGATGCTGGCTTCGGCCAACAAGCTCGCAAAGATTGGCGCCAGCTTTCTGGTGTGCCCGGACAACACCATTCATCAGGCGCTGCCGTTCATCGAGGCGCGCTCGCCGCTGCCATGGCTGCACATTGCCGAATGCGTGGCCGAGGAGGCCGCGCAGCGCGGGTTCAAGCGCCTGGCCATTACCGGCACGCGCTGGCTGGTAGAGAGCGAGGTCTACCCCGAGAAGCTCTCTGCCAAGGGGCTCGAACACGTTCGGCCTACGCTCGATGAGCGCGAAGAAATCAACCGCATCATCATGGAAGAACTGGTCTGCGGTGTTTTCACGCCCGATGCGGTCACGGCGTTCCGGCGCGTCATACAGCGCATGAAGGACGAGGACGGCTGCGATGCGGTGGTGCTCGGCTGCACCGAGATTCCGCTGATCATGAACGACGTGAACTCGCCGCTGCCCACGCTCGATTCGACGCGGCTGCTGGCCCGCGCGGCGTTGCAGCGCACCGTGCAGGGCCGCGCCGCAAGTTGAACCCTGGCGGTCAGCCGGCCAGGAACTGCTCGATCAGCCCGGCCACGCGCTGCGGCTGGTCGTGGTGCAGCATGTGGCCGGCATTGGCCACCTGCTCGATGCGCACCGAGGGCACGGACTTCAGGCGCTCGTGAAACTCTTCGAGCGTGTAGCGGTTTTTCCACCAGCCGTGCAGGCTGTCGTCCGCGGCTTCGACCATGAGGGTGGGCGCCGAGATCCTCGAATAGAGCGCGAGTGTTTCATCGACGCGAAAGATGTTGGCATTGACGATCTTGTGCGCCGCATCGCCAAGAATCTGCCAGCGCTCGCTGCCGTCGGGCTGTGTCTGCACGGTCGACCAATGGCTGGCAAGCCAGTTGGCCTTGTCGGGCGTGAGGCGCGGGTTGGTCTTCATGAGCCGGCGCGCCACGCCGTCGACCGACGAATAACCGGCAAGTGCCATTTCACCGCGGTGCAGGCGCTTGAGTTCATCGATCCACTGCCCGTAGCGTGCGGGCGCTTCCTCGGGTTTTCGCGCCGGCATTCCGAAGCCTTCGCAATTGACCAGGCGGCGAATGCGCCCGGGCCTTGCGCCCGCATAGTGCATGGCAACGTTGCCGCCCATGCTGTGGCCCACCAGGTCGATGGGCTGTGCCGCATCGCCTTCGCCCGCGTAGTGATCGAGCAGCCACTCGAGGTCAGCCAGGTAGTCGGGCAGCCAGTAGTTGTCGACGCCGCCGCCTTCGGTCAGGCCAAAGCCGCGCCAGTCGGGCGCGATGATGAAACGCTCTTCGGCCATTGCATCGACCACGAACTGCCAGGAGGCGGCCACGTCCATCCAGCCGTGCACCAGCACAAGAGGTGGCCGCGTCGCTGAGGGCTCGCCCCACACGCGCACGTGGTAGCGGAGGTTGCGCACGGGCACGAATTCGCTGCGCGAGGGACGAAGGGCTTGGTACATGGGCGTCGATGATACGGAGGCGGCAGCCGCCGCGCAGTCCGCCACAAGACAGCGCGTGCCCGGGTTTTGGGCCCGCGGCCAGCGCACGGCGGAGGAGGGCGGTAGCATTCCGCGCATGAAAAAAATCCAACTCGGCCAGAGCAGCCTGCAGGTCACTCCGATCTGCCTGGGCACCATGACATTCGGCGAACAGGTGGACGAGCCCACCTCGCATGCCATCTTGAGCCGCTCGCTGGAGCGCGGTGTCGACTTTATCGACACGGCCGAGATGTACGCAGTGCCCACGCGCAAGGAAACCTACGGCGCCACTGAAACCATCATCGGCAACTGGTTTGCGGCCAATCCCGGCGTGCGCCAGAAGATCACGCTGGCCACCAAGGTGGCCGGCCCGGTGCGCGCCACGCCCTGGGTGCGCGAAGGCACGGGCATGACGGCCGCCGACATTGTTGCGTCGTGCAACGCCAGCCTGAAGCGGCTGAAGACAGACGTCATCGACCTGTACCAGATCCACTGGCCCGAGCGCCATGTGCCGGCCTTTGGCGCCCTTTACTACGACCCGGCCAAGGAAACCTCGCAAACGCCGATTCACGAGCAGCTCGAGGCGCTCGGCGGACTGGTCAAGGCTGGCAAGGTGCGCGAGATCGGCCTTTCGAACGAAACCCCTTACGGCGTTCACGAGTTCGTGCGCCTGGCCGAGCAGCACGGCCTGCCGCGCGTGGCCTCGGTGCAGAACGTCTATAACCTGGTGAGCCGCGGGCTCGAGAACGGGCTCGACGAGACGATGCACCGGCTCGGCGTTTCGCTCTTGGCGTATTCGCCGCTGGCCTTTGGCCTGTTGACCGGCAAGTACGACCAGGGCGGCATCGAGGGGCCTGAAGCCCCGAAGGGCGCGCGCATTTCGAGCTACGAATCGGTGCGCAAGCAGCGCTGGGGCCGGCCCGATGCGTTGAAGGCGGCGCGCCGCTACAACCAGCTGGCGCGCGACAACGGCCTGACGCCGGTGCAGCTGGCGCTGGCCTTCTGCTACACCAAGTGGCAGGTGGCAAGCACCATCATCGGAGTGACCACGGTGGCGCAGCTCGACGAAGACCTTGACGTGTGGGGCACCACGCTGTCGCCGGAAGTCCTGGCCGAGATCGACCAGATCCGCTGGGAAATTCGCGACCCGGCAACGTGAACGCAACACCAGGGGTGCACCGGTGAGCAAGAAGGCGCACGTTTCGGAAACCCCCGCCACGCAACTGCTGCGCGAGCAAAAGGTCGTCTTTAGCGAGCATCCGTACGAATACCTCGAGCACGGCGGCGCGCAGCACAGCGCCGAGGTGCTGGGCCTGGACCCCTTCACGGTGGTGAAGACGCTGGTGATGCAGGACCAGGACGCCAAGCCGCTCATCGTGCTGATGCACGGCAACCGCACGGTGTCGACCAAGAACCTGGCGCGGCAGATCGGCGCCAAGTCGGTGGAGCCCTGCAAGCCAGAGGTTGCGCAGCGCCACAGCGGCTACATGGTGGGCGGCACCTCGCCCTTCGGCACGCGGCGGCAGATGCCGGTGTATATCGAGTCGAGCATCCTGGAGCTGCCGAAGATCGCGATCAACGGCGGGCGGCGCGGCTACCTGGTGGGGATCGACCCAGAGGTGTGCGTAACGTTGCTCGGCGCCAAGCCGGTGCAGTGCGCGCTGGCAGAATAGCCGGCCCGAATAAGAACATCCATCCTTCGTGGAGCGCCGCCTTGAGCTTTCATTTGCCTTCCCTCCTTGCCATCGTGGCTTCGTACCTGATCGGCTCGCTGTCGTTCGCGGTCATCGTGAGCAAAGCGCTCGGCATGGCCGACCCGCGCAGCTACGGCAGCGGCAACCCCGGCGCCACCAACGTGCTGCGCTCGGGCAACAAGGGCGCGGCGCTGGCCACCTTGCTGCTCGACGCGCTGAAGGGCTGGCTGCCGGTGTTCGTCATTCGCCATTTCGGCGCCCAGTGGGGCCTGGGCGAGGGCGTGGCTGCGCTGGCGGGCTTGGCGGCCTTCCTGGGCCATCTGTACCCGGTGTTCTTCGGCTTCCAGGGCGGCAAGGGCGTGGCCACGGCTGCCGGCGTGCTGGTGGGCATTGCGCCCTGGCTGGGGCTGGCCACCGGTGCCACCTGGCTGATCATTGCGGTGTTCTTCCGCTATTCGTCGCTGTCGTCGCTGGTGGCGGCCTTTTTTGCGCCGGCGTACTACCTGATTGGCGGCAACATTGCGTGGCCGCTCGACCGCACGGTGCTGATTGCGATCATCATCATGAGTCTGCTGCTCGTCTGGCGGCACCGCGAAAACATCCGCCGGCTCGCGGCTGGCACGGAGTCGAAACTCGGCTCGAAGAAAAAGGCTTGAAAGAAACCATGGCAACCATTACCCGCTTCCACGTCGGCCCGCGTTTGTCTGAAACGGCGGTGCACAACGGCACCATCTACCTCGCGGGTCAGGTACCCGACGACACCTCGCAAGATATCCGCGGCCAGACCACGCAGGTGCTGGCCATGGTCGACCGCCTGCTGGCGGAGGCCGGCAGCGACAAGTCGCGCATTCTCATGACGCAGATCTTCCTGGCCGACATCACCGACATCACGGCCATGAACGAGGTGTGGGACGCGTGGATTCCCGCCGGCAACACGCCGCCGCGCGCCACCGTGCAGGCCAAGATGGCCAATGCGGCGTACAAGATCGAGATCGTGGTCACGGCCGCGCAGGCCTGACACTCACAGGCTTCAGTAGCGCTTTTCCAGGACCATCTGGTCCGCGTCCCGGCGCATGGAAAAGCGGTTGATGAAGCTGTTGCCCAGCAACACAAAAGGCATGGGCTGCGGCGACACGATGGCGTCGATGTCGTACACCTCCACGTCGCCCACGCGCACCGACTGCAGCCGCAGCTTGTAGCCGCTGGACACGCCGTTGGCGGTGTTCATCTGCACGCGCTGCCCCTTGCTGTAGTCGAGCCCGATGCGCTGCGCATCGGCGGCCGAAAGGGCGATGGACGTGGCGCCGGTGTCGAGCATGAAGGTAACCGTGCGGCCGTTGATGGCGCCCTGCGTCATGAAATGGCCGCGGCTGTCCGCAGGCAGCACGATGCGGCTACCGCCGCCCGTACCCGTGCCGCCGCCAATGCTCACCGGCGTGTCCATGCGCAGGTTGACGCGCTTGCCCTCGAGCTCGACCACGGCCTGCTCGGCCTGCAGCGACACGAGCTTGACGCCCTGGAAGGTTTCGCCCACCGCCACCGTCTTGGGCGGCGCGCCGTTCACGATGAGGATGGCGCGGCTGCCGATGGTGCCGGTCAGCATGACCGAGCTTGCCGCGTGCGCCCCGGCAGCGGCAGCCAGCAACTGCGCCGCAACGACGAGGGATTTCATGCGGGGTTCAGTCGCGGAAGTTGTTGAACGAGAGGGGCATGTCGGGCACGTCCTTCTTGATCAACGCCATGGCGGCCTGCAGGTCGTCGCGCTTGGCGCCGGTAATGCGCACTGCGTCGCCCTGGATGGCGGCCTGCACCTTGAGCTTGCTGTCCTTGATGATGCGAGTGATTTTCTTGGCCTGCTCGGTCTCGATGCCGCTCTTGACCTTGATGACCTGCTTGACCTTGTCGCCGCCGATTTTCTGCACGTCGCCCTTGTCGAGAAAACGCACATCGACGCTGCGCTTGGTGAGCTTGGCGCGAAGAATGTCTTCGACCTGCACGAGCTGGAACTCGGCGTCGCCGATCATCGTGATTTCCTTGTCCTTGAGCTCGACGGCGGCTGCCGTGCCCTTGAAATCGAAGCGCGTTGCGATTTCCTTGGCGGTGTTTTCGACCGCGTTCTTCACTTCGGGCAGATTGGGTTCGCAGACGGTATCGAAAGACGGCATGGGCTCCTCCTGGATTCGCGGTAGCTGGATGCGACAATTCTCCCATGATCGTGGAGAACAACGTCCCGCTGCAGCCGTACAACAGCTTCGGCATCGTCGCGCGCGCGCACAACCTGGCGCGCATCGCCAACGAGGCGGACGTGGCCGAGCTGCGGGCCGACCCGCGCTGGCGCGACGCTCCCCGCTTTGTGCTGGGCGGGGGCAGCAATATCGTGATTACCGGCGACGTGAAGCCGCTGGTGCTCAAGGTCGAGATCAAGGGGCTGCGGCTGGTCGATGAAACCCCGCGCGCCTGGATCGTGGAGGCCGGCGCGGGCGAGGTGTGGCACGACGCCATCCAGTGGATGCTGGCAAACGGCTACCCGGGGCTCGAAAACCTGGCGCTCATTCCGGGCACGGTGGGCGGCGCGCCGGTGCAGAACATCGGCGCCTACGGGGTCGAGCTGCAAGACCGCTTCGAATCGCTCGACGCCATCGACCTGGACACCGGACGCAGCTTTACGCTGGACGCCGCGCAGTGCGCCTTCGGCTACCGCGACTCGGTGTTCAAGCACGTGCGCAGCGGGCCCAACGATTTCGGGCTTTCCGGCCGGGCGCTGATCACCCGGGTGCGCTTTCGGCTGCCCAAGCCCTGGAAGGCCGTGGTGGGTTACCTCGACCTGGAGCGCAAGATGGAAGAAACCGGCAACTTCACGCCGAGCGCCATCGACGTATTCGACTGGATCTGCGCCATTCGCCGCGCCAAGCTGCCCGACTGGCGCCTGCTCGGCAATGCGGGCAGCTTCTTCAAGAACCCCACCGTCACGCCCGAGCAATGTGCGGACATCATTGCTCGCGACCCGAAGATCGTGCACTACCCCATGCCCGACGGCACCATCAAGCTGGCGGCCGGCTGGCTCATCGACGCTTGCGGCTGGAAGGGCAAGTCGGTCGGCAACGCCGGCGTGTACGAAAAGCAGGCGCTGGTGCTTGTGAACCGCGGCGGCCTTGAAAACCCGGTAACGGGCGGTGAGGTAATGACGCTGGCCAAGGCCATCCAGACGAGCGTGTACGAGCGCTTTGGCATCCGGCTGGAGCCGGAGCCGGTGGTCGTCTGATGGACCTGGACTTTCTGCACCTGAACTACCGGCGGCGCATTGCCGCGCTGATCTGGGCACGGCGGGCGGTGGTGCTGGCGGCGCTGGTCGCGGTGTTCGTCATTTTTCGCCGTGGCGGATGGCTGGTGCTGGTGCCTTTGATTCTTGGCGCATGGGCGCTCGCAGCCACGCTGGGCTTCATGGAAACAAGCCTGCGCCGGCAGTTCATTCGCGAAGCCCGCATGCCGCCGTTTCTCATCGGCAAGCTGCGCGCAGCGCACCCCGGGCTCAGCGTGCGCGACGCCGAGCTGGTGCTGCGCGGCCTGCGCCAGTTCTTCATGGCCCATTTGCGCAGCGGCCGCAAGTTCGTGGCCATGCCTTCCAGGGTCGTCGACACCGCGTGGCACGAGTTCATCCTGCACACGCAGGGTTACCAGAACTGGTGCGCGGCGGCCTTCGGCGGCATGCTGCACCACAGCCCGGCCGAGGTGCTGGGCAAAGACCCGAAGCGCAACGACGGCCTGCGCCGCACCTGGTACTGGGCCTGCAAGGAAGAAAGCATCGACCCGCGCAAGCCTTCGCGGCTGCCGCTGCTGTTTGCGCTCGACGTGAAGTTCGGTATTCCGGGCGGCTTCGACTACGTGCCCGACTGCAAGGCGATCGACCGGCAGAGCGGCTCCGACGCCTATTGCGGGACCAGCTTCGGCGATTCGTCGTCCGATGGCGGTGGTGCCGGCGATGCGGGCGGCTTCGGCGGCAGCGAATCGAGCGGCAGCGGCGATGGCGGCGGGGGAGGGGACTCTTCCGGTGGCGATGGAGGCGGCTGCGGCGGTGGTTGCGGCGGAGGCGGCGGCGACTGATCGGCAGGCGCGCGCGCACCGCCACAAAAGAAAACGGGCCCAAAAGGCCCGTTTGTCATTGCAGGAAGCGCGTGGCTTACCTGGTCTCGTCGTCATTGGTGAGCCGCGGCACCGCGGTGCCCTGGCCCGGCGACAGCAGCCCGGTGCGGGTGTAGATCGCCAGCTTTTCGCGCGTATCGACGATGTCGAGGTTGCGCATTGTGAGCTGGCCGATGCGGTCGAGCGGCGTGAACGCGCCGGCCACCTTTTCCATGCTCAGGCGCTCTGGCTGGTACGTGAGGTTGGGCGACACGGTGTTGAGAATCGAGTAGTCGTTGCCGCGGCGCAGTTCGATGGTCACTTCGCCGGTAATCGCGCGCGCCACCCAGCGCTGTGCCGTTTCGCGCAGCATGATGGCCTGCGGGTCGAACCAGCGGCCCTGATAGAGCAGGCGGCCGAGCTTGCGGCCGTGGTCGCGGTACTGCTCGATGGTGTCTTCGTTGTGGATGCCGGTAACCAGGCGCTCGTAGGCGATGAACAGCAGCGCGAGGCCGGGGGCTTCGTAGATGCCGCGGCTCTTGGCCTCGATGATGCGGTTCTCGATCTGGTCGCTCATGCCCAGTCCGTGGCGCCCGCCGATGCGGTTGGCTTCGAGGATGAGGTCGACCAGGTTCGCGTGCTCCACGCCGTTCAGGGCCACCGGGCGGCCTTCTTCGAAGCGCACGGTAACGGTTTCGCGCTTGACCTCGACCTCGTCCTTCCAGAACGCCACGCCCATGATCGGCTGCACGATCTGCATGCCGCTGTCGAGGTTTTCCAGGTCCTTGGCCTCGTGCGTGGCGCCGAGCATGTTGGAGTCGGTGCTGTAGGCCTTTTCGGCCGACATCTTGTAGCCGAAGCCGGCCTTGGTCATGAACGCCGACATCTCTGCGCGGCCGCCGAGCTCGTCGATGAACAGCTGGTCGAGCCAGGGCTTGTAGATCTTCAGGTTGGGGTTGGTGAGCAGGCCGTAGCGGTAGAAGCGCTCGATGTCGTTGCCCTTGTAGGTGCTGCCGTCGCCCCAGATGTGAACGTCGTCTTCCTTCATGGCCGACACCAGCATGGTGCCGGTGACCGCGCGGCCGAGCGGCGTGGTGTTGAAGTAGGTAACGCCCGCGGTGGTCACGTGGAAGGCGCCGGCCTGCAGCGCGGCAATGCCTTCATTGGCGAGCTGTGCGCGGCAGTCGATCAGGCGGGCGTTCTGCGCGCCGTAGAGCATTGCCTTGCGCGGAATCTCGTCGTAGTCGGGCTCGTCGGGCTGGCCGAGGTTGGCGGTGTAGGCGTAGGGAATCGCGCCCTTCAGCTTCATCCAGTGCAGTGCGGCGCTTGTGTCCAGGCCGCCTGAAAAGGCAATGCCGACCTTCTGGCCGGCGGGAACGTTTTGGAGAATGGTCGACATGTGGGTGTCCGGTTGGCGGGTCTGGGTTCAGCCGAAGTGGCAGATGTAGCTGTAGGGCTCGCCCGTCACACGGATCTGGAAGCTCGAGTTACCTGGCACGCTGAACTTCTGGCCGGGGCCTGCGCTGACCCACTCGGTGGTGCCTTCGAGCTGGTATTCGCAGCTGCCGGCGGTGCCTTCCATGATTTCAGGGGCGCCGGTCTTGAAGGTAAGGGTGGACGGAAGAATCACGCCGACCGATTTTTTTGTGCCGTCGGCCAGCGTGAGGCTGTGGCTCACGCACTTGCCGTCGAAGTACACATTGGCCTTGGTCGCCACTGCGGCGCTGTTGAGAGTGTCGGTAGTCGTCGTCATTGGATGGCGCCGGCGCGTGCGCGGTCGGCTTGTCGAGGACGCACCACCGCGGCGGCGCACCCCTCGGGGTTGGAAAAGTCCCCGATTTTAGGGCTTGGCCGAACCCGCGCCCGCAGCCTCTACGCGGGCCTGCCTGTGCACGCCTCAGCGCCAGTGGCGATGGCCCCATCCGCCGCGGTAGCCGCCCCATCCCCTGGAATAGCCGAAATTCAGCGAGAGGCCGACGGGCGGGTAGATGTAAGGCTGCGGATAGGCGTAGGCTGGCTGCACGTACACGGGCGCCGCGTAGACCGGAGCGGGCTGTACATACGTGGGGGGCGGTGCATTGGAGAGCACCACGCCCGGCTCTGGCACCACGTTGTCCCAGGGCGATCCGCCCTGCTGCGCGGGTTGTGCGTACTGCGGGCTTTGCTGGTATTGGTACTGCTGCTGGCCGCTGTTGGCCTCGACCGGATAGGGCTGCAGCTGCGGCTGGGGCGCAACCGGTGCCGTGGTCACGCCGTAGGCGCCGGCCTGGATGGGGATGGTGGCGCCCGGCCGGCTGTTCATGCGCGTGGTGTACTGCCGCCCGTTGTATTCGTAGGTAACGTTGTAGCTGGGGCTGCTGCCGGTGGTCTCGTAGACGGGGGTGGCCGAAATGACCCGCGCCCATGCTTCCTGGGCCTGAACGCTGGCGGCGCCCGCCGCAAGGAGGCCGGCAGCCGAAAGGCCCGCGAGGGTGCGAAAGACTTGTCTGTTCATGGTGTTCTCTCCTGCAGATCGGGGTTGGAGGCTGGCCGGCAAGGCAGGGTTCCGGCGTTTACACGGCGTTCACAGCAGCAGCCCACGCTTGCGCGTCGAACCCTGTCGTAACGCCGGTTTTGGCGCCCCAGTTGACCACCGGCCGCTTGATGAGGCTCGGGTTGGCCAGCAGCACCGCCCGGGCGGAGGCCGCGTCGACCACCGCATTCTGTTCGGCTTCATCGAGCTTGCGCCACGTGGTGCCGCGGCGGTTGACCAAGGCCTCCCAGCCCGGCTTGTGGAGCCACTGGTCGAGTTCGGCCTCGGGTACGCCTTGCTTCTTGAAGTCGTGAAATGTGTAGGCGACGCCGTGTTCGTCGAGCCACGCACGGGCGCGCTTGACGGTGTCGCAATTGGGAATGCCGTAAAGGGTTGTCATGGACGCCAATGATGCCGATAAAACTTGGCGCGGCCCGCGCTTTGCCGGTCGGCGACAATGCCGGGCTCCATGGAAACCCTTAACGACTGGCTCGCACGCGCCGAGCAACTTCATCCGAAGAACATCGAGCTCGGACTCGAGCGCGCCAAGGAAATGGCGGCCCGGATGGGCCTGCGCTTCGATTGCCCGGTCATCACCGTGGCCGGCACCAACGGCAAGGGTTCGACCTGCGCCATGCTCGAGTCGATCCTTACGCACGCGGGCTACCGCACGGCGGTTTTCACGTCGCCGCACCTCGTGCGCTTCGAAGAACGTCTGCGGCTGTCGGGCGAGGCGGTCGATGCTTCCAAATTAATAGCAAACTTCGAGGTGGTTGAGGCAGCCAGGGGCGACATGGCCCTGACGTACTTCGAGTTCACCACGCTCGGCATCCTGCGCTGCATGATCGAAGAAAAGCCCGACGTGGCAATTCTCGAAGTGGGTCTTGGCGGCCGGCTCGACGCGGTCAACATCATCGACACCGATTGCGCGGTCATCACCAGCATCGACCTCGACCACATGGACTACCTGGGGCCCGACCGCGAAAGCATCGGCTTCGAAAAGGCCGGCATCCTGCGCCCGGGCAAGCCCGCCATCGTGAGCGACCCCATGCCGCCGCAAAGCGTGATCGACCACGCGGCTGCCATCGGCGCCGACCTGTGGCGCTTCGGGCATGACTTCAACGTGTCGGGCGACAAACAGCAGTGGGGCTGGTCGGGCCGCGGCAGGCGCTACAGCGGGCTGGCGTACCCGGCGCTGCGCGGCGCCAACCAGTTGCTCAATGCCGCGGGCGTGCTCGCGGCGCTCGAGGCCTTGCGGCAGCAACTGCCCATTACCGCGCAGGCGGTGCGCACGGGGCTTGCCATGGTCGAGCTGCCCGGCCGCTTCCAGATTGTTCCGGGCGAGCCCGCGCTGGTGCTCGATGTGGCGCACAACGCGCATGCGGTTGCGGCACTGGCCGAGAACCTCGACGCCATGGGTTTCTATCCCACCACCCACGGGGTTTTCGGTGTCATGGCCGACAAGGACCTGGGCCCCATCCTCGCGCGCATCGGGCCGATGATCGACCGTTGGTACTTCACCGATCTGCCCACGCCGCGCGCCGCCAAGGCGAGCGATCTGCTTGCCAGCTGGCAGGCGCAGAACACGCGCACAGACGTCTCCGGCAGCGTGCATGCGGGACCGATGGAAGCGCTCCGCGCAGCCATTGAGCACGCAGACCCCGCTGATAGAATCGTGGTCTTCGGATCGTTCTTCACCGTGGGTGGCGTGCTGGAGCACGGCACTCCGCGGCTGCAAGCCAAACACCTGCTGCCCGGCGGCTGATCGCCCGAACCGTCCGCACCATCTGGCACCACCTCGCTGCACTCCTCCAGGGATCGAACTTCATGGCGTTTTTCAAGTTCCGCACGCGCGGCCCGCAAGGCAACGAAGGACGCAGCGCACCTGCCGCCGTCCCCGCGGAAAGTGTCGAAACCCTGCGCCGCCGCGCGCGGCACCGGCTGGTGGGCGCAGCCGTTCTGGTGCTGCTTGGCGTCATCGGTTTTCCGCTGTTGTTCGACACGCAACCCCGGCCGGTGTCAGTCGACATTCCGATCGAGATTCCCGATCGCAACAAGGCAAAGCCCTTGCCGGTGCCTGCTACACCGGCGCCCGCCACCTCCACTGGCGCGGCCGACGGCAGTTCGCGCGTTGCGGCGGCGCCGTCGTCTTCGGGCGGCATGATCACTGAAACCGCCGACGGCACCGAAATCGACCCGAGCAAGCCGGCGCCAAGCACGCCGCCAGCGGCCCCCGCCAAGCCCGCGGCCGAGCCAAAGCCGGAGCGCAAGCCCGAGCCAAAGCCCGAACCCAAACCCGAGCACAAGCCGGAGCCAAAACCGGAACCGAAGCCCGAGCCGAAGCCAAAGCCCGAACCTAAGCCGGAAGCCAAACCGGAAGCCAAACCCGAGCCGAAGCCCGCAGCGCCAAAGCCGGCCTCCGCCGATGACGGCAATCGCGCGCGTGCCCTGCTCGAAGGCAAGCCTTCCAACACCAGCACCAAGCCCGCCGCAGCTGAAGACGGTGGCCGGTTCGTGGTGCAGGTCGGTGCCTTTGCAGACGCCGACAAGGCGCGCGAAGTGCGGCAAAAACTAGAGAAGGCGGGCCTCAAGACCTACGTGCACGTGGCCAAGACGGCCGACGGCGAGCGCACGCGTGTGCGTGTCGGCCCGTTCAGCTCGCGTGCCGAGGCGGACAAAGCTGCGGATAAGGTCAAGGGCTTGTCTTTGTCGGCCGCCATCCTCACGTTGTAGTAGCCATCGCTCGCTGCCGTGGCCTTGCTCGACTGGATTGCCGTCACGCTCATCGTGGTGTCGATGCTGTTCGGCCTGTGGCGGGGGCTGGTGTTCGAAGTGATTTCGCTGGCGGGCTGGGTGGCTGCATTCATTGCCGCCCAATGGCTGGCGTCGGACGTGGCGGCATGGCTGCCGTTTGGCGACCCGCAGGCCACCTGGCGCTATCCGCTGGCCTTTGTGCTGGTGTTCGTCGGGGTGGCGTTCGGCGTGGGCCTGGTGGCCGCACTGACGCGAAAGCTGATTGCGGCTGTCGGCCTCAGGCCGGTGGACCGGATATTGGGTGGGGCCTTCGGAGCGGCGCGGGGTGCGGTTGCCCTGCTCGTGCTGGCGGTCATTGTTCATTTGCTGGCGTTGAGCGACAGTGCCTGGTGGCACGAATCGCACAGCGCCATTGTTCTCGATGCGGCATTGCAGGGCCTGAAACCCGCGTTGCCTGAAAAGTTGGCAAGCTACCTGCCCTGAGAGGAATCGTTCATGTGTGGAATCGTCGGCGTTGTCAGCAACGCACCCGTCAACCAGCTGCTTTATGACGCCTTGCTGCTGCTGCAGCATCGCGGCCAGGACGCGGCCGGCATCGTGACCCTGCTCGAACGCAAGTTCTTCATGCACAAGGCCAAGGGCATGGTGCGCGACGTGTTTCGTACCCGCAACATGCGCGCGCTGCCCGGCAGCGTGGGCCTGGGCCAGGTGCGCTACCCGACGGCCGGCAACGCCTACAGCGAGGAAGAGGCACAGCCCTTCTACGTGAATGCGCCCTTCGGCATTGTGCTGGTGCACAACGGCAACCTCACCAACGCGCATGCATTGCGCGCAGAACTGTTTTCCACCGACCACCGCCACACCAACACCGAGAGCGACTCCGAAGTGCTGCTCAACGTGCTGGCGCACGAGCTCGAGCGCGCATCGCGCGGCGTGCCGCTGAATCCGGCCGAAGTGTTTGCCGCGGTCAAGAACATGCACAAGCGCCTGCGTGGCTCGTATGCGGTGGTTTCGCTGATTGCCGGCCATGGCCTCCTGGCTTTTCGCGATCCGTACGGCATTCGCCCCCTGTGCATGGGCCGCAACGAGAAGGACGGCACCGTGATGGTGGCCAGCGAGTCCGTGGCACTCGAAGGTTCGGGCCACGTGTTCGAACGGAACATCGAGCCCGGCGAGGCGGTGTTCATCGACCTGCAAGGCAAAGTGCACTCGATGCAGTGCGCTGAAGCGCCCACGCTCAACCCCTGCATCTTCGAGTTCGTGTACCTGGCACGTCCGGATTCGGTGCTTGACGGCATTTCGGTGTACCAGGCGCGGCTCAACCTCGGCGAAACGCTGGCCAAGCGCGTGGTGTCGACCGTGCCGCCGAACCAGATCGACGTGATCATTCCCATTCCCGAGTCGAGCCGCCCCAGCGCGACGCAACTCGCCCACCTGCTGGGTGTGCCGTACCGCGAAGGCTTCGTGAAGAACCGCTACGTGGGCCGCACCTTCATCATGCCGGGGCAGGGCGTGCGCAAGAAGTCGGTGCGCCAGAAGCTCAACGTGATCGGCAGCGAGTTCAAGGGCCGCAACGTGCTGCTGGTCGACGACTCGATCGTGCGCGGCACCACCAGCCGCGAAATCGTGCAGATGGCGCGCGATGCCGGCGCGCGCAAGGTCTACCTGGCCAGCGCCGCGCCGCCGGTGCGCTACCCCAACGTCTACGGCATCGACATGCCCACCAAGGACGAACTGGTGGCACACGACCGCACGGTCGAAGAAATCCGCGAGCTGATCGGTTGCGATGCGCTGATCTACCAGGACGTGGACGCCATGAAGCGCGCCATCGGCTCGCTCAACCCCAAACTGAATGGCTTCGATGCGTCCTGCTTCGACGGCGTGTACGTGACGGGCGATATCGACACCGAAGCCATCTCGCGCATGAACGGCAACCGCCCGCGCATCGAAGAGACCGAAGAAGACTCGTCGCGCCTTGCGCTTCCCAATCACAGCGAGTGAGAGCTGAATTGACCGATGAACGAACCCTGCCGCCCGGACTGCACCGCGACACGCTCGCGCTGCGCACCGGTTTGGCGCCCAGCCAGCACGGCGAACACTCCGAAGCGCTGTTCCTGACCAGCGGCTTCGTGCAGCCCGACGCCGAAACGTCGGCGCGCCGCTTTGCCGGCACCGAAGCGGGCTTTACCTACTCGCGCACTTCCAACCCCACCGTCACCAGCTTCGAGCAGCGCCTTGCAGCCATGGAAGGCACCGAAGCCGCCATCGGCGCTTCCACCGGCATGGGCGCCATCCTCATGATGTGCATGGGCCTGCTGAAGGCTGGCGACCACGTGATCTGCTCGCGCTCGGTGTTCGGCTCCACGTTGAACCTGTTCGGCAAGGAGTTTGCCAAGTTCGGTGTCGAAACCACCTTCGTCTCGCAGACCGATGTGGCCGAATGGCGCGCGGCCCTCAAGCCCAACACCAAGCTCCTGTTTGCCGAAACGCCTACCAATCCGTTGACGGAGGTGTGCGACATCCGCGCGCTGGCAGACCTGGCCCACGGTGCCGGCGCGTTGCTCGCGGTCGACAACTGCTTTTGCACGCCCGTGCTGCAGCGCCCCACCGAACTGGGCGCCGACCTCGTCATTCATTCGGGCACAAAGTACCTGGACGGCCAGGGCCGCGTGATGGCTGGCGCAATCTGCGGCCCGTCGAAGCTCATCGTCGACGTGTTCGGGCCTGTGGTTCGCACCGCCGGCATGGCGCTGTCGCCGTTCAACGCGTGGGTGGTGCTGAAGGGCCTCGAAACGCTCGGAATTCGCATGCAGGCGCAATGCGCCAATGCGCTGGCCGTGGCGCAATGGCTCGAAACGCAGCCTGGCGTTGCGCGCGTCTACTACCCCGGCCTCGCGTCGCATCCCCAGCATGAACTGGCCATGCGCCAGCAGTCGGGGCAGGGCGGGGCGGTGGTGTCGTTCGATGTGGTCGGCAACGACCCCGAAACGGCGCGCGCCAATGCCTTCCACGTGATCAACAGCACGCGCGTGGTGAGCATTGCCACCAACCTGGGCGACACCAAGACCATCGTCACGCACCCCGGCACCACGTCGCACGGCCGACTGACCGAAGTGCAGCGCCAGGCCGCCGGCATCAGCCAGGGGCTCATTCGCGTGGCGGTAGGCCTCGAGTACATCGACGACATCAAGGCCGACTTGCTTCGTGGCCTTGGCTCCCTGAAATCCTGATCGATCACATGACCGGCAAAGTTCGCACCCGCATCGCTCCGTCTCCCACCGGGTTTCTTCACCTGGGCACCGCGCGCACCGCGCTTTATTCGTGGGCCTATGCGCGCCACCACGGCGGCGAGTTTGTGCTGCGCATCGAAGACACCGACGTGGCACGCTCCACGCAAGACTCGACCGACCAGATCCTGGCGTCGATGCACTGGCTCGGCCTCGACTACGACGAAGGCCCCATCTACCAGATGCAGCGCCTGGAGCGCTACCGCGAAGTCATCGCGCAGATGCTTGCGGCAGGCACGGCCTATTACTGCTACTGCACGCCGGCCGAGCTCGACGAAATGCGCGAGGCGCAACGTGCCCGCGGCGAAAAAACGCTGTACGACCGCCGCTGGCGCCCAGAGCCCGGCAAGGTGCTGCCGCCGGCGCCCGAAGGCGTGCCGCCGGTGGTGCGCTTTTGCAATCCGCCCGAAGGCGACGTGACCTGGAACGACCTCGTCAAGGGCGAGATCACCATCAACAACCGCGAGATCGACGACCTCATCATCTTGCGGCCCGACGGTGTGCCCACCTACAACTTTGCGGTAGTGGTGGACGATTGGGACATGAACATCACGCACGTGTTCCGCGGCGACGAGCACATCAACAACACGCCTTGGCAGATCAACATCTTTCGCGCACTGGGTGCGCCGCTGCCGCAGTTCGGCCATGTGCCGGTCATTCTTGGCGACGACGGGCAAAAGCTCTCCAAGCGCCGCGGCGCGGTGAGCGTTACGGCGTACGAAGAGAACGGCTACCTGCCCGAGGCCATGCTCAACTACCTGGCGCGCCTCGGCTGGAGCCACGGCGACGACGAGCTTTTCACGCGCGAGCAAATGGTGAGCTGGTTCGACGGTTCGCACCTCTCCAAGAGCCCCGCGCAATGGGACGCCGCCAAGCTGGCGTGGGTGAATGCGCAGTACATCAAGGCCAAGCCCGATGCGGAACTCGCACCGCTGGTGGCCGCGCACCTGAAGAAGCGCGGCATCGAGGCCGACGATCGCCTTGCCGCCATCTGCGCGCTCTTCAAGGACCGGTGCGAAACCACCGTTGCACTGGCCGACTGGGCCGCCGCGTTCTACGCGGACGTCACGCCGAGCGAAGCCGACCGCACGCAGCACGTGACCGACGCGGTGAAGCCCGTCATTGCCACCCTTGCCGAAAAGCTTGCGAGCGTGCCGTGGGAAAAAGTTTCGATTGCCGCAGCCATCAAGGAAGTTCTGGCCGCGCATTCTGTGAAAATGCCCGTGTTGGCCATGCCGGTTCGCGTCCTCGTGATGGGAACACCGCAGACGCCATCCCTCGATTCGGTGCTCGCAATCTTTTCTCGTGAAAAAGTTGTGGAGCGTCTGAAAAGGGCCTGATTTTTCGGTCTATAATTCGAGGCTCGACACCCACACGGGGGTATAGCTCAGCTGGGAGAGCGCTTGCATGGCATGCAAGAGGTCATCGGTTCGATCCCGTTTACCTCCACCATCAAAGTGTCGAGAAGAAGATAAGTGCTGATCTCAGCACGGTTCCTAAGGTTTTGACCCTATCGTCTAGAGGCCTAGGACACCACCCTTTCACGGTGGCTACCGGGGTTCGAATCCCCGTAGGGTCGCCAGTTTCATGCAAGTGAAGCCGGCACGAGTCGTCAACACTCGGCTCCGCAAGGAGTGAACGTTGTCTACCAGGAGTGGTAGTTCAGTTGGTTAGAATACCGGCCTGTCACGCCGGGGGTCGCGGGTTCGAGTCCCGTCCACTCCGCCAAACATAAGCCCCTGTAGCAGTTTCTGCTACAGGGGCTTTTTGCTTTGCGCTCCCAATCGGCGGCAGCGCGGTTTGTCCGACACGGTGAACCGACGCGTGCCGACCGGTCGATGCACAGGGGCCTGTAGTTTGAGTTGCTTGGTCACCGCACACCAATCAACCAACGAAAGGAATCGACATGAACAAGCGCCAGCTCGAAGGAATGAAGGTCGCGATTCTCGTCACCGATGGTTTCGAGCAATCCGAAATGACCGACCCGCGCAAGACACTTGAGTCCGCGGGTGCCAAGACCAAGATCGTGTCGCCCCGGAACGACCGCGTGCGCGGCTCCAGGCATGGCGACCCAGCGGATACCTTCACGGTCGACATTCCGCTTGCGCAGGCGGCCGCGCACGAGTTCGACGCGCTGCTGCTGCCCGGAGGCGTGATGAACCCGGACGCGCTGCGCATCGATGAACAGGCCGTGGTTTTTGTGCAGGATTTCGTCAAGGCCCACAAGCCGATCGCGGCCATTTGCCATGGCCCGTGGACGCTCATCGAAGCGAAGGGGGTAGAGGCCCGCACCATGACCTCCTGGCCTTCGCTGCGCACCGACCTGAAGAACGCAGGCGCCAAGTGGGTGGACGACGAGGTGGTGGTCGACGGCAATCTGGTTACCAGCCGCGGCCCGAAAGACCTGCCGGCGTTCGATCGCGAGATGGTCCGCGTCTTTTCAGATGCTCACGCCCACGCGCACGCCTGATCGGGCGTGCTCCTGCCGCAATGACTATTCAATGGGACGAGCTGCGCATCGCGTACGAAAGCTGGCGCGGCCAACGCGAAAAATACGACCGGTGGATGACCGACATCGCCGCAGGCAAGCCATATGACAAAGCGGCGCTGCAGCGCGACCTGGAAGAGCTCGATGCGCTGCACAAAGTCTTCCTGGAGAAGGCGAGACCGTTCGTCCATCCACGGCCCTGAGGCGGCCCTGAGCCGGCCCTGAGCCGGCGCCTCCCAGGCAGGATGCGGCGTTCTCTCTGCGACGGCTTTTCACCGCCGCATGCCGGACTCCGCAACTGCCATGCCCCACCTTGCCTGCATGATTCCCAGCAACGCAAGGGCCGGCAAAGCGAGTTCAAAAACCTCTTCGAAGCTGAGCATCAGGTTGCGATAAAGGCCTGCGGCCGGTACCTGGTCGAGAACGATCGCAGTGCCAATCACCGCGGCAAAGGTCAGCACGGTTGTGGCTTCCGGCCGCCGCTGCCACCATGCGCGCAGGCCTTGCCGCGCGGCCCACGCGCGCCTTGCAAGCCACACGCCCGCCACTGCAATGGGCGCGAAGATCAAGTTGCCGTAACGCAGCAGGTGTCCATCCAGTTCGCGCGCGGCAAAGGCAAGAAGCACCGTACAGATGGCGGTCTTGTCCAACCGCGACAGAGGCACGACACGAACTGCCAGCAAGCAGGCCGCTGCAGCCAGATACAGGAGAACCGTGCTCTTCTCGACCGGTCCGCTTTCCTCCAGGATTGCCGGCCCGATCGACAGAGGCGTGTTGAAGCCGATCCAGGCCGCGGCAACGGCAAACATCAGCACCAGCGAAGGGCCCGCCTTGTCGCCAGCCAGCGCGTGCAACGCCCATGACGAGGCGGCAGCGGGCGTGCGCACAAGCCGGCGCCCCGCTACCTGCAGCGCAAACAGTGCAGCGGCAATGCACGCGCCCAACAGCGCGCCCGCCGCAATGTCGAACGGAAAATGAATGCCAGCGTAGACGCGCGACCACGCGGTGACCGTAGCCACCGCAAGAACCACCAGCCCCACGTCACGCAAGCGGCGCCGCAACAGGAGCATGAAGGCCATGGCGAACATCACCGTGGCATGGGTGCTTGGCAGTCCCGCGCGCACGCCGTGCGGAACATGGGCAGGGCTCAACCCCACCATGAAGGGACGCGGTGCGCCGACCGAAGCTGCAATCTCGTGCGAGATCAAAGAAGCCGCGCCGCCTGCGGCCAGCACGGCCAGCACGCAAGCGCGTTCCGGAGGCCGGCGCCATGCCGCCCATGCAAGAACGGCCGCACATGCCCACGACGAACCCAGGGCGACTGCCGAGGCAAGCCACAGCAGCGTGGGGGAAGGAGAGAAGCCGGCGGCGAGCGTGTCGAAGAGGGCGAGGTTGAGTGAATTCATCCTGCGTTTTCGCGATCTGGCCGCCCAATTTAGCATCCGCTGCCTTTCCCCCGGAATGGCTGCGGCGATGTCCTCGAGTCCTCGGGTTCAGTTTGCCGCCGCGCAGGGCGTTGCCCGTGCCAGATGGCTGATGTGATCGAAGTCGAGGCTTTCCAGGGCCTGGCGCACCGCCTTCACCAGCGCCTCGTGGCGCGGGTCCGCCGCAAACCGGTCTGCCCATTCGTGCAGGTCGGTCCAGCGTCCGTCACGCGCCAGCGCTTCAAGTTCTTTTCGCGCGCCCAGGGGGAGCGGTGCAATCTGGGGCACGGGCCGTACCTGGCGCCCCGGCGTGCCGACCGGCGCGTAAGGTTCGGGCGCCATCGCCTCCATGGCGGGAAGAGGGGCCTCGTGTTCCGAGGCGGTGTCGACCACGACTGCAAACCGCAGCCGGGTGCCCAGATGGCGGCGGCTGTCGAGCCGCAGCTCGCCGCCCATGCGCTGAACGATGCGCCGCGCAATCGCCAGGCCCAGCCCGCTTCCGCCCGCGGACGGGTCTGCCTGCTCGAAAGAGCGGAACACGCGCCGCTGGTCCTCCCGGTCGATGCCGATGCCGCTGTCCCACACTTCCAGGCTCAGCCGCCACTGGCGGCGCTCGGTGGGCTGGGCGCGCACCCGCAAGCCCATTTGCCCGTCGTGCGTGAACTTGGCCGCGTTCGAGAGCAGGTTCAGCAGCAGTTGCTGAAACCGCTTGCTGTCCAGGCGCACGGCCGGCGGCAGGTGCCCCCGAATTTCGAGCATGAAGCGGTTGTTGCGGCGCTGCGCCAGCGCGGATGCGTATTGCGCAATGTCTTCGATCAGTGCGGGCAGCCGGGTCGGCTTCGGGTCGAGTGCCAGCGGCAGCAGTTCGCCCTTGGCATATTCGAGCAGGTCGTCCACAAGAGCGAGCTGGTAGTTTGCGCTGCGTTCAATGGCCTGCAACTGCGGCGGCAATGACGGCGCCAGGCTGCCTTGCAGCATGCGGGCATGACCCACGATGGTGGCCAGCGGGGCGCGCAGGTCGTGGCTGATGTAGGCCATGAGGCGCGTCTGCTCGCGTGCGCGTTGTTCGGCTTGCTCCAGCGCGGCATTCAGCGCGCGGGTCTTGCGTGCCACTTCGTTCTGCAGCCGCTGCTGCTCGTGCGCCTGCCACTGGACCAGCTTGCGCTGCGCGGAGTGCCGCTGGTGCGAAAGGTGATGCGTCCACGCCGCCAGCGCCACAAGGCCGATCAGCAAGCCCGGAAAGCCCAGCACATAGGCGTCGAACCCGGGAACGGCGTGCTCGGGCGGAGAAAGTTCGGTAAGTCGCAGGCACAAGCCCAGGCTGACGACGACCATCACCGGAAAAGCCAGCCTCCCGCCCGGCCCCGCCCGGCGCATGTAGACGAAGCTGCTGATCGTCAATGCCAGCACCAGCGCCAACGTACTCACGAGGCTCGCCTGGGCAAAAAGCAGATAGCTGCCGACCAGGGTTCCGAGCGTTACGAGCGCCTGCGCGGCGGTGAGCCCGACCAGCACGTAAAGCCCCGGCTGGCGCACCGGCCCGCCGCGCGAGAGCGCATGCAGGTACAGCACCATGTTCAGCACGCAGCATCCGGCAATGAAACTTGCCGCGCGGTAGCTCCATTCGGTGCTCTCCGGCCAGAAGAGCAGCCGCGCATAGCCGCGGTAGGTGGCCTCGTACAACGCGACCAGTGCAAAGCCGAGACTCTGCGAACCCAATGCATCGTTGCGCGAAATGCCCCACACCGCCAGCGAATACACCGCGAGCACGAGCAGGCCGCCGATCAGCAAGCCATCGACCAGCGCATGGCTGCTCTCGTACTCGCGCCATGTGTCGGGACTGTGCAGCACAGGCGCCAGCCTGACGGTGCTGTGGCTCTGTACGCGCACCAGCACCGTGGCATGTTCGCGCGGCTGCAGTTCCAGCGCGAGCGTGGGCACGCGGTTGGCCGCGCGGTTGGGGTTGTCGGGCATCGAGATGCCTGCCGCCTCATGCGCCCAGGTCCTGGGCGGCGTCTTGCCGATGGGGCTCCGCTGCACATGAAAATCGACGTATTGCAGCCACGTCGTGTTCAGCACCAGGCGCAGCGGGCGGGCGGCGCTGCTGTCGTTCACCACCGAAAAGCGCAGCCAGAACACAGAGTTCGAAAAGCCCGGCCGCATGCGTGCCCGCGTGCCTGGCACAAACCCGTCGGAGAGGTTGCCGTTCTGCGCCTCCACCGCCTCGAGCGAGAGTTCTGCTTTCCGGTCTTCGAGTATCTCGACCTTGTCGTCCAGCGCAATGGGCAGTTGCGCCGCATCGCGCAACTGCAGCGTTGCGGCCTGCAAGGGCTGAACCCAAGGGCTGAAGAAAAAGAAAGCCGCGCACGACAGCAGAAGGGTGCGCACCGCAGTCACGGACGCCTCAAGCCCCGGAGACCGGCATGGGTAGAGGCACAGTCGAACGTGACGGGCGGGGCAACGAAGCCGCCTTGCCACCGAGCGTGCTGCGAAACCCGCTCGGCGTTTCCTGGAAGCGCTCGCGAAACGCGGTCGAAAAATTGGCCGCGCTCGAAAACCCGACGGCCAGGGCCACGTCTTCCACGCTGAGCGCAGATTCCGCCAGCAAGCGCCGCGCTTCGGACAGCCGGGCTTCACGCACAAACTCGAACACCGTGCGGCCCGTCAGTTCGCGAAACACGCGCGACAAGCGCTTTTCATGCGTGCCGACCCGTTCGGCCAGCTCCGGCAGGGGCGGCACGTTCGCCAGGTCCGACATCACGAGCCGCTGGGCCGCCAGGGCAATCACCCGATCGGGCCCGGCCTCCCTTTCGATATCGGGCTGCGCCTCGGCGGCGGCTATGTCTGCCCGCGGGTGCTTGCTGCTGGCCAGCACCAGGTGCACGGAGACGCGGGCCAGCACTTCGGCCGGTTCGTACGGCTTGAGGATGTAGTCGACCGCGCCTTCGTGCAGGCCCATGAGCCTTTCTTCCACCGAGGCGGACGAGGTCACGAAGATCACCGGGATATGCGCTGTGGAGGGGTCCGCCTTCAGCAGTCGGCACGTGGCAAAGCCGTCCGCGCCGCCCATGCGTACGTCCAGCAGGATCAGGTCCGGCTGCAGCGCGGTCGCCCGCCTGTAACCCTGCATGGCGTCGAAAGCCATGCTGATACGGTGCCCCTCGCCCCTTAAAGCTGCCAGCAAAAGCTGCAGTTCGTCGATGTTGTCGTCGACCAGGAGGATGTGCGCGCGCCGGGCGGGAACGGAGGACCAGTAAGACATTCGTTTAGCGTAGGGCGAGGCCTATGAAAACGTATGTGACGGAATTCACGTTCCCTTGCAATCGTAAACAAATGTCAGTTTTTTAAAACATTTCGTCCGGCGCAGCAAAAGCCTGCCAAGCGCCCCCCTCGAAGAATCGCCCTCTTTCCTGGACACCTGCGCCGCATTCCGCGGCGCCCAACGCACGGTGCCGGGGCCATCAGAGCAATTACGAGGGACGGGATGCCCAACACCCCAACGATCTTGTCGGACGCGAAAGCGCCGAGCGATTTCTTCCACCTTGCGCGGCAGGCATTGCAAAGGCGCATGCCGCGGCTGGCCGCGCTTGTCGCCGTTCCGGTTGCGACTTTGCTGCTGGCCTCGGCCGCCCATGCGATTCCGCAGGTTTCCAGCCTGGTGCACACGCCCGACATTCTTCCGGCGGGCGGCACGGTCACCAGCACGGTGACCATCGCCGAAACCGACAGCCTGCCGATCGGGGCGCCGGGCACCTCGTTCACCTACGAGATTCCGGGCAACAGCATCTACATGGGCACGAGCGCCGTGCCGGTGGGCAGCTGCAGCTCGACTGTCAACGTGGGCGAGGCCGGGCCGGGCCTGGTCACCTGCTCTGGCATCACGCTCGCGGCCAACCAGACCCGCGACTTCAAGCTGATGCTGCGCACCATCTCGCAGGGAACGCTGAGCGTCAGGGCCACGCCTGCCGGCGGCGGTGCCAGCGAAACCAAGACCATCACCGTGAACCAGGGCGCCGACGTGGCCGTGGCCATCACGGCGCCCGCAACGGCCTCCAGCGGCGCCACCGTGCCGATCGCGTTCACGCTCACCAACAACGGGCCCGACTCGAGCTCGGGCACGACGCTCACCTACAACATTCCCACCGGCCTCTCGGTCTCGAGCAGCGGCCTGCCATCGGGCTGCTCCATCAGCGGCAGCCAGCTGACTTGCAACGCCGGTGTTCTTGCGCTCAACGGCACGCGCACCTTCACCGTGAGCGGCGTGGTCACCGCAGCCGCGGGCTCCACCATCACGCACCAGCCGGCAATTGCACCGGCGGGTGCAATCGGCGACGGCGTGTCCGAGAACAACAACGCAACCGCCAACACCACGGTGACGGCGGGCACGGTGCTCTCGATGACCAAGACCCACAACGGCGGCCAGCTGCTCGTGGGCCAGCGCTTCAACTTCACGCTGACGCCGCGCTTCAGCGGCAGCGCGCCAACGGGCGTGACACTCACCGACACGTTGCCGGCCAACTTCCGCATCGACTCCTTGACACCTGACGCCGGGTGGACCTGCTCTTTCGCGGGGCAGACCGTGAGCTGCACGCGCGCCAATATCGGCGGCGCCGGCGGTGCCAACCAGTCGCTCGGCAACATCGTCGTTGCGGTCACCGCCATGACGGCGGGCACGGGTGTGGTCAATGAGGCAACCGTGAATGCCACCGGCCCGGTGGCAACCTCGGCCACGGGCAGCGTGCCTGCCGACGTGGCGAATTCGGACACCGACTTCCGCGCCGACAAGCGCCGCGGCTGGCCCCAGAACAACGTGCCGATCGGCCAGGCCTTCGACTACCAGGTCGGCGCCACCAACCTCGGCGGCACGCGCCTGCTTGCGGGCAGCACCGTCAACCTGGTCGACGACCTGCCGGCCGGCGTGCGCATCAACAGCGTGACGCCGAACGGCTACACCTGCACGATCACCAAGGGCGGTGGCACCGTCGCGGCCCCGGTCGATGGGCCCGCCACTGTGAACTGCACGCGCACGCTCGCTTCCGACATTGCCGTGGATATCTCGAACGGGGCCACCGCGCGCAATGCCGGGTTCGTGACCGTGAACGTCACCATTCCCGCGGTGCCGGCGGGCAATGCACCCATTGTCAACAGCATGTGCGTGAACGTGGCACTGCCCGCGAGCGCACCGACCCTGGGCGCAGACCCCGACGCCAACACCGGCAACGACTGCGTGAGCCTGGGCACCGGCGTGGACGACAGCGCCAACTACGCCGACGTGCGGGTGCTCAAGCGCGTGGTGGGCATCGGCAACAGCGCCGGCAATCGCCAGACCGCCGGCCAGGCCGTGACCTGGGAGATCGAGGTGCTCAACCTGGGCCCATCGGTGGCGCAGAACGTAGCCGTGAGCGACGCCTTCTCGCAGGTGCTCGACGCGCCCACCGTTTCGCAGACCGCCAATGGCGCCACCTTTGGCGGCACCTGCGCCGTGCCCGCCCCCGCTGGCGGCGCAGGCGGCACATCGCTCACCAACTGCAACATCGCGCAGTTGCCGGTCTGCCGCGCCAGCACCGACCCGGTAACGGCAACGCCGCTGTGCCCGGTGATCCGCGTCCAGGCACGCCATTACGGCGACAGCGCCTCGGCCGCCGAGAACACGTTCGACCTTGTCAACAAGGCGAGCGCCATTGCGGCCACGCCGGCCGACCCGGAATTCAACGACGCCGGCCCCACCAACAGTGGCACGGCTACGGCCTACTTCAATGCGCTGGCCGATGTCATCGTGACCAAGGCGGCAAGCCCGGGCCCCGTGCCGGTCGGGCAGCTTCTTACCTACACGCTCACGGCGCGCAACCGATCGGTGCAGGAAGACAGCTTCAGCCGTGCCTGGGGCGTGCAGGTTACCGACACCTTGCCTTCCGGCCTGATGTTCATGAGCGCCGCTCCTTCGGGCGGCGGCAGCTGCACGACGCTGCCCAGCACCACGCAGGCTACCGGCGCCGGCAACAACCAGCTCGTTTGCCGCTGGGATTCGCTCACCCGCAACCAGCAGCAGACCGTCACGGTTCGCGTGCGTCCGCTCTACGCGATCAATGGCACGAGCATTACCAACAACGTTGTCATTGCCACTTCCACGCCGGAGACCATTACCACCAACAACCAGGCATCGGCTGCCGTCAGCGTGATCTCGCCGACGTACGACCTTGTGGTGACCAAGAACGACGACGTCGATCCGGTGAACGTGGGCGACAACGTCACCTACACCATCACCGTATCGAACAACAGCGGCTCGACAGCCGAGGGCGTTCGCCTGATCGACACGCTGCCGGGTGCCGGCCCGGGCGGCGAACCCGCACCCACCTTCATGTCGGCCAGCGCGCCGGCGGGCAGCGGCGTCACCATCACCACCCCTGCCGTCGGTTCGGCGGGCGGGCAGATCGAGTTCTCGATTCCCGTGCTGGGCGGCACCGGGCCCGAGTCGACCGGTGAACCTCGCACGCTGCAGTTCCAGGTGGTGCTGCGCGGTGCCTCGCGCGGCACCTTCCAGAACCGCGCCGCGGTCGACTTCTTCGACGCCGCGCGCAACGCCTTCGACACCAATCCGGCCAACAACACGGTGGCCGAGAACACCACGTTCCGCTTCAAGGCCGACGTGGAGGTGCTCTCCAAGACGGCCGTCTCCACCGGAACTGCAACGCCGCTAGCCACCGTGGCCATCGGCCAGAGCTTCGACTGGCTCGTGCAGCTGCGCAACAACGGCCCCGACAGCGCCGAGACCACGAGCTTTACCGATACGCTGCCTACCGGCCTGGCGCTGACGGGCACGCCCGTGTTCACCGTAACCGGCGGCACCTTCACGCCCGCGGCTCCCACCTGCACGGGCAGTGCGGGCGGCACCAGCGTGAGCTGCGCCATCACTTCGATGCCGACGAACGGCACGGCGACGGTGCGCATTCCGGTGCGCACCACCACGGGCACTACGCCCGCCAACGGCACGCAGTTCATCAACCGCGCGCACCTGGTCACCACCGGCTCGGGCGACACCAACGGCGGTGCCGATCCGGATGCGGGCAACAACTTCAACCAAGGCAGCATCACCGTGCAGAGCAGCGCGCTGAGCGGCCGCGTGTATGAGGACCTCGACGGCGACGGCCAGATCGGCAGCGGCGAACCCGGCATTGCCGGTGTCACGATGCGCCTGACCGGCACCGACAGCCTGGGCAACCCGGTTTCGCAGACCACCACCACCGACGGCAACGGCAACTGGGGCTTCACCGTGCCCGCGGGCACCTACAGCGTGGCAGAAGACCAGCCCGCTGCCTATCAGCCAGGCATTACCCGCGCGGGCGGCGTAACCGGCGTGGGCAGCACGGCCGGCACCGTGCCGGCAGGCACTTCGAATGGGCCCAACGGCTCGAACGCCAACCGCATCGACACCATCGTGCTCGGCGCGGGCGGCACGTCGACGGCCAACAACTTTGGCGAAGTGCGCCCCGCAAGCCTTGCAGGCCGCGTGTACCGCGACGCCGACTACAACAACGCCGCAAGCGCAGGCGACCCCGGCATTGCGGGCGTGACAGTCACGCTCACCGGCACCGACATGTTCGGCAATGCCGTGTCCACCACGGCAACCACGGCCAGCGGCACCGGCAACTACGCATTCAACAATCTCACGCCCGGCAGCTACACCGTCACCGAGACGCAGCCCGCCGCCTTTGCGGACGGCAGCGATGCGGCCGGCACGGCTGGCGGTACCGCCGGTAACGACGTGGTGAGCGCTATTGCATTGCGCTCGAACGTGAACGGCACCGGTTACGACTTCGGTGAACTGCTCACCCGCATTCCGGTGCGCGTGTTTGTCGACGGCAACAACGACGGCCTGCCGCAAGCCGGCGACACGGGCATTCCCACCGTCGAAGTGCGCCTCACCGGCACCGACGCGGCGGGCAACCCGGTCAACATCGTCGCCGTGCCCTCGGGCCCGGACGGCAGCTACGAGTTCCGCAACGTGCCGCCATCGGCACCCGGCGGCTACACCATCACCGAGACTCAGCCGGCCAACTACGCACCTGGCAAGGCCAATGCCAACGGTCATCCGGGCACGGCCCAGGCCGGCGGCAACGTGATCACCGGCGTGACCGTGGCAGGCACCAACCCGCCGCTCACGCAGGGCGACTACTACTTCGGCGAGCTGCTGCCCGCCGGCATCTCGGGTCGCGTGTACTACGACCGCGACGGCAGCGGCGCGCAAGGCGCACCGGCCACCGAGCCCGGCATTGCGGGCGTGACGATCACGCTCACTGGCACCGACGTCAACGGCAATTCCGTGACGCGCACGACCACCACCGATGCGAGCGGCGACTACAACTTTGCCAACCTCGCGCCCGGCAGCTACACGGTTACCGAAACCCGCCCCGCGGGCTACGAGCCAGGCATCACGCGCGCCGGCAACGTCAGCGGCGCCGGCAGCACGCCGGGTTCGGTCCCCACCAGCGGCAGCGGCGTGTTGAACGGTCCGAATGGATCGAACGCGAACGTCATCCAGAACATTGTGCTCGCCGCAGCGGGTGCAGGTTCGGCCGCCAACAACTTCTCCGCGGTCCGCCCGGCCAGCGTGTCCGGCTACGTGTATGCCGACGTCGCTCCTTCTAACGGCACCCGCGACACCGCCGAGCCTGGCATTGCGGGCACCACGGTGCGAGTGACAGGCACCGACTTCCTCGGCAACGCAGTCACGCAGACGGTGCAGGCCGGCGCAGACGGCCGCTACCTGGTCGACAAGCTGCTGCCCGGCACCTACCAGATCGACGAGACGCAACCCGACGGCGTTGCCGACGGCCCCGAGTCGCTCGGTACCGTGGGCGGCACGCCGCGCGGCACGTTGAACCCCGGCAGCGTGAACGACCGCTTCGGCGCGCTCGTGCTCGCATCGGAAGAAGCGGGCATCGACTACAACTTCGGCGAGCGCGGCGGACAGATCGCGGGCTGGGTGTATGTGGACACCAACAACGACGGCATCCGCCAGGCGGGCGAGCCGGGCATTCCCGGCGTCAGCGTCACGCTCACCGGCCGCTCGGCCAGCGGGCTGGCGGTGAACGCCACCGTGGTCACCGATGCGAATGGCCGTTATGTGTTCACCGGCCTGCTGCCGGCGGACCCCACCGGCTACACATTGCGCGAAACGCAACCCGTGACGTTTGCCGACGGCCTCGACTCGGTCGGCTCGCTCGACGGCACGGCTGTCGGCAAGCCCGGCAACGACGTGCTCTCCGGCATCATGTACCGCGGCGGCAACGGCGACGACTACAACTTCGGCGAGCGCGGCGCATCCATTGCTGGCACTGTCTACAACGACGCCAACCGCAACGGAACCCGCGAACCGCAAGACCTTCCGATTGCGGGCGTGACCGTCACGCTCACCGGCACCGATGCTGCGGGCAACCCCGTGACGCGCACCGCCGTTACCGGCCTCGACGGCCGCTACGAGCTCGCGGGCCTGCCGTTGCCCGGCACCGGCGGCTACACCGTCACCGAGACGCAGCCCAGCGGCTACGACGAAGGCATTGCCATTCCCGGAACGCTCGGCGGTTCGGTGCAGGGCACCAACCAGATCCGCGTCAACTTCACCACGCTGGCGGCCAACGGCACCGGCTACGACTTCAACGAGCACAACAACCTGCCTGCGTCGCTGACCGGCACCGTGTGGTTCGACCAGAACCACAACCGCAGCCGCGAGAGCGGCGAGGGCCAGGGCGAAGGCTGGACCGTGGAGCTGATGCGCTGTGCCGACGGCAGCAACGCCTGCTCCGAAACCGCCGCCACCGTGCTCTACACCGTGACCACGGCTGCGGACGGCAGCTACCGCTTCGGCGACCTTACGCCGGGTGAATACCGCGTGCGCTTCCGCTCGCCCGACGGCCGTACCGTTGGCGGCGTGTGGCCCACCGATGCGGCGCAGAACGGCGCCGGCGGCCCGTACCCCACGCCCGCCGCAAGCGATCCGCGCTTCTCCATCAAGGTGCGTGTGAACGCCGGTGCCAACGTGCAGCGGCAAGACCTGCCCTACGACCCGGGTGGCGTGGTGTACGACAGCGTGAGCGGCACGCCAGTGCCCGGCGCCGTGGTGCGACTGGTGGGCCCGCCGGGCTTCGATCCGGCGCAGCACCTGCTCGACGGCCGCGACACCTACACCACCGGCCCCGGCGGCTACTACGACTTCTTCGTGCTGCCGGGCGCACCGGCGGGCGAGTACCGCCTGGCTGTCACGCCGCCGGGCAGCTACCTGCCGTCGTCCATCTATCCGCCGGCGGCGGGCGGGCTGGGCACGCAGTCGTGTTCCGCTCCGGCAAACGGGCCCGCACCTGCGCAGAGCAACCCCTGCGTGGTGAGCCCGGGCGCGGGCCTTGTACCCGGTGCCGGCTACTACCTGGTGTTCCAGATGCCGGGCGGCGGCGGCCAGCATGTGGTGGCCAACAACATTCCGCTCGACCCGTCCGACGCCACGCTCATCGAGCTGCGCAAGACCAGCTCGAAGCTGACGGTGAAGAAGGGCGAACTGCTGCCGTACCGCATCACGGCGCGCAACACCCGCGGCAACCCCGTGCCGGGTGTGGCTGTGGTCGACACGCTGCCGCCGGGCTTCCGCTACGTGCAGGGCTCGCTCACCGTGCGCACTATGCCGGGCGGCGTCGCGCTGCCGGTGGTGCCGCAGATCAACGGCCGCCAGGTCGTGGTGCCCGGCCAGAACTTCGCGCCCAACGAGACCAAGGAATACCTGATGGTTGCGGGCGTGGGTGTCGGCGTGGGCGAGGGTGAGTTCGTCAACCAGGTCATCGCCACGCAGGGCGTGGGCGGCCGCGTGCTGTCGAACCTGGCCACTGCCACCGTGCGTGTGGTGCCCGATGCGCTCTTCGACTGCACCGACGTGATCGGCAAGGTCTACGACGACAAGAACGCCAACGGCTACCAGGACGAAGGCGAGCCCGGCCTTGCGAACGTGCGCATCGCCACCGTGAACGGCGTGCTGGTAACCACCGACGCCGAAGGCCGCTACCACATTGCCTGCGCTGCCATTCCGAAGGAAGGCACTGGCAGCAACCTGGTGCTCAAGCTGGACGACCGTACGCTGCCTTCGGGTTACCGCACGACCAGCGAGAACCCGGCCGCCGAGCGCGCCACGCGCGGCAAGGTGCTGAAGGTGAACTTCGGCGCCACGGTGCACCGCGTCGTGCGGCTCGCCCTGCAGGGCGCCGCATTCGAAGACGGCAGCGCCGCACTGCGCGCCGGCTTCGTGCCCGAGCTCGACCGCACGGTGAACGTGCTGGCAGAGAAGGCCTCGGTACTGCGCCTGGCCTACAAGGCCGCGCCCGGCGAAGCCGAAGCGCTCGGCCGCGAGCGCACCGATGCGGTCAAGGCCGCCGTGCTCTCGCGCTGGAAGCAACTGGGCGAACAACGCGAGAGCCGCAAGGAGCCGCCGCTTTTCAACCTGGACATCGAAGTCGAGCTGGTGCCCGCCGCCACGCCCGCGGTGAAGCCATGACGCGAGAACGAGTGAACGCCATGAAAAGCCACCTGACACCGAAGAACCCGTTCAAGCGAGCCGATATGAGAAAGCTTCCGAAGCGTATCGCCCTGGCGGGCGCTGTCACCGCAGCCTGCATGACCATGGGTCTTGCCGCGGCACAGGAAACCGCCGTGCGCGGCCGCATGCTCGACCATGCCGCGGCCGACCCACGCGCGGTCGATATCGACGGCGCACGCCACCTGCCGCGCAGCGGCGAGCGCGAACTGCCCAAGGCCACCTTCGTGCTGGGCGATGCACGCGAGCCGGCGGTAGCCCCGGCTGCCGGGCCCGCACTCGCTGCTGCTGCCGCGCAGGAGCGCAGCGAAGCCGAGACGCCGCAATTCGCGTCGGGCTCCGATCTGCTGGCTGCGGCGGACCGCGCGCAGCTCGACCGCATCGCCGGCCTGGTGAAGGGTCGCGACAAGCTGCGCTTCGAGATCGTCGGCCATACCGACGTGCAACCGCTGAGCGCCAAGTCGCGCGAGCGCTTTGCCGACAACCATGCCCTGGGCCTGGCGCGCGCGCAGCAAGTGGCGCGCTATCTCACGCAGCGCCTCGGCCTGCCCGAATCGGCGGCGGCGGCAAGCTCGCGCGGCCCTGACGAGCCCGCTGCCGCGCCCGCATCCGACCCCGTCAACTGGCCCGCCAACCGGCGCGTGGAAGTGCGCGTGTACTGGACCGACGCAGTGGCTGTTGCCGCCGCCGCTCCGGTCGTGGCGCAGGCAGACCCTGGCGTGTGCCGCACCTTCACCGCCATCGGCACCGACGATGCGCCTCTGCGCCTGAGCGTGGACGGCCAGTTGCTCGACGGCAAGGGCGTCGCCATGCCAGGCGGCGAGGGCGCCACCAGCGCCGACCGCCAGCGCTGCGTCGACGTGCAGCTCGAGCGCAACCAGCTGCGCCTGCAGTACGACAACCTTTCGCAGCCGCGCCGCCTGAGTGCATCGGCCTGGCCCACCACCGTGGTGGCCGGCGACACCGTGCGCTTTGCGGGCTACAGCAACTACCTGCTGTTTACCGCCAAGGCCGAGCTGCGCATCTTTACGGCCAACGACGTGATGCAGCGCCGCCTGCTCGCCACGCTGCCGCTCAATACCGAAATGCGCGGTGAATGGCAGGTGCCCGCGGGCCTGCTCGACCGCCTTGGTGACGGTGCGGGCGGCAAGCTCTACTACCGCCTGCGCGTGTACGACCGGCAAGGCCGCTTCGACGAGACCGACGATCTCTCGCTCACCGTGGCCGAGCGCCACGCGCCCGAAACGACAACGCCCGATCCGGCCCGCGAACTGCTTCGCGCCTACGGCCAGAACAACATTGCCATTGCCAACATTCCGCTGGCGGCCGGCACCGTTACCGCCAGCGGCGCTGCCATTCGCCCCGGCGAGAAAGTGCGCGCGCTCGGTTTTGCAGTGCCGGTGGACGACAACGGCCGCTTCGTGTTTCAGCAACTCGTGCCGCGCCGTGTGCAGACCGGCGAAATTGCGGTCACCGATGCGCAAGGCGCCACGCGCTCGTACCGCCGCGACTTCGACTTGCCCGCGAGTGACTGGTTCTTCGTGGGCCAGGCCGACTTGACTGTGGGCAGCAACAGCGTGAGCGGCCCGGCCGCGATCATGACCAACGACAAGAACCGCTACGGCGGTGGCGGCTGGAGCGAAGGCCGCATCGCGGGCTATGCCAAGGGCCAGCTCAACGACCGCTGGACGCTTACGGCCAGCGTCGATACCGAGGAGCGCCCGCTCAAGGACCTGTTTCGCAATCTCGACCGCAAGGACCCGACCTCGCTCTTCCGCCGCTTCGACCCCGAAGATTCGTGGACCACTTTCGGCGACGACTCCACCACCATCGAGGACGCGCCCACGCAGGGCCGCTTCTACCTGCGGGTGGACGACGGACGCTCGCAGGCCATGTGGGGCAACTTCAAGCTCAACTTCGGCGACACCGAACTCACCCGCGTGAGCCGCGGCCTCTATGGTTTTCATGGCCGGTACCTTGGCGACGAGTCGACTTCGTTCGGCGAGGCGCGCCTGAAGGTCGACACCTTTGCGGCCGAGCCGGGCACGCTGGCGGCGCGCGAAGAATTCCGCGGCACCGGCGGCTCGCTGTACTACCTGCGCAACCAGGACATCACGCGCGGCGCCGAGCGTGTGAACATCGAAATTCGCGACCGCGACTCCGGCTTTGTGCTCAAGCGCACGCAGCTCGTGCCCAGCTCCGACTACGAGATCGACTACCTGCAAGGCCGCGTGCTGCTCTCCGCACCGCTGCCCAGCCTGTCGGACGACGGCTCGCTGGTGCGTGCCGGCGGCCTTACCGGCATGCCGACATTCCTGGTGGTCGACTACGAATACACGCCGATCGCAAGCTCGCTCGACACGCTCGCCATTGGCGGACGCGTCTCGTGGTGGGCCAACGACCATGTGGGCGTTGGCGTGACCGCGTCGCGGCAGGACCAGATCGGCGCCGACCAGCGGCTGGCGGGCGCAGACATTACGCTGCGCAAGACCGAGACCACCTACCTGAAGGGCGAGTTCGCGCGCAGCAAGGGCCCGGGTACCGCCCAGCTCGACTCGCTCGACGGCGGCTTCAGCTTCAGCGGGCGCAACGGCGCCCTGGGCAACACCTTGGGCAACGGCCCCACCGGTAATGCAAACGCATGGCGCCTCGAAGGGCAGGCCGACCTGGCCGACTTCGAAATGAAGGGCGGTGGCCGCATCAGCGCTTATGCGCAGTCGCGCGACGCGGGCTTCTCGGCACCGGGCCAATACGCCAGCAATGCAACGCGCCAGGTGGGCGTGTCGGCCGCAGTGCCCTTCGGCGAGAAGGGCGAGGGCGGCGAACTGCGCCTGAAGGCCGACCGCCGCGACGAGCGCGACGGCTACAACAGCAGCGTGCTCGACGCGCAATACGGCCTGCGCCTGTCGTCCGACTGGAAGCTGGGCCTCGGCATGCGCTACGACGACAAGACCGGCGACTCGCTCATCACCAGCCCCTCGCTGCCGAGCACGCAGGCGGTTTCGGGCGAGCGCGCCGATGCCGCCGTGCAGTTGGAATACACCGGCAACGACCGCTGGAGCCTCTATGGCTTTGCGCAGAAAACGCTGCGGCGCACCGGCACTCGGCTGGACAACGACCGGCTGGGCTTTGGCGGGCGCTACCGCGTCAGTGACAAGCTCGCACTGCGCGGCGAGCTCTCGACCGGTGACGGCGGCCTGGCGGGCAAGGCCGGTGTCGACTACCAGTTCGACGACCGTTCCAACCTCTACATGACCTACGTGGCCGACACCGGTCGCACCGACGAGAACCTCATCGGCCGGGGCGGCAGCCTGGTGACCGGCGTGCGTTCGCGCGTGGCCGACGGGCTCACCATGTTTACCGAGCATCGCCATGCCACCGGCACGCAGCCGGGCCTCACGCATGCCTACGGCGTGCAATACGCGCCCGACGCCAACTGGACCCTTGGCGTCAATTTCGAGAACGGCTGGGTCGGCGCCGAGACGCTGGGCGCCACGCGCCGCGAAGCGGTGGCGCTTACCGCCGGCTACTCGAGCGAGCGCCTCAAGTACAGCGGCGGCCTGGAGTACCGCAAGGACCGCACCACGGCAGAAGCGCGCACCAGCTGGCTCGTGAAGAACTCGTTCTCATGGAAGGTGAACGACGACGCACGCTGGGTCGGCAAGTTCAACTGGGCCGACAGCGACAGCAGCACCGGTGCGCTGGCCGCGGCCAAGTACACCGAGGCAATGCTCGGCTACGCACTGCGCCCGGCGCTGGACGACCGGCTCAACCTGCTCTTCAAGTACACCTACCTGTACGACCTTTCGTCGCCCGGGCAAGTGGTGTCGGCGGGCGGGCTCGACTCGAACCTGGGCACCGTGTCGACCACCGGCATCGACTACCAGCAGCGCAGCCATGTGTTCGCGATCGACGCCACCTACGACATCAACGAGCGCTGGACCATCGGCGGCAAGTACGCATGGCGCCGCGGCGAACTGCGCGCGAGCCGCGACAACTCGTCGCCCTGGTTCAAGAGTTCGGCCGAACTGGCGGTGCTGCGCGTCGACTGGAAGCTGGTGCGCAACTGGGACTGGATGGTCGAGTGGCGCTCGCTGCGCGCCAAGGAGCTGAAGGACCGCAAGAACGGCTGGGTCACGGCCGCCTACTACCACGTCAATGAGAACCTCAAGGTGGGCGTGGGCTACAACTTTACCGACTACTCCGACAACCTGACCGACATGAGCTATCGCAGCAAGGGATGGTTCCTGAACGTGCTCGGCAAGTTCTGAAGCGGCGGGCACGGGAGAACAACGCATGCGCGAACGACATGAACTCGATGTGATCGTCCCCTTGGTCGACATCGCGGAAGCGCTTGCCTCCCGGCAATACCCCGGCGACAGCCGCGGCCGCTACAGGCTCTACGAAGAGTGGGCGCAAGACTTTCTTGCGGACTTCGTCAGCCGCGCGGCCGCGGGGCGAAGACCCGAGGAAACCTATCGCAAGGACATCGTCGACTTTGCGATTCGCAAGGCCGCGGCGTACGGGTTCGCGGCCTAGCGGCGACGGCGCCGGTGGCCCTGCCCATCAGTGCAGGGCGGCCTGCAGCGCCAGGAAGGCTTCCATCTCTGCAGTGGCAGTAGCGCCCGAGCGCTTTGCCAGCGCTCGCACTACTTTCAATACTTCGCGAAAAATCTCCGCGTCGTGTGCCGGCGAGCGCTGGTCTTCTTCCTTCCAGCCGAACGTGGCCCAGCCATTTCGCGCGGACACCTGATGGTCCAGCGCGCCGAGCGCCTCGAACAGAGCCTTCATCAGGGCCGCGCCGCGCAGTTGGTTGCCGTGCACCACCGGGCTTCCGTCTACATAGGTGATCCGCATCAGATCGGGCGGCAACTCGAGCCGGCCCTCGGGGTCCAGCAGTGTTGCAAGGCGGTTCCACATCGCGCTGGCCGCGTAGCTTTCGGAGAACACCTGCGCCTGCAGCGCCGGCAAGGTGCCGGGCAGGGGCCGCTCAGCGCCCACGCCCGGGCGCAAGGCGTATTCAGCCCAGCGCGCGGTGCCCTCCAGCAGCCAGCGCGCCTTGAACATCGTGTAGCCGTACTGGTATTGGTGAAAGAGTTCGTGGGCAGGAGACACGTTCTGGTTCGAGTGGCTGTTCAGCAGGTCGATGCGCAACGCGCAATGCCCTTGGGGCTCATCCGCGGCAAGGCGGTAGTTCGTCGCTTCGTCATAGGAGCGGCCGTTGCCTTTTTCCATCTTGAACAGGAAGACGTCGATCGATGCAGTGCGCGAATTGCGCGCCTGGCGCATCGGATGCGTGAGGCCCATCACCTCGGTGAAGATGCGCCGCCCCACCACCAGCTGCGTGGCCACGTCCTCGACCTTGTCGGGCACGCCGTTGCGATTGGCATCGCGGGCGTCGGGCAATGCGTGGTCTCCATCCAGCGTGTAGAAGATGCGGAACTCATCGCGCACATGCATGCGATCGAGCCGGGGAAGGTCTGCACTGCGTGCTGTGCGGCATTCCTTCGGGCCTGTTCCCTGCGCTGCGGCAGGAAAGGCGGCAACGAGCATGGAGCCGATGAAGAGAAGGGCTTCTTTCCAGCGAGCGTGCCGAGAAATTCCACGAGAACTCCGCCGTTTGCCGAACGGCGCGGAGGTGGCATCTCGCGGGTGTTTCATTGCGCGTTCAGTATGCCACCGCAGGCAAAAGCGGCGCATCGCCTTCGCACGCCCGCGGTTCACCGGTTGCCCGACTTTGCGTAGGCCGTTTTCGCAATCTCGCTTCTGCGGAATTTTGCGCAACTAGCATGGATCGAATACGCAGCCGGGCGCACCATCACTGAGGCACTCCGGCTTTTTCTGAAGCTACCTACAAAAGGAGAGCACCATGAAATCCATTCAACTGCGAAGCCTTGCGCTCGCATGTGCGGTTGCCGTCGGCGGCATAGCGGCCGTGGGCTGCACGACCACAAGGCCACAGGACCAGGCAAGCAGCGCATCGTCCCGCGCTTCGATCGATGCGCAGGTCGATGCTGCGTTGTCCAAGCTGTACGGCTCCGCCAGGGGCTCGCGCGAACTGGTCGCCTCGTCGACCGGCGTGCTGGTGTTTCCGGCCGTGGTCGGTGCCAGCATGGGCGTGGGCGCCGAGTATGGCCGCGGCGCATTGCGCGTGAACGGGCGCACGCAGGCCTACTACAGCACCACCGCGGGCTCGATCGGCTTCCAGGCCGGCGCGCAGTCGAAGGCGGTGATCTACGTGTTCACCACGCAGGCCGCACTCGACAAGTTCCGCAACAGCAAGGGTTGGACAGCCGGTGCCGATGCCACCGTGGCTGCGGCAACCTTCGGTGCCAATGGCAGCATCGACACCAACACGCTGCGCCAGCCCGTGGTCGGCTTTGTGCTGACCAATGTGGGGCTCGAGGCCGGCGTGTCTGTGTCGGGCGCGAAGATCAGCGAGATCCGGTTGTAGGCGGCCGGGGCGCCGCGCCCCGATCAGTTCGCCAGTTGCGCCTGCAGCTCGGCGACTTGCTTCCGCAGGGCGTCGTTCTCGGCCGTGAGTTCGGCCACGCGCTGCTCAAGCACTGCAAGTGCGTCGGCCTTTGGCGGCTGATCGGCCGTATTCGAGTCGGCCGATTCAGCAGCCTCGGCCGCTTCTTCACGCGGCTTGCGCTTGGCTTCGCGAACCCGCTTGGCGGCCTGCTTGAGTTCGTCCTTGCCGGCGTTCGCCGCCGAAACCTGCTCTTCAGCGGGCAGGCTGGCCACTGCCGCGGCAGTGTTGATGGAAATCACGCCCGACTTCACGGCCGCGACCAGTTCAGGCGCGGCCTGCTTCTGGATCTTCTCGATCATCACCACCTGGTTGCTGCTGAGCCGCGCGGCGCGTGCAATGGCTTCGCGGCTGCTCAGCGGTGCGGGCGGGGGCAGGGCAGGGGCGTTGTTCGCAGGCTGATCGGCCGCGGGCGGGTCGGCATCGAAGGGCGTGTCGTCGTCGCTCGAAGGTGCCGTGTCGGCCATTGCGCGCGCGCGGCGCTCGTCGACGATGTCTTTCTTGCGCAGTGCCAGCACGCCGCGAAGAAAGTCCGAAATGCTGCGCCGGCCCAGGTGCTGGTCGATCATCCAGAGGTGCACGTCCTCTATCGTCTTGAAGCGCGTGTTCTGCACCGTTTGAAAAGGCAGGCCGTGCTTCTGGCAAATGCCGTAGCGGTTGTGTCCGTCTACCAGCACGTCGCCCCACAGCACCAGCGCATCGCGGCAGCCCTCGGCAAGGATGCTGCGCTCCAGCGCCTCGTGCTCCTCCGGAGTCAATGGATCTATATAGGCTTTGAGTTCTTCGTTGACGACGATGTTCATGAGGCAGGGATCGGGGAAAGGGCCGGAATTCTAGTTGCCGGCCACGCGCGATCATCCTGCTGTCATGCGGGCGGCCCACCATCGGCTAACGTTTGGTTGCGCTAAACCCTGCGCGCGGCTGTCTCGCTTTGGTGCGCTCGCACGTCTAGTGGGTATGGAGCATGAAGGGATCGGGAAATGGGGCTTTTTTGTATCCACAAGTAGTAATAATTCTCATTTGTATTGAGCACTTCAGGAGTACCTCCCTCATGTTCATGTGTCTTCGACCTCGTCAACGTTCTTTTGCGCAGTTCGCGCTGCGCCTCGCATGATGAGAGAGCCCATCGACATGGCGTTGCCTCTTTCCGAGCCCACGCTCGCCGAAGTCTTCATTGCCAACCGCCCGCAGCTCTTGCGCGTGGCACGGCGGATCGTGCGCACCGCGGAACTCGCCGACGACGTGCTGCAGGACGCCTACCTGAAGATCGCCGACGGCCCCTGCGTGCGCAAGGCCGACCGGCCGATCGGCTATTGCTGCCAGGTGGTGCGCAACGTGGCGCTCGACTGCTGCCGGCGGCATACCGTCGAAGCCAACTACCGCACCTTCGACGTCGATGTCGAAGCGCTCGATGTAGCGGGCCCGCCTTCGCCCGACCGGCTGATGCGCGAGCGCCAGGCGATCCACGCCATCGACAAGGCGCTGGCGGCGCTGCCTGCGCGCACGCGCCTGGTGTTCGAGCTCTATCGCCTCGAAGGACTCACGCAGCGCGAGATCGCATTGCGCCTGGGCTGCGCACTCGGGCTGGTGAACGGGCTGATCGCCGAGGCGGCGCAAGCCATCAAGGAATGCGGACGGCTGCTCGACGACGATTGAGCCTGCCGCAATCCAGGCCTGAAGGGTGCAGGATTGGTATCCTTCACGCACATGACACAAGAACAGGACGACCCCATCTGGAGCGCCGCATGGCGATGGGTTCAGCGCGAGTACGACCGCGAGAGCTTCGATGAGGCCGCACGCAGCGAGATGACAGCCTGGCTTCTTGCCGACCCGCTTCACCGCAAGGCCTACGACAAGGCAGCCCGCCTGTGGTTGCTGGCGGGCCTTGTGCCGCCCGCTTCTACTCCTGCGTCAGAGGACTGAACAGATCGCGTCCTGAAACGTCTTGTTGAACAGAGGAGCGAACAGATGGCCCGCCGGGCCGCCTGATCGCCGCAACCTGTTCAACCGCATAAGGACGCATCCATGTCGACGAGCTGCTTCGATCGCGAAGACGAGACCTTCATCGTTCTGGTCAACCACGAAGACCAGTATTCCATCTGGCCCTACTGGAAGGCCGTGCCAAAGGGGTGGACCGCGGTCGACGGCGTCAAGGGCGACAAGAAGACCGTGCTGGCCTTCGTCGAAGAAACGTGGACCGACATGCGGCCACGCTCGCTGCGCGAATGGATGGCGCAGCAGCAACAGAACCCGGCCACCGAACCTGCCGCCGGTTGACCCGCGTGGAGACCAGCGTATCGCTGCTGTGCCTGCCGTGCGCGGGTGCCAGCGCCACGATGTACCTGCGCTGGCGCCGCCTGCTGCCGCAATGGATTCGCATCGTGCCGGTGGAGTTGCCAGGCCGCGGTAGCCGCTCGGCCGAAAGCCTGGTTTGCGATTTCGACAGCCTCGTGGCGCAGATCTGCGCGGAGCACTCCGGAGCCATGCGCGGCAACTTCGCAATCTTCGGCCACAGCATGGGCGCACTGCTGGCCTACGGCATTGCATGCCGGCTGCGCACGATGGGGCGCGCGTTGCCCTTGGCACTGCTTGCCTCAGGCACTTCGGCGCCCAGCCGGCGTGACCCTGCGCGCTTCGCCGGAAAAACCGACGACGCATCGCTGGTTGCCGACCTTCGCAAGCAGGGCGGAACACCCGAAGAAGTTTTTGCAAGCGCGGAGTTGATACGCATCACCCTCGATGTGCTCGGCGCCGACTACCGCTTGTGCGAAGGCTTTCGCCATGCGGCCGAAGCGCCGCTGCCGATGCCGCTGCATGTGTTTGCGGGGCGCGATGACGACATCGAAGCCGAAAGCATACGCGCCTGGTCGGCCGAGGCGGGCGGCGTCTTCACGCTCGACTGGTTCGATGGCGGCCATTTCTTCATCAGGCAGCAAGAAACCGCCTTTCTGGCCGCGCTCTCGCAGCGCCTCGGCCAGGTTGTGGCTGGAGATCGCCATGCGGCTCATGCCCTTGCCTGATCCGGTGGCCGAGGGCATCGAGGTGTACTGCCTTCACTTCGACCTGGCCGCAGAGCCGCTGGCAGCGCGCCGGCAACTGACGCCCGCTGAACGCGCGAAGGCCGACCGGTTCGCAAGAACCGCCGATCGCGTGCGCTTCACTGAAACGCGCGCCGCGCTCCGCGCGCTGCTTGCAGGGCGTGTGGGCTGCGCGCCGCATGAAGTGCCGCTTGCATCGGGCGCGCACGGCAAGCCGTACCTCGACCTTGCAGGCAGCGCGCCGCCGTTCAACCTTTCGCACTCGGGTGCGCATGCGCTCATCGTGCTGGGCGATGCCGCAGTGGCAAGCGAAGTGGGTGTCGACATCGAAGAGTGCAAGGCCGACGTAGACGCGGACGCTATTGCAGCGTTGGCCTTTACCGGGCGCGAATGCAATGAGCTGCACGCGGCCGCAGATCGGCTGCACGCGCTCTACAGCCGCTGGGTAGCGAAGGAGGCGGTGCTGAAGGCCATTGGCGTCGGTGTGGCCGGGCACCTCAAATCCATTGGCATTCACCACGGCGCCCAAGGGCAGATTGCCCTCGAGTGCGCCGATCCCGAATGGACAAATTTCAAAGCCGTGGCGATCCAGGTGCCACCCGGCTACGCAGCCGCCATTGCGTGGCGCGCAAAGGAACCGAAATGACCGATATGCCGCAGAAGGCAAACCCGCAGCCGAAGAATTTTGTTGCGCACCTGCGCACGCTCGCGCAAACGCGGCCGGAGGACATCTGGCTGACCGTGGCGGGCACGGTGAATGGCGAATTCCACGAAGAGCCGATCAGCTACGGCGTGTTCGAGCGCCGGGTGCGCGCGCTCGCGGCGCGGCTCCAGCAGCAGTTTGCCAAGGGCGAGCGCGCACTCATCATGCTCGACAACGGCGACCACTATGCGGTGTGCATGCTGGCCTGCTTCTACAGCGGCGTGATCGCGGTGCCGGTGTTTCCGCCCGAGTCGATGCGGCCACAGCACCTGGCGCGGCTCACCGGCATTGCCGCCGATTCGCAGGCGCGCTGCGTGCTGACTTCGGCTGCCATCTCGCGTGCGATGAATGCGGCCAGCGAATTCGCCGGTGCGCAAATCATCGCGGTCGACGCGGTGGAAGCGGCGTTCGCCGACGAATGGGAGCCCTTCGACCCCGCCGACGGCGACATTGCTTTCCTGCAATACACCTCGGGCTCGACCTCCGCCCCCAAGGGCGTGATGGTGACCCACGGCAACCTGATCGCCAACGAGATCGCCATGACACACGGCATGGATGTGAGGCCAGGAGACAAGTTCGTGTGCTGGGCGCCGCTCTATCACGACATGGGCCTGATCGGCGGCCTGCTGCTGCCGCTCTTCAACGGCATTCCGCTGGTGCTCACTTCACCGGGGTACTTTCTCGAACGCCCGGTTCGATGGCTCGAGCTCATCTCACGCCACCGCGCCACCCACAGCGGCGGGCCCGATTTTTCGTTTCGCCTGTGCCTGGAGCGCGTGAACGACGCGCGGCTCGCGCAGCTCGACCTTTCGAGCTGGCGTGTCGCCTACACGGGCGCGGAGCCGGTGCGCGCGGACACGGAAACGGAATTCATCGAACGCTTTGCGCCCGCGGGATTCGACCCCAACGCGGCCTACCCTTGCTATGGCCTCGCGGAGGGCACCCTGTACGTGACCGGCGGCCTGCGCGGCGGCGGCATGGTGGCATGCACCTTCTCTTCCGACGACCTGGCGCGGGGCGCGGGCGTACCGGCCACCGAAGGCACAGTGCTGGTCGGCTGCGGCGTGGCAGCGCCAGGCCATCGCGTCGAAATCGTCGATGCGGAGACGCTGTCGGCGGCGGCACCCGGAAAGATCGGCGAGATCTGGACCAGCGGCCCGAGCATTTGCCTCGGCTATTGGGGCAAGGAGCGCGAGACGCGCGAAACCTTTGTGGAGCGAGACGGCGAGCGCTGGCTGCGCACCGGCGACCTCGGCTTCATGCACGAAGGCCAGCTATACGTGACAGGGCGAATCAAGGACCTGATCATCGTCCGCGGCCACAACATCTATCCGCAAGACATCGAGCGGATCATCGAGGCCGAGGTCGATGCGGTGCGCAAGAGCCGTGTCGCCGTCTTTGCGGTGCAGGGCGCGGAAGGCGAAGGCATCGGCGTTGCGGCCGAAGTGTCGCGCAGCATGCAAAAGCTGGTGCCGCCGCAGGTGCTGGTCGATGCACTGGGCGCCGCCGTGAGCGAAGTGTTCGGCGAGCCGCTCTCTGTCGTGCTGTTGCTCAACCCCGGCGGCCTGCCCAAGACCACCAGCGGGAAGCTGCAGCGCAGCGCCTGCCGCGCGGGCTGGAAAGACGGCACGGCCGACGCCTATGCCGTTTACCAGTACGGCACCTTCGTGCGAGGCGGCGGCGCAGAGGCCACCACCACCGAGGCGCCGCTCGACGAGCTTGAACTGGCGCTCGCCGCCATCTGGCGCGAGGTCTGGAAACACGGCGACGATCGCCCCCTGGGGCGCGATGCGCATTTTTTCAACAGGGGCGGAAGCTCGCTCACAGCCACGCAAGCGGCCTCGCGCATCTCGGCGCACTGGCAAATCGATTTTCCGGCGCGCATGCTGTTCGAGCAGCCGCGCCTGCAGGCCTGCGCCGCGGCCATTCGCCAGCTGCAGTCACAGGGCCTACGTCCGCGGAGCGCGCCGGTGCCCGTTCTCTCGGCAGAACGCCGGCTGTTGCCGATGCCGCTTTCGCATGCACAAGAGCGCCAGTGGTTCCTTTGGCAGATGGACCCGCAAAGTGCGGCGTACCACGTGAGCGGCGCGCTTCGCCTCACCGGAGCAGTCCATGCCGATGCCTTGCGCGCCGCGGCCGACGATCTTGTCGCGCGCCACGAATCGCTGCGCACGGTGTTCAGCGCCGCCGCCGATGGCGGTGCGGAGCAATGGATAAAGCCTTCAGGCGACCTGCCGTTTGCGCTGCTGGACTTGCGCAGCCTCGAAGCCCGCGAACGCGACGAGCAACTCGCGGAACAAACCCGGCGCCTCAAGGCCGAGCCCTTCGACCTGACGCAGGGCCCGCTGCTGCGCGCCGCGCTGATCCGCATCGACGACGAGACCCACGTGCTCGTGGTGGTCATGCACCACATCGTTTCCGACGGTGCCTCGATGCAGTTGCTCATCGACGAGCTGGCGGCGGGTTATGCCGCACACCTGCACCCGGGCACAGATGCGAAACGCCCGACCGCGCCGCGCATCCAGTACGCGGACTACGCGCTCTGGCAGCGCGACTGGCTTGCGGCAGGCGAGGGCGAACGGCAACTGGCCTGGTGGCGCGCGCAACTCGGCGACACGCATGAAGTGCTCGACTTGCGCACCGACCACCCGCGCAAGCCCCAGGCCGGTTACAGCGCCGCGCGGCATGCCTTCGAACTGCCGGGCGGCCTGTTGACCAAGCTGCGCGGCCAGGCCGGTGCGCAGGGTGCAACGCTCTTCATGGTGCTGCTCGCGGGCTTCCAGGCACTGCTGCACCGCTACACGGGGCAGCAAGACATCCGCATCGGCGCGCCGATTGCCAACCGCAATCGCATGGAAGCCGAAAGCGTGGTGGGGCTGTTCGTCAACACGCTGGTGCTGCGCAATTCCATCCACGGCCGCCTGGGCGCCTCGCGCGTGCTGGCACAGGCCCGCGAGGCCGTGCTGGGCGCGCAGGCCAACCAGGACCTGCCTTTCGAGCAGTTGGTGCAGGCACTGCAACCCGAGCGCAGCCTGAGCCGGACGCCCTTGTTCCAGGTGATGTTCAACCATTTGTTCGAGGACTACCGCGCATTCGCGCAGCTGCCCGGCATTGCGGCAGAAGACCACCCGCTACCCGACCTCGCGGCCCAATTCGAACTCACGCTCGAAGCACGCGAAAGGCCGGACGGTCATTTGTCGCTGTCGTTGATCTATGCGGCTGAGTTGTTCGAGCCGGACACCATCGAGCGCATGGCTGGCCACTACGTCGCCGTCCTGCAGGTGCTGGCCGACAGGCCCGATCTGCCGATAGGCGACATCCCCCTGCTCGGCGCCCCCGAGCAGGCACGGTTGGCGCAATGGGGTGTGAACTCGCACCGCGAGCCGCAACCCGAGCCCGTGCACCGCATGATCGAGCGTCAGGCGCGAACGCGGCCCGAAGCCACCGCGCTGCTCTTCGCCGACGAGTCGCTGAACTTCGCTGAACTGAACCGCCGGGCCAACCGCCTCGCGCATCGGTTGATCGGACTCGGCGTCAAGCCCGAGGTGTTGGTTGGCATCGCAATGGAGCGTTCCGTCGAGATGGTGGTGGCGATTCTCGGCGTGCTCAAGGCCGGCGGCGCCTATGTGCCGCTCGACCCGGAATACCCGGCGGAACGCCTGGCCTACATGGTGCAGGACAGCGGCATCGGGCTGCTGCTCACCCAGCGCAGTCTTGCCGATTGCGTGCCCGACCGCCGCGCATTGACCGTGCTCCAAGTCGACACTGCCAACCTCGCCAGCGAGCCCGACAGCGATCCGCGGGTCGACCTGCACGCCGAGAACCTTGCCTACGTGATCTACACCTCGGGCTCTACCGGCAAGCCCAAGGGGGCGGCCATCCGCCATGGCGCGCTGCACAGCTGCATGGTGTGGATGCAGAACATCTACCGGCTTACCTGCGACGACACCGTGCTGCACAAGGCGCCGTTCGGTTTCGACGTGTCGGTGTGGGAGCTTTTCTGGCCGATGACTTCCGGGGCGCGGCTGGTGGTGGCCAACCCCGGCGACCAGCGCGATCCGGCCCGCCTGGTCGAGCTCATCCGGCGCCACCAGGTCACCACGCTCAACTTCGTGCCTTCGATGCTGCAGGCCTTTCTGGCGCACGAGGGCATTGAAGCCAGCACGCGCCTGCGCCACATCATCTGCGGCGGCGAGGCCATGCCGGCCGAAACGCAGAAAGAAACGCTTGAACGCTTGCACGGCGCGGGCCTGCAAAACCTCTACGGCCCCACCGAGACCACCATCCATGTCACCCATTGGGCTTGCCGCCTGTATCCCGATGACGGCGGCCACAGCCAGGTGCCCATCGGCCGGCCGATCAGCCACACCAGCACCCATGTGCTCGATGCCGACCTGAACCTCGTGCCGCAGGGCGTCGCAGGCGAGCTGTACCTGGGCGGTATCAGCCTGGCCCGGGGCTACCTGAAGCGAGCCGGCCTGAGTGCGGAGCGCTTCGTGGCCGATCCCTTCGACAGCGAAGGCGGCGCAAGGCTCTACCGCACCGGTGACCTCGTGCGATGGAACGCCGAAGGGCAGCTGGAATACCTCGGCCGCATCGACCATCAGGTGAAGATCCGCGGTTTGCGCATCGAACTGGGTGAGATCGAGGCACAGCTGCTGGCGCAGCCCGAGGTGCGCGAGGCCGTGGTCGTGGCGAAGGAAGGCTCGGCTGGCGCGCGACTGGTCGCTTATCTCGCGCCGCATGCGGATCAAATCATCGACACCGCCGCGCTCAAGGACCGCCTTGCCCAAGTGCTGCCCGACTACATGGTTCCGCGTACCTTCGCCGTGCTCGACAGCCTGCCGCTCAACGCCAATGGCAAGGTCGATCGCAAGGCACTGCCGGAGCCCGTCGTTACCAGCGACGTGGCCTACGAAGCACCGCAAGGCCACATTGCGAAGACCTTGGCCGCCGCCTGGTCCGAGGTGCTGAAGGTCGAGCAGGTCGGCCAGCACGACAACTTCTTCGACCTCGGCGGCCATTCGCTGCTCCTGATCCGTGCGCACCGGCTGCTGGAAGACCGGCTGCAGATTGCGATTCCGGTTGTCAACCTTTTCAAGTACCCAACCATCGAATCGCTCGCCCGTTGGATCGAACAGGCACCGGCCGGCGCCACATCGTTCGCTGCCTCTGCTGCTGCCGCAGCTGGAGATGACCGGGCGCTGCGACAACGCGCCGCCATGCTTCAACGCCGCAAGGCCACAGAGAGAGTCAACTGATGCCAGCCTTTCAAGCACTCCCTGAGCCGACGGGCATCGAGATCGCCATCGTCGGCATGGCCGGGCGTTTTCCGGGCGCCGACGATGTGGACGCCTTCTGGCGCAATGTGCAGGGCGGCGTGGAGTCGGTGTACCGCTTCACGGACGACGAGTTGCGCGCACGCGGCGTGCCGCAAAGCCTGCTGGACGACCCCGAATACGTGAAGGCCGGCGTCAGGTTCGAGGGCTTCGACCAGTTCGATGCCGGCTTCTTCGGCTACACGCCGCGCGAGGCCGAGACCCTCGATCCGCAGCAGCGCATCTTTCTGGAGTGCGCCTGGGCGTCGCTCGAGCACGCGGGCTGCGACACCGCGCGCTGGCCCGGCAAGGTGGGCGTGTATGCCGGCGAGGGCACCAACCTGTACCTCATCCGCAACCTGCTTCCGTCATTCGGCCTTGGCGCAGAGAGCGGCATTGCAGACCTGCTGGGCCTGATGAACGGCAACTCGGGCGGTTCGCTGTGCACGCGCGTGGCCTACAAGCTCGACCTTCGCGGGCCTGCGGTCACCGTGCAGACCGCCTGCTCGACGTCGCTCGTGGCGGTGCATACCGCATGCCAGGCGCTGCTGGGCCACGATTGCGATATGGCGCTGGCCGGCGGCGTGTGGCTCAACCTGCTGCAAGAAGGCGGCTACCGCTACCAGTCCGGCGCCATCCTCTCGCCCGACGGCCACTGCCGCGCCTTCGACGCAAAGGCCGCGGGCACGCTCATCGGCAGCGGCGCCGGCGTGGTGGTGCTCAAGCGGCTCGACGACGCGCTGCGCGACGGCGACACCGTCCATGCGGTAATCAAGGGCTCGGCCGCCAACAACGACGGCGCGGCCAAGGTCGGCTTTACAGCGCCCAGCGTCGACGGCCAGGCCGAGGTCATTCGCGCGGCGCAGCTCATTGCGGGCGTGGCGGCGGACACCATCGGCTACGTGGAAGCGCACGGCACCGGCACCACGCTGGGCGATCCGATCGAGCTTGCCGCGCTCACCCAGGCGTTTCGCGCCGATACCGAGCGGCGCGGCTTCTGCGCGATTGGTTCTGTCAAAACCAACATCGGCCATCTGGATGCAGCCGCTGGCGTGGCGGGGCTCATCAAGGCGACGATGGCGCTCAAGCACCGCGTGCTGCCGCCGAGCCTCAATTTCGAACAGCCCAACCCGCAGATCGATTTCGCGGCGAGCCCGTTCTATGTGAACACCGAAGCGCGCGCCTGGGCCGAAGGGCGCGTGCCGCGCCGCGCCGGTGTGAGCTCCTTCGGCATTGGCGGTACCAATGTGCACGTCGTGCTCGAAGAAGCTCCGGCAGCGGTCGCGAATGCGGCAACGGCAACCGCAACGGCGCCGGCCTGGCAGGTCTTGCCCCTGTCCGCAAAGAACGAGGCGGCACTGGCGCAAGGCCGCACGCAACTCGCGGAGCATCTCCAAGCACAGCCTGCGCTGCCCCTGCACGACGTGGCTCACACTTTGCAAACGGGCCGCCGCGCCTTCGCGTGGCGCAGCGCCGCGGTTGCGAGCGACACCCTGATGGCCGCGCAAATGCTGTCGTTTCCAGGCGCCGAATTGCGCAAGGTACCGGCCTCCGCGCCCGAGGTGGTGTTTCTCTTTCCCGGCAGCGGCAGCCAGCACGTCTTCATGGGCGCTGCGCTCCACCGCGAAAGCGCCGTGTTCCGCGAGGCACTCGATCGCTGCATCGGCTTGCTGCGCTCCCAGGGCGGCATCGACCTGCAACCGCTGCTGTTCCCTGCAGCCGGTGACGAAGCATTGGCAAACGAACGCCTGTTCCATATCGAGGTGGCGCAGCCAGCGCTTTTTGCCGTCGAATATGCAATGGCCCAGTGGTGGCTGCACTGCGGCGTGAAGCCCGCGTTGATGATGGGGCACAGCCTCGGCGAATACGTTGCCGCCTGCGTGGCGGGCGTGTTCTCGCTGGAAGATGCGCTGCGCATCGTCGCCGAGCGCGCCCGCCTCGTGCAGGCGCTGCCCGCTGGCGCCATGCTCTCGGTGCCGCTGCGCGAGTCCGAACTCGCGCCTTTCCTCGAGATGGGCTGCGACCTTGCCGCGGTAAACGGAGAACAGCTCTGCGTACTCGCGGGCACGCCCGAGGCCATTGCGCGCGCTGAAGAAGAACTTCGCGCGCGCCAGCATTCGCCGCGCCGTTTGCACGTTGCGGTGGCTTTCCATTCGCGGCTCGTCGATCCGGCGGTTGCCGCGCTGGAGCAGCTGATTGCATCCGTGCCGCGCCATGCACCGCACATTCCGTTCATCTCCAACCTCACCGGGCTGCCGATCAGCGCGCAAGACGCCACCAGCCCCGCATACTGGGGCCGGCACTTGCGCCACACGGTTCGCTTTGCCGAAGGCCTCGCCCACATCTTCGGCAAGCCCGGACGGGCGGTGCTCGAAGTGGGCCCCGGCGAAACGCTGACCGGGCTTGCACGCCAGCATTCGGGTGCCGGCCCGGCCGCGGGCATCTGGGCCAGCCAGGCGCATGCACAGCAGACCGCGCGCAACAGCCAGCAATTGGCAAATGCGGTTGCGGGCCTGTGGACAGCGGGTGTCGACATCGACTGGGCCGCATGCCATGAGGGCGCCGAACGCCGCCGCGTGCCGCTGCCGACTTACGCCTTCCAGCGCCAGCGGTACTGGGTGGAGGCCGGCGGCCCCGCAGTGCCTCCCGCGCAGGCCGAGGATATTTTCTATGCGCCGAACTGGCAGCGCAGCGCGCCATTGCAGCCTGCCGAAGGGTTCGCAGAACGCCAGGGCAGCACGCTCATATTGGGCGATGCGAACAGCTTCACCGACCGGCTCGCCCGCACGCTGCGGGAGCGCGGCGAAAAAGTGGTGCTGGCGCTGCGGGGCCCGCGCTTCGCACGCACCGCGCCAGGGCAGTACACCGTGCGGCAAGCCGAGCGCGCCGACCATGACGCATTGCTGCGCGAAGCAGAGGCCGAAGCCGGCCCGGTGCGGCGCATCCATCATTTGTGGAGCCTGGACGGCCACCAGCCCGCTCCGCCGCATGCCGACGCCTTGGACAGCGGCTACTTCAGCCTGCTCGCACTCGTGCATGCGCTCGACGCCCTGGGCTTGTCCGGCCGCGCTCCGACGGCGCTGACCATCGTCACCGACGGCCTCGAGGACGTTTCCGGCATGGAGCCCCTGGCGCCCGAAAAGGCAACCCTGCTGGGCATCGCCAAGGTATGGGGCCAGGAATATCCATCGGTCTCGTGCCGCGTCATCGACGTGGTATTGCCCGCACCGGAAAGCGCCGCTGAAACCGATCTGGCCCGCCGCGTCGCCGACGAGGCGGCCTCGGCACGAGACGATTTTGTGGTCGCCTATCGCGGCCCTCATCGCTGGCTCAAGAGCTACGAGCCATTGCCGATGCAGCCCGCCACGCCGCGGCTGCGCGAGGGCGGTGTGTACCTTATTACCGGCGGCATGGGCGGCGTGGGCCTGGCGCTGGCGCGGCACCTGAGCCGCGCATGGAAGGCCCGCCTGGTGCTGCTTGGCCGCACGCCGCTGCCCGCACGCGGCGAATGGGAGCGCATGGCCGCATCGGCCGACGAGCCCGCTGCGCTGCGACGCAAGCTGCGGCAGTTGATCGAACTTGAAGCCACAGGCGCGCAAGTGCTGACGCTGGCCGCCGACGTGACCGATGCCGCGCAGCTGCGCGACGCGCTTGCGGCAGCGCATGCGCGCTTTGGCACCGTCAACGGCGTGGTCCACGCGGTGATGGACCCGGGCCTCGGAATGATCGCCCAGCGCACCCGCGTGCAGGTGGAAGCGGCGTTCGCGCCCAAGGTGGCAGGCACTCGAACGCTGCTTGCGGCGGTACGCGAAGAGCCGCTGGACTTCGTGCTCTTCTGCTCCTCGATTGCCACGCTTGCCGGCGGACTGGGCCGCAGCGACTATGCGGCTGCCAATGCCTATCTCGACGCCCTGGCGGTAGCGCATCGCCGCACATCGGCGCTGCCGGTGTTCTCGGTCAATTGGGATGCATGGCGTGACGTCGGTTCGGCGGCCGACATGGACCTGCCGGAGGGTGTCGGCCTTGACGAGCGCACCGGCGTGCTCGCCTTCGAGCGCATCGTCAACGGCCCCGACCTGCCGCAGACGGTGGTCTCCGTTTCGCCGCTCGCGCCGCGCCTTCGCCCACTGGGCAACCTGCTGGACGCGGTGGAGGCGCAGGATGCCGCAGGCGCGGCACCGGCCGGCGAATTGCGCGCGAGCCATTCGAGGCCACCGTTGCCCACAGCGTACGCCGCGCCTGAAGGCGAACTGGAAGAAGGCCTGGCTGCGCTCTGGACCGAGGCACTCGGCATTTCGCCGGTGGGCGCGCACGACAACCTGTTCGAGCTCGGCGGCGATTCGCTCCTGGCGATTCGCCTGCTCTCCCGCGTGCGCAAGGCCTACGGCGTAGAGCTGCAGCCCGCGGATTTCTTCAAGGCGCCCACCGTGGCCGAGCTGGCCGCATTGATCGAGCTGCGGCTGATCGAGGAGATCGAGCGCGAAGCCCAGGCCACCGCAGACCCGCAACCGGCAACCGATCGCATCACCGCAGGTTTTTCATCATGAGCGAGACATCCCATCTTTCCGAACGGCGCTCCCGCCTGTCGCCCGAGCAGTTGAGCCTGCTGCAAAGCCGCCTGAAGCAGGGCGGCAACGCGGCACCCCTGCGCGAGAGCATCGTGCGTGGCCATGTCGCCGGCCCCGTGCCCGTTTCGTTCGCGCAGCAGGGGCAGTGGTTCCTGTGGCAACTGAACCCCGCCGACACGGCCTATCACGTTGGCGGCGGTCTTGGCTTTTCTGGCCCGCTCGATGTGGCGGCGCTGCAAGACGCGATGCAGTCGCTCGCCCGGCGCCACGAAGCACTGCGGACGGTGTTCGGCCCGGGCGCCGAAGGGCTGCCGGAACAGCGCATTCTGGAAGAAGTGCGCATCAATATTCCCTTTGCCGATTTCAGCCTGCTCGATGCGGCAGCGCGCGAATCCCGCTACGACGAAGCGGTGGCCCAGGTTTGCCGCGCCCCTTTCGACCTGACCGCCGGCCCCTTGCTGCGTTGCGCCTTGCTGAAGATGGCGGCCGGCGAGCACCAGCTGCTGCTCATGATGCATCACATCGTTTCCGATGCATGGTCCGTCCAGCTCATGCTGGACGACCTTGCGCAGGCCTACGCGCTGCGGGTGCAGGGCTTGCCGGACACGCGGCCCAAGCCCGAGATCGGCTATGTCGACTTCACGCTGTGGCAACGCAAGTGGCTTGCAGACGGCGAGGGCGAAAGGCAACTTGCCTACTGGCGGAAGCGCCTCGGTGCGAGCCAGCCGGTGCTTCCGCTGACCACCGACCGGCCGCGTTCCGCCGATGCGCAGTACAGCGCCGCGCAGCATTCGCTCGACATACCGGCGGGCCTTGCCGAGGGGCTCAGGCAGCTCGCGCGGGCGCAGGGCGGCACCTTGTTCATGGCGCTTCTGGCGGCCTTTCATGCGCTGCTGTTCCGCTACACGGGCGAGAACGAAATTCGCGTGGGCGTGCCCGCCTCGGGTCGCGGCCGGCCGGAGGCGGCGGGCGTCATCGGCGTCTTCATCAACACGCTGGTGCTCGATGCGCGGCTTGGTGCGCACACCCTCCTGGCGGACCTCCTGACGCAGGTTCGCGACACCTCGATCGAAGCGCAGGCGCACCAGGACTTGCCGTTCGAACGCCTGGTGCAGGCATTGCGCGCGGAGCATGGGCACGGCGCGGCGTCGCTGTTCCAGGTGATGTTCAATCACCTCGGGCAGGGGGACCAGCCGCTGCGTGGCTGGCCCGACCTGCGCGTGCGGCGCATCGACCTGGAGCAGCGCGCCGCCCCCTTCGAGCTGACGCTGGAAACCATCGAGCGTGAAGACGGCGGCATCCAGGCCAACTTCCGCTATGCGGCCGAACTGTTCGAGCCCGGCACCATCGAGCGCATGGCGGGCTGCTATCAGCGCGTGCTCGAAGCCTTGGTGAAACTGCCGGCTTCGACGTTGGGCGAGATCGAGCTGCTCTCCGAGACAGATCGCGCGCAGCTCGCGCAGTGGGGTGTCAACACCCATCGCCGGGGCGAAGCGCAAACGGTGCACCGCCTCTTCGAGCAGCAGGCGGCCGAACTTCCCGATGCCATTGCCCTCGTTTTCAACGATAAAACCCTGGGCTACGGCGAACTGAACCGCCGTGCCAACCGATTGGCCCACAGGCTCGTGCAAGAAGGCGTTCGGCCCGAGGTGAAGGTGGGAGTGGCGCTGGAGCGCAGCGTCGAGCTGGTGGTCGGCCTGCTCGCCATCCTGAAGGCTGGCGGCGCTTATGTGCCGCTCGACCCGGAATACCCGGCCGATCGCATTGCCTACATGGTTGAAGACAGCGGCCTCTCGCTGGTACTGACGCAAGAGCGCCTGAGAGAGCGGCTACAACTGCCGGCCGGCGTACCGGTGCTCGCGCTCGACACGCTGGACCTTGGCGGCTATCCGCAAACCGACCCGGCTGTGGCACTCGACAGTGACAACCTGGCCTATGTGATCTACACATCGGGTTCGACCGGCAAGCCCAAGGGCGCTGCCAACCGCCATGGCTCGCTCTACAACCGGCTGGTGTGGATGCAGCAGGCCTACGCGCTCGGCGAAGCGGACACGGTGCTGCAGAAAACGCCGTTCAGCTTCGACGTGTCGGTGTGGGAGTTTTTCTGGCCGCTGATGTTCGGCGCCAGGCTGGCCGTGGCCAAGCCCGGCGACCATCGTGAACCCGCGCGGCTCGCGCAGCTGATTCGCGCGCATGACGTGACCACGCTGCACTTTGTGCCATCGATGCTGCAGGCCTTTCTTGCGCACCAGGGCGTGGAGGCTTGCACCAGCCTGCGACGCATCGTTTGCAGCGGCGAGGCACTGGCCGCAGAAGCGCAGAACGAAGTCTTCAGGCGATTGCCGCAAGCCGCGCTCTATAACCTGTACGGCCCCACGGAAGCCGCCATCGACGTGACGCACTGGAGTTGCCGCGACGACGGGCGCAGCCAGGTGCCGATCGGCCGGCCGATCGATGACACGCAAACCTACGTGCTCGATGCCGAATTGAACCTGGTGCCACCGGGCGCCGCGGGCGAGCTCTACCTGGGCGGCGCCGGTCTTGCACGCGGCTACGTGCGCCGCGCTGCGCTCACCTCCGAACGCTTCGTGGCCGACCCGTTCGACAGCCAAGGCGGCGCAAGGCTATACCGCACCGGCGACCTTGTGCGCTGGAACAGCGAGGGCCAGCTCGACTACCTGGGCCGCATCGATCACCAGGTGAAGATCCGCGGATTTCGCATCGAACTGGGCGAAGTCGAGGCGCAACTGCTCGCGCAACCCGCGGTGCGAGAGGCCGTTGTCGTGGCGGGCCAAGCCGCGGGCGGCGCGCGGCTCGTGGCCTATGTGTCGGCGCAGGCGGGGCATGCCATCGACACGGCGCGCCTGCGCGAGCAACTGGGCCGCACATTGCCCGACTACATGGTGCCCGCGCTCTTCATGGTGCTGGAGACCCTGCCGCTGAACGCCAACGGCAAGGTCGACCGCAAGGCGCTGCCCGAACCCGACCGCGCGAGCGCCCATGCCTACGAGCCGCCCCGGGGCGGCATGGAAGAAGCACTCGCTGCCATATGGGCCGAAGTGCTCGGCGTGGAGCGCGTGGGTCGTCACGACAACTTCTTTGAACTCGGCGGGCATTCGCTCATGTCCGTGCAGGTCGTCGCGCGGGTGCAGGGCGCCATGCACGCGGACCTGACCGTCGCCGACGTTTTCAGGCAACCCGTTCTCATGGACATGGCCGCACTCATTGCAGATGCCGGCGAAAGGAAACCCGTGGCCCAGTCTCTTTCAGACATCGACGCATTCATGGACAGCCTGGAGGTCGCTTGATGGACATCACCGCCACGCATGACCAGATCGGCAAGCGGTTTTCGCGTCTCAACCCGGCGCAGCGCCGCGCGGTGTACCAGAAGATCCAAGCCGAGGGCCTGACCATCGGGCAGTTTCCGATTCTCCAGCGCGACGAGGCAGCGCGCGTTGCCTGCGCACCCTCGTATGCGCAGATGCGCCAATGGTTTCTCTGGCAACTGGAGCCGGGCAGCTCGGCCTACCATATCTCGGGCGCGCTGCGGCTTGCGGGCACGCTCGACCGGGACGCGCTGCAAGCGAGCTTCGATGCCCTGGTCGAGCGGCATGAGTCGCTTCGCACGGTGTTCCGCGCGAACGCCGAAGGCCTGGTCGAACAGGTGGTGCAGCAGCGCGCGGGCCTGGAGATTCCGCTCATCGATCTTGCTGCGCTTCCGGCCGGTGAGCGCGACAAAAGGGCGGACGACGAAGCGCGTCGCATTGTCGAGGCTCCGTTCGACCTGACCGCCGATCAGCTGCTGCGGGTGGCGCTGATCCGCCTTCATGACGAAGAACATTTGCTCGTCGTCGTGATGCATCACATCGTGTCCGACGGTTGGTCGCTCAAGATCCTTGTGGACGAGTTTGCGGCCCATTACCGCGCGCGCGCCAATGGGCAGCCATCTCGGTTGCCAGCCTTGCCGATCCAGTACGCCGACTATGCCGTATGGCAGCGGCACTGGCTGGAGGCCGGCGAGACGGAGCGGCAACTCGACTACTGGAAGGCGCATCTCGGCAGCGAGCACCCGGTGCTGCAGTTGCCTGTGGACCGCCCGAGGCGCAGCGACGGCCGGTACCGCGCGGCGCGGCATGACGTGGCATTGCCGCAGCAGCTGGCCGACGCGCTGCACAAGCGCGCACAAGCCCAGGGCGCGACGCTCTTCATGGTGCTGCTCACGGGGTTGCAGGTGCTGCTGCACCGCTACACCGCGCAGCAAGACATACGCATTGGCGTGCCGGTTGCCAACCGCCACCGCGTGGAAGCCGAAAAGGTCATCGGCTTTTTCGTCAACACCCAGGTGCTGCGCAATGTGCTCACCAGCCGCACGAGCCTGCTGCAGGCACTGGAAGCCACGCGCAACGCGGCGCTGGGGGCACAGTCGCACCAGGACCTGCCTTTCGAGCAGCTGGTCGAAGCCCTTCAGCCCGAGCGCAGCCTTGGCACCGCACCGCTGTTCCAGGTGATGTTCAACCACCAGCGGCGCGATCTTGGCGCGCTGCAAAACCTGCCCGGCCTGAGCTTGCAGGAACACGAACTGGGCGGCCAGGCTGCACAGTTCGAGCTCACGCTGAGCGTCATCGAAGATGCCCAAGGCCATGCAAAAGCCAGCTTTCACTACGCGCAAGAACTGTTCGATGCACAGACCGTGGCGCACATGGCGGGGCACTACCTTGCAGTGCTCGGCGCCCTGGCCGAAAACCCCGCGCAAGCGGTAGGAGACGTCGACCTGCTTGCACCCGCCGAGAAAGCACGGCTCGCGCAGTGGGGCGTCAACCCGCCGGCCGGGCAGGGCAGCGAGCCCGTGCATCGCCTCATGGAGCGCCAGGCTCGCGAGCGCCCCGATGCCACGGCACTGCTGATGGGCGACGAAGCACTGAGCTATGGCGAGCTCGACCGCCGCGCCAACCGCCTGGCCCGCCGGCTCGTTGCGCTGGGGGTAAGGCCCGACACACGCGTGGGCATTGCTGTGGAGCGTTCGTTCGACGCGGTGATCGGCCTGCTCGGCATTCTGAAAGCCGGCGGCGCCTACGTCCCGCTGGACCCCGAGTACCCCGCGGACAGGCTGGCCCATATGGTTGCCGACAGCGGCATCGACCTGCTTGTGACGCAAAGCCACGTGAGGGCGCGCATCCCTGCTGGCGACCACGTGCGTGTCCTTCAGCTCGACACGCTCGCGCTCGATGAGGGGCCTGCCCATTCGCCAGCCATTGAGGTGCATGCGGGCAACCTGGCCTACATCATCTACACGTCGGGTTCGACCGGCATGCCCAAGGGCGTGATGGTTTCGCACGGGCCCTTTGCTGCGCATTGCGTGGAAACGGCCGTGCTGTACGAGATGGGCCCCCGGTCCTGCGAACTGCACTTCCTGTCTTTCTCGTTCGACGGTGCGCACGAGCGCCTCTTCACGGCCCTGTGCTGCGGCGCTTCGCTGCTGCTGCGCGATGCATCGCTTTGGTCCGCCGAGCAGACGCTGGACACAATGCAGCGCCACGGCGTTACCAACGCGGGCTTTCCGCCGGCCTATCTGCGCCAGCTGGCCGACTGGGCGCGCGACACCGGCCGTTGTCCACCGGTGCAGCTGTATTCGTTCGGGGGCGAGGCCATGTCGCGCGAAGGCTTCGATGCGGTGCGTCGGCACCTCAAGCCCGAGCTGCTGATCAACGGCTATGGCCCCACCGAAGCGGTCGTTACGCCGATGCTGTGGAAGGTCGACGGCGCAGCGAGCTTCGAAGAGGGCTATGCGCCCATCGGCCGGCCCGTGGGCGACCGCAGCGCGCGCGTGCTCGACGCCGATCTCAACCTTGTGCCGCGCAATGTTGCCGGCGAGCTGTACCTTGGCGGCGAGGGCCTGGCACGCGGGTACCTGCACCGCGCGGCGCTCACCGCTGAGCGCTTCGTGGCCGACCCGTTCGACACCAAGGGAGGGCGGCTCTACCGCACCGGCGACTGGGTGCGCTGGCGCGACGACGGCCAGCTGGAGTACCTGGGCCGCATCGACCACCAGGTGAAGGTACGTGGTTTTCGCATCGAGCTTGGCGAGATCGAGGCGCAACTGCTGGCCCAGCCGGAAGTGCGCGAAGCGGTGGTTGTTGCGCGCAACGGACCTGCCGGCGCACGGCTGGCGGCGTATGTGTCGCTGAAGGCCGGGCAGTCCCTGGGCGCTCCGGCATTGAAGGAGCAGCTCGCGCGCGCCTTGCCGGACTACATGGTGCCTTCGACCATCGTGGTGATCGATGCGCTGCCGATCGGCCCTGCCGGCAAGGTCGATCGACAGGCCCTGCCTGAGCCAGAGCTCCTGCAGGACGACAAGGCCCACGAGGCGCCGGCCGGCGAGGCCGAAGAGGCGATTGCCAAAGTATGGTGCGGCGTTCTCGGACTTGAGCGGGTGGGCCGCAACGACAACTTCTTCGAGCTGGGCGGCGATTCCATCCTGAGCCTGCAGATCGTGGCACGGCTGCGCCTTGCGGACTGGAAGGTCAGCCCCAAGCAGATCTTCGAGCGGCAGACCGTGGCACAGCTTGCAGGCGCGGCCGAACCCGTTGGCGATGCAAGGGGCGCGGCGGCAGGCGATGCGGCGGGCGAGGCGCCCCTGCTGCCGTTCCAGCATGCGTTCTTCGAAATGCGGATGCCGGTGCGCAACCACTGGAACCAGGCGGTGCTGCTGAAATGCGGCCAGCCCTTGCAGCTGGCCGCATTCAGGCAGGCATTGCAGGCCGTGGTGCGGCATCACGACAGCCTGGGCCTGCGCTACAGCCAGGACGCTGAAGGCACATGGCACCAGCACTACGCCGCAATGCCAGAGAACGAACTTGCCGAGCTGCTGTGGGTGCGCAAGGCGCGCGATGCGCGGCAGCTCGAAGCGCTCTGCGATGAAGCGCAGCGCAGCCTCGACCTGGCGCGCGGCCCTCTGCTGCGTGCGCTCGCCGTCGAGTTGCCGGGTGGAGAGTTTCGCCTGCTGATCGCCATTCACCACATGGTGGTCGATGGCGTGTCGTGGCGCATCCTGCTGGAAGACCTGCAGGAAGCGTACCGCCAAGCCCTCGCAAGCCAGGCCATTGCGCTGCCTGCCAAGAGCAGCAGCTACAAGGACTGGATCACTGCATTGCAAGGCTATGCCGCCACCCGTGCCGAGGGAATCGGCCATTGGGCCGCGCTGGCGCAAGTTGCCGCCAACCTGCCATGCGCTCGTCCCGACGGGTCGAACACCGCTGCTGACCAGCAGGCCATCGAACTCCGCCTGGACACTGCGACGACACAAGCGCTGTTGAAAGACGCACCCGCGGCTTACCGTACACAGGTCAACGACCTGCTGCTGACAGCGCTCGGCCGTGCGCTGTGCACATGGGCGGGGCATGACAAGGTGCTGGTCGATCTTGAAGGCCATGGCCGCGAAGACCTGTTCGATCGCATCGACCTGTCTCGCACAGTCGGATGGTTCACCACGCTGTTCCCCGTTGCGCTCGATCCGCTGGGCGAACCCGGCGCTGCCATCAAGCGCGTGAAAGAAAGCCTGCGCGCCATTCCAGACAAGGGCATTGGCCATGGCGTGCTCAAGTACCTTGGCAGCCCCGCGCAGCAGCAGGCGCTGCGGGGGCTGCCCCAGGCCCAGGTGGTTTTCAACTACCTGGGCCAGTTCGATGCCGGCTCCGATGAGCGCGCGCATTGGTTGCTGGCCGACGAGGCAAGCGGCGCCCCGGTGGATGGCGGCGCACCGCTCACGCACGAGTTTTCGGTCAACGGCCAGGTGCACGAAGGCATGCTGGCGCTGCGCGTGAGCTACAGCCAGGCCCGCCACGACCGCAGCGCCGTCGAGGGCTGGGTGCAGCGCTTCCAGCAGGAGCTTGAAGCGCTGGTCGCACATTGCACCAGCGGCGCACATGGCATCACGCCGTCGGACTTTCCGCTGGCCCGCATCGGTGCGCAGCAGCTCGATGCCTTGCCGCTGCCTGCTTCGAACCTGGCAGACCTGTACCCACTCTCGCCGATGCAGGCCGGCATGCTGTTCCACAGCCTGTATGCGCCCGGGGGCAGCGCCTACGTCAACCAGCTGCGCGTCGATATCGACGGGCTCGATGTGGTGCGCTTCAAGGCGGCATGGCGTGCAGTGCTGGAGCGGCACAGCGTGCTGCGCACCGGTTTTCTTGTGGGTGAACCGGCCTTGCAATGGGTTGCGCGGCATGTGGACTTGCCGATGGCCGAGCATGACTGGCGCGACCGCGGCGACGTGGCCGGCGCGCTCGATGAGCTGGCGCAGGCGCAGCTCGCGCAGGGCTTCGACTTGGCGCAGCCGCCGCTGATGCGCTTTGTGCTGGTGCACACGCAGGGCGACAAGCATCACTTCGTCTGGACCATGCACCACCTGCTGCTGGACGGCTGGAGCACCTCGCAGCTCATGGGCGAAATGCTGCGGCACTACGCTGGCGAAACTCTCGCTGCGCCGGGTGGCCGCTATGCGGACTACATCGCCTGGCTGCAGCGGCGCGACGGAGCGGCCGATGAGCGCTATTGGCGCGAGCAGCTGGCGCGAGTGGAAGGCCCGACCTGGCTGGCCAACGCCTTGCCCAAGCCGCACGATGCCCCGGCAGGCCACGGCATGCACCGCTGCGAGATCGACGCGCGGCGCACGCGCACATTGATGGAAGCGGCCAGGCGCGAACGCGTGACCCTCAACACGCTGGTGCAGGCCGCATGGGCGCTGCTGCTGGCACGCCACACGGGGCAGCGCACGGTGAGCTTTGGCGCCACCGTGGCGGGCAGGCCGGTGGAGCTGCCTGGCGCCCAGCAGATGCTCGGGCTTTTCATCAACACGCTGCCGGTCATTGCGACGTTGCAGCCGGCACAGCGCGTTGGCGACTGGTTGCGCGAACTGCAGGCGAGCAACCTCGGCGCGCAGGAGCATGAGCACACGCCGCTCTACGAAATACAGCGCTGGGCCGGGCAGGGCGGTCAAGACCTGTTCGACAGCATCGTGGTGTTCGAGAACTACCCGCTCGACCAGGCGCTCAAGCAGGGCGCACCCGACAGGCTGCGCTTCGGCGAGGTCTGGAACCGCGAGGAAACCAACTACCCGATGACGCTTTCCGTCAACCAGGGCGAGACCCTGGTTCTGAGCTACAGCCATTCGCGCAGTCAGTTCGGCGAATCGACCGTGGAAGCGCTCGCGCTGCGCATGGTGCAGTTGCTCGATCTGCTCGCGTCTTCACCCGATGCGCACGTGGGGGACATCGGCCTGCGGGGCGAAGACGAAGCGGCACCGCCGATGGCCGAGCCCGCGAAAGCGTTGCACCCCGAAGAAGTCGCGCAGCCCGTGCATCGCTGGTTCGAACGGCAGGCCGCCATGCATCCGGACGCGACCGCGGTGGTCTTCGGCGAAGCAAAGCTGAGCTACGCCGAGCTCGACGCACGCGCCAACAAACTCGCGCACCGGCTCATCCGCCTTGGCGTGGCGCCTGAAGTAAAGGTGGGCATCGCGGTCGAACGCTCCATCGAAATGGTCGTGGGTCTGCTCGGCATCCTGAAGGCCGGCGGCGCCTATGTGCCGCTCGACCCCGAGTACCCCGCCGAGCGGCTGGCCTACATGGTCGAGGACAGCGGCATTCGCCTGCTGCTCACGCAGGGCCATGTGCAGCCCAGGCTTTCAGCGCAGGGCGATGTGCGCGTGCTGATGCTCGACGACGCGGGCCTGAACGCCGAGCCGGCGCATGCGCCCGACGTGCGTGTGCATGCCGACCATCTCGTCTATGTGATCTACACCTCCGGCTCGACCGGCAGGCCCAAGGGCGCGCAGCTCACCCACCGCAACGTGACGCGGCTGCTGGACTCGACGCAGCCCTGGTTCGGCTTCGGTCCGCAAGACGTGTGGACGAACTTCCATTCGTACGCTTTCGACTTTTCTGTGTGGGAAATCTTCGGTGCCCTGTGCACCGGCGGCAAGCTGGTGGTGGTGCCATTCTGGATCAGCCGCTCGCCCGACGATTTTGTGGCGTTGCTGCGCGAGCAGGAGGTGACCGTGCTCAACCAGACCCCGTCTGCTTTCAGGCAGTTGGTTCACAGCGCGGCGTTGGCTGCGGGTGAACGCCTGCCGCTGCGCTGCGTGATCTTCGGCGGCGAGGCCCTGGAGCCGGAGAGCCTGCGGCCGTGGATCGACCGCTTCGGCGACCGGCAGCCGCAGCTCATCAACATGTACGGCATTACCGAGACCACCGTGCACGTGACCTACAGGCCCATTGTGAGCGCCGATCTGGACACGCAGAGCAGCCCCGTGGGCGCCTGCATTCCCGACCTTGGCATGTGCGTGCTCGACGGCGACCTCAACCCGTTGCCGGTGGGCGTAGCCGGCGAGCTTCATGTGTCGGGCGCGGGCCTGGCGCGCGGCTACCTCGACCGTGCCGGACTCAGCGCGGAGCGCTTTGTCGCCGCGCCCTTCGGTCCTCCTGGCGAGCGGCTCTACCGCACGGGCGACCTGGTCCGCTGGCGCGGCGACGGCCAGCTCGACTACCTGGGGCGCATCGACCACCAGGTGAAGATCCGCGGCTTTCGTATCGAGCTTGGCGAGATCGAGGCGCAGCTGCTTGCGCAGCCCGAAGTGCGCGAGGCGGTGGTGCTCGCAAGAGAGGGCGCGGGCGGCACGCGGCTCGTGGCCTATGTGTCGGCGCGCGCGGGGCAGGCGGTAGATGCCGCAATGCTGCGCGAGCGGCTGCTGCAGAAGCTGCCCGACTACATGGTGCCCGCGGCGCTGATGGTGCTCGACGCCGTGCCGCTCAATTCGAACGGAAAGGTCGACCGCAAGGCGCTGCCCGATCCGGAGATTGCGGGCGGCAATACCTACGCAGCGCCGATCGGAGAGGTGGAGAGTGCGCTCGCCGCCATCTGGGCCGAGGTGCTCGAGGTGGAGCGCGTGGGCCGGAGCGACAACTTCTTTGAGCTGGGAGGCCATTCGCTGAGCCTCCTGGCGGTGCAGGCAAAGGTGCAGAAGCAGCTTGCGGTGCAGTTGCCGCTCAAGCGCTATTTCGAAAACCCGACGCTGGCCGCAATGGCCGGCGCCGTGCAGCAAGAGGTGGGCACAGCGGCTGAAGGATGCTCGGAAGACCTCGCGCAGATGGCCGCACTGCTCGACCTTCTGGAGGATTGATGGAGATCGACAAGAACAGCATTGCAGACCGATTCGCGCGACTGCCCCGCGAAAAGCAGAAAGCGTTTCTCGGCCTGCTGCAAAAGCAGGGGGTGGACTTTGCCAAGCTGCCCATCGTGCCCCTGCCGGCCGGAACGAAGGCCGAACCTTCCTATGCGCAAATGCGCCAGTGGTTTCTGTGGCAGCTGGACCCGAAGAGCACGGCGTACCACATCTCCGGCGCATTGAAGCTGCATGGGGCGCTCGACATCGATGCCCTGAAGAACAGCTTTGCGGCACTGCTGGAGCGTCACGCGTCGCTTCGCACGGTGTTTCGGCCGGATGCGCAGGGCCTGTGCGAACAGATTGTGCAAGAGCGAGCAGATCTCGACATTGCGGTGATCGACGTGGCGCAAGAGCCGGGCGACGCGGAGGCGCTTGCGCGAGAAGAAGCCCGCCGGCTTGGCGCGACGCCGTTCGACCTTGCAGCTGGCCCGCTGATGCGCGTGGGCGTGATCCGGCTTGGGCCGCAAGTGCATGTGCTTGTGCTGGTAATGCACCACATCGTTTCCGATGGCGGCTCGCTGCACCTTCTGGTGGGAGAGTTTGTTGCGCAGTACCGTGCGCGGGTGCTTGGCGGCCGCGTCGACCTGCCGCCGCTGCCGATACGCTACATCGACTACGCGGCATGGCAGCGCAACTGGCTGGAGGCCGGCGAAAAAGAAAGGCAACTCGCCTACTGGACCGAACGCCTGGGTACGGGCAACCCGGTGCTTCAGCTGCAGGCCGACCACAGCCGTCGGCCAGGCGGCCACTACACCGCGGCCAGGCACCGCGTCGATCTTGCGCCGGAGCTGGTGCAGGCGCTGCACAAGCGCGCGCGCAGCGGGAGAGCAACGCTCTTCATGGTGCTGCTGGCAGCCTTCCAGGCGCTGCTGCATCGCTACAGCGGGCAGCAGGACATTCGCGTGGGCGTGTCGGTGGCCAACCGCCACCGCGCAGAGACCGAAGGCGTCATCGGGCTCTTCGTCAACACGCAGGTCATGCGCAGCGCGGTCGAAGGCCGCATGAGCCTGGCAGAGGTACTCGCACAGGCGAAGGAAGCCGCCATAGGCGCGCAGGCGCACCAGGATCTGCCTTTCGAACAACTGGTGGACGCATTGCAGCCCGAGCGCAGCCTGAGCGTGAACCCGCTGTTCCAGGTGATGTTCAGCCACGACCGCACCGATTCGCGCACGCTGAAGCAGTTGCCCGGCCTTGCGCTCGAAGACTATGCGCTGGCCGCACCAGTGGCGCAATTCGAACTGGTGCTGAACACCAGCGAAGATGCCGACGGGCGCCTGCATGCGAGCTTCATCTATGCGTCGGAGCTGTTCGAGCCCGCCACCATCGAACGCATGACCGCGCACTATGTGGCGACGCTCGGTGCGCTGGCCGATGACGAAGGGCGTGCGGTAGGCGACATCGCCCTGCTCGGCGCGCCCGAGCAGGCCCAGCTTGCCGCCTGGAGTGTGAACCCCCAGCGCGAGCCGCAGCTCCAGCCCGTGCACCGCCTGGTCGAGCACCACGCCCGCCAGCAGCCCGAGGCCACCGCGCTGCTCTTCGCGGACGAGGCCCTGAGCTTCCATGAGCTGAACCGCCGCGCCAACCGCCTGGCCCACCGCCTGATCGCCCTGGGCGTCGGCCCCGATGTGCTCGTGGGCATTGCCATGGAACGCTCCGTCGAGATGGTCGTTGCCCTCCTGGGCGTGCTCAAGGCCGGCGGCGCCTACCTGCCCCTGGACCCCGACTACCCCGCCGAGCGCCTGGCCTACATGGTGCAGGACAGCGGCATCGAACTGCTGCTGGCCCACCGTGCCACGCGCGACTGTCTGCATGACCGCAGCAGCTTGGCCACGCTGGAGCTCGACAACCTCGACCTCGGCGGCGAGCCCGAGGCCGATCCAGGCGTGGCCTTGCATGGCGAGAACCTCGCCTACGTCATCTACACCTCGGGGTCCACCGGCAAGCCCAAGGGCGCCGCCATTCGCCACGACGCCTTGCACAGTTGCATGGCCTGGATGCAGCGCACCTACGGCCTTACCCGCGAAGACACCGTGCTGCACAAGGCGCCCTTCGGCTTCGACGTCTCCGTCTGGGAGCTGTTCTGGCCCCTTACCGCCGGTGCAAGGCTGGTGGTGGCAAACCCCGGCGACCAGCGCGATCCGGCCCGCCTGGTCGAACTCATCCGGCGCCACCAGGTCACGACGCTGAACTTCGTGCCCTCCATGCTGCAGGCCTTCTTGGCGCACGAGGGCATCGAGGCCAGCACCCGGCTCAAGCACATCATCTGCGGCGGCGAGGCCATGCCCGCCGAGACGCAGAAGGAGACGCTGCAGCGCCTCCAGGGCGCCACGCTGCAGAACCTGTACGGCCCCACCGAGACCACCATCCACGTCACGCGCTGGACTTGCCGGCTGCATCCCGATGACGGTGGCCAGCGCCTGGTGCCCATCGGCCGGCCGATCACCGACACCCGCGCCTATGTGCTCGACGGCGAGCTCAACCTGGTGCCGCGCGGCGTGGCCGGCGAGCTGTACCTGGGCGGCGTGAGCCTGGCGCGGGGCTACCTGAAGCGCCCGGGGCTGAGTGCGGAGCGCTTCGTGGCCGATCCGTTCGATGCGAAAGGCGGACGGCTCTACCGCACGGGCGACCTGGTGCGCTGGAACACCGAGGGGCAGATCGAGTACCTGGGGCGCATCGACCACCAGGTGAAGATCCGCGGGCTGCGCATCGAGTTGGGGGAAATCGAAGCGCAACTGCTGGCGCAGCCGGAGGTGCGCGAGGCCGTCGTCGTGGCCAAGGAGGGGCCGGGCGGCGCGCGGCTGGTGGGCTATGTCTCGGTGCATGCCGAACATGCGGGGCAGGCGATCGACACCGCAATGCTCAAGGAGCGCCTGGGCCGGGTGCTGCCCGACTACATGGTGCCGCGGCTCATCGTCACGCTCGATGCCTTGCCGCTGAGCGCCAATGGCAAAGTGGAGCGCAAGGCGTTGCCGGAGCCCGAAGCGCTGCACGGCGAAGGCGCGCACGAAGCGCCGCAAGGCGATGCCGAAGAGGCGCTGGCCGCAATCTGGCGCAATGTGCTGGGCGTGGCGCGCGTGGGGCGCGGCGACAACTTCTTCGAACTGGGCGGCGATTCGCTGTTGAGCCTCAAGCTCATCGCGCATATTCGCAAGCAATTGCCCGGCGGTAGCCACATGGGCCTGGCCGACGTGATGCAGTCCGCAAGCCTGCGCGAAATGGCCGCGCGTATAGACCAACGCGCCGGGAGCGCCAACGACGCCGTCTGCCTGCATGCCGGTGGCGCGGGCGTGCCGCTCTTCTGCCTGCCTGGCCTCATCGTCAACTCGCGCGAGTTTCAGCCGCTGGCGCGCGCGGTGCAGGGCGACCGGCCGGTGTATGCCTTTGTGAGCCACGTCTACACGCGCAAGCGCTGGCGCGGTTTTGCCATTCGCGAGCTCGCGGCCGAGTATGCGGATTTCATCGTCAGCACTGCCGTCGGCGGCCGATGCGCCTTGCTGGGCTGGTCGCTCGGCGGCGACCTGGCTTTCGAAGTGGCGCGGCAACTGCAGGGCCGCATCGACATCGTGTTCTTCGGCGCGGTCGATGTGTTCGAGTCGGAGCCGATGGTTCCCCAGCACAGCTTGTTGCCAGCACAGCGGCAGCAGGCCGACGAGGTGCTGGCCGCATGGCTTGCACGGTCGAGCATGGCGGCGCAATGGAAGGAGCTGTTCACCCGCATGACCGATGCGGAGCAGGCCTGGGTGGCCGAGCAGCTGCTGGCCCCCACCTGGGTGTCGCCGCTCGACGGTGCCGGCGACGAGGCTTATGAGTACCTTCTGTGGGCCACGCTCGACAGCCGCGTGCAGTCTGCGCATTACGCGCGCTACACGCAGGCCAAAACCGACTTGCCCGTGGAGGTGTTCCATGCCGAGCGCTCGCTGCAGGCGCCGGGTGTGCTGCGCCGCTGGCCGGAGCGCGCCCGCGTGCTCTCGACCGAAGTGGTGCCGCGCACCGGGCACCTGGACATCATTCGGGATGCACAGTTCGGCGCCACGGTGAAGAACCGCCTGCTGGCGCTCGACGCCGCCTAGCGGCCACGCAACGCAGAGCAGCCGCACAAAAAAGGCCGGATGCCCGCGAGGGCATCCGGCCTTTGCCTGTTGGGCCGCCGCGCTTACCAGCGGTAGGTGGCCGTTGCCACCGCCGTGCGCTGCGTGCCCAGGTAGCAGTAGCCGTACGCGCAGTTGGCAACGTAGGTCTTGTTGGTCAGGTTGCGCAGGTTGAGCGCCAGCGTCCAGCGGTCGATGTCGTAGCCGATCATGGCGTCCAGCAGCGTGTACGAAGGCACCTTGGCCGGCGCGACGACTTCCGCGTCGCCGCGGGTCGAGCCGTTGAAGCGCACGCCCGCGCCCACCTTCAGGCCGTTGCTGAAGCGGTAGTCCGCCCACACCGACAGGCGGTTACGCGGAACGGACATCGCCTGCTTGCCGATCTCATCGGCGCGGCTGCTGGCCGTGACGATGGCGCGCGGCGTGTAGGCGTAGGAGGCCGTGAGGTTCAGGCGCGGCATGAGCTCGGTGGTGGCTTCGAGCTCGAGGCCCCGCACCGAGATCTCGCCGGTCTGCTTGGGCATGAAGGTCGCGTCGTACGTGATGTAGTTCTTGCGGCGCAGGTCGAAGATGGCCGCGCTGTACAGCGACTTGCCGCCCGGCGGCTGGTAGCGGATGCCGGCTTCGTACTGGCGGCCGCTTTCAGGCTTGAAAGGCGTGCGGGTGGCGGGGTCGAGCGCACCGATGGGGGCGAACGATTCGGAGTAGCTGAGGTAGGGCGCCAGGCCGTTCGGTGCCAGGTAGACCAGGCCCGCGCGCTTGGTGAACTTGTGCTCCGAAATGCGCTGCGTGGAGCCGTCGAGGCGGCTGTAGTTGGTGCTCTGCGCCGTGTCGTAGCGGCCGCCGATCGTGAGCGACCAGCGGTCGCCCCACTTGATCTGGTCCTGCAGGTAGATGCCGGTCTGCGCGAGCCGGTTCACGCCGTTGACGTAGGGCTGCGGAATGTCGATGGTGCCGCCGTACACGGGTGCGTAGATGTCGAGCAGCGGTGCGCCGAAGCCGCTGCTGTAGGTGTACTGGTCGATGCGGGTGCGCTGGTAGTCCAGGCCCACCAGCACCTTGTGGCGCCAGTCGCCCGAGCGCAGGTCGGCCTGCAGCTGGTTGTCCATGGTGACGGACGATGTGCTTTCCTGGCTGCCGAAGACACCGCGGTTCAGGTAGCGGTAGTTCTCCGTGCTCAGCGCATTGGCCGGATCCATGGGAACGAAGCTGGGCGCCTGCAGGGCGCGGTAGTCGACCTCGAGCTTGCCGTAGCGCAGCTTCTGGCGCACGGTGAAGGTGTCGTTGAAGCGATGCTCGAGCTGGTAGCCGATCATCTTCTGGTCCTGGTTGAAGTGATCGAAGTTGGGATCACCCGCGTTCAGGTCGTCGGGAATGTAGGTGCCGATGCGCGTCGGCGTGAGCGAACCGGCCGCGGGGCGAATGCGGGTGTAGCTGCCCGCGCGGTTCTTCTGGTACTGGGCCAGCAGCGTGAAGGTGGTGTCGCTCGAGGGCTTCCAGGTGATCGAGGGGGCGATGTAGGTGCGGTCGTCGCGCGAGCTGCCGCCGGGCAACTGGGCATCGCGCAGTACCCCGGTAATGCGGTAGAGCACCTTGCCTTCGGCGTCGAGCGCGCCCGAGAAATCGCCGGCCACCTGGCGGCGGGCATCGTTGCCGTACTGCAGCTGGATCTCGCGCACGGGCTCTGCCGTAGGCAGCTTGCTCGCAATGTTGACCACGCCGCCCGGGCTTGCCATGCCATAGAGCACCGAGGTGGGGCCGCGCAGCACTTCGATGCGTTCGCTGCCGTAGTTCTCGGTTTTCCACAGGCCCCAGGTGCCGTTGTTGCGCAGCGGCAGGCCGTCCAGGTAGAAGCCCGGCGCATAGCCGTCGAAGCCGCGGATCGAGATCCAGTCGTAGCGCGAATCGGCGCCGAAGGGCGAGATGCTCACGCCCGGGGTGTAGCCGAGCGCGTCCTTCACCGTGGTGGCGCCGATGGCGTCCATGCGGTCGGCCGTGATGACCGAGATCGATTGCGGCGTCTCGACGATCGGCGTGTCCGTCTTGCTGCCGGCCGTGCTGCGCTTGGCAAGGTAGCCGTTGACGCGGCCGGTGGCAGATTCTTCCGTGTCGGCATTCACCGTGATGGCGGGCAGGGTCGGATCGCCGGCGCGCGGCTGTTGCTGTTGCTGCCCAGTGGCCTGCGCCAGGGCGCTCACGCTGCAAAGGGAAAAGGCCGTTCCGAAGGCCGTGGCGAGTGCGGCGTTCAATAGACGTTGACGGGGCAGGGGACGCATAAGGTTGATACTCCAGGTGCTTGAATACGGCGGTTCACGTTGCGACGCCCAAGGCCGGCCGGTTTCGGCACCTTGGCGCTTTCATACATGAGACGTTTGGCTTAAAAAAAAGGAGACAGCAGGCTGTCTCCTTTTTCTTCTTGCGCCCCCAGGGGGCCGGAGGGCACGCCTAGGCCTGCACCGGCTGCCGCTCGTGGCGCGGGCTGTTTGCAGCGTTCACTGCGGTGGCGGCCACGGGTGCGCCGGCCGGAATCGCCTTGAGCAGGGCATTGCCGATCTCGCCCGTGCGCACCGAGGTGACTGACAGCAGGGTGTCGCTCAGCCCGTGCGACGACTCGCAGGCGCCCTGCAGGAAGATGGCAGGATGAAAGTCGGGCGTGCTGCCCACGCGGTAGTGGCGGTCGACCGAAAAGTCGCCCAGGTAGGGTGCGAGAGGCGTCAGCAGCGCCTTGTGCTGCTCGCGGCCGTAGCCGGTGGCCAGCACCACGGCGTCGTAGCGCAGGGTGTTTTCCTGGCCGGTGTTCTGGTCGTGCAGGCTCAGGTGAACGCCATCCGCTGCCGCATGCACACCGCGAATCTCGTGCCGGCGCAGGAAGCGCATGCGCTCTTCGCCGCGTACCTTCTGCTCGTAGAACATCTTGAAGATCTGCTGGATCAGGTCGAGGTCGGCCACCGCATAGTTGGTGTGGCCGAACTCGTCGATAAGCGCGGCGCGTTCGTCCTCGGGCCGGCTGTAGATGTAGTCGGTGAACTCGACGTTGAACACCTCGTTCACGAAGGGGCTGTCGTCGGACGGGCGAATCGAGCGGGCCCGCATGATGAGGTCGACCTGCGGTGCATGCGGGCGGCCCTGCAGGTCCATGAAGATCTCCGCCGCGCTCTGGCCCGCGCCCACGATGGCGATCTTTGCAGCGTCGGGCAGGCGGGCCATGTCCCGCAGGTAGCTGCTCGAATGGAACACGCGCGGGTCGTTCCTGAGTGCGCGAAATCCGTCCGGAATGTTGGGCATGCCGCCAATGCTCACGACCAGGTTGCGCGCAAGGCGCTCGGTCACATGGCCGGCACCGTCGCGCGAGCGCACGCGCAGCAGCGAGACCTCGCCGCCGTGGCCTTCTTTTTCGGGCAGCACTTCGAACACTTCTTCGCCGTAGACGCAGGCATCTTCGAACTGCGACGCGGCCCAGCCCAGGTAATCGTTGAACTCGTGCCGGCTCGGAAAGAAGGTCTTCAGGTTGATGAAGTCCTGCAGCCGCTTCTTTTCATGCAAGTAGTTGATAAAGGTGAAGCGGCTGGTGGGGTTGCGCAGCGTTGCAAGGTCCTTCATGAACGAGATCTGCATGTGCGCCTGGTCGAGCATCATGTCCCTGTGCCAGGCGAAGCCGGCCTGCTTCTCGATGAACATCGCATCGACGCGGCGGCCGTCGCGGCGGTTCTCGTCCAGCGCAATGGCCAGTGCGATGTTCGAAGGGCCGAAGCCGATACCGATGAGGTCGTGAATCACCATGGCGGATTTCCTTTACGCAGAATGTTGGGCAGGCGTGGCGGCGCCGTCGCTGCGGGGCAGCCAGAGGGCGTCGGTGAAGTAGCGTTCGCGCAGCATCACGACCAGCAGCGCGCGCTTGTGCGGCAGGTCGAACTCCTTCACCTTGGCGTAGCCGGACTTGTCGAGATTGCGGATCTGCTGCAGGTGGTCGATGCGCGGCTCGCCCACGGCACGCCGGGTGCGTGGGTCGCACAAGAAGATGTAGTGCGAGATGGAGGTGAGCCATGCGGTGGCAAAGGCCTTGCCGCGAAACGCGGGCTCGCCGATGAGCACGTGCCAGCCGCGGTCGTAGTCGTCCACGTCGTAGAAGGGCGCAATGCGGCTCTCCTTGGCCCAGTACATCTCGAAGTAGCCAAAGGGCTCGCCGTCGAGGCAAGCAATCATCGAATACATGTGCGGATCGCGGTCGATGGCCGAGAGGTACTGGCGGTGCTTGTCCAGGTCGCCTTCTTCCTCCCAGATCACAGCCACGTCGGGGTCGTTCATCCAGCGGTTGAACATCGGAAGGTCGGCCTCGAAGTCGAGGCTGCGAAACGAAAAGGTCTTGCCCAGCCAGGGAATGAAGCGCTGGTAGAGCACGCCGCGCGGCTTGGGCGGGCGCACGGGGTGGCGCTTGCCGTTGGTCAGTGCGTATTGCAGCGCCATGGGCGGGTGCACTGCGGGCAGCCACAGCGAAGGCTGCTGCCACAGCATGTCGCGGCAGGCGAGGGCTTGGCCGCCCTCGGCTTGCAGCAGCACGCCGGCCTGCAGGAGTGCTGCTGCCGGCTGGCTTGGCGCAACGCACAGGGCCTTGCGGGCAGGGTGGTATTCGAACGCGCCTTCCAGGGCAGCCAGCAAATGGGCCGTGGATGCATTGCTGCCGTCCACCCACTGGAGCACGGGGTCCGAAGCACCGGCGTTGCCCTGGCTGATCTTCCAGAGCGAGCGCGATTCGTCCTGCGTGTTGCGCACGCTGAGCGTGTCGCCTTCGCGCGTGATGGCGTGCGGCATGCCGCACGCATAGGAGACATGGGGAGTGGCCGTCATGCGGTTCTTTCGGTGAGCGGTTGCCGTTGGCCCGCAAGCAGGGCCAGGCCCTCGTGCAGGGCGGGAAAGAGGCTGTGGTTGAAGTTGTTCCAGCGCAGCTCGAGGATGGTGTCCTCCGGGTCGATGGTGGTGCGCAGCGCGTCGTGGATCACCTCGCCGGAGTCGATGCCGTTGTCCACATAGTGAAGCGAGGCGCCTGTCTTGTAGAGCGGCGGCACAGGCACGCTTTCCATCGTTTGCCAGTTCACGATCTTGCGGCCCTGCGCGCCGTGCAGCGCATCGAGCGTTGCGTAGGCACCGCGACGCTCGTAGGGCGATTCGATGCGGGTGATGCCTGGGTGAATGTTGACGATCTTGCGGTGGAACGGCGCACCGGGGCGCACCAGTTCGTCCAGGATGACGAGCAGGCCGTCGAGCACGACGATGTCGGCCTGCAGCGTCAGCAGCTTGTCGAGCAGGGTGCGCTCGAAGCGGCTCTTGCCGGCGGGGCGGTCGGCTGAATCGAGCGGCAGCCGCCGGTATTCGGATGGCACCGAATGAAAGATGTCCGTGAGCTGCCTGCCCTGCGTCGTCAAGCCCGCCGGAAAAATCCATTTCTTTTCGGGCTGGCAAGAAAAGCCGTAGTCCTGCAGCGCGGCCTGGTCTTTCGGCGAGCGCGGATCGTCGTCGATGACGATGCCTTCGAGCGAATAGGCGTCTCCCAGCGGCGTTTCGTCGAGCGCCTTGGCCAGGTACTCGAGCGGAGAGGCCATGTAGCGCTGCCCGCCCTTGTACGCAATGTGCTGGCCGGCCTTGTCGGCGGCGGCGTTTCTCAAAGACAGGATATAGACGAGCTTGGCCTTGGGCATAGGTGTGCGATGGATGGATAGATGAATGACGGAATGGCCCGCAATCTGTTCACCCGAGGCCGCGATGCTCCGGCGCGAGCGGGCAGGCGTTGCAGTGGTGCTCGTTAGGCAACAGGTAGTTGAGGCAGCACTCGCGATGCAGCTTGACGGGGTGGTTGCGTTCGCGGCCGTGAAGCGGGTTGGGGCGACGTTCGTTCGGCCACGTGGCGCTGTGAAGCAGCTGTTGCCGGTCGCGCAAGATCGACGGTGCCCCTCCGGTTGCGGCCAGCGCCACGTCGAACACCGGCTCCATGAGGCGCACGGTGTTGCTCCAGAGAATCTTCGGCGCAAGCCGCGTCGTTGCCGCGAGCGCTTCGAAAAGCGGCGCAAGGTGCAGCCATAGCAGCGGTGCGTAGCGCTCTGCGGTGCCGGCCCCGCGGTGCGTCTTGCCCATGTGCCGGATGTGAAAGCCGAGAGGTCCGCCGTGTGCGTCGAGCCGCACCCATGTGTGCTCCGCCGCAACCGGAAACACGTGCTGCAGCATGCTGGCCGCGGCCATCACGGGCGGCAGCAGCATTGCGATGTATTCGAGGCTCCATGCGGATGCGACGGCGCGCAAGTCTGCACCGGTAACGCCGCGGTAGCGCGCATTGCGCTGCAGCACATCGGGAAGCAACGCGGGCGATTGCGCAAGGTCTGCAATGCACAGCGCGCCGGGCGGCACGGCGTCGGCGCATTGCAGCTTTTCGCCATGCACGGCCAGCTCGCCTGGGAACAGGGGCTCCAGCAGCGGGATCACGGGTCGGCCGTCGGCAAGGTCATTTCTTCAAGACGGATTTGCAGGGCAACTGTTCATGGCCGCGCGCTGAACATTGCCGCGGCTCAGCCGTCTAGGCAGTAGGTGGCACGAAGCCGCCGGGGCTGTGCCGGGCGGCATGGTCGTTTCCACGCTGTCGCCCCCGGGGCGGAAAGAGCCTTTGCATGACAACTACCACCGCAGGCAACGGCGCCGAGATAGGGCGCCTGCTGAAACCGTTTCTTCCCTGGATATCGTTGTCGCTGGTGACGGGCGTTGGCGCCGGTGCCGCCACGGTCGCGCTGCTGGGTACCATCAACCGGGTGCTCAACCAGCCGGGCGGGCTGGCCGGCGGCCTGCTGCTGACTTTCGTGGGCCTGTGCGGCGTGGCGCTCTTCGGGCGCATGGCGTCGGACGTGTCGACCAACTTCGTCGGCCAGCGGCTGGTGGCCCAGGTGCGAAAAAGCCTGGCGCAAAAGGTTCTCTCGGCACCCATCGACGCACTGGAGCGCTACCGCACCCACCGCCTGATGCCTGTGCTCTCGCAAGACGTGGACATGATCAGCGACGTTGCGTTTGCGCTTTCAGGCACGCTGATTGCGCTTGCGGTCGCGCTGGGCTGCCTGAGCTATCTGGCGTTTCTTTCGCTGCCGCTGTTCGGCCTGATGCTTGTGGCGCTCGTGATCGGCATCAGCGTGCAACTCATGGCGCAAATTCGAGGTGAAGCCGGTTTCTGGAAGGCGCGCGAGCAGGAAGACCAGTTGCACAAGGCCTACCGCGCGATCAGCGAGGGCGCCAAGGAATTGCGCATGCATCGCACGCGGCGCACGCGCATGTTCGCGGGGCAGATCGAGCGCATTGTCGACACCATTCGGGTAGTGAACGGGCGCGCGATCAACACCTATGTGATTGCCACTGCCTTCGGCTCGGCGCTGTTTTTTCTGCTGATTGCGCTGATTCTTGGTTGGGCGGCATTCCGCACGACCGAGCCCGCGGTGGTGAGCGGCTTTGTGCTGGTGCTGCTTTTTCTCAAGGGCCCTCTGGACCAGATTGCACTTACCTTGCCCGGCGTGGGCCGCGCCAAGGTTGCGTTCCAGCGCATTGGCGATTTGTCGGCGCGCTTTGCCACGCCGGAGCCGCACCTGCACCTGGAGCGCGCGTCGAACGGCGTCATCCTGAAGAACGAAATCGGCATGCGCGGCGTGCGCTATGCGTTCGATGCGCCCGAAGGTGGCGAGGCCTTTGCACTCGGGCCCATCGACCTGAAACTCCGGCGCGGCGAAATGGTGTTTGTGGTGGGCGACAACGGCTCCGGCAAGACCACGCTCATCAAGCTGCTGCTCGGCCTGTATGCGCCGCAGGCGGGCGATGTGCTGATCGACGGCTCGGTGGTCAAGCCCGAAGGCCGCGACGACTACCGCCAGCTTTTCACCACGGTGTTCTCCGACTTCTATCTGTTTGAAGACCTTGTGGCCGGTGAAGAAAGTGAAGGCGGCGCGGGCATGGAAGTGCTGCCCGAGACGGCATTGCCCTACCTGGAGCGGCTGGAGATTGCGCACAAGGTGAGCCTGAAGAACGGCGCGTTCAGCACCACCGATCTCTCGACCGGGCAGCGCAAGCGGCTGGCGCTGGTGCACGCCTACCTCGAAGGGCGCCCGGTGCTGGTGTTCGATGAATGGGCCGCCGACCAGGACCCGACCTTCCGCCATCTTTTCTACACCGAGCTGCTGCCCGAGCTGCGCGCCAAGGGCCACCTGCTGGTGGTGATCTCGCACGACGACCGCTACTTTCACCTGGCCGACCGCGTCATCACCATGCAGGCGGGCAAGATCGTCGAGGACAAGGTACGCGAATCGCAGGAAAGCCTCGCAGCGTGAAGGAGGGCAATGAAAGACAAGACGACCCGGCCGACCGGCGACGACCCGGCCTTCGACGTCGCCTGGACGCTCTTCTGCACGCTGCATGATTCGCCCTCGCCCGAGCGGGCCGAAGAGCTCATACGCTGGCTCGGCGTGAACCCCGGCAATATCTGCGCGCTGGACGATGTGCTGACACTGTGGGCGCTTACCGGCGCCGCGCTGATCAAGCCTTCGATGCAAGAGGCGCTTCGCGAAGAAGGGCGCCTGCAGTGAGGCGCGCGCGGCAGCGCTACTTTTGCAGGTTGCGCAGTTCCGCCGCAATGCCGCCGAGTGCGTCCCAGCGCCGCCGCGCTTCTTGCGCCGCGGCCGCATGTTCGGCCGACCGGCTGCGCCAGCGGCTCAGGGCCAGGCGCGCGGCAACGGCGGCATCTTGCGGCGCGCTTTCGCTTTCAACGATGAGCGCGAGCGCGCGTTCGATGAGCTTTTCTTCCGGCGCGCTTGCCACGTTGCGGCGCTCAGGCGAAGTCTTCGGCCAGCTTGGCGTCGAAGCCCGCGCGGTTCGAGACGGTGGTCTGTTCGACCAGTTCCGAGCGCAGCGCGGCAAACACGCGGGAGCAGTCGATGGCGGCGCGCAGCAGGTGCTTGGCCACGGCCATTTCAGAGATGCCGAGCTGCTGCGCAATTTCGGCGCGGGTGTGGCCGTAGGCGCGAAACAGCAGGAACACTTCACGCCGCCGGGGCGGCAGCGTTTCGAGCGTTTCGACCACCCGTGCAAGCACCTGCTGCTGCGACGCGATGTACTCGCAAGAGGGCGCCGTCTGGCGCGAGCCCACGCTGAAATGCGTGCTGACCCAGTCTTGTGCCACCTTGCGGTGGCGCGCATCGTCCACGCACAGGTTGCGCGCGACGCGAAACAGCAGGGCGCGCGGCGATTCGATGCCCGCCTGCTGCGCACCGCCGGCGGCCGTATCTACCCGGATGTCCTTGTTCAGCTTGAGCGCGTGCGCATACACCCGCTCGAAGCTGGACTGCGCGATGTCCGCGGCGTAGTGCGGATCCCGCAGGTCGCGCGTCAGCTGCCGGCGCAAGTCAGCATAGTGAGCCAGCAGTTCCTGGACGAGGTCGCGCATCCGATTGCCTTCTCGCAAGCATTCGCAGTGATGGTGGTTCCCGGGCCGGTCACCGGCTTCAGTGCGAAGGGCGACTCGGATGGTTGAATAAGAATTATTCTTATTGAAGTGTAACCTTAACCGCAGCTGAACGACGCGCGTTAAAGGTTTGGGAACCCGAGATGCGTGCCTGAAAGAGACACTTGCTCCGAAAATGAATAGTTCTGTTTTCGGAGTGGGCGGCGGACGCGCCGCCCCTTCGATCAGCCGCGCTTGGGAATGCCCAGGCCGCGCACGACGGCGGGCCGCGCCACGAAGGTTTCGAGCACGCGGGCCACGTTCTTGAAGTCGCTGAAGCCCACCAGGTCGCCTGCCTCGTAGAAGCCGATCAGGTTGCGCACCCACGGGAAGATGGCGATGTCGGCAATGGTGTAGCTGTTGCCCATGACCCAGTCGCGCCCCTCGAGCCGTTTGTCGAGCACGCCGAGCAGCCGCTTCGATTCAGCCACGTAGCGGTCGCGCGGGCGCTTGTCTTCGTAGTCCTTGCCCGCGAACTTGTTGAAGAAGCCGAGCTGGCCGAACATGGGGCCGATGCCGCCCATCTGGAACATGACCCACTGGATCGTTTCGTAGCGGCCCGCGGCATCTTGCGGAATGAGCTGGCCGGTCTTGTCGGCCAGGTACAGAAGAATGGCGCCCGACTCGAACAGCGCGAGCGGCTTGCCGCCGGGGCCGTCGGGATCGAGAACGGCGGGAATCTTGTTGTTCGGATTGAGCGACAGGAATTCCGGCGACATCTGGTCGCCGGTTTCAAAGCTCACCAGGTGCGGCTCGTAGGGCAGCCCGGTTTCTTCCAGCATGATCGACACCTTGACGCCGTTGGGCGTGGGCAGCGAATACAACTGCAGCCGGTCAGGTTGGCGCGCAGGCCACTTCTTGGTAATGGGAAAGCTGGAAAGATCGTGCATGGGGCAATTCTGAAAGAGCGGAAAAGGAGCGGGGCCAGAGCGCCGCGCCCGCTGGTTTTCAGATGCCCAGCCAGGTGAGCAAGGCTGCTTCGACCTCGGCCGACGGCGCGACAAAGCCAGTGTAGGTGGAGGTTGCAAGCGCCCGCTTGCCCGCATCGCTTTGTGCGAGCCCCAGCAGGGCTTCTCGCGCGGCGGCCACGGTGGCCGCATCGAGCTTGCGCGAAGCGAGCCATTGCTTGATGGGCACCGCGCGCGATTCGGCGCACACGTTGCCCCCGCCGTCCGTCCAGGTCTTGATCACACCCGAAGCGGCGGTAGCGCCATAGGCCGCAAACCCGTTCTTCACGTAGAAGGGCACGGCGTCCTGGTAGCGCGTGTTGGTGAGTTTCAGCGCGGCGGGCTGCAAGCCGTGCTCGCGCAGCATGGCACGCGTGATCACGGAGGTGATCGAATCGGGGTCGGGCATCACGAGGCCCTTGCCGGCAATGCCCTTCCAGTCGGAGATGGGTTGCGGCTCCTTGCACAGCAGCGACACCTTGTACGCGGTGAAGCCGGTTGTCCAAGCCAGTGCCTGGTAGCGGCCGCTCTTGACGGCTTCGAGCGCCACGTGGGCCGGGTGGATGAAGGCGAAATCGACCTGCTGTTCCTTCAAGGCTTCGCGCGCGCCGTTGTAAGAAATCAACACCTTGATGGTCACCGGCTGCTTCAGCGCCTTGCTCAGCACCTCGGCAATGGGCTCGAAGCGCGGTGCGATCTGGCTTTCGGTGACCTGGTAGCTCACGCCTTCGGTCACCCCGATGACCAGCGCATGCGCCGGTGCGCCCGCCGCCAGCAGCAGCGCCGCCGCAGAGACGGCGAGGCCAATCGAGCGTGGCTTGCCAGTGCGGCGCGCGGTGGCGGCGCGCCCATCGGGTTGGTCGGAGCGGGGTGTGGCTGGGGTGTACATCAAAAGATCATAGGGGGCCGTGGCGTGGCCGCCGATGATCGCAAGCACCTATGCGCGCGGCGCCCCGGCCATGGCATGCATGGCAAGGAGGCGGCCGCGGAGCGGTTTCAGAACCGCGCCTTGAGGAAGGCAGACGGCCCGTGCAGCTTGACCTTGACGCGCGTTTCCGCAGTGCTGCTTTCGCGTGCCAGGTCGATGTTTGTGACACCGTAGGCGAGCACCAGGCCGACGTTCTTCACCGGGAACCATTCCACGCCCGCGCTGGCGTTGTAGATGTTGCCGTGAAAGCGGCCGCCGCCCTTGCGCACGCCGGAGAGGTCTGCAAACAGGCGCAGGTCGGGGTTGATGGCGTGCCGCACGCCAACTTCGAGCAGGGGCGCAATGGCGTCGTCGCTCGCATCTTCGTTCAACTGGCCGATGCGCCCGTTGACTGCCACGTTGGCGTTTGCGCCCACATTGATGCGGTAGTAGGCCGCGCCGGCGCCAAGGCCGAACACCGTGTTGCCCGTGCCCAGCCACCACTTGTACGAGAGCTTGGCAAAGTCGAGCTTCACGTTGAGGTTGGCGTTGCCGAGGGCGTTGAAGGTGCCGAAGCCGCCGAGCGATTCGCTGCCTCCTGCCTGGCCGAAGTAGTCGCGCTTGTAGCGGTAGTAGTCGAAAGAAACGCCATGGTTGTCGCCGATGAGAAGGTCGGCAGTCACGCGCGGCATGGTCACGCGGCCGGGCTCGAGGTCGCGTGTTCGCAGCGCGCCGTAGGGCGAACTCACCGACGCGTTGAATTTGGGATCGGCGCTGAATGCTCCTACCGAAAAACTGAACCGGTCCAACGCGGGCGATGGGTCTGCCCAGGCGGTTGCATGGGCAAAGAGCAAACCGGCACCGGCCAATGTACCCAGCGTCGTCATTCTGGCGGCATTGGCGAGCGGGCGGGAGCGAGGCAGCAGCATGAAAGGTCCTTGAAAAGGCAAAAAAAATGCCTCGGGCCCGACACGCAATTTTTATGCGCGCGGTGCTTCCGGGCGGGGCTCCCTTTTGATGACCGACAAGTTAATAGTGCGCACGCCAAATCTCCATGCGCTGATCGCCGCAGTGCTTGTAGGACGGCGCCCATGCACATGTGGTGCACGCCTGAAAAAGTACTCAAGGTAAGCTTTGAACATGCGCAAACACCTCTCGACCACCACTGGTCCACAGCGTCTTCTCTACGGCGGAGTAGCGGGGCTTGCGGTCGCAGCAATCCCATGGCCGATCGACGCAATGGCGCGCGGCCTTGCGGGCTGGTGCGTGAACGCCGCGGTCTACCTTGTGCTGACGTGGTGGCTGGCGCATACCTTCGATGCACAACGAACCCGTGAGCGTGCGCAAGCGCTGGACCAACCCAACATGGTGATCCTGGTGTCGATGCTGGTCGCAATTGGTGCGAGCGTGGTTGCCATTGCAATGCTGCTTCAGCAGGTCAAGCTGCTGAGCGGGCCGGCGCGCACCGGGCACATTGCGCTGGGGCTCGTGGCGCTGGTGGGCTCGTGGCTCATGATGCACACGATCTACGCCTTTCACTACGCGCACCGTTACTACATCGACCAGCGGGACGGCTCGCCCGATGGCGGCCTGGATTTTCCGGGCAAGGACGAGCCGGATTACTTCGACTTCTTGTACTACGCCTATGTGGTCGGCATGACCTCGCAGGTGTCCGACGTGCAGGCCACATCGCGCGAGATGCGGCGCATCACGCTGATGCACAGCGTGCTCGCCTTCGGCTTCAACATGCTGGTGCTTGCGCTGTCGGTCAACGTGGTCGCGGCGGCGATGTAGCCGCTGCCGAGCCGGCGCCCGGCCACAGCTTGACGAGGCCCGTGGAAAGGGCCACGCCGCACACGATGACGGCCGCGCAGATCAGCATCCACTGCGTGATGTTCTCGCCGAGGAACACCGCACCGTAGAACACGGCAAAGACCGGCACGAGGAAGGTCACGGTCAGCGCGCGCGCCGGACCGGCATTGGCGATGAGCCGGAAGAACAGGATGTAGGCCAGGCCGGTACACGCAATGCCCAGCGCCAGCAACGCAAGCCATGCGCGCAGGCTTGGCATTTGCGTCGGCCAGAACCACAGTGCCGGAAGCGCAAGGAACAGCGTGGCGCCAATCTGGCTTCCGGTGGCCGTGGCCAGTGCAGGCACGCCGCCGAGGTAGCGCCGCGTGGCGCTGGCTGCCACGCCATAGCTCGCGCAGGCGCCAAGGCAGGCCAGCACCGCCCACAGCGCGGCGTTGCCGCCCGCATCGGCATGCAGGCCCGCGCTGCGGCTTGCGAGCATGGCAACGCCTGCAAAGCCGATGATCAGCCCGACGATGCGCGAGCCATCGGGCCGGTCGCGAAACCAGGCCCACGCCACCAGCGCGCCGAACATCGGCACGGTGGCGTTGATGACCGCGGCCAGGCCGCTATTGATGGTGAGCAGTGCAAAACAGAACAGCGCGAACGGAATGCCGGAGTTCAGCACGCCAATGGCCATCGATGCCTTCCAGTGCTGTGCAAGCGCCGCGCCGTGACCGCGCATGAAGAGCAGCGGCAGCAGGAAAATCGTGGCAACGCCGACGCGCACCGCAGCCGCAGGCAAGGCGCCGAACTCGGCCGCGCCGATGCGCATGAAAAGAAACGACGCCCCCCAGAGCGCCCCCAGCAGCACGAGATCGATGAGCCATGCCTTGGGCTTTGGTGAGTCGGTGGCTGCGGTGTTGTCTTTTGTTGTTGTAGTCATACGTTCGCTTGCGTTCTCTTGATGTGCGCGCCCGGCGGGCCGGGTTTATTTCGATTCGAGTTCCAGCAAGGCGGTCTTGCGGTGAAGCCCGCCAGCGTAACCGGTCAGTGACCCGTTTGCACCAAGCACGCGATGGCAGGGCACGATCACGCTGATCGGGTTGCGGCCCACGGCGGCGCCCACCGCGCGCACTGCGGTCGGGTTGCCCACGTTTGCGCTCAGCGCGCCGTAGGTCATCGTCTTGCCCGCGGGTATGGCAAGCAGCGCCTGCCATACGCTCTGCTGGAAAGCGGTGCCGTGCGACAGATCGAGCTTCACGTCGAAGGTGTCGCGCTTTCCGGCAAAGTAGTCGCGCAGTTGCGCCCCGGCTTCGACCAGCGCGGGATGATCGTCTTTGGTCTGCCAGCCGGTGGTGTCGGGCCAATGGCGTTGCTGGTCGAACCAGACGCCCGCCAGTCCTTCGTCGGTGGCTGCCATGGTGATGCCGCCGAGCGGCGTATCGATGTGCGATGTGTAGATGGCTTTGGTCTTGAACTTCATGACATTTCAGGCGGAAGCGCCTGCCGTTGCGATGTTGCTGGAAGAAGGTTGTGCCCCGGGCGATGCCGCAGCCGTGGCGCTTGCCGATGCAGGCGAAGGCGCGTGCCATGCACGCAGCACCGCGTAGCTGCGCCAGGGTCGCCACGCCTGCGATGCCTCGCTGGCTGCGCGTGCGGTCGTTACGCCCAATGCTTTTTGCAGTGCGACGTCTCCGGCCGGAAACGCGTCGGGCCAGCGCAGTGCGCGCATGGCGATGTACTGCGCGGTCCAGGCGCCGATGCCGGGGAGCTCTTGCAGTGCGGCAATGGTCGAAGGCACGTCGGCGCCTGCATGCAGTGCCAGCTTGCCGGCCGCCACTTCGCGGGCAATGGCCTGCAGTGCGGCTTGCCGCTGGCGCACGATGCCAAGCTGCCCAAGTGCATCTCCGCTTGCGGCCGCCACTGCCGCCGGCGTGGGAAACAGCCGGTCGAGCCCTTCGATAGGCGTCGCGATGGGTTCGCCGAATGCCGCCACCAGCCGCGAGCCGAGCGTTCGCGCCGCGGCCACCGTGATCTGCTGGCCGAGCACCGCGCGCACCGCGAGTTCGAAACCGTCGACGGTGCCCGGCACACGCAGCCCGTCGCCGTGCGGAAAGGCGTCGTGCAGCGCGGCGTTGATGGCCATCGGCTCGGCATCGAGGTCGAGCATGGCCCGGGCGCGGCTGATCACGATGGGCAGCACCGCTGCGAGCGAATCGCTGACCGAGAGCAGCATTTGCTCGCGCTCCATGTCGAAACGCAATTGCAGCCATCCGGCATGCGTTTGCGTGCCTTGCTGCACGCGCAGGGTGCGGGCCAGCTGCACAAAAGTCGGCGTGCTGCCCTTGGCGGGCTCCTTGCCGTCGGCCGTGAAAGCGACCTCGACGCCCCGCAGCGCACGCCGCGCAAAGAAGCCGAGCATTGCGTTCACGTCGTACGGCGGGCGAAACCCCAGGCGCACTTCGATGGCCTTTGCTTCACCGCCCTCTGTACCGCCCGCACGCCGCAGCGCACTGGGGTTGAGGCCGTAGTGCTCCAGAAAAGCGGCGTTGAAGCGGCGAACGCTCGCAAAGCCGCTGGCAAGTGCCACCTGGGTCATCGGCAGGCGGGTATCGGCAATCAGCTGCTTGGCTGCAAGCAGGCGGCGCGTTTGCAGGTATTGCAGGGGCGAGACGCCGAACTGCGCTTCGAAGATGCGCCGCAAGTGCCGGTCGCTCACGCCGAGCCGTGCCGCAATCTGTGCGGCGCCCGGGCCGTCTTCAGCCCATGCATCGGGTTCGTCGATGAGGCGCGCGGCCTGCAGCGCCAGAATGCGCGAGGCATCTTCGGTGGACCAGCTTGCCGCGCGCGGCGCCAGTTCGGGCCGGCAGCGCAGGCAAGGACGAAAGCCTTCGGCCTCGGCCTGCGCCGCATGGCGAAAGAACCGGCAGTTCTCGCGGCGGGGCAGTTTCACGCGGCAGACCGGCCTGCAATAGATGCCGGTGGAGGTCACCGCCGTGAAGAACGTGCCGTCGAAGCGGGCATCGTGCGTCTTCATTGCCAGGTAGCAGGCGTCGCTCTCGAGCACTTCGGTGGAGGCATGTGTGGAAGGCATGGACAAATGATACGGTTTCGACTCGTTTCAACTGGCCGTTTTCGGACATGTGGGCACCAGGCCGCTTGCCTACAATGGCTCGGTCTTTAGAACTACAGGGAATGCCTTCTCATGCAACTCAGTGCGTCGATTTTCAAGGCCTACGACATTCGCGGCGTGGTGCCCGTCACGCTCGATGCCGATGTCGCCGAAGCGCTTGGCCGGGCTTTCGGCAGCGCCGCCCGCGCCGCCGGTGAAAAAACCGTGGCCGTGGGCCGCGACGGCCGCCTGTCGGGGCCTGCGCTCGCCGAAGCACTGATCAAGGGCCTTGTTGCCACCGGCATCGAGGTCATCAACGTTGGCGCCGTGACAACGCCCATGCTGTACTTTGCGGCGCACACGCTGTCGAGCAGCGGCATCCAGGTGACCGGCAGCCACAACCCGAAGGACTACAACGGCTTCAAGATGGTGCTGGCAGGGCGCGCCATCTACGGCGACGAGATCCAGGGCCTGCGCAAGGTGATGGAAGAAGGCACGGCAAAGCTCGCACCGGGCGGCAGCGTGCGCAATGTCGACGTGACCGAGGCTTACGTAAAGCGCATCGTCGGCGACATCAAGCTTGCACGGCCGCTCAAGATCGTGGTCGATTCTGGCAACGGCATTGCGGGCGCTTCGGCCCCCGCGATCTTCCGCGCCATCGGCTGCGAAGTGACCGAGCTGTTCAGCGAGGTCGACGGCGACTTTCCCAACCACCACCCCGATCCGAGCCGGCCCGAAAACCTGAAAGACCTGATGGCCGCACTGGCCACGGGCGACGCCGAGCTGGGCCTGGCCTTCGATGGCGATGGCGACCGGCTGGGCATCGTCACCAAAGACGGCCAGAACATCTTTCCCGATCGCCAGATGCAGCTCTTTGCACAAGACGTGCTTTCGCGCGTGCCGGGCGGCACCATCGTGTACGACGTGAAGTGCTCGCAGCGCCTCGGCCCGGCCATCGAAGCCGCGGGCGGCAAGCCAATGATCTTCAAGACCGGCCATTCGCTCATCAAGGCCAAGATGAAGGAAATCGATTCGCCGCTCGGCGGCGAAATGAGCGGCCATATCTTCTTCAAGGAGCGCTGGTTCGGCTTTGACGACGGCACCTATGCGGGCTGCCGCCTGCTCGAGATATTGAGCAAGACGCCGAACGCGAGCGACACGCTCAACGCGCTGCCCACGAGCTTCTCGACGCCCGAACTCAACGTGAAGTGCGCCGAAGGCGAGCCGCATGCGGTGGTCGAAAAGCTGGTTGCAGGTGCGAGCTTCGCGGCGCCTGCAGTGGTGTCGACCATCGACGGCCTGCGTGTGGATTGGCCCGACGGCTTTGGCCTGATTCGCGCATCCAACACCACGCCGGTGCTGGTGCTGCGCTTCGAAGGCCAGACCGATGCGGCGCTCAAGCGTATCGAAGCCGAAATGCTCGCGCTCCTCAGAACCGTCAAGGCCGACGCGACGCTGGCCGAAGCGTCGCACTGAACCCCGTGCGTTCGCTGCTGCTGCGCCTGTACGGCGTCTTCACCACCGTTGTGCAACCGCTGGTTCGCCGCAAGCTGCGGCGCCGCGCGGTGGCCGAGCCGGGCTATGGCGTGGCCGTGGAAGAACGCTTCGGCTACTACGACGATGCAACCACCGGCGAAGGCCAGTGCTGGGTGCATGCGGTTTCGCTCGGCGAAACTCGGGCGGCCGCCATCCTGATTGCCGAGTTGCGGCGGCAGTATCCGGGCATACCCATCTTGCTTACGCACGGCACCGCCACCGGCCGCGAAGAGGGCGCCAAGCTGCTGGAGCCGGGCGACACGCAGGTGTGGCAGCCGTGGGACATGCCGGGCGCGGTGGCGCGCTTTCTCGATCGCTTTCAGCCCCGCATCGGTGTGCTGATGGAAACCGAGGTCTGGCCTGAAATGGCCGCCGCGTGCGCCGAGCGCCGCATTCCGCTGGTGCTTGCCAACGCGCGGCTCAACGAAAAGTCGCTGGCTGCGGCCGAGCGCCTGGCTTGGCTCGCACGGCCCGCGTACTCGGCGCTGGCCGCCGTGTGGGCGCAAACCGAAGCCGACGCGCACCGGCTGGTGTCGCTTGGCGCCAAGGTGGCCGGCATCTACGGCAATCTCAAGTTCGATGCCTCGCCCGATGCGCGCCAGCTTTCGGCTGCCGTTGCGCTGCGCGAGCGCCTGCCGCGGCCCATGGTGGTGCTTGCGAGCTCGCGCGACGGCGAGGAGCGCATGCTGCTCGAGGTGCTCAAGCGCTTCGGCGCCACATCGCCCGTGCCGCCTGAACAGGGCGCGGTCCGGTCGATTGCCAAGCGCGTGCACGAAGTGCAATGGATGATCGTGCCGCGCCATCCGCAGCGCTTTGACGAAGTGGCCGCGCTGATCGAATCGCAAGGCTTTGCCGTGGCGCGCCGCAGCGCGGCCGGCGAGCCGACCGACGCAGAAATCTGGCTTGGCGATTCGCTCGGCGAAATGGCGCTTTACTACGGCCTGGCCGACGTCGCGTTGCTGGGTGGAAGCTTCGAGCCGCTGGGCGGCCAGAACCTCATCGAGCCCGCGGCATGCGGTTGCCCTGTGGTCATGGGCCCCTCGACATTCAACTTTGCCGAAGCCGCGCAGCTTTCGCTTGCGGCGGGTGCTTCGCTCCGCGTCGAGAACATGGAGCAGGCCGTGACCGCGGCGCTCAAGCTGGTCGAAAACCCCGAACGGCGCGCTGCCATGGCGCAAGCTGCGTTGGCGTTTTCGTCGTCCAACCGCGGGGCGGCCGAACGCACTGCCGCGGCGGTGCTGGCCATTGCGCAAGCAGCGGACCCAGTGGCCACCGAAAGTGCGCCCCTGGAAGACTCCAGGGCGGAGCCGACGCTGGAGTGACCTGGCGGTGGCCAGTCGTCGGTATCTGCCAAAAACTTACGATTGTTCTCGTAGTGCCGGAAGCCATGGCTTCGTGAAATAAACCCGAGGGCTCGGGAGCGATGCTTCGCACAATCGGAGATCGTGATCACCCAGGGGCCGGCAGTGAAGAGAAAAATCGTTGTGACTGGTAAACCGCCAGCACCGGGAAGGCAACTGCCCGTTCTTTCCAGCGGCACCACGAGCTTGATCGCCGCGGTACTGCTCGGTTGCTTCTCGATCTCTCCGGCGTCGGCACAAGAAGCGCCGGAACCAGGCACGCTGCACCGCCTGGCGGTTCAATCCGGCATTGGCAAGTGTCTCAACGCCGTGCGCCAGGTCGGACCGTTCATTGCGGGGCCCGAGGGCTCGTACGCGGTTCTTTCGATGAGCCACCCGGTAGCGCCCGACGCCAGCGCGTGGAGCGTGTCGATGGAGCGCGCCCACGACGATGTTTCCGACGTGGTGTCGGCCACCTTCGCCCCAACGGTCAGGGGCGGCTGCGATGTCGTCTACGAGGTCGTGCAGACATGGCGGATGTCATGCCAGGACTATGCGCTGAAGGCCGGGGCCGCAAGCACCGGCTTTCCCGTCATCGGCCAGCGCATAGGGGTGCTGATAGGAGCGGCGACGCGGCATGTGTACCTGATGCGAACCGCAGGCGGGTGCACCAGCATCACCAAGGAATACCTGCTTCTCTGAAGAAGCTGAAAAACGAGCCACGCGGGCACCATGCCGGCGCGCGCCGCGCGTTCTTCTAGCGCACCGGCGGGTTCAGGATGACCGGTGGCGGCGGTGCCGAAGGCATTGTCGGCGCGGGCGGATTGAACGGCGGCACCGGCACAGGCGGCACCACCGGAATGCTCGGCGGGGTCACCGGTACCACCGCCGAAGGCGTCGTCTGCGGGCGCTCGCCGGTCGAAGGCTGCAAAAGCTGCGATCCCGTGGTTCCGTTCTTCGCCAGCGTCGCGTTGATCGCATTCATGTCGTCCACCGTCAGCGTGCCATTGGCCTGGCGCAGCTTCAGGTTGCCCAGCAGCACGTTGTAGCGCGCCTGTGCAAGGTCGCGCTTGGTCTGGTACAGCTGGCTTTGCGAATTGAGCACGTCGATGTTGATGCGCACGCCCACCTGGTAGCCGAGCCGGTTGGCGTCGAGCGCGCTCTGGCTCGAGGCCTCGGCGGCTTCGAGTGCCTTGACCTGCCCCGCGCCGGACACCAGCCCGAGGTAGGCCGCGCGGGTGGCCTGCGCCACGCTGCGGCGGGTGCCTTCGAGCACGCTGCGCGACTGGTCTTCAAGCGCCAGCGTTTCCTTGATGCGGTTCTCGGTGGCAAAGCCTGCGAAGAGGGGCATGTTGAACACCACCCCCACCGAGGCGGCATCGATGCGCGTGCCCACCGTGCTGGTGCTGGTGCCTTGCGGATTGCGTGTGATGTTGTAGCCCAGGTTGGCGTCCAGCGTGGGCTTGTGGCCGGCTTCAGCCTTGCGGATTTCGAGGCCGGCCACATCAAGGCCGAGCCGCGCCTGGCGAATAGAGGGATGCGCGTCTTCAGCCTGCGCAACCCATGCGTCGATGTTTGCCGGCATGGCTGTTGGCAGCACCACGGGCTGCGCCAGGGGAACCGGCACGCTGCCGGGCCTGCCGACGAGCTGGTCGAGCACCACCTTCTTCACCTGCAGGTCGTTCTCTGCGGCAATTTCTTGTGCAATGACGAGGTCATAGCGCGCCTGCGCTTCGCGCGTGTCGGTGATGGTGGAGGTGCCAACTTCGAAGTTGCGCCTGGCCGATGCGAGCTGCTCGGCCACGGCCACCTTCTGCGCGCGCACCAGCGTCAGGCTGTCCTGGCTGGCGAGCACGTCGAAATATGCCTGGCTCACGCGAACGATCAGGTCTTGTTCGGCCGCGGTGAGTACGGCCTCGGCAATTTCGGCCTGGCGCTTGCCCTGTTCGTAGGTTGCCCAGTTGGCGGGCCGGTAGATCGGCTGCGTGGCGTTGATGCCAATGTTCTGCGTGGTGAAGTCGCGGGGCGTGCTTGTGCCGCGGCCCGGCCCGGTGAGGGTGTCGATGTCGAGGTTGTTGCGCGTGACGCCGGCCGTGAGCCCCACCGCGGGAAGAATGCCCGCCTTGGCCTGCGCGGCACGCGCCACGTTTGCGTCGTACTGGGCTCGCGCACCCTGGTAGGTGGCGTCGAAGCCGCGTGCGGATTCGTAGAGTTCGTTCAGTGTCTGGCCTTGGGCCGGCAGTGCTAGCAGGGTGGCAAAGAGACTTGCGAGCGCTGCGGAAAGAGGCAAAAGCCTGGGCCTGGAAGGCATTGAACGTCCTTGAAGAAAGAATCAGTAGCGCGGCACGGCGGGATCGTGCTGTGCGGACCAGGCGTCGATGCCGCCGGCCACATTGGCAAGCTCGGCAAAGCCGTTCTGGCTCAGGAAGGCCGCCACGCGCTGGCTGCGCGCGCCGTGATGGCACAGGCATGCAATGCGCTGGCCCTCGTCGAGTTCGGAAAGCCGGCCCGGGATTTCGTTCATCGGGATGGCAATCAGCGTGAAGCCCTGCGGCGCAACGCTCGCCGTCTGCAGTTCCCAGGGTTCGCGCACGTCGAGCAGCACGGGCGCCGCATCGGGGTTCTGGGCAAACCAGGCTGCAAGATCGGCGGGGCGGACTTGATCGATCATTCGAAACGTCCGTTCAGAACGAGAAGCGCGAAGGCTCGGGAAAGTTGAGCAGCCGCGGTGCCACGGTGTCCCACGGCTGGATGGTGTCCCACTTGCTTTCGCTGGTGCGGGTTACGAAGTGCGCGCGCATCATGGGTTCTTCGCCGACGATGGCGGCCAGGCGGCCACCCACCTTGAGCGAGCCGAGCAGGTTCTGCGGAATGCGGGCGACCGAACCGCTGAGCACGATCACGTCGAAGCTCGGACCGCTTGGCAGCGGCACGGCGCCGTCGGCATTGCGCACTTCCACATTGGCAACGCCGTTCTGGCGCAGCGTTTCGGCGGCGCGGGCGGCCAGCACGGGGTCGATTTCGAGCGACAGCACCTGGGCTGCGCGATGGGCGAGCAGGGCGGCCATGAAGCCCGACCCGGTGCCGACCTCGAGCACCGACTCGTGCTTTTGCACGTGAAGGTCTTGCAGCATGCGTGCCTCGACCTTGGGCGAGAGCATCACCTGGCCGGGCACGGAGCCGTCGCCCAGCGGAATTTCCATGTCGAAGAAAGCCAGGCCGCGATGCGCGGGCGGTACGTAGTCTTCGCGCCGGATGGCAGCCAACAGGTCGAGGATTTCGAGGTCCAGCACATCCCAGGGCCGGATCTGCTGCTCGATCATGTTGAAGCGCAAGCGCTCGAGGGTGGGTGTCGGGTTCATTGGGGGCTTTTCCTTGTGGGGCTCAGGACAAACCTTCAATTTTAGGTTGCGCCGCGCCCGCTCGCGAAAGCCCGGCCATCCACGCACGCTTCATGCCGCGGCCTCCGGACGGCGAGTGAGCCCATAAAGCACGGTCTCGGCCTGGGTGGCGAGATACTTTTCGGGGTCGAGCGAGGTGTCTTCGTCCACACACACCATGGCCGAGTGCTTCCACAGCATCAGGAAGACCATGGGCGCCACCACGCCGTAGATGGCATGGTCGATGTCGACCGGCGCGAATTCGCCCCGGTCGATGCCCCGCTGCAGAATGCGCCGCAGCAGCGCGTGGCCTGGCCGGATCACTTCTTGCCGGTAGAACTCCGCCAGATCCGGAAAGTTGGCGCCTTCGCTCATCATGAGCTTGGTCAGGCCCGAAGCCTTGGTCATGCCGACCCGCTCCCACCAGACGCGCATGCAATAGCGCAGCATGTCGGCCGAGGTGCCCTCGAAGGTTTCGAATTCTTCGTTCCACTCGGAGAACCGGCCGCTGAGGTTTTCGACCACCACGGCCTTGAAGAGCTCTTCCTTGCTTGGAAAATAAAGAAAGAGCGTGCCCTTCGATACCCCCGCGCGCGCCGCGACTTCCTCGGAGCGGGTGGCGGCAAAGCCTTTTTCGACGAACAGATCGAGCGCCGCCGCCAGCAACTCGCCGGGGCGCGCCTCCTTGCGGCGCTCGCGTTTGGAGCGCACCGGGCAGATCTTGTCGACAAAGGAACGGGGGCTGGGCATAAGATTAATGACTCGCGGGTTAGTAATGTAGTGAACGCTATCGGGCCCGTCAAGCCGCGACAATATCGGGTTCGTTTTTTTCCTGTTTACCCCGTTTTCAACGCCCTTTCCCTGTGCACGCCGCCAGCCAAGCTCCACACCGGTCGATCCTGTCGACCCGCGCGATCGCCGTTGCGCTGGTGGTCGCACTGTGGTTCGCGGGCACACTGGGGCTGATCCACCGCACGCTGCACGTGCCGGGGCTGGGGCAGGCGAGCTCTGCCGCGCAGACCGTCCATGCCGACGCCGCGGGCAAGCACGCCCACGGAATCGCCAGCCTGTTCGGCGACCATTCCGATGCCGAGTGCCGGCTGTACGACCAGTTGTCGCATGGCCCGGGCGCCTTGGGCGTTCCCATGGTGGTGTTGCCGGTGCTGCTGCCATCGGCCACCTTTGCCTATCTCCAGGGCGAGGCCATCGCCCGCTGGGTTGCGCTTTTCGACGCGCGCGGCCCACCTTCCACTCGCTGAATCCCTTCTTGTTCCGGTTGCTGCACCGCGCTTTTCTGCGGTCGCGGCAGATCGTCCATTGATTCAACGAGTGCCCATTCATGATTCCCAATTTCCGTCGCAACGCCATCGGCGCTGCCATTTTTTTGCTGGCTTCCTTCGCAGCCATGGCCCAGGCGCAACCCGCCGAGGCGCCCGCGGCCTCGCTGCCTGAAATTGCCGTTACCGGCAATCCGCTGGGCGCGGCCGACCTGATTGCGCCCACAACCACGCTCTCGGGCGACAAGCTCCTGATGCGCTCCGAATCGACGCTCGGCGAAACGCTCAACAACCTGCCCGGCGTGAGCAGCAGCTACTTCGGTCCCAACGCTAGCCGGCCGATCATTCGCGGCCTGGACGGCGACCGCATCCGCATCCTGCAGAACGGCGGCGGTGCGCCCGACGCTTCTGCGTTGAGCTACGACCACGCGGTGCCGGTCGATTCGCTGGTGACCGACCGCGTCGAAGTGCTGCGCGGCCCGTCGGCGCTGCAGTACGGCGGCAGCGCCGTGGGCGGTGTGGTCAACGTCATCGACAACCGCATTCCGACAGAGCCGGTCAACGGCTTCGGCGGCCGGGCCGACCTGGGTTTTTCGAGCGGCAACAAGGAGAAGAACGGCGGCGTGGTGCTCGAGGGCGGCAACGACCGCTTTGCGCTGCACGTCGATGCGTTCAACCGCGACTCCAAGGACGTGTCGGCGCCCATCGACCTGGAATGCACGAAACCCGGCCGTCCGACGCTGGCGCGCAAGATCTGCAACTCGGCCAACGAGGCGCACGGCGGTGCAATCGGCGGCACGCTGTTCTTTGACCAGGGATGGATCGGTGCCTCGGCCAGCACCTACCGCAGCAACTACGGCACCGTGGCCGAAGACGACGTGACCATCGGCATGAAGTCCGACCGCTATGCCATCGAAGGCGAATGGCGCCCGGGCGGCATCATCAGCAGCGTTCACGCCAAGCTCAGCCACACCGACTATCGCCACACCGAATTCGAAGGCGGAGAGGCCGGCACCACGTTCTCGAACATGAGCAACGACCTGCGCATCGAGGCGCGCCACCGGAAGATCGGCAACCTCGAGGGCCTGGTCGGTTTCAGCAGCGAGACCAACCGCTTTGCCGCGGACGGTGCAGAGGCGTTTGCGCCGCACAGCCGCACGCGCTCCAATGCGCTGTTCATGTATGAAGAGCTCGGCACCTCGTGGGGCCGGTTGAGCTTTGGCGCGCGCACCGAGAAGGTCCGCATCACGTCGCTCGGCTACCCGGACGATCCGACCGTGACGCGTTTTGCGGTTGGCGAGCGCACCTTCAACCCGCACAGCGCGGCCCTGGGCGCGCTGGTGAACCTGACGCCGCAGTGGCAGCTCACCTCGAACCTGGCCTACACCGAGCGGGCGCCGAAGGACTACGAGCTGCTTGCCAACGGCCCGCACGTGGCAACGGCCGCATGGGAGGTCGGCAACCCGAACCTCGACAAGGAAAAGTCGACCGGATTCGACCTGGGTGCGCAATGGAAGTCGGGCGCCAACACGGCCCGGGTCAACGCGTACGTCACGCGCTTTCGCAACTACATCGGCCTGACGGCATCGGGCCGAACGCTCGACGAAGAGGGCCAGGTGGTCACCGACCCGGAGGCGACCGACACGCTGGCCGAGTACCTCTACAGCGGTGTGCGCGCGCGGTTCACCGGCATCGAAGCCAACGGCAACCTGCGCCTGCTGGGAACCGACGGCTTTGCGCGCTCGGCCGACGGCTCGACGCTCGACCTGGAGTGGCGCGGCGACATCGTGCGGGCCAGGAACCTCGACACCGGCGAGCCGCTGCCGCGCATTGCGCCACTGCGGCTGGGGGCCACGCTGGCCTATGGCAACGGCCCCTGGGGTGCGCGCCTGGGCTTCGACTACAACGCGGCGCAGCGCCGGGTGCCGAGCGTGGGTGCGCGCGAGACCGACTCCTACACGCTGTGGAATGCCGCCGTTACCTACCGCATGAAGGTGCAGCGTGCCAACCTCACCTGGTATGCGCGTGTCGACAACATCACCAACAAGCTGGGCTACAGCCCGACGTCGATCCTGACGACCACGGTGTACCCCAACGCGCCGCTGCCCGGCCGTTCGCTGAAGGTCGGCCTGCGCGTGACGTTCTGACCTGAAGCCCAGGGAGCCTGCCCTTCCCTGAAAGCAAAGGGAAGGGAAGGGCAGGCGGGCTGAGCGGACCCTCGGCTATCCTCGGCGGGGTGAACGCGTTCGTTATTTCTTCGCTGCTGCCGGTCGTCGTCCTGATCGCAGCAGGCTACCTGGCAGGCCGGCGCCGCTGGATCGGCGGCAACGCCGTCAAGGACCTTTCCAACCTGATCTTCCTGCTGCTTGCGCCTGCGCTGCTGTTCCGCGCAATGAGCACGGTGCACGTGGAAGAACTGAGCCTGAAGCCCGTGGCCGCCTATTTCATTGCGTCGGGCCTGCTCTTCGCTGCAACGCTGGCGCTGCGCGGCTTCAACCACACGGCTGCCGTCATTGCTCTTGCCAATACCTACAGCAACACCGTGATGATCGGCATCGTGCTGGTCGGCCTTGCTTATGGCGACCAGGGCATGGTGGTGCTGCTCACGCTGATCTCGCTGCACTCGCTGGTGCTTCTGACGAGCGCCACCGTGGTGCTTGAACTGGCCGTGGCGCGCGAGCACGCGGTGGTGAGCGGCGAAGAGAAGCGTTCCATGGCGCGCACCGTGCTGCGGGCACTGCGCAACGCCATCATCCACCCGGTGCCGCTGCCGATCATCGCGGGGCTGCTATTTGCCCAGACGGGGCTTGCGATGCCCGACTTTCTCGGCAAGCCGATCATGCTGCTCGGGCAGGCCTTCGGCCCGGTGGCGCTCGTGATGGTGGGCATCACGCTCGCACTGACGCCCATCGGCCGGCACTGGCGCGGTGCCACGGTGCAAGCCTTGGTAAAGAACCTGCTGCATCCGCTGCTCGTGGCCGGCATCGGCTGGTTGCTGGGCGTACGCGGCATTCCGCTCACCGTGATGGTGGTGGCGGCGGCGCTGCCCATCGGCGCCAATGTCTTTCTGTTTTCGCAGCGCTACCGCACGGCCGAAGACCTGGTAACGGCCAGCGTTGCGGTGTCGACGGTGCTTGCGCTGGCCACGCTCACGCTGGTAATGACGCTGGTGCAGTGGCTTCCCTGAAGCTTCAGTAGCCCCCCGCGGGCACCCTATGCCGTTCGGCAGGGTGGCCATTTGGCGAGATGGCGAGCAGCGCCTGCCGCTCTACATTTGCCGGCTGATGATTTACCAGGTGCGGTCTTCGCCGTTTTCCGCCATGGCGCCGATCGCGATGGCGGTTGCGCTGTGCTGTTGTGCCGCGTTTGCTTCCACGGCCGCGGCAGATACCAAGCCGTGCAGAACGCCGTGTCTTTCGGCCGGTGTGCCGCGGGAAGCGGCGCCGCCGCCGGCAGCCAAGCCGGCCGAGACCAGGCCGGCTGCGGCAGCGCGGCCCAGTGCCAGGCCGCAGGCGGTTGCAGTGGCCGCGCAGCCGCTGCCAGTGCCGGAGGTGGAGAGGCCCGCGGCCCCCAAAAAGCCGCCACTCTCCAGGCGCTGCAGCGAAATCAACATGCGAGCAGCGGTGGGGGAGCCGCTGTCGGACGAAGACATGAAGATCTTGAGGAGTCAATGCTGATGATGAAGCCCACCCATGCGATCACAGCCGCGCTGCGCGTGCTCGCGCTTTGCGCCGCGGCACTGTCCGTTGCGTGCGCGCACCGGCCCGCACCGGGCAACGCCATGCCTTTCGACCAAGCCGTCAACCAGGCAGTGGACGACCTGATCGTGCAGACGCAGAAGCTGCCCGCGTTCCTGGCCAAGGTGGAGTCGACCATCAAGCAGAGCCGCATCGTGATCGACCCGCTGCTCGAGGGTTCGAGCGGACAGCAGACCGAAGTAACGCGCGTGGCCGAGCAGCGGGTGGTGCAGCGCATGCAGTCGCAGTTCAAGCAGTTCACCGTCACTCCCTTCAACAGCGCCGAGATCGAGCGCGCGCAATATGTGCTGAACGGCACGCTGGTGCGCGACAAGGATGCGGCTGACGGGCGCTACCGCCTGAACCTCGCGCTGACTGAAATCAGGAGCGGCATGGTCATCGCGCAATCGGTGGCGCGCATCAGCGATCCCACGCTCGACACGCGGCCCACGGCCTTCTTTCGGGACAGCCCGGTGAACGGCAAGGACCGTGGTGTGGAAGGCTACATTCGCACCGCCGAAACACAGCCAGGCCAGGCCGCCGACGCGCTGTACCTGGAGCGCCTGCCCACGTCGACCGTGCTGCAGGAAGCCACCGCCGCCTACGAGGCCGGCCGCATGAGCGAAGCCCTCGGCCGCTACGAAGCCGCATCGCGCCGGCCCGACGGCCAGCAGCTGCGCATCTACAGCGGCCTTTACCTCACGCAGGCGCATCTGGGCCGCACGGCTGATGCAGAAAAAACCTTTGGCACCCTTGCGCGGCTCGGGCTGGAAACCAACAACCTGAGTGTGAAATTCCTGTTCAAGCCGGGCTCGACCGACTTCCTGGCCGACCCGAAGATCAGCGCCGCCTACCCGATGTGGCTGCGGCAGATTGCGCGCCAGGCCGCGCAGATCGATTCATGCGTCGTGGTCACCGGCCACACGAGCCGCACCGGCCCGGAGGCGGTCAACGAGCGCCTGTCGCTGCAGCGCGCGGTGAGCGTGAAAACGCGGCTTGTGGGCGAGGCGCCGCCGCTTTCCAGAAAACTGCGTGAATCGGGCATGGGATTCCGCGAGAACATCGTGGGCACGGGCGCAGACGACGCGAGCGATGCGCTCGACCGCCGCGTCGAATTCAAGGTCGCGCCCTGCGAGGCCTGAAGAGGCTCAGGGCGCCAGCCGTTCGCGCACCCAGCCCTCGCCTTCGAGCCGGTAACGCAGGCGGTCGTGCAGGCGGCTCTTGCGGCCCTGCCAGAACTCCCAACGATCGGGCACGAGCCGGTATCCGCCCCAATGCGGCGGGCGCGGAGGCGATAGCAAGTGCTTGGCGGCGGTCACGGCGGCATTCTTTACCAGCACGTCCCGGCCACTGATCACTTCGCTTTGCGGGCTGGCCCAGGCGCCGATGCGCGAGTCGAGCGGGCGGCTCGCAAAGTAGGCATCGCTTTCTTCGGCGCTGGTTTTTTCGACACGGCCTTCGATGCGCACCACGCGTTCGAGCTCGACCCAATGGAACTGCAATGCCGCATACGGGTTGCCCGACAACTCGCGGCCCTTGCGGCTTTCGTAGTTGGTGTACCAGACGATGCCGCGCGCGTCGTAGCCCTTGATGAGCACGATGCGGCTCGAGGGCCGCAGGTCGCTTGCCACGGTGCACAGGGTCATTGCATTGGGCTCGGGCACCTGGGCGTCGATGGCTTCGCCAAGCCAGCGCGCGAACTGCTTCAGCGGGTCGTCGGCGCTGTGGGCTTCGCCGAGTTCGGCCCGCTCGTAGCTTTTGCGCAGCGCGGCCAACGTTTCGTTGGTTGGGGAAGAGGTCATGCCGACATTGTTGCGCATGCTTGCCTGGAGCCATTCCGCGCCCATACTCAGCCCATGGCAACAAAGGCTGATTCTCCCTTGGTGATCGTGCTGGCTTCAGGCCGGGGCGAGCGTTTCAACGCGGCTGGCGGCGTGGGCTCCAAGCTGCACGCGCTGCTCGCGGGCAAGCCGTTACTGGAGCGAACGCTGGACGCCGTTCGCGCCAGCGGCCTGCCATGGCGCCTTGAAGACGCCGGGCATCCGGGCATGGGCGATTCGATTGCTGCCGCGGTGCGGGCCACGCCCGACGCTGCCGGCTGGCTGATCTTGCCGGGCGATCTGCCGCTGGTGCGCCCTGAAACACTGCGCGCGGTTGCAGGCGCACTCACCGGCCGCACTTGCGCGGCGCAGCCCCAATACAAGGGCGAGCGCGGCCACCCGGTGGGTTTTGCAGCCGGATGCCGTACGCAACTGGCGGCCCTGCAAGGAAATTTTGGCGCGGCGCCCATCCTCAAGGCGATGCGCGCCATCGATGCGGTCGCCGACCTTGTGGTGGACGATATCGGGATCGTGACCGACATCGATACACCGGAAGCCCTGGCGCACGCCGAAGCCCTTTGGCGGGAGCGCTCGGCGGGTTCGGCCTGAGGGCTCGATCAGTTCCGCGCAATCACCGCGCATGCGGTGCGCGGGCCGGAGTTGCCGGCTGGCTGGGTCGTGAAATCGTCGCGGTCGCGGTGAACGACCAGCGCGCGGCCCACCACGTTGTTTGCGGCGCCTTCGGTCAGAGAAATCGAGTGGATGTCGACACGAAAGCGCGCCACGCCGCTGGCGTCGGCCACAAGGCTCGGGAGCTCGCCGGCATGGCTGCCAGGCGCTGCGAACTTGCCGTGCGTACCGCCGGCGGGGTTGAAGTGGCCACCCGAGGCGTTGCCGTTGTCACCGCAGTCGCCCTTTTCATGGATGTGAAAACCGTGTTCGCTGCCCGGCGCCAGGCCGCGCACTTCGCCCGCCACGCGCACACCGTGGTCGAGCGCGGTGAAGGTCACCGTGCCGCGCGTCGGGTTGGGCGAAATCGCCGCGGTGGGCATCAGTTCGGCGGCCGCACCCGGCTTGCCGCCCATCATGCCGCCGCAGGCCGAAAGAAGGGCGCTGGCGAGAAGGGCTGTGCCGGTGGCGATCGAGAGACGATGGTTCATGGTTTTTCCTTGGACTGTCCGGATGATTGTTGGGAAGAAAAAGAACGCGAAGAAGATTTCTTGTCCTCAGACCCCGGAACGTATACCGGAGGAGCGAGTGTCCCGCAATCAGACGCCGCGCCGGATTGCGCCTGCTGCGCTTGCCGGTCCTCCTGTTCTTGTTGTTCCTGCTGTTCTTGCCTCTCGTGCGCCAGCGCAACGAGCCGGGCCAGCGCCGCGTCGTGGATCGAGTGGCGGCGCAGTTCCAGCAGGGTCTGGCGCGCATAGTCGAGCGAGCTGCCGTACCGGCCGACTGCGTGGGTAAAGATGTGGCGATAGCGCTCGTCGCTGAGTTCGCCCGTGAAATTGGGGCTGCGCCTGGAGAGCGTGAAGGCCAGCGCGCGCACCGGGCCTTCGGGCGTGATGCACTTGAGCCACTTCGGGTCGTACACGCCCGTCGGCATTTCGCGCAGCCAGAGCCTGCGAAGCGTTTCGAGGCCTTGCGCTGCCGGCACCCGGAACACCATGCCGCGGCAACTGCCGCCCGAGAGCAGGCCAAACACAAGGCCCGGCGTCTGCACGCTGCCGCGGTTGATGCGGCTCCACATCTTCAGCGCGCGATGCCAGCCATGCACCCAGGCAAAGCGCCGTTCGGCAAAATCGAATTCGGGGCGCCATATGAGCGAGCCGTAGCCGAAGAGCCACAGGTCCTCGCGGCCGCCCCAATCGGCAATGGCCTTTTCGAGCATGGGCTGCGGGTCGCGCAACGGCCGGGGCATCGGGTCCAGCCCCGGCGGCCCGGGGTCGGGTGCGGGGCCCGACGGGCCGGCGCCTACAATTTGGCGATCATGGTTCACCGCACCATTATTTACCGACCTCTTCCTTACGGAGCACGCAGACCCATGAATGAAGACGAAAGCCAGCAAAAGTTCGCCCTCGGATTTCTCCTGATACTGATTGCGCTGGTGATCTCCTTCGTACTGGGCATTGCGTTCTGGCACAAGGGCAAGAACACGGCTGCAAAGGCCAAGCCCGCAACCGTCGCTGTAGCCGCGGCACCGGCCAAGCCGGCCCCGGCAACCACTGTGGCCGAGGTCACCGAAACAGTGACTGTCGTGATCCCCGACGGTGCCAGCATTCGCGTGGCCGACGGCGTGGTCAACTTCTATTTCGCGACCGGCAGCGCCGATCTCGCACCCGGCGCCGCCGAGGCGCTGGCTGCTGTCATCAAGGGCGTGGAAAGCGGGCGGAAGGCGGTGGTTTCGGGCTTTCATGACACCACGGGCGACGCGGCCATCAACGAGCAGCTTGCCAAGAAGCGCGCCGAGACAATCCGCGACGTGCTGGTGGGCCTGGGTGTTCCGGCCAGCAAGGTCGACCTGCAAAAGCCCGCGGTAACGGCGGGTTCGGGCAACAACGCCGAGGCGCGCCGCGTCGAAGTCAAGCTCATCGATTGAGCGCTCTCCGCGCCAATCGGCATGCGGATGTAAATGCAGATGTAAATGCGTATTGCCGGAAGGCCGTTTTCGATCGGCCTCTGTCTTGCTGTCTTGGTACTATTCACTTCCAAGTCGAAGGTCGCAAAAGTGACATTGGCCAGATGCCGGCAGCGCGACCGAATACATCCCCATGAGCACACATTCCACCGTCCTTGACGTTACCGCTCGCATTCGCGAACGCAGCCGGGGCCCGCGCAGCGCGTACCTCGAGCGCCTGACCGAAATCCGCAACCGCGACCGCGGCTCCGACCGCATGGGCTGCGCCAATGTGGCGCACGCCGTGGCCGGCATTCCGGCCAACGACAAGTTCAGGGTGGTGACCGAGCGCGCGCCCAACATCGGCATCGTCACCGCATACAACGACATGCTCTCGGCCCACGCGCCATACCAGGGCTACCCCGACATCATCAAGAACGAGGCGCGAAGCCTTGGCGCCACGGCGCAGGTGGCCGGCGGCGTGCCCGCCATGTGCGACGGCGTGACCCAGGGTACGCCCGGCATGGAACTGAGCCTCTTCAGCCGCGACGTGATCGCCATGGGCACTGCAGTGGCGCTCACCCACGACATGTTCGACGGCGCGCTGCTGCTGGGCGTGTGCGACAAGATCGTGCCGGGCCTCCTGATCGGCGCGCTGCATTTTGGGCACCTGCCCACGGTGTTCGTGCCCGCAGGGCCCATGCCTTCCGGCCTGTCGAACGGTGAAAAATCCAAGGTGCGCGAGCAGGCCGCGCAAGGGCTGGTCGGCCGGCAGGGCCTGCTCGACGCCGAGATGGCGGCCTATCACACGGTGGGCACCTGCACCTTCTACGGCACCGCCAACAGCAACCAGATGCTGCTCGAGGCCATGGGCCTGCACGTACCCGGCACTGCGTTCATCCAGCCCGGCGATGCCATGCGAGAAACGCTCACGCGCGAGGCCGTTCGCACGGTACTCGGCCGCGCGAGCGAAGCAAAATTCAATTGCCCGCCCATCGGCGAAGTTGTGGATGAGCGCTGCATCGTCAATGCCATGGTCGCGCTGCTGGCAACGGGTGGCTCCACCAACCACCTGATCCACTGGGTGGCGGTGGCACGCTCGGCGGGCATCGTGATCGACTGGGACGACTTCTCGCGCCTCTCCGACGTCATTCCGCTGCTGACGCGCGTGTACCCCAACGGCAGTGCCGACGTGAATGCCTTCCAGGCTGCGGGCGGCCCCGGCTTTGTGATTGGCGAGCTGCTCGATGCAGGCCTGATGCATGCCGACGTGCTGACCGTGCGCGCCGGCGGCATCCGCGAATTTTCGAATGTGCCCTCCATGGCCGACGACAAGCGCCTGGTCTGGCAACCCGCCGCGCCTTCAAAGGACGAATCCGTCGCACGGCCGGTGGAGAGCCCCTTCAGCGCCACCGGCGGCCTGAAGCTGCTCAACGGCAATCTGGGGCGCAGTGTGATCAAGGTTTCTTCCGTGCCCGATGACCGCCACGTGATCGAAGCGCCCGCGCGCGTTTTCGATTCGCAGGCCGCGCTGCAGCAGGCCTTTACCGCCGGCGAGCTCGAGCGCGACGTGGTGTGCGTGGTGCGTTGGCAGGGGCCGCAGGCCAACGGCATGCCAGAGCTGCACAAGCTCACGCCGCCGCTTTCGGTGCTCCAGGGCAAGGGCTTCCGCGTGGCGCTGGTCACCGACGGCCGCATGAGCGGTGCATCGGGCAAGGTGCCGGCCGCAATTCACGTCTCGCCCGAAGCTGCTGCGGGCGGCCCACTTGCCAAGGTGCGCGACGGCGATGTCATACGCCTGGATGCTGTGGCGGGTACCCTTGCGGTGCTGGTGCCCGATGACGAATGGGCCGAACGCGAGATTGCCAGGCTGCCCGAAGCCAAGCGCATTGCAGACGGCCATGGTCTTGGCCGAGAACTGTTCGCCGGCATGCGGCGCAACGCATTGACTGCTGAAGAAGGAGCCTGCTCATGGCTATAGACAACAACAAACTCACCGCACTCGACGTCATGCGCGATGCGCCGGTCATTCCGGTCATCGTGCTGAACGACGTGAAACATGCCATTCCGCTGGCGCGCGCGCTGGTGGCCGGCGGCATCCGCATGCTCGAAGTGACGCTGCGCACGCCGCAGGCGCTCGAATGCATCGAAGCCATCGCCAAGGACGTGCCTGAGGCGGTGGCCGGAGCGGGCACCATTCGCAGCGCCGCCGATGCTCAGGCCTCGGCGCTGGCCGGTGCCAAGTTCGGCGTAAGCCCGGGCTACACGCGGGCCGTGGGCAAGGCCTGTCACGACCTTGGCTTGCCGCTGCTGCCCGGCGTGGCTACCGGCAGCGAGATCATGACGGCGCAGGAAGACGGCTACACAGAGCTCAAGTTCTTTCCCGCGCTGCAGGCGGGCGGCCTGCCCATGCTCAAGGCTTGGCAAGGGCCGTTCGGCGACGTCACTTTCTGCCCCACCGGCGGTATTCACGCGGGCAACGCGGCCGAGTTTCTTGCGCTCTCGAATGTGGCTTGCGTGGGCGGCTCGTGGATCGTGCCGACCGACGCAATCCGCGAAGGCAACTGGGCATTGATCGAGCAGCTGGCACGCGCCGCGAGCCAACTGCAACGCTGACCATGCGCGCGGATTTTGACGCGAGCGACCTGAAGGTCATCGCGTTCGACGTTTTCGGCACCGTGGTCGATTGGCACAGCGGCGTTGCCGCCGAAGCCGAGCTTGCGTTGCCGGGCGTCGACGGCGCTACCTTCGCGCTGGCCTGGCGTGCCGGCTACCAGCCCGCCATGAAATCCGTGATGGAGCGCATTGCAGCGGGCGAGGGCGGCTTCACGCTGCTCGACGAGCTGCACCTGAGCATGCTCGAACAGGTGCTGCACGACTTCGGCCTGACGGAGCAGCTCGACACCGCCGCCAAGCGCCACCTGAGCCGCGCCTGGCACCGGCTGCCCGCCTGGCCCGATGCGGTTGAAGGGCTCACGCGCCTGAAGAAAAAGTTCACTATCTGCACGCTGTCGAACGGCAACATCGGCCTGCTCACCGAGATGGCCAAGCGCGCCGGCCTGCCGTGGGACTGTGTGCTCTCGGCTGAAGTGTTCAAGGCCTACAAACCCGATCCGCGCACCTACCTTGGGGTGGCGGGCGTGTTCGACGCGACGCCGGGTCAGGTCATGCTGGCAGCGGCGCACCACGACGATCTTGCCGCGGCACGCGTGTGCGGCCTGAAGACCGCCTACATCGAACGGCCCCATGAATACGGCCGTGCGCAGCCCAAGGACGTTTCGCCGAACGCAGAGAACAATCTGCACGCGCGCGACATCAATCAGCTGGCCGATCTGCTGGGCTGCTGATTCGTATCACCTGGCTCTGGCTGCGCCCAGAGATTTCGCGGACTTGATCATCCCTCGCATCATTTGCGTGAGCGGAAACTCCACAAACTTGTAGACCATGTGCGAAGCGGCAACGGCCGCAACGCCGACCGCAGCGGAAATGGCGAGTATCTGCACCGGCGACGAAATGCCGAGCAGCTTTACCGCAATGGGAATGCCGACCAGGATGAACGGATGGAAAAGGTACAGCGAATAGGAGCTGTCTCCGATTGCCAGCACCGTGCGCCTTCTTTTCCAGAATGATCCGAGCAAGATGATTCCGATGAACATCATGGCCGAGGGGATTGCCAGCGCAAACCCTCTCAGCTGGCCGCCGCCGAGACCCCGGGAAATTGCAACATAGGCAAGAAAAGCCCCCGCAATGGCGAGCACGATGCCTACGGGAATGTTCTGCCGAAACACTCCCTTCTTGAACGCGACGCCGACTGCCACGCCGAATGCAAATTCGACGAACAGCGAAAAATTGATGACCTTGGGATCGACGTCGAGCAGCAGCCCTGCGAATGAGCCCGCCGCCAGTATCAGGCACGCAACGTATGCACTCTTGCGGTTGGCCGTAGGCAGCGCAACAAGGGCCCAGAGTGCGTAGAAGATGATTTCGTAGGTGAGCGTCCAGCCGTTGTTCACCAGGTAGGGCGCGGTGGTGGGCCACAAGAAAAACGACGCGGCAATATCTGTTGCCTGCTGTGCGTTGCTGTTGATCAGGTTCGGCTTGTAGATGAGAACAAGCAATGCCAGCAACGAGAGCCCCCAGTAAAGCGGAAACACCCGCACGATCCGCTTTTCCATGAACTCCGCGTGCGTCATCGTCTTGTTGGCGGTCACAAAATAGATGATGAAGCCGCTGATCATGAAGAAGATGTCGACCCCGACGATTCCAAAGTCGAACAACGGAATCGCGCCGCCGGAGAGCGCATGCGATTTTTGTGCGATGTGGTGCACCACGACCAGGAGAGCGGCAATGCCTCTTCCCGCCTGGATGGATTCGACGTACTGGGGCTGGTCGACCGCAATGGATTGAGACTTCACGAAATGCGATCCTGCTGAATGGCGCCAACCAGGGCTGGCGAACCGGAAGGGGTGGCCGGACTGCTGTTGCTGCTGCTGCGCCTCAGCCGCTTTTCGATGCCCAGCTCGGCTTTCTGCAGCAGCGCCATGGCAGAAAAAACAAGTGGACTCACAATGGCGAAGTGGCGCGCAAATGAGCCGAAGTCGGGCTCGAATACGCCTTCAATGATGAGAAATGCCAAAGGCGCCAAGGCAATCTTGCCGGCCTGGATGACCTTCTTATTGTCTGACTTGGCGCTCTTGACGATGACTTTCACCATCCAGATGAACGTGAAAGGCATGATCGAAATAAACGCGAGTTGGCTTACCGAACCGAAGCGCAAGAGCTCGAGCGGAAATGCCAGCCTGAAGAATGTGATGGTCGCATTGAGCGCTTGAAGCAATGCGTTGTCCGAAGCAATGACAGCCTCGATCACGGTGCGCGATCCTTCGGCGCCAACTTCTCTGTTTTCGTTGACGGCCAGCCGTGCAAAGTCGAGCGTGACGCCCAATGCAATCTGAAAGGTCAGCGCAAGTGCAACGTAAACCAGAACGATGATGACGAGCAGCCTGAATACGGTGAGCTGCTTTCTTATGAGCCTCAGCCCAAACCACACCGCGCTGACCAGCAGCCAGTACTTTCTGACCACCCAGCCGTAAATCGTTGCCGACAAAAACCACGTGAGCCCGAACCATGCTTGCCGTGCAGCCATGACCGAGACGAGCACCACGGCGGCGGACAGCATGTCCTTGGAAAGTACCGACAGGAAAATTGCCCTGATGACGCCCCAGGCCAGCGATGCGAGAAATACGCCAAGGGGTATGCGGGCGAACTGGAAGACCGGTATCAAGGTGAGCGACACGCTCAGCAGCGCGCCTGCCAGTGGCGCCGTGCCGGCGCTCAAGCCAATCGATTCGAGCAGGAACGCGCTGCAGGCGTAGGAGTTTCTTTCCTCGATGGTGGTCGAGGTCAGCTGGCACGCATCGGCGCCGAAAAAGCTCAGCAGCGTGTCTTCGTCCGGAAAGATCTGGGCCGCCGTGTCGTGGTACGCAAACGGAATGGCCCCAACGACGAGCGCGGCGAATAGAAATACGATGAGCGAGATTGCCGGATCGATGGCCTTGCCGCGTATGCTTAAACTGGTCAAATTCGTTCCGCTTAGAAGAAAGCGCTCATTTGGAAGACGGGGCAAAAATTAACGGGGCATTTCAATGCTTTTGAACTGCTCACTGCGTTCAAGCATGAAAGTTCTTGTTGCAAATTCGGGCGTCTGAAGCGTTTAGCATTAACGCTTCTGGCCAAGGAACAGCAGCAAAGAATATGCCGGTCGCCCCTTCGAAGGCGGCTATTTTGTCTCGTTAATTTGCCTGCGCATTCCACGCGCCGCCGTTTCTTACGGTTGCTTGCAACCTGGCGGCGATTGGCCCGGCCCGGCGACCGAGCCAACCTGGCGTGCGCCCCGGCTACGGTGCGCGCAAAGCGTCTGCAGCGGCTCCTGGCTTTTCGCCGTTGGCCTTCGACTTGTCCTGGATCAATTCGACCTTGTAGCCGTCCGGATCGGTCACGAACGCGATGACGGTGCTGCCGCCTTTCACGGGGCCGGCTTCGCGCGTTACGTTGCCGCCGGCCGCCTTGATTTTTTCGCAAGCCGCATACGCGTCGGGCACGCCGAGCGCAATGTGGCCGTAGGCCGTACCGGGCTCGTAGCTTTCGGTGCCCCAGTTGTAGGTGAGTTCGATCTCTGCCTGGTCGGGGTTGCCATTGCCGTAGCCGACAAAGGCAAGGCTGTACTTGTACTCGGGGTTCTCGGATGTGCGCAGCAGGTTCATGCCCAGCACCTTCGTGTAGAAGTCGATCGAACGCTGGAGATTGCCGACGCGCAGCATGGTGTGGAGAAGTCGCATCTCGTGGGTGCCTGTTCGTTGTGGGAAGACTTCGATTGTCGGTTTTACGCGAGCGTGAGCAAGTGGGCCTCGTGCTTCTGCAGAAATTCGCGAAGATGCTGCGGATACTCCGGCACCACGGCGCTGCGTACGCTGGGCCGGGCGGCGAGAGCCTTGCGCCACGCATTCACCTTGGGCAGGGCATCGAAGATGTGCGAGTTGCTGATCTCGTCGAACACTTCGAAGTAGCGAAAGACCGGTGCAAAGACTGCATCGACAAGGCTGAAGTTTTCTCCGGCGAAGTACAGGCCTTTGCCCAGCGCCGCTTCGACGCGCTCGAACTTGGCGGCCAGTGCGAGGCGCTTCTGTTCGAACACTTCGCCGTCGCGCGTGGTCTCGTAGCCCCACAGGTCGCCCAGAACGGCCGAGCCGAATTCCATCCACGCGCGATGCTCGGCGCGGGTGAGCGGGTCTTCAGGGTGCAGGCGCGGGCCGGGCTGGGTCTCTTCGAGGTATTCGCAGATCACGTTGCTCTCGAACAGCACGGCTTCGCTGCCGTTTGGCCGTTCAAGGCGCAGCAGCGGAACCTTGCCGAGCGGTGAGATCGCAATGAACCAGTCGGGCTTGTTCGCAAGGTCGATCACCACGCGCTCGAAAGGAACATTTTTCTCGGCGAGGGCAATGGCTGCGCGCTGCACATACGGGCACAGCAGGTGGCTGACGAGGGTAAGGGGCTTGGCCATGGGGTGTTTCGAAAAAAATAGGTATGTGGGAGCGCCGCATTCTTGCGATCCCGAACAACCTTTTCCCGAAAAGCCCATTCGCCGAACGGGCGCCTTGTGCTATTTGGCGGCGTCCACCCAGTGGGTAATGCGGCCTGCGTGCATCACGCCGATGCGGTCTGCCATGGCGTGGGCTTCGGCGTCGTTGTGGGTGACCAGTATTGCCGTTTGCCCGGCGCGCTTGAGAATGCCGCGCACCTCTGCGGTCAGGCGTTCGCGCGTGCCGCCGTCGAGGTTGGAAAAGGGTTCGTCCAGCAGCAGCAGGGCGGGCGAGGGCGCCAGCGCGCGTGCCAGGGCAATGCGTTGCTGCTGGCCGCCCGAGAGTTCGTGTGGAAAGCGTTCACCGGCGTCGGCCAGGCCGACGAGCGAAAGCATTTCGGCCGTGCGCGACTGCTGCTGCGCACGACCCAGGCGGCGCAGCCCGAAAGCCACGTTCCGGCTTGCCGACAGGTGCGGAAACAGCGCGTACTCCTGAAACATCATGCCCACGCGCCGTTGCTCCGGCGGCAGGTGCGCCTGGGTCGAAGACAGCAGCACGTCGCCCAGCCGGATGGTGCCGGCGCGCAAGGGCTCAAAGCCGGCGATGGCGCGCAGCACGGTCGTCTTGCCGCAGCCCGAAGGGCCGAACAGGCAGGCTATTTCTCCCGCGGGCAGCGAAAGAGAAAAGTCGTTCACCACGGTGTGCAGACCGCGCGGTGTTTCGTAGGCGAGCTGGATCGACTCGATGGAAAGGGGAGAACTCATGTCTTGTCCGGGCCGGGCAAGGCCGACGGCGTGCCCAGTTGATTGCGCGCCAGCAGCACGACCGGCAGCAGGCCGGCCGCGACGATGGCCAGCGCCGCAATGGCGCCTTCTTCGTAGGTGCCGCGGGCGGCTTCGGCGTAGAGCCACGTGGCCAGGGTGTCGAAATTGGCGGGCCGCAGCAGCAGTGTGGCCGGCAGCTCTTTCATTGCATCGACAAAAACCAGCAGCGCGCCCGTGGCAATGGCGGGCTGCAGAAGCGGCAGATGCACCCGGCGCAGCGTGCCGCCAGTGGTTTCGCCCAGCAGCCGCGAAGCCTGTTCGATGGCGGGCGGAATGCGGGCCAGCCCAGCTTCGATTCCCCCCACCGGCATGGCAAGAAAGCGAATGGCGCAAGCCACCACCAGCACGACGCCCGCGCCCATGAGCGGCAAACCCCGCAGGCCCAGCACGTTGGCTAATGCGGCGTCGAACGCCAGTGCGGGCGTGAGCAGGCCAATGGCAAGAACGGTGCCGGGCACTGCATAGCCCAGCGTGGCAACGCGTGCTTGCCAGCGCGCGCGATTGGGGCTCGAGCCTTGGCTGCGCGCCGCCCAGGCCACGACCAACCCCGCGGCAACCGCCACCACGGTAACGCCCGCGGCCAGCGCCAGCGTATTACCCAGGCTCGCGAGCAGCGCTTGCGACACGCCGCCGCCCAGGCGCAGCCGCTTGGCGCTTTCCCACACGAGGTAGAGAGCAGGCGCCACGAAGCCGAGCAGCACCGGCAGTGCGGCAATGGCAGTGGCTAGCCATGCAGCCCCGCCGTGCAGGCGTCGCGGCTGCATGGGGCGCATGCGCTGCGCAGAGCCGAATCGCTGGTGCTGGCGCCCGTTGCGTTCGAGCCAGACCAGCGCCACCACCACGAACAGCATGGCACAGGCAATCTGCGCCGCGCCGGCCAGGTCGGAGCGCGTGATCCACGTGGTGTAGACAGCGACCGTGAGCGTGTTCACGCCCAGGAATTCGGAGGCGCCGATGTCATTGAGCGTTTCGAGCAGTGCAAGGCTCAGGCCCACTGCAAGCGCGGGCCGCGCGAGCGGCAGTGCCACGCGAAAGAACGCGCCCCGCCGGCTTTCGCCCAGCGTGCGTGCCGCTTCCATCAAGTGGGCGGGCTGCGTCATGAACATGGCGCGCGCGGTCATGTAGACGTAGGGGTAGAGCACGAAGCCCAGCACGAAGATGGCCCCCGGCATCGAGCGCAGGTCGGGGAGGCGAAACTGGCGCGGGCTGTCGAAGCCCAATGCCCAGCGGATCGCACCCTGCACCGGGCCTATAGGGTGCAGCAGGTCGAGATATGCGAAGGCGACGATGTAGGTTGGCATTGCAAGCGGCAGCAGCAACGCCCAATGCAGTACGCGCCGCCCCGGAAAGTCGCACGCCGTAACGAGCCACGCGCAGCCGGTGCCTATCGACAGCACCAGTGCACCGACACCTGCAAGCAGCACGGCCGTGTTGAGGGCCGCCTGCGGCAGCACGTGCGCGAACAGCGGCCCCCAGTGCGCCACGCCGGAGCCGAACGCAAGCCATGCGAGCGTGAGCACCGGCGCAAGCACGCCGACCGCAATTGCAAACGAAGCGCTGCGCCACAGCGGGCCCGCCGCGTGCAGGCCACCGAAACTCATGCGCGAAACCGCGGGCCGAGCAACATTACTGGTCGAACCCGACCTTGTCGACCAGCGCGCTGGCTTGCTTGCGGTACTTGGCAATCTCGGTGAGCGGCAGCGGGTCGACCTTCAGCTCGCCGATGGTCTCGCCAATGATCGGATCGAGCGCCACACCCTTGCGCACCGGGTATTCATAGTTGGCCTGCGCGTACAGCGACTGCGCCGGCTCTGACACCAGGAACTCGAGCAGCTTGACCGCGTTGGCGCGCTGGGGCGCGTTCTTCGCGACAGCCGCGCCGCTGATGTTGACGTGCGTGCCGCCGCTCTTGCTGCTGGCAAAGGTCGGGCGGATCACCTTGATGGCGTCGCCCCACTTGCGCGCGTCGGTGCCTTCCTTGGCGCTCTTCATCTGGCCGACGTAGTAGGAGTTGGCAAGGCCAACGTCGCAGATGCCGCCCAGAATGTCGCGCGCCACGTCGCGGTCGCCGCCGGTCGCCTTGCGGGCCAGGTTGGCCTTGACGCCGCGCAGCCATTGTTCGGTCTTGGCTTCGCCTTCATGCGCGATCATCGATGCGATCAGCGCCGTGTTGTAGGGGTGCTGGCCCGCGCGGATGCAGACCTTGCCCTTCCACTTCGGGTTGGCCAGGTCTTCATAGCGGAAGCTGGTGAGCGGCTGGTTCTTGTCGGCGTAGAGCACGCGCGCGCGCAGCGAAAGCGCAAACCACTGCCCGTCGGCCCCACGCAGGTTGGCTGGAATGGCCGAGTCGAGCGCGGCCGATTTCACCGGCTGCGTCACGCCGCCGTCCACCAGGTCCATCAGGTTGCCGATGTCCACCGTCATCAGCACGTCGGCCGGAGAGCGTGCGCCTTCGGCCTTGACGCGCTCAAGCAGGCCGTCTTTCACGAACACGGTGTTCACCTTGATGTTCGTCTGCGTGCTGAAGGCGGTGATCAGCGGCTGGATCAATGCGGGTTCACGCGTTGTATAGAGCGTGAGCTCGTCGTTGGCGGCATAGGCCGGCAGGGCGGCAGCGGCCAGCCAGGCGGCGGAGACGCCAAGCAGTGCGCGGGCGGCGCGGCCTTGAACGCCGAGGCGGTCGGTCATGAAAGATCCTCCAGGTGCAAAGACGTGAGTCGATAAAGCATCGCAGCCACGTGGCTGCGATGAGAATCATTATCACTGTCCCTGGCGGCCTTTACGTCCTTGCACTTACAAGATGCACGGGCTCATGCGGGTCAATCGACCCACTGGCAGGCTTGGTGTGGCGTTGCCCGCGTGGTGCGAAAGCGATTGGCCGGATGCGACGGATCTTCGTAGCCGAATGAAATGCCGCAGACGATCTGCCGGTCGTTCGGAATGTCGAACCAGCGATGCAGGAACTTTGCGCGCGATGCAATGGCCGCCTGCGCGATGCTGGCCACGCCAAGACTGCGCGCCGCCAGCATGAAGTTGCCGACATAGGCGCCGCAATCCACCGCGCCATAGGTGCCGAGCAGCGCATCGGTGGTGATGAGTGCCACATGCGGTGCTCCAAAGAACCTGAAGTTCTCCTTTGCCTGCCGCGCCGAAGCCTCGCGGTCGCCGCGCACGATGCCCACGCTTTCATACAACTGAAAACCGCATTCGCGTCGCCGCTCCTGGTACACGCCGCGGTATTCCGCCGGAGGCGCGATGTCGAACGCTGCATCTTCCGCGGCTTCGTCGGAGTCGAAGGCCTGGCGCAGCCGCTCGGTGGCTTCGGCACTGGTCACGATGACCTGCCACGGCTGCGAGTTGCACCATGACGCAGTGCGCTGCGCCAGCTGCAGGATGGCGTCGATGGTTTCGCGCGCAACGGGTTCCGCTAGGTAGGCGCGGCAGCTGTACCTGTCGGTAAGCAGGGTGTTGAGAGCTGGCGCGAGGGCGGGGTCTTGAGGTGTGGAGGGCATGGTTGCGGCCGCGGCTTACCGCGGCATGGTTGCAGCCGCGGCTTACCGCGGCGGAGGAACCTCGAACACGAGGCAGGTGGTGGTGGCGTGGGCATACAGCGTGCCGTCCGCCCCGAAGAGCCGCGCCTCGGCGGTGGCCAACTGCCGGCCGCAATGAATGACCTTGCCTTCGGCGCGAACCCGCTGCACCTTGGGCGTGAGGCCCTTCACGTAGTTCACGCCCAGTTCGGCTGTCGTATAGGCACGGCCCGGCGGCATCATGGTGTGAACCGAGCAGCCCAGCGCCGAATCGAGCAGCGTAGCAACCCAGCCGCCATGAATGGTGCCGAGCGGATTCAAATGCTGCGGCAGCGGCCTGCCCTGGAACACCGCCACGCCGGGGCTCACCGACAGAAGCGTGAAGTCGAGCGTCTTGGCGATGGCGGCGTAAGGAATTTCACCGTTCAGCATGGCCAGCATTACCTCGAGCCCGGTCTTGCCGGCAATCTGCTCGGGCCGGGCCAGTCCGGGGCCTGGGCCCGCTTCAAGGCGCTCGACAACCCGGCGTTCTTCAGCGATCCAGGTGTCGATGGCGTGGGGCTCGGTCATGCAATAACTCCGTGATAGTTGTAGGTGCAATTATTGTAGCTACAATAAAAAGATGAACACCGCCCTGAAGCCTCGCTCTCCCCAGGTCAAACCGCAGGGATGTACCAATTTCCGCCTGCGCCGGCTCTCCAGGGTGGCGTCGCGCCTTTATGACGCGCACGTTGCGCCCAGCGGGCTCAAGACCACGCAGTATTCGCTGCTCTCGCACGTGCTGCATTTCGGGCCCCTGCGTCCGGTGGACCTGGCGCGCGAGATGAACGTGGACGCTTCGACGCTCACGCGCAATCTCAAGCCTATGCTGGCCGCGGGCTTCCTGGTGCAGACGGAAGGCCCCGATGCGCGTAGCCGCATGCTGGCAATTACCGACGCCGGCCGCGAGAAGCGCGCCGAGGCGCAGCGCCTGTGGCATGGCGCGCAACTGGCGCTCAACGACATTCTCGGCACGGAGCGCGTGCTGGCGCTGCATGCCCTTCTCGACGAAAGCCTGGAATTGCTGCAGCGCGCAGGCCTGGGCGATGGACAGCCCGAAGAACCGACAGGAGCCCGCGATGAATGAAACTGTTCTGCGGCGCCATGCGCTGTGGCTCGTGCTGCTGGCGGCTGCCGGCGCTTTTGCGCTCACGATGGGCGTGCGCCAGACGATGGGCCTCTTTCTCTCGGCGCTCAACACCTCTACCGCGCTCGGCATTGGCAGCATCAGCCTTGCGTTCGCTTTCGGGCAGCTTTGGTGGGGGCTCACGCAGCCTTTCGCCGGCGCCGTGGCCGATCGCATCGGAACCGGTCGCGTGGTGCTCATCGGCGTGCTGCTGGTGGCCATCGGCACGCTGATCACGCCGCTCATGACGACCACCGCGGGCCTGATCTTCGCCATTGGCGTGCTCGCGGCGGGCGGTGCCGGCATGGCGGGCCCTTCGGTGTTGATGGCCGCGACCACGCGCCTTGTGCCGCCTAACAAGCGCGGCCTGGCCACCGGCATGGTGAATGCCGGCGGCTCCTTCGGACAGTTTGCAATGGCGCCGATTGCCGTTGGCCTGACGGCGGCCGTGGGCTGGGCCGGCGCCATGCAGTGGCTCGGCGTGCTGGTGTTGCTGGCGCTGCCGGCTGCATGGGTGCTCAAGGGCAATTCGAACGCGATGGCTGCGGCCTCGGCGGCGGCGTCGGGCACCAGGCCATTGAGTGCGCGCGAGGCCATCGGCCAGGCGCTCGCGACGCCCAGCTACCGCTACCTGAGCCTGGGCTTCCTGGTATGCGGCTTTCACGTGGCCTTCCTTGCCACGCACTTGCCCGGCGTCGTGGCGGCCTGTGGCCTGCCGCCCGAAGTCGGCGGCTGGGCGCTCGCAATGATCGGGCTCTTCAACATTGTCGGCAGCCTTGCCATGGGCTGGGCCGTGGGACGCTGGCGCATGAAGTCGCTGCTGTCGCTGGTCTATGCCACGCGCGGCATCGCCGTGCTGGTGTTTCTGCTGGCACCTAAGACGACGGTGGTGATGCTGGTGTTCGCCGCGGTGATGGGTGTGACCTTCCTGTCGACGGTGCCGCCCACCGCCGGGCTGGTCGCCAAGATGTTCGGGCCGGCCAACATGGCAATGCTGTTCGGCATCGTGATGCTGGCGCACCAGGTCGGTGGCTTCCTGGGTGCGTTCCTGGGTGGCTATGTGTTCCAGGCCACCGGCAACTACGACATCGTCTGGTACATCGACATTGCGCTTGCGGCCGGCGCCGCGCTGGTGCACCTGCCGATCCGCGAAGCGCGGCTCGTGCGTTCCAAGCTGGCGGCGGCATGAGCCAGGAACTCGATCCGCGCACCCGCCGGCTGCTCGAAGCACCCATCGTGCCCACGCTACTGCGCCTGGCCGCGCCCAATGTGCTCGTCATGGTGGCGCAGGCTTCCGTCGGGCTCATCGAAACCTACTTCGTCGGCAAGCTGGGCACCAACGCGCTTGCGGGCATGGCGCTGGTGTTCCCCATCGTCATGCTGATGCAGATGACCTCGAGCGGCGCGATGGGAGGGGGCATCGCGTCGTCCATTGCGCGAGCGCTCGGGGCGCGCCGCCGCGACGATGCAGATGCATTGGTGTGGCATGCGGTCGTCATTGCCATCAGCTTCGGCCTGCTCTTCTCGCTGGCGCTGCTGACCGGCGGACGCTGGCTGTACACAGTCATGGGCGGTACCGGCGCCTCGCTCGAGGCGGCCCTCACTTATTCGAACTGGGTGTTTGCAGGTGCGGTGCTGGTGTGGCTCTTCAACTCACTCTCCGCCATCATTCGCGGCACCGGCAATATGGCCGTGCCGGCGAACGTAACCGTGGCGGGTGTCGTTTTTCTCATTCCCGCATCGCCGCTGTTGATCTTCGGCTGGGGGCCGCTGCCGGGCATGGGCATTGCGGGTGGTGCGATGGCGCTGCTGCTGTACTACCTGCTGGGCTCGGTGGCGCTCATCGTCTATTTGCGCTCGCCGCGCAGCCTGCTGCGCCCGACCCTTGCAGCGCTGAAGCTGCGCTGGCCGCTGTTCCGCAACATCCTGGGCATCGGGCTCGTCGGTGCGGTGTCGACCGTGGCAACCAATCTGTCGATCGGCATTGCGACCGCCTTGACGGGCCATTTCGGCTCGGTTGCGCTGGCGGGCTACGGCACTGCTTCGCGGCTCGAATACCTGCTCGTGCCGCTGGTGTTCGGCCTTGGCGCACCCCTGGTCGCGATGGTCGGCACCTGCATGGGGGCCGGGCAGCGCGAGCGTGCGCTGCGGGCCACATGGGCCGGTGCCGCACTCGCTTTTGCACTCACCGAAACCATAGGGCTCGCCGCGGCTCTGTTTCCGCGGCCGTGGCTGCTGCTGTTCGGCAACGACCCCGCAATGCTCGAAACCGGCGCGCACTACTTGCGCGTTGTTGGGCCGCTCTACGGCTTCTTCGGCGTGGGATTGGTGCTGTACTTTGCTTCGCAGGGAGCAGGGCGCCTGCTGTGGCCGGTGCTCGGCAACATGGCGCGCTTGGCCGTGGCGGGCATCGGCGGTTGGCTGGCGCTGCGATGGAGCGGCGGCCTGACCGGCGTGTTCGCTGCGCAAGGCGTGGCACTGGTGGTGTACGGCATCGTCATTGCGTCGGCCATTGCGGGCGGCGCATGGTTCGGCCGCGTCGGTTGGCCGCGCTCGCCCAGCGGACTGTTGCGCCGCGTGGCGGCGCAAGCCTGAGCCGGGTTCGGCTCAGGCAAAGGCGCTGGCCCCAAAATCAATAGCGGTAGGGGTTCTCGGGCCGGCGGTCGTAGCGGTTGGGAACGCCATCACCGTCATTGTCCCGGCGGCCGTAGCGGCGCTCTTCCCAACGGCGATGCCGGCGCTCCTCGTAGCGGTCATGCCCATGGTGGTAGCCGGGGCCGTAATAGGGCCGCGGGGGCGGCGGCGCGTAGTAGTAGGGGCGCGGGGGCGGAGGCGCGGGCACGACATACACCTGCGCCTGGATGAAGCGGCCGCCGGTCTGGGCTTGTGCCGGGGCGCTGAGGGCTGCCAGCGAAAGCAGGGCAGCGGTGCCGATTGCGAATGTGAGCTTTTTCATGGCAACTCCAATGGAGTGGTTGGAAGCCCTATCGTCGTGCTCCCATGTGAACGCTGTGTAAGGCTCGCGCGAAATCCGATAAAGAGCTGTAAGCCGCTGCGCACCCGTTTCGCCATCCTAGGCGCCTTGTGCCGGGGCTGTAACCGGCCGAACGGACGTCAGCCTTGTGGCGGGGGCAGCATCCGCCGGAGCGCCTCGAAAAACAAGTCCGATTGCTCGCGTTCGCCCTGGATTTGTGCGGCCGCATGCGCGGCCATCTGGGGGTCGACAGGAACCAGCGGGCGACCGGTCGATTGCGCAATGACCTGGTGCAGGCTTGCGCGTTCGAGGTAATACAGGTCGTCGTACGCGTGTGCAATGGTGGCGCCCGCCACCACAACCCCGTGGTTTGCGAGAAAGGCCACGTCTTTTCCTACCATGGCGCGCGCAATGCGCTCGCCCTCGGCATCGTCGAGCGCCAGGCCGTTGTACACCGCATCAATGGCAATGCGGTTCATGTACCGCATGGCGTTCTGGCTCAGCGTGGGGTCGAGCGCGCGGTCTACCGTGAGCGTGAGCGCGGTAGCGTAGGGCATGTGGCAGTGCAGCACGACGGCGTGGCCGGTGATGCGGTGCACCGCGCCGTGAATGAAGAGCGCAGTCGGCTCCACCCTGTGCCGGCCCGCAAGAACCTCGCCGTGCACGTCGATCAGCACGATGTCGTCCGGCCCGATTTCGCTCCAGTGCAGACCGCGGGGGTTGATGAGGTAGCGGTCTTTCGCGCCCGGAAGCATGACGCTGAAATGGTTGCAGACGCCTTCGGACAGGCCGTGGTGTGCGGCGGCGCGCAATGCGAGCGCAAGGTCTTCGCGCAACTTGCGCACGGCGGGACTGGCGTAGTCTGAATCTGCGGACATCGACGGGGCCTCGTGGGTGTGGATGAACGGGGTTGAAAAATGCAGTCAGGCGCGGATTGCGCCTGTATAGGCTGCGACGAATTTCCGGGCATCGTCGCGCACCTCGGATGCCTGCTTGCCTGGCTTGTACAGCGCAGAGCCGATGCCGAAGCCGGACGCACCGGCCGCGCGCCATTCGGCCATGTTGGCCGGCGTGATACCGCCCACGGGCATCAGCGGCGTGCCGGCGGGCAATACCGCAAGCAGCGCCTTCACCACGGCGGGCGATGCCAGCTCGGCCGGAAACAGCTTGAGCCCGGTTGCGCCTGCAGCCAGCGCGCCGAACGCTTCGGTAGGCGTCATCACGCCGGGCAGGCAGACCATGCCCAAGCGCACAGCTTCGGCAATGACTTCGGCGTTGAAGTTGGGCGACACGATCAGCTCTCCGCCGGCGGAGTGCACATAGCGCACCTGCTGCGCATCGAGCACCGTGCCGGCGCCCACCAGGGCTTGCGGAAAGCGCGTGCGCATCAGCGTGATGCTGGCATAGGGCTTGGGCGAATTGAGCGGCACTTCGAGCAGCCGGAAACCGGACTCGACGATGGCGTCGCCCACATCGGCAGCTTCGGGCGGCGTGAGCCCGCGCAAGATGGCGACCAGCGGCAGCTCGCGCATGGCGGCATCGAATTTTTGTTGGGGAGTCGTCATGAGGGGTTTCTGTCTGCGTCGAGAAAACCGGACAGTGCGTGCAGCCCCGCCCAGGTGGCTTCGGCGCCGAGTGTGCGGGTGGCGGTGCCGGTGGCACTGAGCGCAAGCGTATAGCGCTGGGTAAGCGCGGGAGAGCCGATCAGCACCACTTCGCCGAAGGCATGCAAGGACTGCGTGCGCAGCTCTTCGCCGATGAGCAGCCCCGAGAGATAACTCGCAAGCTCCTGCGTGGGCATGCGTTCGAAAAGCGCCAGCGTGCGCGCGCCGAATGCGTTGTGCAGCAGGCCCTGGCCGTTGTCGGCACGCGTAACGCCTTGCACAAATGCGGCTTCATCGAGCGGTGCATCGGCATCGAGCGTGCGCGCAAGAATCGAATGCTGGCTCAGCAGGGCATAGAACTCGCCGGTCATGAAGGTGCGAAAGCCGGTGACGCGGCCCTTCTTGACGGTGGCCCACTTGTTGTGCGTGCCCGGTAGCACGAAGACGCCTTCGTCGGCCTCCATCAACGCCATGGCGCCGAAGATCTGAACCTCTTCGCCGCGCATGACGTCGGGCACGCCGTCATGCTCGTCGCTGAGGCCCGGCACGATGGCAATGCGCGAACCCGGCAGCGCGTCGATGTCGATGATCTTGCGGCCCACTTCGACGCGGCCCGCGGGGCAGGCGCAATACGGCGCCTCGACCCACCCCTGCTTGCTGCCGGCCATGCCGGATATGAGGCAGCGCGTGCCCTCGGCCTGCATCCAGTTGCCGAACAGTTCGCCAAATACCGCGGGAAAGCCGCCCGCCGGCACCTTCAGAATGCCGCGCGTATCGCTGCGCTCTTCAAGCACCTTGCCGTCGGCGTCCAGCAAGGCGCCGCGCAGGGAGCTTGTGCCCCAGTCGATTGCTACCAGCCTTGTCATCCTAGTGATTGTCGCGCGGCACGAAGCTCCCGCGGCGGCCACGCAGGAACGCCAGGTCGGCGCCCTGGTCGGCCTGCAGCACCGTATCGACGTAGAGCTTCCAGTAGCCCGAATCGAGCGGCGCCTTGGGCGCGACCCATTTCTCGAGCCGTCGGGCCAGTTCTTCGTCGCTCACGTGCAAATGCAGCTTGCGGTTGGGCACGTCGAGCTCGACGATGTCGCCGTCTTGCACCAGCGCGAGCGGGCCGCCCGCTGCGGCTTCGGGCGACGTGTGCAGCACCACCGTGCCATAGGCCGTGCCGCTCATGCGCGCATCGCTGATGCGGACCATGTCGGTGATGCCCTTGCGCAGCACCTTGGGCGGCAGCGGCATGTTGCCCGACTCGGCCATGCCCGGATAGCCGCGCGGGCCGCAGTTCTTGAGCACCATGACGCAGTGTTCGTCGATGTCCAGGTTCTCGTCGTCGATGCGCTTGTGCAGGTCGTCGGCGTTCTCGAACACCACCGCACGGCCCTTGTGCACCAGCAGCTCGGGCGTGGCGGCGCTTGGCTTGATGATGGCGCCGTTGGGCGCAAGGTTGCCGCGCAGCACGCAGATGCCGGCCTTGTCCTTGAAGGGCTCTGCCAGCGGGCGGATTACCTGAGGGTTGTAGTTTTCGGCGTCCTTCACGTTGTCCCACAGCGTCTGGCCGTTGGCGGTGATGGCGTCCTTGTGCAGGTGCTCCGCAATTTCCTTGATGACCACCGGCAGGCCGCCGGCGTAGCAGAAGTCTTCCATGAGGAAGCGGCCCGAAGGCTGCAGGTCCACCAGGCAGGGCAGCTCGGAAGCCAGCCGGTCGAAGTCGTCGAGCGAAAGGTCGACGCCAATGCGCCCGGCAATTGCCAGCAAGTGAATCACCAGGTTGGTCGAGCCGCCGATGGCCGCATTGACCTTGATGGCGTTCTCGATGGCCTGGCGCGTGAGAATTTTCGACATGTTGAGGTCTTCATGGACCATGTCGACGATACGCCGGCCGGCCATGCGCGCCAGCACGTTGCGGCGGCCGTCCACCGCTGGATACGCCGCATTGCCCGGCAGGCCGATGCCGAGCGACTCGACCATGCAGGCCATGGTGCTTGCGGTGCCCATGGTCATGCAATGGCCGTGGCTGCGGTGCATGCAGCTCTCGGCCTCGAAGAAATCTTTCAGCTTGAGTGTGCCGGCACGCACCTGTTCGCTCATTTGCCACACGCCGGTGCCCGAGCCCAGCTCCTGGCCGCGCCACTTGCCCGAAAGCATGGGGCCACCAGAAACGCCGATGGTCGGCAAGTCGACGCTGGCTGCGCCCATCATGAGGGCGGGGGTGGTCTTGTCGCAGCCCATGAGCAGCACCACGCCGTCGAGCGGGTTGCCGCGAATGCTTTCTTCCACGTCCATGCTCGCCAGGTTGCGGTACAGCATGGCCGTGGGACGCAGCAGCGTTTCGCCAAGCGACATCACCGGAAACTCGACCGGAAAACCGCCTGCCTCGTACACGCCGATCTTCACTTGCTCCGCAAGTGTGCGGAAGTGCGAATTGCAGGGCGTGAGTTCGCTGAAGGTGTTGCAAATGCCGATCACGGGGCGGCCGTCGAACTGGTCATGCGGCACGCCCTTGCCCTTCATCCAGCTGCGGTAGATGAAGCCGTCGCGGTCATTGCGGCCGAACCATTGCTGGCTGCGCAGGTCTTCGGGGTTTTTCTTCTTCGGCGGGGTGGTCATCGCTTGTCTCCGGTAACTGGAAGTGTGCCGGCAGGTCAGGGTTTTTCCTGCCGAAATGCGTTTTCAATCATCATATGATAAGCGTGAGACGCTGTCACGGCGTTCAGGGTTTTCGAGTGGCTGGGGGTGGCTCTGACACGCTCGGCCGGCAAGAAGCAAGAGCCAAAAAACACAACAACGACAGACGAACAAACAGGCGCGCATGATCAAGAACGTTCACGGCAATACCGTCGACCGCATCGGAAGCGACATCGTCGCCGGCCGCTATGCGCCTGGCGCGTCGATCCCGCCGGAACCGCTCCTGTGCGAGGAACTCGGCGTAAGCCGCACCGTCATTCGCGAGTCGATCAAGTCGCTGATTGCAAAAGGGCTCGTTACCAGCGGCCCCAAGGTGGGCACGCGCGTGCAGCCCGCGGACCAATGGAACTGGTTCGATGCCGACGTGATCGTCTGGCAGACCGAAGCGGGCCTCTCGGCCGAGTTTCTGCGCGACCTTCAAGACCTGCGCCGCGTGGTGGAGCCGGCCGCCGTGGGGCTGGCCGCCGCGCGCGCCACGGCCGAAGACATTGCCGACATGGAAGACGCCTACGCGGGCATGAAGCGCGCCATCGAGTTTGGCGGCGACTACATCACGCCCGACCTGCGTTTTCACCAAGGGCTTATTCGTTCCAGCCACAACCGCATGCTGGTGCAGATGAGCCGTGCGTTAGGTGCGCTGCTGCGCACGAGCTTCGAAATATCGACCAGCCGCAAGAACGGCCCCGCCAGTTCGCTGCCGTTGCACCGCGCGGTGCTCGACGCGGTGATTGCCCGCGACTCGGCGCGTGCAGAAAAAGCCGTGCTTGTGCTGATCGACGGTGCGCGACACGACATCGAGCAGGTGCTCGCCTCGCGCAAGAAGCTTCCGCGCATCAGCCGCCCGGCGACCCGCCTCAAGGCGTTCCCGCTTTGACGCGGCAAATTCCATAACAACAGTAAAAGCGACAGGAGATGAGCAATGAGTAGAGCGATCGACGGATTTTTCCGCGTGCTGGAGTTCCTTGTGGTGGTGTGCATGGTGGCCATGGTCATCATGGTGTTCGGCAACGTGGTGCTGCGCTACGGCTTCAACTCGGGCATTTCAGTGTCCGACGAAATGTCGCGCTATTGCTTCATCTGGCTTACCTACATCGGCGCCATGGTGGCCATGCGCGAAGGCGCGCACCTGGGCGTGGACACTCTCATCAAGCGGCTGCCGCTGGGCGGCAAGAAGTTCTGCTTCTTCCTGAGCCAGTCGCTCATGCTGTTCTGCAACGTGCTGTTTCTCATGGGCACATACGAAATGCACGAGCTGCAGGTCACCAACATATCGCCTGTGGTGGGCATCTCGATGATCTGGATCTACGGCATCGGCTATGTGGTCGCCGTGGTCATGGGCATCTTCAACATCGAGAAGCTGTGGCGCCTGTTCCGCGGCAAGGTTCCCGAGCAAGAGCTCATACAGGTCATGGAATCCGAAGAGCAGGTGCTCGAAGTGTCCGCACACGGCAAGGTGGCCCCATGACAGTCACCATCTTCATCGTGTCGCTGCTGGGTGCCATGGCAATAGGCATCCCGATTTCCTATTCGCTGCTGGTGTGCGGCGTTTCGTTGATGGGCTGGCTGGCCGCAACCGGTGGCCTGCCGGCGTTCGACAGCCAGATCATTGCGCAGCGCTTTGTCGACGGCGCAGACAACTTCCCGCTGCTTGCAGTGCCCTTCTTCCTCTTGGCCGGCGAGTTCATGAACGCCGGCGGGCTGAGCCGGCGCATCGTCAACCTGGCAATGGCATGGGTAGGCCACTACCGCGGCGGCATGGGGTATGTGGCAGTGGTGGCGGCCATCATCATGGCCTCGCTGTCGGGTTCGGCCGTGGCCGACACCGCCGCGCTGGCCGCATTGCTGATTCCCATGATGAAGGCGGCCGGCTACCAGCTGAACCGCTCGGCCGGGCTCATTGCGGCGGGCGGCATCATCGCGCCGGTCATTCCGCCTTCGATCGGCCTCATTGTGTTTGGCGTGGCCGGCAACGTGTCGATCACCAAGCTCTTCCTTGCCGGCATCGTGCCCGGCGTGCTGATGGGGCTGGCGGTGGGTATTGCCTGGTGGATCGTCGCCAAGAAAGAGAACGTCAAGTCCGCACCGCGCGTGGGCTGGGGCGAGCGGCTCAAGGTGACGGCGCAAGGCAGCCTTGCGCTGGCACTGCCCGTCATCATCATCGGCGGCATGAAGTTCGGCATCTTCACGCCGACCGAAGCTGCGGTGGTTGCGGCGGTCTACTCGCTGATCGTGGGTCTCTTCGTCTACGGCGAACTGAAGGTCAAGGACCTGTACCGCCTGACCCTCGCCGCCGGCAAGACGACCGCCGTGGTGATGTTCCTCGTGGCCGCCGCCATGGTGAGCGCATGGCTCATTACGGTGGCCAACATTCCGACTGAAGTGGTGGCGCTTCTCGAGCCGTTCCTGGGCAACAAGATCCTGCTGATGTTCGTGATGATGGTGCTCATCGTCGTCGTGGGCACTGCGCTCGACTTCACGCCCACGGTGCTCATCCTCACGCCCGTGCTGATGCCGGTGGTGCTCAAGGCCGGCATCGACCCGGTGTACTTTGGCGTGCTGTTCATCATGAACAACGCCATCGGCCTCATTACGCCGCCCGTGGGCACGGTGCTCAACGTGGTGAGCGGCGTGGCGCGCATCTCCATGGACGATGCGTTCAAGGGCGTGATGCCTTTCTTCATCGCTCACCTGATTGTGCTTTTCACACTGGTGTTCGTGCCCGAAATCGTGACCGTTCCGCTCCAGTGGTGGATGGGACGCTGAGTTTTTCTGTCAGTTCATTCATCAACAACCTCAATCGAAGGAGACAAGCATGTTGTTTCGCAGAACCCTGATGACCGCCGCCCTCGTGGCCGGTGGCCTGCTGGCATCGACCGGTGCCATTGCGCAATTTGCCGAACGCACCATCAAGTTCACCAATGGCGTGAACGAAGACCACCCGGTGGGCGTGGGCGTCAAGAAAATGCAGGAAGTGCTTGCCGCCAAGACGGGCGGCAAGATGAAGATCGCTGCCTTCTGGGGCGGCGCCGCCGGCGGCGACCTGCCGGCCACGCAGGCGCTTCGCGCCGGCACGCAGGAAATGGTGTGCACGTCCAGCTCGCCGCTGGTCGGCATCGTGAAAGAACTCGGCGCGTTCGACTTGCCATTCCTTTTTGCCAACGAGAAAGAGGCTGATGCAGTGCTCGACGGTCCTGCCGGCGAATACTTCAACAAGAAGCTAGAAGCCGCGGGCCTGGTGAATCTGGCCTATTGGGAGAACGGCTTCCGCAATCTCACCAACAGCAAGAAGCCGGTGGCCAAGGCCGAAGACTTCGAAGGCGTGAAGCTGCGCGTGATGCAGAACAACATCTTCCTGGATTCGTTCAAGACCCTCGGCGCCAACGCCGTGCCCATGGCCTTCGGCGAAGTGTTCACCGCGCTGGAAACCCGCACCATCGACGGCCAGGAAAACCCCTTCGTGACCATCGAGACCTCGAAGTTCAGCGAAGTGCAGAAGTACCTGAGCGTGACGCGCCATGCCTACACGCCGTTCCTCATCCTCTACAGCAAGAAGCTGTGGGACCAGCTCAACCCGCAAGAGCAGGCCGTGCTGCGCGAAGCCGCCAAGGAGGGCCAGAAGGTCCAGCGCGAGGCCAACCGTGCGCTCAACGAAAAGTCGCTCGCCAACCTGCGCAAGACGATGACGGTGAACGACGTGTCGCCGGCCGAGCAGAAGCGCATGCTCGAAAAGGTGAAGCCCGTGTACGACAAGAATGTGCCCAACATCGGCGCGGAAGCCGTGGGCGTGGTGACCGACGCGCTGAAGAAGGCGCGCGGCGGCTGATCGATTCCTGAACTGGTATCGGGGCCGCGCAGCGCAAGCTGCCGCGGCCCTTTTTATTTTGGAGCTACCCAAATTGAAGATCACCCAAGTCGAAACCATTCGCCTCGGCGAGTTTCCCAACATTCTGTGGGTGCGCCTGCACACCGACGAGGGCCTTGTGGGCCTTGGCGAAACCTTCATGGGTGCCGAGGCGGTCGAGGCTTATCTGCATGAATGGGCGGCGCTCAAGCTGCTCGGCACCGATCCGCTACAGATCGAGGCGCGCAATCGCGACATCACCGGCTACCTGGGCTGGCGCGGATCGGGCGTGGAAACACGCGGCAACTCGGCGGTCGACATTGCGCTGTGGGACCTGTTCGGCAAGGCCGCCAACATGCCGGTGCACACGGCTCTCGGCGGCAAGAGCCGCGACGCCATTCGCATCTACAACACCTGCGCCGGCTACCAGTACATTCGCAGCGCCACCAACCAGACCAGCTCCAACTGGGGTTTGGCCAACAACAACGGGCCCTACGAAGACCTGCAGGGCTTCCTGCACCACGCCGACGAACTGGCCGAATCGCTGCTGTCCGAAGGCATCACGGCCATGAAGATCTGGCCCTTTGACCCGGCTGCGGAAAAGAGCCACGGCCAGTACATCAGCAACGCCGATCTCGACACCGCGCTGGAGCCGTTTCGCAAGATCCGCAAGGCCGTGGGCAGCAAGATGGACATCATGGTCGAGTTCCACAGCCTGTGGCGCCTGCCGATGGCGCAAAAGATCGCCCGCGCGCTGAAGGAGTTCAACACCTTCTGGCATGAAGACGCGATTCGCATGGACAGCCTCGATCTGCTCAAGCAGTACGCGAAGGACTGCGACGCGCTCATCTGCGCAAGCGAAACGCTCAGCTACAAATGGGGCTTCAAGGACTACCTGCAGACCGGCGTGGCGGGCGTTGCAATGCTCGACCTGAGCTGGTGCGGCGGTCTCACCGAAGCCCGCAAGATCGCTGCCATGGCTGATGCATGGCAGCTGCCCGTGGCACCGCATGACTGCACCGGGCCCGTGGTCTGGGCCGCCTCGACGCACCTGAGCCTGCATGCGCCCAACGCGCTCATCCAGGAGAGCGTGCGTGCCTTCTTTACCGGCTGGTACAAGGAGCTCGTCACGGAGCTGCCGAAGGTCGAGAACGGAATGATCAGCCTCAACGACAAGCCCGGCCTCGGCCTGGAGTTGCTTCCCGACCTGCACAAACGGGCAGACGCGATGGTGAGGGTTTCCAGGCTCTGATCGATACGGGCGTTGTTGCGGCTGGCGCTCAGTCTGTGCGCAGCCTCAGCAGCGCCCGCACAAAGCCGTGGTCCGAGCGCGAGCGGTCGCGCCCTTCGTGCAGGTGGTCGTTGAAGTAGTCGACCCGGCGCACGTCGCCCAGGCTGCGCCTGCTGGCCGCCACGAACTCCTCGCTCACGAAGATCTGGTCGAGCACCGCCGGAAAGCCCTGGTGGATGTGCGAATAGGCCACGTCCTTCTTGAGCGCCGACTCGCCCTGCATCTCGTAGGCGTTGAATAGCGCCACGTCGCGCGCGGCCTTGTCGTAGGCCACGTCGGAAGTGGCGGCCACCAGTTGCGTGGTAACGCTGTGCGGCTCGTCGTTGAAGTCGCCCATCACCACCAGCGGTGTGTCGGTGCCCTGCAGCAGGTCGATCACGATGCAGCGCAACGCAGCCGCCTCGACGCCGCGCATGATGAGCGAGCGCAGCGATGCCATTGCGCCCACCTTGCGGTCCTCGCGGTCTTCGAGGTGATTGCCCTCTGCGTCTTGCAGGAACTTCGGGCGTTTGGACTTGAGGTGCGCCGTCAACACATGCACCTGCTGCCCGTGCTTCATGCGCAGCGTGACCAGGAAGGGCGGCCGCTCGAAGCGCGTGTGGGGGCCGAGGCCAGGTACATCGACTCCGAAGCCGGGAGGAAAGTCGACAAAAGACTGCGCATGGTCCACCGCCAGGCGCGTGGCAATGCCTACCCGCGGCGTGCCTTGGGCGCCGTTGTGCGGCGGCGTGTTCTCGGCGCCGGGAGCCGAGACGAAGTCATAGCGCAGGCCGCTGCGCGCAATGGCGGCCTTCAGCGCGCTCTCGTCCCAAACCTCTTGCACCGCCAGCACGTCGGCATTGAGTGCGTGAAAGCGCTCGCCGATCCAGCCGACCTTGCGCTCGTATTCACGCTCGTCGTAGGCGTCCTGGTTCTCGTAATACACGCGGTGCGGGTTCGCGAGATTCAGCAGATTGCAGGTCGCGACGAACAGGGTGGCGTAGTTGGGCGGTATGTACTGCATAGGTCCCGATTGTGTCGGGCCGGCGTGAAGGGCGCGACGCCCCGACCTGAAAAAACAAAGGGCACCGAGGTGCCCTTGTTCAATTGCGGGGTAGGTGTTCTACCCGCGCTTCGGCTCAGCGGCCGAACGAACGGCCGCCGCCGCCACCACCGCCTGAGCGGTTGCCACCGCCGCCGCCGTAGCCGCCGCCACCCGAGCGGCCACCGCCGCCCGAACGGTTGCCGCCATAGCCGCCACCACCGCCGCCGCCCGAGCGGCCGCCGCGACCGCGGCCACCACCCATGTGGTCGACGCTCGTGCGCAACGGATCCGGCTGGCCGTCGCCACCCGCAACCGCTTCGGCGCGCAGGTGCGCAACCTGGTTGGCTTGCGTCGGGCTGTGGCTGTTGCCGTGATGGCGCGGCTGGCGCTCGTCATGGGGCAGGTGATTCTGTTGATGGTGCTGCGGCGCGTGGTGCGGTGCGCGCGCCGGGCCTTGCGGTCCGCGGCCTTGTGCCGGGCGGGCGCCCTGGCCGCGCGGGCCCTGGCCTTGGCCGCCGCCATTGGCGTTGCGACCTTGACCGCCACCCTGGCCGCCGCCGCGGCGTTGACCGCCGCCGTTGCCGCCACCACCGCCAGCGCGTTCGCCGCCGCTCTGGCCGGCCTTGTTTTCGCGAATGCGTTGCAGCATTTCCGTGCGGGCGGCCTTGGCGGCTGCCTGCATCACGTCGCGGCTCGGCGGACGGCCGGCGCCGCCCCAGATCGTCTGGCGGCCCATGGCAATGGGCTCGGCGCGCTCGCCGTCTTCAGGGCCGAAGCCTTCGATGAACTGGACCGGAATCGTCTGCTTGGTGAAGCGTTCGATTTCCTGCATGAAGCCTTCTTCGTCCAGGCAGACAAAGCTCACGGCTTCGCCGCTGGAACCGGCACGGCCGGTGCGGCCGATGCGGTGCACGTAGTCTTCGCTGACGTTCGGGATTTCGTAGTTGACGACGTGCGGCAGCTCGTCGATGTCGATGCCGCGGGCCGCGATGTCGGTGGCCACCAGCGCGCGGATGTCACCGCTCTTGAAGCCGGCCAGCGCCTGCGTGCGGGCGCTCTGGCTCTTGTTGCCGTGCAGCGCCATGGCTTCGATGCCGTTCTTGGTAAGGAACTCGGCCACGCTGTTGGCGCCGAACTTGGTGCGCGTGAACACGAGCACCTGGCTCCACTTGTTCTCGTTGATGATGTGCGCGAGCAGCGCCTTCTTCTTGCCGCGGCCCACGGGGTGGATCACCTGGGTGATGCGCTGCACGGTGGTGTTGCGCGGCGTGACCTGGATGCTTTGCGGGTTCTTGAGCAGCGTGGCGGCCAGGTCGCGGATTTCGTCGCTGAAGGTGGCCGAGAACAGCAGGCTCTGCTTTTCCCGGGGCACCAGCGCGAGGATCTTCTTCACGTCGTGAATGAAGCCCATGTCGAGCATGCGGTCGGCTTCGTCCAGGATCAGCATCTGGACCTGGCTCAGGTCGAGCATGCCTTGCTGCTGCAGGTCGAGCAGGCGGCCGGGGGTGGCCACGAGAATGTCGACGCCCTTCTTGAGCTTGCTGATTTGCGGGTTCATGCCCACGCCGCCGAAGATCACCGTGGAGTCGAGCTCCAGGTACTTGCCATAGGTGCGGACCGACTCTTCGACCTGGGCCGCGAGTTCGCGCGTGGGGGTGAGCACCAGGGCACGAATGCCGATGCCGCCGAACTTGTTGGTGGCGCTGGCACCCAGGCTGAGCTTGTGCAGCATCGGCAGGGTAAAGGCGGCCGTCTTGCCGGTGCCGGTCTGGGCGCCGCCCAGGAGGTCGTGGCCTTCGAGAACCGCGGGAATGGCTTGCGCCTGGATGGGGGTGGGGGTGTCGTAACCGTGCTCGTGCACAGCCTTCAAGATGGCGGGAGCCAGCTTCAGTTCGTCAAAATTCATTGGAAACAATAAGCGCCATACACGGCGCAGTGGCATCGGCCCGCTTGGCGTCTTTTGGTAACGCCGAGCCAGTCAAGGCAGATGAAGGTCAGGGGTGGGAGCCGGAAAGTCCGCCCTCGCAAAAGGGTTGGAAAGGGCTTTCTTCGTCCCCGGCAGAGAGCCGGTGTTGCGGGCAACTGGACCCGGCAACGGTGCCAATTGTCGCATGAGTCGATAATCGGTGGTTTGCCGCGTCCGAAAGCTTCTTCGGGCGCCCGCACTTTCCGCCCAATTTCCGCTACCCAAGGTAACTATCCACAGATGGCTCAATACGTCTATTCGATGAACCGTGTCAGCAAGACCGTGCCGCCCAAGCGGCAGCTCTTGAAAGACATTTCGCTTTCTTTCTTCCCCGGCGCCAAGATCGGCGTGCTCGGCCTGAACGGCTCGGGCAAGTCCACGCTGCTCAAGATCATGGCGGGTGTGGACAAGGAGTTCGAGGGCGAGGCGCTGCCCATGCCGGGAATGACGATCGGCTACCTGGAGCAGGAACCCAAGCTCAACCCCGAGCACACGGTGCGCGAATCGGTCGAAGAGTCCATGGGCGCGGTGTTTGCGGCCAAGGCGCGCCTCGAAGAGGTGTACATCGCCTACGGCGCCGAAGACGCCGACTTCGACGCGCTGGCGGCCGAGCAGGCCCAGCTCGAAGCCATCATTGCCACCGCCGGCACCGATTCCGAGCACCAGCTGGAAATTGCCGCCGACGCACTGCGCCTGCCGCCATGGGACGCGAAGATCGGCCTGCTGTCAGGCGGCGAAAAGCGGCGCGTGGCGCTGTGCCGCCTCTTGCTGTCCAAGCCAGACATGCTGCTGCTCGACGAGCCGACCAACCACCTGGACGCCGAATCGGTGGAATGGCTCGAAGTGTTCTTGCAGCGCTTCACGGGCACCGTGGTTGCCATTACCCACGATCGTTACTTCCTGGACAACGCGGCCGAGTGGATCCTGGAAATGGACCGCGGTCGCGGCATTCCCTGGAAGGGCAACTACAGCACCTGGCTCGAGCAGAAGGGCGAACGCCTGGCGCAGGAGCAGAAGAGCGAAGAAGCCCACGCCAAGGCGCTGAAGAAAGAACTCGAGTGGTCGCGCCAGAACCCGAAGGCACGCCAGGCCAAGAGCAAATCGCGTCTCGCCCGCTTCGAAGAGCTGAGCGACATGGAATACCAGAAGCGCAACGAAACGCAGGAAATCTTCATTCCGGTGGCGGAGCGGCTGGGCCAGCAGGTGTTCGAGTTCCACAACGTCAGCAAGTCCTTCGGCGACCGCATGCTGATCGACAACCTGAGCTTCACCGTGCCGCCGGGCGCCATCGTCGGCATCATCGGCCCGAACGGCGCCGGCAAGTCGACGCTCTTCAAGCTGCTCGCGGGCAAGGAGAAGCCGGACAGCGGCGAGGTTGTCATCGGCTCGACCGTCAAGATGGCCTTCGTCGACCAGCACCGCGACGAACTTGCCAACCAGAAGACCGTGTGGGAAGACATCTCGAACGGCCTGGACATCATCAACGTCGGCAAGTTCCAGATGGCCAGCCGTGCCTATGCGGGCCGCTTCAACTTCAATGGCGCAGACCAGCAGAAGAAGGTCGGCACGCTGTCGGGCGGTGAACGCGGCCGGCTGCACCTGGCCAAGACGCTGATTGCCGGCGGCAACGTGCTGCTGCTTGACGAACCGTCGAACGACCTCGACGTCGAAACCCTGCGTGCGCTCGAAGACGCGCTGCTCGAGTTTGCCGGCACGGTCATGGTCATCAGCCACGACCGCTGGTTCCTCGACCGTATTGCCACGCACATCCTGGCCGCCGAAGGCGATAGCCAGTGGACCTTCTTCGACGGCAACTACCAGGAATACGAAGCCGACAAGAAGAAGCGCCTGGGCGAAGAAGGCGCCAAGCCCAAGCGCATGCGCTACAAGGCTCTCAAGTAACCTCAGGGTGCTTCGACAAGAGCGCGTGGTTCCGCAAGGGGCCGCGCGCTTTTTTCATCGTCGGCCGCAAACACCTCGCGCGCGGCCGCCAAGCCGTTGAGCGCGGCCGGAAAGCCCGCGTACACGGCCATCTGCATGATGGTCTCGACGACCTCGGTGCGCGTGACGCCCACATTGAGCGCGCCCTGGATGTGCACCTTCAGTTGCGGCGCGGCATTGCCCATGGCGGTGAGGGCCGCCACAACGGCGATCTCGCGCGAACGCAGATCGAGGCCTGGGCGCGAGTAGATATCACCGAAGGGAAACTCGATCAGGAGGCGTGCAAAGTCTGGCGCGATGCCGGCCAGGCTTTCGACCACCTTGATTCCGGCTTCACCGTCGATCTGCTGGAGCTTGGCCAGCCCGCGCTCGTAGCGCAGGTTGTTGTCGTTGCCGTTGTGGCTTGCTTGTGCGTTGGTCATCGCTCGTCTTTCCTTCGGGGGCTGTGCCCGGTGACGAGGGACGCTTTCTGTCGATGGCTCGGTAGTGCTCGATTTTCAGCGACAGCGCCTGCATCGATTGCTGCAGCGCTGCCACCTTGGCCTGAACCTCGGCAAGATGCTGCTCGAGCATCTCGCGCCGCGCTCCGACACTGGCGTCCCCCTGGCTTCGAAGCCTGGCGAAGGCCTGCATGCCCTGGATGGGCATGCCGGTCTCGCGCAGGCGCAACAGGAAGGCCAGCCAGTCCATGTCGGCGCGCGCATAGCGGCGCTGGCCGCCCGGTGCACGGGGCACCGCGGCGATCAGGCCAATGCGCTCGTAGTAGCGCAGCGTGTGGGCCGTGAGGCCGGTGCGCTGCGCGACTTCCGCAATGGTCAGGTGGTCTTCCATGGCGGGAATTCTCGAAGTTGGAGCGCGCTCTAAGTCAAGCGTTTTAAATCAAGCAGTTTCCGCAGCCGGTGCCTTCGGCGGCGGCGTGCGGGGCGCGAAGTCGCCAGGCTGCGGCCAGCGCAACTGCACGCGCCTTTGCACCGTGTGGATGTTGTTGCGCAGCGCATAGAGCTCGTCGGCGTACGAAAGCGGCACGGCCACCTTGTTCACAACGCGGTCGAGTTCTTCCAGCTCGCTGAGCAATTCTTCGCGCCCGCCTTGCTGTGCGTCGATCTTGGCTTCGATGTCGCGCAGCCGTGCATACCAGCGGAACACGCGCCGCCGCACGCGAAACTGGTAGAGCGGCGGCACCACGCGGCTCAGCGGCAGCATCAGCACCAGGAGGCCGCCGAGCACGAGCCACATGCGCTCGATCAGGTTGCTGGCCCAGAAGGGCAGGTAGCGCTGCCAGAACGGCGGTGTGCCGTTGATGGCGCGGTCGCCCTCGGGGCTCACCGGCAGTTCGCTGGTGCGGGTGTTGGGAAAGTCGCGCGCGCGGTTGAACCAGCCTGCGTCGCTATGCAAGCCTTGGGCAGCCTGCGCAAAAAGCTGCCGCAGCGCGGAGTGCGTTTCCTCGCGCGAGAGCATCGACGTGGTGGCTGCGAGCAGCGTCACGTCCGACGGCGGCAGATCTTTCGAAAGATCGACGACGCCGCGCGGCAGCGTTACCGCTGAAAGAAAGGGAAAGCGACGCGAATAGGCATCGGCCTGGCCAAAATCCATCAGCTTGATGTCGGGCGCACGCAGCAGGCGCTGCACCTGCGGCGATTGCGGCGCCGAGGCCAGCACGATGGCGTCGAGCAGACCGGCCTGCAGGGCTTCGGCCGCGGCCGCCTGCTCGAGGTTGGAAAGCTGCAGCGCGTCGGCTTCGAGGTGGTTGGCCTTGAAGAGCCTTTCCATGATCTCGGGCAGACCGCTGCCCGGCATGTCGACGTTCACGCGCAAGCCGCGCAACTGCGTGAGCGAGGTCAGCGTGCTCGTCTTGCGGTCGATCTTCTGTGCGGTGTCCGCACGATAGAAGAGCCAGATCGGTTCGTAGAACAGGCTGCCGAGAGAGGTGAGCCCGGCTTCCTCATCGGCCACCGGGTCGGCGCTGCCGCCGCGCACAAAGCCCACGTCGGCTCCCCCGTTGCGCAGCAGCTGCAGGTTCTCGGTCGATCCGGTGGTGGCCTTGAGCTCCACTTCGATGCCGCTGCTCTTGAGCACTTCGGCATAGCGCTTGCCGAACTGCGCGTATGCGCTGCCGGTGGGGCCGGTGGCCAGGGTCACGTGCTTGGGCGGCTGCGGCTGCAGCCACCAGTAGGCGGCAATCAGCATGCCGATCACAAGAAACACGACGGGACCGGCCGAGGCGATGAGGTCGCGTATCGACAGGAGGATGAGCTTCAGCGTCTTGGGCATGGCCATGAGGAGTTCAACCTTTCGTAGCTGCGAGGTCGGCCGCGCAGGGAACATGCAGTTCGCCGGCGGTGACGGAGCGGGCCGCCAGCACCGCGCGCAAGGTGGCGCGTGCCACCGCTTCGGCCGCCATGGTGCCGAGCACGGTCATGCCGGGCCGCGATTCGGCGCCGGGGCCTTCGAGCGCAACACGGCCGGTGGCCAGCGCAAACAGCGTGTCGCCGTCGCTCATGGTGTGCACCGGGTTGATGGCGCGTGCGAGGCCGTCGTGCGCCACGCTGGCAAGCCGGTTGGCCTGCACCTTGGTCAGCACCGCATCGGTTGCAATCACTCCGAGCGTGGTGTTGGTGCCGGCGAGCAGCGGCTTGGGCAGCTCGCCGCGCAGCAGGGCCCGGCGCGTGTCGAGCAGTGCGAGTCCGTCTTCGGTGCGCGCGCCGGCCACCGGTTGCGCGGTGTCGGGGTCGATCACGTCGCCGAGCGCATTGACCGCGATGAGCGCGCCCACCGTCACGCCGCCCACGGTAACCGATGCCGTGCCGATGCCGCCCTTCATTGCGCGGTGCACGCCAAAGAGCTTGCCCACCAGCGCACCGCTGCCGGCGCCCACGTTGCCTTCGGCCGGGGCATTGCGGCTTGCCGCGTCGCAGGCGGCATAGCCGGCCGCGGCGTCGGGGCGGATGCGGGCGTCGCCCATGGGCAAGTCGAACAGCACGGCCGCCGGCACGATGGGCAAGGTGCCAAAGCGCACGTCCATGCCTATGTTGCGCTCCTCGAGCCAGCGCATTGCGCCCTCGGCGGCGGCAAGGCCCCAGGCGCTGCCGCCCGCCAGCATGATGCCGTGCACCTGCTGCACCAGGTTGCCGGGAGCAAGCAGATCAGTCTCGCGCGTGCCCGGCGCGGCGCCGCGCACGTCGACGCCGGCTACAGCGCCCTCGCGGGCAAGAACCACCGTGCATCCGGTAGGCCGGCGCGTGTCGGAAAAATGGCCGACTTCGATTCCGGCCACATCGGTGATGGCGCCTGAAGACGAAGATAGAGAAGAGGGTGCAGATGACGAAGCAGGCATGGCGGCCGATTATGGGACCGCGCCCTCTACGATAGGCGCCATGACAGTTGCAAGAAGTTTCTCCGCCGGCGGGGCTGTGCGCCACGTGGTCGTGATCGGAGCGGGCGCCGTGGGCAGCGCCACCGCCATCGAGGCGCTGCGCGCCGGCCTGCGCGTGACGGTGGTGGAGCCCGGCGAACCCGGCGGCCCGCACGCCACGAGCTATGGCAATGCGGGCTGGTTGTCTTCGCATTCGGTGGTGCCGCCTGCGTTGCCGGGTGCATGGCGCAAGGTGCCGGGCTGGCTGGCCGATCCGCTGGGGCCGCTGGCGCTGCGTTGGCGTTACCTGGCGCGCGCACTGCCATGGCTCTTGCGCTACCTGGCTTCGGGCTGGACCGAGGCGCGCGTGCAGCGCACCGCCAATGCGCTGCGCACGCTGCTCGCCGATGCGCCGGCGCTGCACGCCCGGCTTGCCGCCGAAGCCGGCGTGGCGCAACTCATCGAACAGCGCGGTCTGCTGCATGCCTACCGTTCGCGCGAAGAGTTCGAGGGCGATGCGCTCGCCTGGCGCGTGCGCGGGCGCACAGGCGTGCAATGGGAAGAATGGCAGGAGCCGCAGCTGCGGCAGCGCGAACCCGATCTCGACGCGCGCTACACGCTCGGTATCTTTGTGCCGGAGGCCGGCCACTGCCGCGACCCTGGTGCCTACGTGGCCGCACTCGCGCAGCATGCGCGGGAGGCCGGTGCGCAGCGCATGGCAACGCGCGCCACGGGGTTTCGCTTCGAAGATGGCCGGCTGCGCGCCGTGCAAACAGAGGCCGGAGAAATCGCCTGCGATGCCGCCGCCATTTGCGCCGGCGCGCGTTCGGGCCCGCTCGCCGCTGCGGCCGGCTCCCCGGTGCCGCTCGAATCGGAGCGCGGTTACCACGTGGTCGTCGAAGGGGCCGCGGTGGGCCCGCGCACACCGACCATGGTGGCCGACGGCAAGCTCATCGCACACTGGATGAACGGCGGTTTGCGGGCGGCAGGGCAGGTCGAGATCGGCGGGCTCGATGCCGCACCGGACTGGCGGCGCGCCGAGATCCTTCACCGGCATCTGCAATCGATGTTTCCCGCGCTCGGCGATGGGGCGGCGGATTCAACATCGGTGAAGCATTGGCTCGGCCACCGGCCCAGCCTGCCCGATGGCCTGCCGTGCATCGGAGCCTCGAAGGCCAGCAAAGACGTTGTGCTGGCTTTCGGGCATGGGCATGTCGGCCTTTGCGGGTCTGCGCGAACCGGCCGGCTCGCAGCGCAACTGCTGGCGGGCACAACGCCTGAAACGCCGCTTGCCCCTTTCGACCCCGGCCGCTTCAGCTGAGCGGCCCGCTATCGCGCGCTTTCGGCTCAGCGATAGCTTTGGTACACGCGGCTGCCGCCACCGGCCAGCACCAGCAGAACTTCGTAGGGATCACGTCGATCGCCGTAGGCAGGGCCGTCCATGCCGGGTGAGCCTACGGGCATGCCGGGCACCGCAAGCCCCACGGCTTTGGGCTTTTCGCGCAACAGCCTGTGCACCTCGCGCGCGGGCACATGGCCTTCGAGCGCATAGCCGCCGACGACGCCGGTGTGGCATGAGCCCAGCTTGGCCGGAATGCCGAGCCGCGTGCGGGCGGCATCGTTGCCGCTGTCATGCACGCGGGTTGCAAAGCCGTTCGCGTTGAGATGCTTCACCCAGTCCTGGCAGCAACCGCAGTTCGGGTCCTTCCAGATTTCGACCGTCGGCGCGGCCGCCAATGCGGCCAGCGGCCATGCCGTGGATGCGAGTGCCAGCACCGGCGCGGCGCGCAAGACAAGTGTTCGTCTTTGCATGTGGTTTCTCCTCAAGACGTGAGCTGCGCGCGGGCCTTGTCGACCCACACCTGCAGGTTGTCGAGCAGGTCTTTCTGGCTGAAAGAGCAGCTCTCTTCGCTGAACAGCGCGCTCGATTCCAGCCGGTCGAGCAGGTTCAACAGCACTTCGCCATAGCGCGGCGGCAGTGCCGCGAGCAGCTCGCTGCTTGCGCGTGCTTCGTTCGAAAGCGCGGTAACCGATTCGCCGCGGCCGTTGCGCAGTGCATCGATGCGCGCGCCAATGGCGTCGAGTTGCGGTGCGGCGTTCATGTGCCGGCCTTTCCGGGCGGCGGCAGCGAAAGGCCGCGTTCGCGCATCAGATCGCGCAGCACGTCCGGGTAGTCGGTAATGATGCCGTCCACGCCCCAGTCCATGAGCCGCAGCATGTCGGCGCGCTGGTTCACGGTCCAGGGCAGCACCTTGAGGCCGAGCTTTTGCGCTTCCTTGATGGCTGCGGGCGTCAGGTCGTTGTATGCGGGCGACCACGTCACCTGCGCGCCTGCGTTGCCGGCGGCGGCCTTGACCAGCTGCGGCGTCGAAGAAAAGTCGGCTGCGTTGAGGCCGGCCGTCCACCGGCTGTCCTTGAGCGTGCGCGCAGAGCTCAGGTACGCCCGCGGCAATTGCGGTGCAAGCTGGCCGACCAGCGCCAGGGTGCGCCAGTCGAAGCTCTGAACCGTCACCCGGCCGCCCATTTGCGCCTTGTCGATTTCTGCGAGCAGGGCGCGCACCATCGGTTCGGGCGCGGCGGTTTCGTCGGGCCTGGCCGGATCGATCTTGGTTTCGATGTTGAACCGGACCGTCGCGGCATTCGCACCGCGTGCGCGCACATGGTCGAACAAGGCCGCCAGCGTGGGAATGCGCTCGCCGTCGCGTGGCTGCTGCAGCGCAAACTGCTTGCCGTAGTTGGTTGCGGGGTTCAGCCGGCCCACGTCGTAGCTCTGAAGCTGCGCCAGTGTGAGCGAGCGAACAGCCGGGCCCGCCTTCGACGCAAGCCAGGCACCGTTCGCGTCGCGCGTGTGGTCTGCATTGAGCGTGGTGTCGTGCGAGATGACGACCACGCCGTCCGCCGTGAGTCCGATGTCGAGTTCGAGCGTGGTCACGCCCATGTCGATGGCGTTGGAGAACGCCGCCAGCGTGTTCTCGGGTGCAAGGCCGCGCCCACCCCGATGGGCTTGCAGGTCGAAGTGCTGCTTTGCGGTGGGGAGAATGGCCGCGCAGCCAGCAACAAGCAATGCGGCTGCAAGCAGTGGATATTTCATTTCAGCTGTACCTTGATGCCGTTGTCCAGTACGGTGATGTCGCCAATCTCGTAGGTCTTGCGGCCGACCGTGAGCTCGTCCGCAGTAAAGCTGCGCAGCACCTGGCCTTGCAGCAGCTCCTGCGCCACCACGGCGCCCATCTTCTGCAGGCGCTCGGCATCGCGGCCTTCCACGCCCTGCAATTCGAGCCGCTCGGCCTTGGGCTGGTCCAGCCGCAGCGCGCGCGTTGCGGCGTCGTAGCGTAATGCACTGCTGACCGACACCACGCCCTGTACGGGCGAGGCAGCGAGCAACGGACTCGCAATGGTCAGCGTGGCCGTGATGGCGGCGCGATTGCCGCGTGCGTCCAGGCCCAGCTGCGGGTCGCGCAGGCCGACCATGAAGATCTCCGCATAGCGCTCGGCCACCGGAAAGCGCCTGGCGATCTGCGTTTGCAGCTCGTCGCGGCTTGCGGTGTATTCGCTGGTAAAAAAGTTGAAGCCGGCCAGCGCCGGGAGCGGCGCCTGCAGGGCGGCGGCACCCAGGAGAGCACGCAGCATCCAGCGGCGGGAGTGGGGGGGCAAGGTGCGAATTTGCATACTTCTGGGAGCTTGCCACATCCGGCATGGTTCCGTTGCGCGCGCTGCTACGCGAAAAGGCAATTTTCCTACGCCTGGGAAATGCCTGGCGCGCAACCTTTGCGCTTCGGCGGAACAGAAGACGAGCGATGCAGGGCACCACGCGAATAGGAATTTCTGGCTGGCGCTATGCGCCGTGGCGAGGGCGCTTTTACCCGAAAGGCCTGGCGCAGCGGCTCGAGCTCGACTTTGCCTCGCGCATGCTGCCCACCATCGAAATCAACGGCTCTTTCTACTCACTGCAGCGCCCCGAGTCGTACCAGGCGTGGCACGACGCAACGCCCGACGATTTTGTCTTTGCCGTGAAGGGGCCGCGCTACATCACCCATAACCTGCGGCTGAAGGAACCGCGCGCTGCGTTGGCCAACTTCTTCGCCTCGGGTGTGTTTGCGCTGGGGGCCAAGCTGGGGCCGATTCTGTGGCAGTTGCCGCCTTCGTTTGCGTACAACGCCGAACGGCTCGAAGAGTTTCTGGCGCTGTTGCCAAGGGACGGCCGGTCTGCCCTTGCGCTTGCGCGACAGCACAACGAGAAGCTGGACGACGACCGCGCGTTTCTGAAGGTGCCCGCGAAGCTGCAGATCCGGCACGCGATCGAGGTGCGGCATGCGAGCTTCGAGAACCCCGGCTTCATCGCGATGCTGCGCCGGCACGGCGTTGCGCTGGTGGTTGCAGATACCGCGGGGCGCTGGCCCCTGCTCGAAGACCTTTGCGCCGACTTCGTCTACATGCGGCTGCACGGCGACAAGGAGCTTTATGCGAGCGGCTACAGCAAAGAAGCGCTCGACCGCTGGGCCGAGCGCATCGACGCCTGGCGCAGCGGCCGGCAGGTCAAGGACGCAAGGCTGGCCGAACCCTCGCGCCTGTCGTCACGCAAGAAGGGACGCGACGTGTACTGCTACTTCGACAACGACGTTAAGGTGCACGCACCGTACGATGCCGCGCATCTGGCGGCCCGGCTCGGTGTGGAAACCGGAATCGGGCCCGACGACAACTTCGATCCGCCGCCCGGCATGAGTGTGGGCAAGCGCACGAAGGCGCGGGCCCGCAAGTAGCGAAATCTTCCCGCCTCAGTCGTGCAGCGACGAAAGAAACTGCTTCAGCTCGGCCGTTTGCGGATTGCCGAAAAGCTCGGCCGGCGGCCCCATCTCGTGCACGCGGCCCTGGTGCATGAAGATCAGGCGGTCGCTCACCTTGCGTGCAAAGCTCATCTCGTGCGTGACCATGAGCAGCGTCATGCCTTCGTCGGCCAGCGACTCCACCACGCGCAGCACATCGCCCACCAGTTCGGGGTCGAGCGCGGAGGTGATCTCGTCGCACAGCAACACGGCCGGTTCCATTGCCAGCGCGCGTGCAATAGCCACGCGCTGCTGCTGGCCGCCCGAAAGCTGGTCTGGCATGGCGTCGAACTTTTCGGCCAGGCCCACGCGGTCGAGCAGCTTGCGCGCCTGCGAGGCCGCTTCCAGGCCGCTGCGCTTTTTTACCAGCGTAGGCGCGAGCATCACGTTCTTGCCCACAGTGAGATGCGGAAAGAGGTTGAAGCTCTGGAAGATCATGCCCACGCGCTGGCGCAGCTCGCGCATGGCCATGGCGCTTTCATGCAGCAGGGGCTTGCCGTCAACGGTGAGGGAACCTTCCTGGAACACCTCGAGCCCGTTGATGCAGCGCAGCAGCGTGCTCTTGCCAGAGCCGCTCTTGCCGATGATGGCGATGACCTCGCCGCGCTTCACTTCAAGGTCGATGCCCTTGAGAACCTCGTTGGCGCCATACGATTTGCGCAACGCGGTCACGCGCACGATGGGCGCGGCGGAAGTCTGGGGTTCAAGCACGGCGGCCATGGGATTTCCTCTCGAGGTTCTTGGCGTACAGGCTTACGGGGAAGCACAGCACAAAGTAAAGCAGCGCCACGCAGCTGAACACCACGAATGGCTGGAAGGTGGCGTTCGAAATCATGCTGCCGGCCTTGGTGAGTTCGACAAAGCCGATCACCGAGGCAAGCGCCGTGCCCTTGATCACCTGCACCAGAAAGCCCACCGTCGGCGCAATGGCGATCTTTACCGCCTGCGGCAGGATCACATGGCGCATCTGCTCCGCAAAGCTCAGCGCCAGGCTGCCAGAGGCTTCCCACTGGCCTTTGGGAATGGAGGCCACGCAGCCGCGCCAGATCTCGGTGAGAAAGGCGCTGGTGTAGAGCGTAAGCGCCACGCTTGCCGCGGTCCACGCAGACACATCGACGCCGAACAGCGCAATGCCGAAGTACGCAAGAAACAGCTGCATCAACAGCGGCGTGCCCTGGAAAAGCTGCACGTAGAAGCCGACGGCGCGGTTCATGACGCTGCCGCCGCGCAAGCGCAGGAACAACAACAGCCCGCCCACCAGCCCGCCGCCGATGAACGCGATGAGCGACAACACGACTGTCCAGCGCAGCGCCATGAGCAGGTTGCGCAAGATGTCCCAGAGAGAAAAATCGACCATGTGTGGCTTCCCTCGTTTTTTCAGCGGCCGAAGAAGAACTTCGGCCCGGCCCAGTTGAGCAGCCTGCGCAGAGCCACGGCCAGCGCCAGGTAGACCAGCGTGGCGATGATGAAGGCCTCGAACGCGCGGAAGTTCCGGCTCTGGATGAGATTGGCCGCGTAGCTCAGCTCTTCGGTCGAAATCTGTCCGCACACCGCGGAGCCCAGCATCACGATGATGATTTGGCTCACCATGGCGGGCCATACCTTCTTGAGTGCCGGCGGCAAGATGACTCGGGTGAACACCTGCACCTTGTCGAGCGCCAGGCTCACGGCCGCCTCGATCTGCCCCTTGGGCGTGGCCTCGATACCGGCGCGGATGATTTCAGTGGCGTAGGCACCCAGGTTGAGCACCATCGCAATGATCGAAGCCGTCTCGGGCGTGAGCTTGACGCCCGCTGCAGGCAGCCCGAAAAAGATGAAGAACAGCTGCACGATGAACGGCGTGTTGCGGATCAGCTCCACATAGCTGCCGACGAGCCAGCGCAGCCACGCAGGCCCGCTGGCGCGCGCCCAGGCGCAAGCCACGCCCACGGCCATGCCAATGAGGGTGGCAATGGCCGTAAGGCCCACAGTCCACGCAACCCCCTTGGCGAGCAGCCGCCAGTCGACAAGAACTGCACCAAAGTCGAATTCCATGGCCGCGCCTTCTTCTTTACTCGTCGGGGTTCAGCGGGCGATCAGACGGGCAGGTCGCCGGCGGCCTTGCCGAGCCACTTCTTCGACATGGCGTCCAGCGTGCCGTCCTTCTTGGCGGTGGCAATGATTTCGTTGACCTTGGCCTTCAGCGCGGCTTCGCCCTTGGCAACGCCGATGAAGCAGGGGCTGTCTTTCAGCAGCAGCTTGAACTCGGCGCTCACCTTCGGGTTCTTGGCAAGCATGTCGCCCGCAACCGCTGCGCTGGTTGCAAGGGTTTGCGTCTGCCCGGCCACAAAGGCTGCGATCGTCGCGTTGTTGTCCTCGAAGCGGCGGTAGTCGACGTTGGGCGGCGCCACCTTGTTCAGTTCCTGGTCTTCCATTGCGCCGCGCGTCACCGCCACGGTCTTGCCGGCCATATCGGCAAAGCTGGTGAGCTTCATGCTCTTGGCCGCATACACGGCCTGGAAGAAGGGCGCATAGGCGGACGAGAACTCGATCACCTTCTCTCGCTCGGCGTTCTTGCCGAGCGTGGAAATCACGAGGTCGGCCTTGCGCGTCTGCAGGTAGGGAATGCGGTTGGCGCTGGTCACGGGCACCAGCTCGGCCTTCACGCCGAGCTTGGCGGCAATGAGCTCGGCCATTTCAACGTCCAGGCCCTGCGGCTTCATGTTCTTGTCGACCGAGCCGTACGGCGGGTAGTCGGTCGGCACGGCAATCTTGATGGTCTTGGCCTTCAGCACGTTGTCCAGGGCGTTCTGCGCCTGGGCGGTGCCGGCGGCGGCCAGCATGGCAACGGACGCAAGCGCAAGCGTGAGGTGGCGTTTGGACGAAGAGAAGGTCATAGCAGGGCTCCTAGGTAAGTCGAAGAATCGGATTCATTGGCAGAAGACGCGGCCGTCTTGCGACGCCTTGGCTTGGCCGCGGTGTTCTGTTGCAGCGGCGCCAGCGCATCGCGCAGTTGCGCCAGCGGGTCGGTGGGTGCTTGCACGCGTAGCGCCGATTGCACGGTGCCGATATGGGCCGCCATCAAGGCTTCGGCGGCGGCATGGTCGCCTCGTTCAAGTGCGGCAACGATCTGCACGTGGTCTTCGCACGACTGCACCGCGTCGTGCGTGCTTTGGTAGAGCATGGCGATCAGCGTGGTGCGCGCGGTGAAGTCGCGCAGCGTGTCGGCCAGCAGCGTGTTGCCCAGGCATTCGGCCAGGCACACATGAAAGTCGCCCAGAAGAAAGCTGCGGTTGCCGACGTCGCTTTCCTTCAGCGCCGCTTTTTCACGCTGAAGGTGTGCCTTCAGCTGCCGCAGTGCGGTCTTGTCGATCTTGCCGGTGCTGCCCGTACTGCGGATCAGGCCAAGCTCGATGACGCGGCGCGCCTCGAAGGCCTCACGCGCTTCTTCTTGCGAAGGCTCGATAACGAACCACCCCCGCCGTGCGCTCACCGTCACGATGCCGCGTGCCGCCAGCCGGGTGAGAGCCTCGCGCACGATGGTGCGGCTGCAGTCGAAGAGCATGGCCAGCTGCTGTTCGCCCAGGCGCGAACCCGGCGCGAGCTTCTGCGCCATCACCGCTTCGACGATGCGTGCACTGATTTCGGATGCGGATGTAGACATTGGTCTGCATACCAGCAGCTTTTGTGCCAACTGGTATGCAAGATATGTGCACCGAAATGGGCTTGCGCTGCATGCCGGTGGTGCGTGGCGCTTCGTTTACGAGGCTTGGTTGGGGGCGCTCGTTTTGTGGTGCCGCTGTTCAGGGCGGCGCACCCGCCGACGGGGTACCTTGCTCCGCGAATGTCCCCCGGCCTGCGGCCTCCTCCTTTGTTTCGCTGCGCAAGGCACCCCGCCAGCGATTGCCGTGAGCCGAGCCAGCCAATCAATCCATCCGCGCGCCCGAAGCCTTCACCGCCTTGTCCCACCGCGGAGTTTCCGTGGCAAGAAAGCGCGCGAAGTCGTCGCTGCCCAGATAGGCCGGGTCCGCCCCCTGGCTCACCATGCGGTCGCGCACCTCGGGGCTGGTCAGCACCTGCTTGAACGCATCGCTCAGCTTGGCGACCACGTCCTTGGGCGTGTCCTTCGGGGCGAAGAAGCCGTAGAAGCCCACCACCTCGAAGCCCTTGACCCCCGATTCGATGACCGTCGGTACATCGGGCAGGGCCGGGTTGCGCTCGCGGCTGGTCACCGCCAGGGCGCGAACCTTGCCCTGCTTGTGATAGTTGGCCGCCTGCGGAATCGATTCGGCCATGAACTGCACTTGCCCGCCCATCAGGTCGGTAAACGCCGGGGCACTGCCACGATATGGGATGTGCACCATGAAGATGCCCGTCGCCGTCTTGAACATTTCGGGCACCAGGTGGCTGATACCGCCGTTCCCAGCCGAGCCGTAGTTGACCTGGCCGGGCCGCGCCTTCGCGTAGTCGACGAACTGCTTGATGTTTTGTACCGGCAGCTTGGGCGTGACCAGCAGCGCGAGCGGCTGCATGGCGGTGCGGGCAATGGGCACGAAGTCGCGCTGCGTGTTGTAGGGCAGCTTGCTGTAGAGCGCGCCATTGATCACTGCCACGCCGGTGTTGGCCAGCATCAGCGTGTAGCCGTCGGCCGGGCTCTTGGCGACCGCGTCGGCGCCTACCGAGCCGCCTGCGCCGGGCTTGTAGTCGACGATCAGCGGCTGTCCGAGCACGGCTTGCAGCTTGTCGGTCAGGAGCCGCGCATGCTGGTCGAGCGGACCACCCGCCGGAAAGCCGATCACAACCTTGATCGGCTTGTCCGGATAGGCGGCCATGGCCGCGGCCGTGCCGAGCGCGAGAAAAAGGACCGCCAATGCGGTCCGGGTGGGCTTGTTCATGATTCGTCTCCTTTTTGTGGAGACGATCATAAGCAGCAGCGCTAGGCCGCCAGCGTGGCCTTCAGCGTGATTTCGGGCACGCTCGCAAGCGCCTTCGAAAGCGGGCAGCCTGCCTTGGCGGCGGCTGCAATCTGCTGGAACTTGGCCTCGTCGAGCTTGGGTACCGTGGCGTCCAGCTCGAGCGCGATGCGGTCGATCTTGAAGCCCTCGCCGTCCTTGGCCAGCCGCACCGCGGCCCTGGTGTCTACCTTGGTGGCGGTGAAGCCTTCCTTCTCGAGCGCAAACGCAAAGGCCATCGTGAAGCAGGCCGCGTGGGCGGCGCCGACGATTTCCTCGGGGTTGGTGCCGCGCTTGTCGTCCTCGAAGCGGCTCGCGAAGCCGTAGGGGTAGTCCTTGAGGGCGCCCGTCTCGGTGCTGACCTGGCCCTTGCCGGTCTTGCCGGCGCCTTCCCAGTGAACGCTTGCGTGCTTGTCTGCTGCCATGAGATTTCCTTCTTTGCCGTGGGTGGATGGAGGGACCGACAGGTATCGCGCGAAAAGCCCGCCGTGTCTGTAGTCGCACGGCGCGTGCGCGGTATGTCCAAAGTGAGAAGAATGGGCGTCACCAAGGTGACGTTCCGGGGGCTTCCCCGATGGGAGGCGCGGCCGGGGCGGCTTAGGCTGCGGGCTGCTTTCCTTTTTCCCCTTTCTCTCATCGTTCGCCGCCTTGACCATGCAACAACGCCCGCACTACAAGTTCTGGCCCAAGCGCCTTCCGCATTCGATCACTGTTCCCGCCACCTCGCTGTGGCACAACCTCGCGACGTCGGCGGCGCGCTACCCCGACAAGGCCGCGCTCGTGTTCTTCGGCCGGGTAATGAGCTACCGCGAATTCGCCGACCAGGTCGAGCGCCTGGCCGGCACCCTGCATGCCATGGGCGTGAAGCGCGGCGACCGCGTGGTGCTGAACATGCAGAACTGCCCGCAGCTGGTGATCGCGCATTTCGCAATCCTGCGGGCCAACGCCGTGGTGGTGCCGGTCAACCCGATGAACCGGGCCGAAGAGCTCAAGCACTACATCGTCGACCCCGACGCGAAGGTGGCCATTACCACCGGCGACCTGGCCGGCGAGCTGGCCAAGGCCAGCAACGCGCTGCCGCCAGGGCAGCAGCTCGATCACCTCATCGTGACCCAGTTCACCGACGCCTTCGACGCCGATGCAAGCGGCGACGACGCGCCCGCGCCGGCGTGGAAAGAATGGCTCACCACGCGCCACCCGCTGCCCGAACTGGCGCAAGGCAGGGCGATGGCCTGGACCGACGCGCTTGCGGCCGGCCACGCCGCGCCCGAGCACGTGGTGGGCGCCGACGACATGGCGCTGCTGCCCTACACCAGCGGCACCACGGGCCTTCCGAAGGGCTGCGTGCACCATCATTCGAGCCTCATGCACAACGCGGTGGCCGGCCAGCTCTGGGGCCAGGCCACGTCCGAAGCGGTGGTGCTGGCCGTGGTGCCCATGTTCCACATTACCGGCGTGGTGAGCATGATGCACACCTCCATCCTTGCGGCGGGCATGCTGGTCATCATGCCGCGCTGGGACCGCGACGTGGCCGGCCGGCTCATCTCGCGCTGGAAGGTCACCAGCTGGACCAATATTCCCACCATGGTGATCGACCTCATGGCCAGCCCCAACTTTGCGAGCTACGACCTGTCGAGCATCACGCACATCGGCGGCGGTGGTGCCGCCATGCCGCAGGCCGTGGCGCAGCGCCTGTTCGAGCAATACGGCCTCAAGTACCAGGAGGGCTACGGCCTTACCGAAACGGCCGCACCCTCGCACACCAATCCGTCGGACCATCCCAAGCAGCAGTGCCTGGGCATACCCTTCATGAGCACCGATGCGCGCGTGGTCGACCCCGACACGTTGCAGGAAATGCCCATCGGCGAATCGGGCGAGATCATCATCCACGGCCCCGAGGTGTTCCAGGGCTACTGGAAGCGGCCTGACGCTACGAAGGCCGCTTTCGTCGAGTTCGAGGGCAAGCGCTTCTTCCGCTCGGGCGACATGGGCCGCATGGACGAGGACGGCTATTTCTTCATTACCGACCGGCTCAAGCGCATGATCAACGCGAGCGGTTTCAAGGTGTGGCCGGCAGAGGTGGAGCTGCTGATGTTCCGCCACCCCGCCATCCAGGAGGCCTGCGTCATCTCCACCAAGGACAACTACCGCGGCGAATCGGTCAAGGCGGTGGTGGTGCTGCGCGCCACGCACAAGAACACCACCGAGCAGGAGATCATCGACTGGTGCCGCGAGAACATGGCCGTCTACAAGATCCCGCGCAAGGTGCAGTTCGTGGACGCACTGCCCAAGAGCGGCAGCGGCAAGGTGATGTGGCGGCTGCTGCAAGAGGACGAGAACGAGGCCGCCGCGTAACAGCGGGTTCGCGGCCGCGAGGCAGGTGGCTTAGCAACGAGAATCCGTGGCTTTTGCCGCCACGATTTCTTGTTTCTTGTTGCCCATGCGTTTGCGCCTTCTCGCCGTCACTTGCCTTGCGTTCTTGCCACTGCTGTCGCCGCTGCCTTCGCACGCCGCATCGCGGACCTGCCTTGTCGTGGGCATCAGCGACGGCGACACGCTCACTGCCCGCTGCGGGCGATTCGGCGCCTACGATGAAGTGAAGGTGCGCATTGCCGCCATCGATGCGCCCGAGCGAGCCCAGCCCTACGGACAGCGCAGCCGCCAGGCCCTCAGCCGCCTTTGCTACTTCGAGCAGGCCGTCATTACCGATCACGACACCGACCGCTACGGCCGCACGGTGGCCGACGTTACCTGCGATGGCCAGGACGCCGGAACCCGGATGGTGGCCGAGGGATGGGCCTGGGTGTACGACTTCAACGGCATTGCCACGCGGCGCGGCGGCGGATTGTTCAAGCTGCAGGAGAGTGCGCGTGCGCAGCGCCTGGGGTTGTGGGCCGGCGCCAAGCCGACGGCGCCGTGGGAATGGCGGCGCCGCGAACGCGAGAACCGCGCGAACGATTCGCTGTTCTGAGCGGCCTTCAGGCGCCGGTTGAACAGCGTGTTGCGTCAGGCAGCTTCCCGCAAATTTGCTGCTACGACTCGCTCTTGCCCTGCACGTCCGCCACCACGCGCGCGTTGCGCTGGAAGCTCCAGTAGGCGCTGGCCCAGTCCATCATCACGACGATGCGGTTGCGAAAGCCGATGAGAAAGTACGCGTGCGCAAACAGCCAGAAGAGCCATGCGAGCCGGCCGCTGAAACGCAGCGGGCCCAAGGGCGTGCCCAGGTCGACCACCGCCGAGTTGCGGCCGATGGTTGCCAGGTTTCCGTAGTCGCGGTAGCGAAAGGGCACGGTCGGCGTGCCGGCAATGCGGCGGAGGATGTTCGACGCGGCGGCGCGGCCCATCTGCTTGGCGCCGGGCGACACGCCAGGTACGGGCTTGGGCGGCTTGCCGGGTGCGTGGCTCATGGCTGCCGCAAGGTCGCCGACCACGCTGATTTCGGGGTGGCCGGCCAGGCTCAGGTCGGGCTCGACCTTGATGCGGCCGGCGCGGTCGCATTCGGCGCCGGTCGCTTCGCCCAGCATGCGGCCCAGCGGCGAGGCCGCGACGCCCGCGGCCCACACCACACAACTGCTCTCGATGCGGTAGCCGGTGGCCGGCGCGCCGTTTGCGCCGCCGCCCGACTGCACCTCTAGCCCGTTGGCATCGATGGCGGTCACGCGCGCGTTGAGCCGCACTTCGACGCCCAGCTTTTCCAGCTGCTCCAGCGCCTTCTGGCTCAGGCTTTCGGGCATGGCCTGCAGCACGCGCGGGCCGCCTTCGACCAGCAAGACCTGTGCGCTGCTCGGATCGATGTGGCGGAACTCCCCCGAAAGCGTGTGCTTGGCAATTTCGGCCAGGGTGCCGGCCATTTCGACACCCGTTGGCCCGGCACCAATTACCACGAAGGTCAGCAATGCGCGGCGGCGCTGCGGGTCGGTCGCGGTTTCGGCCGCTTCGAACGACATCAGCACCCGCCGGCGAATTTCGAACGCATCGGCCAGCGTCTTGAGGCCGGGCGCGAGGGGCGCCCATTCGTCATGCCCAAAATAGCTGTGGGTTGCGCCGGCCGCGACGATCAGGTGGTCGTAGCTCACCCGGCTGCCGTTGGTCAGCTGCACCGCGCGCGCCGCCGCGTCGATGGCGCTCACTTCGCCCAGCAGCGTGGTGATGCGCGGCTGCTTGCGAAAGAGGGTGCGCACCGGCGCTGCAATCGAGGGTGCGGCAAGCCCGGCGGTCGCCACCTGGTAGAGCAGGGGCTGGAACAGGTGGTGATTGGTTTTCTCGATCACCGTCACGTCCACGTCGGCGCTTTCGAGCCTGCGGGCAGCTTCGAGCCCGCCGAATCCGCAACCGACGATGACGACGTGGGGGCGGGTGGAGGCGTTGTTCGTTTGCATCGAACGGATGATACGCAGCCGCCCTGCAAGCCGGCGCGTCTTGTGCCAAAGTAGCTCCCCCACCGGTTTGACGCCCCTCCGCAAGAGAGCCAGGGCGAGAACTTGTCCTACGTACCGCTGCAATACGAATCGGCTACAACGAGCAGTTGCCCGACTGGAGACACCATGACGCTTTCCCGGCCGATCGCCCAGGCGGCGAGCGCACTGCGCGACAAGTTTCGCGAAGTGCGCGCTGCCAGCCTGTCGCTCGCCGCACCGCTCTCTGCCGAAGACCAGTGCATCCAGTCGATGCCCGACGCGAGCCCGACCAAATGGCACCTTGCGCACACGACCTGGTTTTTCGAGACCGTGCTGCTGCAGCCTCACTCTGCAGGCTATCGGCCGTTCGATGTGCGCTTTCACTACCTCTTCAACTCGTACTACGAGGCGCTGGGCCCAAGGCATCCGCGGCCGCAGCGGGGGCTGCTTACGCGCCCCTCGGTGGACGAGGTGCATGCCTATCGCAGCCATGTCGACGAGGCGGTGCTTGCGCTGCTCGACCGCGACATTGCCGACCAGGACTGGGCCGCCATCGAGCCCATCGTCACGCTGGGCCTGCATCACGAACAGCAGCACCAGGAATTGCTGCTTACCGACATTCTTCATGCCCTGTCATGCAACCCGCTCCTGCCTGCCTACAAGCCTGCGGCGGGGCCCGCATTGCGACTGGCCGCGGTGCCGCCCGCCATGCGCTGGCTGCCCCAGCCCGGCGGAGTGGTGCAGGTGGGCCACGAGGGGGCGCGGCAAGGCTTTGCCTTCGACAACGAAACGCCGCGGCACGATGCGCTGCTGCAGCCGTATGCCATTGCCGACCGGCTGGTGAACTGCGGCGACTACGCCCAGTTCATTGCCGATGGCGGCTACAAGCGGCCGGAGCTGTGGCTGTCTGACGGGTGGGCTGCGGTGCAGGCGCAGGGCTGGCGGCATCCGGCCTACTGGCTCGAGCCCGACGATCCGCGGCTCGGCCCGCAGCAGCACCAGGGCGGCTGGCATGTGTTCGGCCTGCACGGCGTGCGGCCCATGGAGGCCGATGCGCCGGTCTCGCAGCTGAGCTTCTACGAAGCCGCCGCGTACGCGGAATGGGCCGGGGCCCGGCTGCCGACCGAGTTCGAGTGGGAGGCCGCCTTCGACGCGCCCGGCATCTCGCAGATGACGGGCCACGTCTGGCAGTGGACGCGTTCTTCATACGACCCGTATCCCGGCTTCAGGCCCATGCCCGGCATTGCCGCCGAATACAACGGCAAGTTCATGGTGGGCCAACTGGTGTTGCGCGGTGGCAGCGTGGCCACCCCGGCAGGGCATACGCGGCCCAGCTACCGCAACTTCTTTCCGCCGGCGGCGCGCTGGCAGTTCTCGGGGCTGCGGCTCGCGAAAGACATCTGAAATCATGCGCAATCCAACATCCTCGTCATCTTTCTCGTTTGCCGCCGCACAACAGCAGCGCCAGCCTGCGGCGTCCCCCGCTGCTGCTGCGACTAGTGAGCCGCTGTGCGAATTCGGCCGCGCGATGCAGGCGGGCCTTGCACGCCGGCCGCGCAGCATTTCACCCAAGTTCTTCTACGACGCGGCCGGTTCGCAGCTGTTCGACCGCATCTGCGACCTGCCCGAGTACTACCCCACGCGAACCGAGTTGCGCATCCTCGGCGAATGCGCCGGCGAGATTGCCGAGCAGATCGGCCCCGGTGCCGAAATCGTGGAGTTCGGTGCCGGCTCTCTGACCAAGGTGCGGCTGCTGCTGGATGCGCTGGAGGCACCCAAGCGCTACCTGCCCATCGACATTTCCGGCGAGCACCTGCAGGCCGCCGCCGAGCGGCTGAAGGCCGACTACCCCGAGCTGGTGGTGCAGCCGATTGCGGCGGACTACACCATGCCGCTGGTACTGCCTGCGCCGATGCCCGGCGCGGGCAAGCGCGTGGGGTTTTTTCCGGGGTCGACGATCGGGAATTTCGAGCCTGAAGAGGCGCTGGCTTTTCTGCAGCTTGCCGCGCGGATGCTGCGAGGGGGCGGGCTGCTGATCGGCGTCGACCTGGTGAAGGACCCGGCTCGCCTGCATGCTGCGTACAACGATGCGCAAGGCGTGACAGCTGCGTTCAACCTCAATTTGCTGCGGCGTGCCAACGCCGAGCTCGATGCCGACTTTGATCTGGATGGCTTTGCGCATTCGGCGTTCTACAACGCGCCCAGGCAGCGCATCGAGATGCACCTGGTGAGCCGGCGGGCTCAGGCTGTTTCACTGCACGGTGAGCGGTTTGGGTTTGAGGAAGGGGAGACGATTCATACCGAGTACTCGCACAAGTTCACTGTGGATGGACTGCGGGCACTGGCTGTGAAGGCGGGGTTTCGGCCGTTGGCGGTCTGGACGGATCCTGAGAGGCTTTTTAGTGTGCATTGGCTGGGGGCCTGATCTTTCTTTGGTTCGTTTGCTTCCCGAGGCCGGGTCTCGCCCCGGCGGGCGACTCACTTTCTTTTGCTTCGCCAAAAGAAAGTAAGCAAAGAAAAGGCGACCCCACTGTCTGCGACCCCTGCGCTGCGCTACGGGGCAACCTGCGGTGCTCGGTTTTCGCGGGGTCCGCAGAACTCGCTGCGCTCAAACAGCTGCGGCCCTGATCCGCGAAACCCTCCGCTCCTCGGCGCATACAGAGGGGCTTGGAAACCGACGGGCCTTTGCTTCGCTCGGCCACCAGGCCACCGCGGCGCTGCGCGCCGCAGTGGTTGGCATTGAGTCGGCTGTTGGTATTGGCTGTTGGCTGTTGGGGCCGAGCGAGAGCGAAGGCTGCCCGCTCCCCACCCCTTCTGTATGCGCCGAGGAGCGCAGATGGAGGCGGGATCAGGGCCGCAGCTGTTTGAGCGCAGCGAGTTCTGCGGACCCCCGCCGGAGTCGAGCACCGCAGGTTGCCCGTAGCGCAGCGAAGGGACGCAGACAGTAGGGGTCGCCTTTCTTTGCTTACTTTCTTTGGCGAAGCAAAGAAAGTGAGTCGCCCGCCGGGGCGACACCCGGCCTCGGGAAGCAAACCAAGCCCACCTACCCAAAGCCCACCTACCAAAGCCCACGAACCCAACCAAAGCCCAAAGGGCACAATAGCCCTTCCCCGTGGAGAGCAACACATGAAAGCAACCTGGAACGGCGTAACCATCGCCGAAAGCGACGACACAGTGCTCGTCGAAGGTAACCACTATTTCCCGATGAGCTCGCTCAACCGCGACCACGTCACCTTCAGCAACCACAAGACCACCTGCCCATGGAAGGGCACCGCCAGCTACTACTCCCTGCTGGTCAACGGCGAACTTCATACCGATGCCGCCTGGTACTACGCAGACCCCAAGCCCGAAGCCGAAGAGATCCGTGATCGCGTCGCGTTTTGGAAGGACGTGAAAGTCACCGCGTCGTGACCACCGCCGCATTCGCACCGCCCTTCGTCCAGCCTGCCGAGCTCCTGGCTGCGCTGCGCGATCAGGGCTACGCAGTGCTCAGCCCGCAAGGCGTAAGCGACTGGCTCGGTGTGCCGCTCGGCCAGCTCGAGTCGCTGCACGCCGATTGGAACGATCTTCCACCGGACGAATACCTGAAGGACGGCGGCCGCTACCGCACCCGGCGCCATGCGTGCTTCACCGTCGAGGGCGAGGCCATCGCGCAGGTGCCGCATCGCGCGCACTGGCAGCCGGTTGAATACAACGCGCTGCACGGCGGCATGCAGCGCTGGTTTGCGCCCATGCACGAGGCCACGGTGGCGCAGCCGGTGTGGCAGCGGTTGCTGCAGCGGCTGGGCGAAGCGGCAAGCGGCATGCGCGGCAGCGCGTCGCAGCCGTGGTTCGTCGAGGCGCATCAGTTCCGCATCGACACCGCGGGCGGCATTGGCCGGCCCACGCCCGAAGGCGCGCACCGCGACGGTGTCGACCTTGTTGCGGTGGCGCTGGTCGGGCGCAGCGGCATCAAGGGCGGCGAAACGCGTGTGTTCGAAGCCAACGGAAGGCGCGGCGAGCGCTTCACCATGACCGAGCCGTGGACGCTGCTGCTGCTGGACGACGCGCGCGTAATCCATGAATCCACCCCCATCCAGCCACTGGAAGACGGTGCAGCCGGCTGGCGCGACACCCTGGTCGTCACCTGCCGCGCTCAGGGTTTCCAGGGGGATTGACCCCGCTGGCTTGAGTCCTACAGTCACGCCCCGGCCGAGGGGTTAAATTGGAGGCCCGGCTCGGTTGCGAGCCGCGCCTGTCTGCGAACGAAAAAAGTGAGGTCCGCCATGTTCAATCACATCCTGGTTCCGATCGACGGCTCCGAAACTTCCATGCTCGCGGTCAGCAAGGCCAGCGGCCTTGCACTGGCGTTCGGAAGCCGCATCACGTTGATTCACGTGATCGACAACTATCCCTTCATCGGCGTCGGCGCGGACTACGCGCTGGGCCAGAACGAATACCTGGCTGCGGCCACCGCAAGCGCAAATGCGGCGCTCGCACGCGGCGTGGCCGCGCTGGCAGCCGAAGGCCTGCACAGCGACCAGCGCGTGATCGATGGCCATGTGGTCCATGAAGGCATCGTCGATACCGCCATTGCCATTGCGGCCGACCTGATCGTGATGGGCTCCCATGGCCGCAGCGGCATCGAAAAGCTGCTGCTCGGCAGCGTCACCCAGCGGGTGCTGCAAGACGCGACCATGCCCGTGCTGGTGGTCAAGGGCGGGCTGTAGAAAGAGAAAAAGCCGGCGCGCTCTCAAAGTTGAGCATTTGCTGCGTGGCGGGGTGCACAAAGCCCAGTTCGCTTGCGTGCAGCAGCAGGCGCGGCGCACGTGCCTGCACCTGGGCGTTGCCGTAGAGCGCATCGCCCAGAATCGGATGCCCGATAGACAGCAGATGCACGCGCAGCTGATGCGACCGGCCTGTGAGCGGTTCCAGCAACACGTGCGTGGCCGCTCCGTTGCCCCCATTCGACACCGATGAAGAAAGCGCCCGCCAATGCGTAAGGCTCGGCTTGCCCGCGGGGTCCACCTTCTGCAGCGGGCGCCTGGGCCAGTCGGCGATCAGCGGCGCGTCGATGACCGACCATTCATCGCGCACCGGCATGGCGCCGTCGACGACGGCCTCGTAGCGCTTGTGCACTGTGCGGTTGGCAAACGCATCGCCAAGCGCACGCTGCATCGCGGCGCCGCGCGCCATCAGCACAAGCCCGCTGGTCGCCATGTCAAGCCGGTGGACGACGAGCGCGTCCGGCCACCGCTGCATGGCGCGCGCGCTCAGGCAGTCCTGCTTGTCTTCACCGCGCCCGGGCACGCAGAGCAGGCCGGCAGGCTTGTTCAGCACCAGCAGGTGGGCGTCTTCGTGAACGAGGTCGATAAGGGGAGCGGTGTCGGGCATGGATGCGGCTGAGTGTAGAGAGGAGGCCAAGAGGAGGCCGGCAGGAGGGCAGGCAGGAGAGCCCGCCCTCATGCGAGGCTCATGAAGCCTCGGCTATCCTCGAACGAATGTCCTCCGGCCCCGCCTCTCCTGTTTCTCCTGCCCCGGTTTCCGCCTCTGTTCCCGCGCCTCCGAGCTTTTCCCAACTCCGGCGCGAGCGCCCGTTCATGCAGCTGTGGGTGGCGCGGCTTTTTGGCACGGCAGCGTCGCAGATGCTGCTGGTGGCCATCGGATGGCACATGTACGAGCTCACCAGCAGTGCCTGGGATCTCGGCCTGGTCGGCCTCTACCAGTTCGTTCCCGCGCTGCTCCTGGCGCTGCTGGCCGGCCACATGGTCGACCGCCACCATCGCGGCCGCATCGTGGCGGCCTGTTTTGCGGTGCAGGGGGTGGTGGCGCTCGTATTGCTGTTTGCGGTGGCGCAGCGCTTCGATACGCGCGGCCTGCTGCTGGGGCTGTCGCTGGTGCTCGGCGCCGTGCGCGCCTTCCAGATGCCGGCGCAGCAGGCGCTAACGCCGATGCTGGTGCCGCCCACCATGCTGCCGCGGGCCATGGCGTTCAGCTCGGCGGGCATGCAGGGTGCGATCATCGGAGGCCCGGCGCTCGGCGGCCTGCTGTTCGTTGCGGGCATGGCGGTGGTGTACGGCGCAAGCGTGCTGTGCTTTGTCATTGCGTGCGTGCTGGTGCTGCGCCTTCGCTATACCCATACGCCGGCTGCGCGCGAGCCGGTCACGCTGGCCACGGTGTTTGCCGGGGTCAATTTCATCTGGCGGCGCAAGCCCGTGCTCGGGGCGGTGTCGCTCGATCTTTTCGCGGTGCTGCTGGGCGGCGCCGTGGCGCTGCTGCCCATCTACGCCAAGGACATCCTGCACACCGGGCCATGGGGCCTCGGGCTGTTGCGCAGCGCGCCGGCGGCGGGTGCGCTGGTCATGTCGATTGCGCTCACGCGCCGGCCCATCGAGCGCCACATCGGTCGCACCCTGCTGATTGCGGTGGGACTCTTCGGCCTGTGCATGGTGGTGTTCGGCATTTCGCGCAGCTTTGTCGTTTCGCTGGTTGCGCTGGCGGTGTCAGGCGGGGCCGACATGGTCAACGTGGTGATCCGCCAGACGCTTGTGCAGCTCGAAACGCCTGACGCCATGCGCGGCCGGGTGAGTGCGGTCAATTCGATCTTCATCGGTGCCAGCAACCAGCTGGGCGAGTTCGAATCGGGTGCCACGGCGGCGCTGCTCGGGCCGGTGGGTTCGGTGGTGCTGGGCGGGGTTGGCACCATGATGGTCGCGCTGGGGTGGTTCAAGCTGTTTCCATCGCTTGCGCAGCGGGACCGGCTGGTGGTCGCTGCGCCGGTTCAGGCCATCAAGCAGGGCTGAACGGGTCCGGTCGTCAGAAGACCGAGAACGCCTTCGGCGCATCGATTGCAAGATCGTCTTGTGCCTCGGCCACGCAGGGCAGTATCCAGCCCTCGGCTTTTTCCTCGGCGCTCAGGCCGGGCCATTCGATGGTGTGGCGTACCGAGCCCGACAGCAGCTGGCAGATGCAGGTGCGGCAGGTGCCGTTGCGGCAGGAGCTCGGCATTTCGATGCCGACAGCCTCGGCAGCCCTCAAAAGCGTGGTGCCCGCCTCGGCCTCGAAACCAAGGCCCGAAGGCTCGAGTCGGACCTTCATCGCTGCGGGGGCTGTTGTTGCTGCTGCTCGCGGCGCTGTTCGCGCAGCATGAAGAGATAAAGGCTTTCGACCTTCTCGCGTGCCCATGGCGTCTTGCGCAAGAACTTGAGGCTTGAGCCCACGCTCGGTTCGAACGTGAAGCAGCGAATGGGAACGAGGTGGCCGAGCTGTTCCCATCCATAGTAATCGGCCAGCGCCTTGACGATGGCTTCCAGCGTGAGCCCGTGCAGCGGGTTGCGGGGCTGGGCCGGCTTGGCGGGCGCTGGCGTTTCGTCGGTCACTTGTTCTTGAGCTTGCCGCGCGGAATGACCGCGGTGGTAATGGTGCGGACCGGCTCGATGCCGCCGGTGCCCGCGGGCTTGGGCGGCGAGGTGTCCTTCTTCGGTTTCTTGGCTTCCTTGTTTGCGCGTTGTTGACCCTTGGCCATATCTACCTCCTGTTGATGTGTATCTGCTGCGTGTGCAACAAGCAGTTTAGCGGTGCGGCGACAATACGCGGTTCCATTTGATTTTCCGCATCCATGTCCGATTACGAAGTTCGCCCCGCCACGATGCGCGACGCCAAGGCCGTCGCCGAAGTCCACACCCTGGCCGCCCAGGCTGCCTACCAGGGCATCCTGCCCGAGGAAGAGCTGCGCACGCTGGCCCCGGCCACCCGCGAGGCCAAATGGCGCGAAGCCATCGAGTTCAGCGAACCGCAGGTGCAGGTGGCAGTGCTTGGCAGCGAAATCGTCGGCTTCGTCGGCTTCGACCGCTCGCGCGATCCCAAGACCCCGTCCACGGCGGGCGAAATCTGGGCGCTGTACGTCAGACCCGAGCACTGGGGCAAGGGCATCGGCGTTGCGCTGTGGGACGCCGCGCGCGAGGGCCTCGAAGAAGAAGGCTGCACCACCGTGACCGCGTGGGTGCCCATTCGCAACGACCGCGCCATGCGCTTTTTTGAACTGGCCGGTTTCAAGCGCGAAATGAAGACCGCCAAGACCACCGCACTGGGCACCGTGCGCGTCGAAGAAATTCGCCTCAAGCGCAACGTGGCCTGACGCGCCTGCCGCGTACGGGTATTGCCAGCGCAGGCTGCGGTTGCGGCTAAGCTCGCCGATTCTTTTTTTTCACACCGACCTTTGCCATGGCCACCAGCCTGCTTCTGCTGCTCGACGACATCGCAACCGTTCTGGACGATGTCTCGGTCCTCACCAAGGTAGCCGCCAAGAAAACTGCCGGCGTTCTGGGCGACGACCTCGCGCTCAATGCGCAGCAGGTATCGGGCGTCAAGGCCGACCGCGAACTGCCGGTGGTCTGGGCGGTGTGCAAGGGCTCGTTCGTCAACAAGCTCATTCTGGTGCCCGCGGCACTGGCCATCGGCACCTGGCTGCCCTGGCTGGTAACTCCGCTGCTGATGGTCGGCGGCGCTTTCCTGTGCTTCGAGGGCTTCGAGAAGCTGGCCCACAAGTTCCTGCACAAGAAAGAACACGAGGCCGATATCGCACGCCACGAGCGGGCAGTGGCCGATGCGGCCGTCGACGTGGTTGCGGCCGAAAAGGACAAGATCAAGGGCGCGGTGCGCACCGACTTCATTCTGTCGGCCGAGATCATCGCCATTACGCTGGGCACCGTTCAGGGCCAGCCCTTCGTCACGCAGCTCACCGTGCTTGCGGGCATTGCGCTTGTCATGACCGTCGGCGTCTACGGCCTGGTGGCCGGCATCGTGAAGCTCGACGACGCGGGGCTTTACCTGAGCCAGCAGGCCAGCAAGGCGGCGCAAGCGCTCGGCCGCGGCATTCTTGCTGCCGCGCCCTGGCTCATGAAGGGACTGTCGGTTGCGGGCACCGCCGCCATGTTTCTGGTGGGCGGCGGCATCCTGGTGCACGGCGTGCCGGCGTTCGGCCACGCGGTCGAAGACTGGGCCAAGGCCACGGGCGGCGTATTCGGCGCGCTGGGCTCGATGGGGGTGAATGCCGGCGTGGGCATTGTGGCCGGTGCCATCGTGCTGGCGTGCGTGGAGCTTTTCGGCAAGCTCCGCGGCAAGAAGGACTGATTCGCGCCTTCGAGCCGCGTTTCGGTTATTCGCGCGGTTTGCCGCGCTGGAACACCCCCACCGCAACCAGCGCCGCGCCCAACGCCAGCGCGAACCAGCCGACCAGGTAGGCGCCCGCCACCATGTCGAACCAGCGCGTTCCCTGCAGGAAGCGCGGGCCCAGCAGAACAGCGGCACCAATGGCCAGGCAGAGAATGCCGCGTTCGACTGTGCGGAGTTGTCGTTTGGGTTGGGCCATGGTTTTTTTCGGTCAGCTCGCTTGCGTTGTCAGTGCGACATTGTCCCGCGCATTGCGGCCGGGTGCCCCTGCAAAGGAAATGACTTGCCCGTGGGCACCAGCGTGTCGCCGTCCAGGCGCAGGATCGTGATGTCCTGGTCGATGAAGTTGCCCACGTAGAGGTACTTTCCGTCGGCACTCCACACAGCACCTTCGGGCAGGCCGCGCACCACCACCTCGTTCGCGCGCGTTACCTTCTTGCCGTCTATCTTCAGCAGCACCACCGAGCCGTTGCGGTTGTAGAAGTAGGCGTTCTTTGCCGAGTTGCTGCCGCGCAGGAGCACGGCCACCGCGTGCCGGCCGGTCGGGCTCACGGCCAGACCTTCGGGGCCGTCGCCTACCACCACCTTGTCGACCACGCGCGGCGGCGCGGCTTCCAGGTCGATCACGCTCACGGTGTCCACCTGCCCGTCGGATGCGCCCGAGTTGCCGTTGTCGGCCGTGAGCGCAAGCTTGCCGTCGGGCGTTACGTCGACGTTGTAGGGCCAGAGGCCGGCCGCAAGGTCGACCTTGTTGTAGCTGACCTTCTCGCCGTTCACTTCGAGCAACGCGATCTTGTGGGTTGGAAACTTGGCCGCCAGCGCGCGCTTGCCGTCCGGCGTAAAGCGCACATGCGCAACCGAATCGTTCATGGCCACGGTGTCTACGAGCGTCACCTGCTTGCCCGCGATGCGCAGCACGCTCACCGAGTTGTCCGCACGGTTGGCCACCAGCGCAAGGTTGCCCGCGCGGTTGATCGACAGGCCCGAAGGCTGCTTGCCCACGGTGAGCGTATCGATCAGCTTGGGCGGCGTGGTGGTCAGGTCGATCACGAAAAGGCGGTTGTCGGGCACCTGTTTGCGCACGCCGTTTTCTTCCACGACGTTCAGCGAGTTGGCGACCAGTGCCAGCGTTTCGCCGGGCGTGATTGCAAGATTGACCGGTGGGCCGGCAATGGTGTTGTCCAGTTGCAGCGTACCCACGAGTTTCGGCGCGAGCGGATCGGTGCCGATGTCGAGCACCTGCACCGTGTCGCGCCCCATCGGCCCGAGGATGACGGCGCCGGCGTCGCTCCACGACTGCTTTTCGTCGTTGGCAACCAGCATGAGCTGGCGCTGCGGCACGGTGGGTGTGAGGCTGGTGCAGCCGGCAAGCGCAGCCAGGGCCAGGGCGGCCAGCGAGGCGGGGTGAAGTTTCATGAAGCGGTCTCCGTGTTGTAGGTCTTTGTGCTGCGGCCTGCGTGCGCCTGCCGCAGCGCATGGTAGCGGCACAATCGAATGACCCAACCCCCCAGAGCATCCGCATGACCATCGAGATTTCCAAGGAAGCGCGCCAGCAGGCCATTACGTCGATAGAGCGCTACTTCAACGAGAACATGGAAGAGAAGATCGGCAATATCGCCGCCGGTGCGCTGCTTGGCTTCTTCCTTGAAGAGGTGGGCCCGCTCGTCTACAACAAGGCCGTGGCCGATGTGCAGGAGCGGCTGCAATCGCGCATTTCCGAGGTCGACCTGGAGGTGCACGAAGACGAGTTCCAGTACTGGCGCAAATTCGACCGGCAGAAAAAAGGCAAGTAGGCACTTCTACTGCCCTGCAAAGATGCTTCCAAACGTTGCAAAATCCCAGGCCATGCACCAACACCGCACGCTCCTTCGTCTTGCGCCTTCTTTGCCGCGCCTGCGCATCTTTCTTGCCGCCCCGTTCGTGCTGGCCGCTTCCATTGCAAGCGCCCAGCTGGATCCGTCGGCTTTCCCCCTGGATTCCGTCGGCTACCTGAACGAGGAGCTGCCCCGCATGGAAGCCGCCATTGCCGCGCGCGACCGCAGCTTTTTTCAGGGGGCCATGGCACGCACGGTGCAATTCTCTGAACGCTGGGGCTTCAAGGCGCAAGCCAATCCAGACCTGGCCAAGTACCCGATGTGCACCGACGCCGTGATGGACTACGTGGTCGTCGGCATGTGCAAGCTCAACCCGTCGGGCGATGTATGCGAGCCCGGACTGGCACCGCGCTTCGAAGCCAACGTGCAGCGCTGCCGCGAGGTCGCGGCACGAAAATAACCGTCCCGTCCCGGGACGAAAAAAGAAATCCTCGCAGGCAATGCGGGGTGGAGACACGCATGGACTACACCGGCTACCAGACCCTTTCGATCACGCGCCGTGGCACCAACGGCGCGGTGCTCGACATCCAGATGCGCGCGCTCAACGGCAAGCTGCCGACGGCGGGGCACGATGGCCACCGCGAGCTCGCGGAGATCTGGCGCGATGTTGCGGCTGACGACACGGTGCGCTGTGCGGTGCTGCGGGGCGAAGGGCTGGGCTTTTCGGGCGGCGGCGATCTGGCAATGGTGCAGGACATGACCACCGACGACGCGGTGCGCCAGCGTGTCTGGAAAGAAGCGCGCGACCTTGTCTACAACATCATCAACTGCGACAAGCCCATCGTGAGCGCCATGCACGGCCCGGCCGTGGGCGCGGGGCTGGTGGCGGGGCTGCTTGCCGATATTTCCATTGCCAGCAAAGGCGCGAAGATCGTCGACGGCCACACGCGCCTTGGCGTGGCGGCGGGCGATCATGCGGCCATCGTGTGGCCGCTCTTGTGCGGCATGGCCAAGGCCAAGTACCACCTGCTGCTGTGCGAGCCGGTGAGCGGCGAAGAGGCCGAGCGCATCGGCCTGGTGTCGCTTGCAGTGGAAGAGGCCGATCTGCTGCCGCGCGCCTATGAACTGGCCGACCGTCTTGCCGCGGGCAGCCAGAGCGCGATTCGCCTCACCAAATACGCGCTCAACAACTGGCTGCGCCAGGCCGGCCCTACGTTCGACGCATCGCTGGCCCTCGAGTTCATGGGCTTTGCCGGTGCCGATGTGCGCGAAGGCGTGGCATCGCTGCGTGAACGGCGGGCGCCGAACTTCGGCTGATCAGGCGGGCGGGTATGCAACGCCGGCCGCGCCCGGTGCCCACGGCGCGTACTTTTGCATCGCGCGCTCGAACAGCACGGACCCGGTCCAACTCGCGAGCCACGCGAGCAATCGCGGCCAGGGCTGGCTGTCGAACCATGCGGAATCGACCATTGAAAACTGCCGCACGAAGGGCATGACGGCGGCGTCCGCCAGGCTGGCCCGCGCGCCGAAAAGCTGGCCGGAACCGACGAGCCTTGCCTCCAGTTGCAACAGGAACTGCGCACCCGATTCACGCGCGCCGGCGGCTGAACCGTCGAACCTGGCCGGGTACTTGTAGCGGTCGAGCTGGGGCTTGAAGCTGTTGTCGCACATCGCCACCAGCGCGAGCATGTCGTCCAGCGTGCCGGCATCTGGCTCGAGCCAGCGCTCGGGGTCGCTCCGGCGCAGGGCCCACAGCATGATGTCTAGGCTTTGCTCCAGCACCGCACCTTCGGGCAGCACCAGCACGGGCACCGTGCCCTTGGGCGATGCGGCCAGCATTTCGGCAGGCTTGTTCTTCAGGACCACTTCGCGCAGTTCGCAACGCTCGCCGCTTGAGGCCAGCGCAAGGCGCGCGCGCATTGCATAAGGGCAACGGCGAAAGCTGTAGAGGAGGGGAAGGCTCGTGTGCTGCATCGAACCCGGGAGTCTATGCCGTGCTGCCGTGCCGAGCGGGGCAATGCGCGCAGCCGCCCCGGATTGTTCAGCCCCTGCAATCTCCGCAGGTGCCGTGCAGCGTAAGCGCCGTGTGGCGCGTGTCGATGCCTTGTTTGCGCAGTTCACGGCCTAGGCGGCTCATCACCTTGGGCAGCTCCGGGTCGGAGGGAAGCGCCAGCACCTTGTGGCACTGGTTGCATTCGAAGATGTTGCCCGAAGCGGCTTCCACGTGGCGCGAAAAGCGGTTGATGCGGTCCGCGCCCACGCGGCGGTCGCACAGGCCCGCTTCAACCAGCCGGTCGAGCACGCGGTAGATGGTGACGCGGTCGGGCGGTGCCCCGGTGGCGGTGGTGTAGGCGGCCACCACGTCGTCGTGCGTCAGGGGTTGGGGGGCGTGTTCCAGCAACTCCAGCACCGTTTGCGCAGCGCGCGTCACGCGCAGGCCGGTGCTTCGCAGCAGGGCTTCGCTGCCAGATGCCGCGGTGGCGGGGGAGGGCTTCGTCGGGTGTGGGCTCATGGCTTTTGCGTGGAACCGCCATTGTGTTGCATTCGGTGAGTCCGCGCCCCAGGCGGCTCGAATGCGCTAAGGTCTGGTTTTTGGCGTTTCTGCATACCTTCTACCGACCATGTCCCGTTCCCCGATCGAAATCGAAACAGCTCCCCATCCCACCGCCACGGTGATCGTGATGCACGGCCTTGGCGCCGACGGAAACGACTTCGTGCCGATTGCCAACGAACTCGACCTTTCAAGCGTGGGGCCCGTGCGTTTCGTGTTCCCGAATGCGCCCGTCATTCCGGTGACCATCAACGGCGGCTACCAGATGCCCGCCTGGTACGACATTGCGGCGGCCGACCTGGTCGCACGCGAAGACGAAGCGGGCCTTCGCCGCTCGCAGGCCGTCATCGAAGCGCTCATTGCCAACGAGAAGGCCCGCGGCATCAAGGCCGGGCGCATCGTGGTGGCCGGTTTCTCGCAAGGCTGCGCCATGGCGCTGATGACGGGCTTGCGCCATACGGAGCAGCTTGCGGGCATCGTCGGTTTGTCGGGCTACCTGCCTATTGCGGCCACTACCGCTGCGGAACGCCATGCGGCCAATCACGAGACGCCTGTTTTCCTGGCGCACGGCCGGCAAGACCCGGTGGTGCCGCTCGAGCGGGCGCTGCAGTCGCGCGACGCGCTCACCGCGCTGGGCTATACCGTCGAGTGGCATGAATACACGATGGCGCATTCGGTCTGCATGGACGAAATTGCCGACCTGAACCGGTTTCTCCTGCGCGTGCTGGCGGCCTAGCGGAGCGAGCGCGCGCCCGATTTCAGCCTACCCATCCGCCCAATCTGCGAGCGCACGCACCATGAATATTGCTACCAAAACAATAGCGGCGGCCAGCATAGCGGAAGGAGGGATTCCCTGCACGAGCAGTGCCTGCGCGGGCGTGCTACCTTCCAGCCCCTCAGAAGATCGACGGGTATAAGAATATGAGCAGCAGATTGCAGGAGAGGTTGGGTGCGCTCTCAACCGCGAGGTTGAAGGGCATGCGTCGCGGCATCGAGAAGGAAAGCCTGCGCGCCCTGCCGGACGGCAAGCTCGCGCTCACGCCCCATCCGCTTGCGCTTGGATCGGCGCTCACACACCCGCACATCACCACCGACTTCAGCGAATCGCAGCTCGAACTCATCACGGGCGTGCATGCCAATGTGGAGTCGGCGCTCGACGAGCTGACGCGTGTGCACCAGTTCACCTACCGGGTGCTCGATTCGCTCGGCGACGAGCGCCTGTGGGTGTCCAGCATGCCCTGCGGCCTGCCGACCGACGAGACCATTCCCATCGGGCGCTACGGCTCGTCCAACGTGGGGCGTGCAAAGAGCGTCTACCGCATGGGCCTCAGCCACCGCTACGGGCGGCGCATGCAGACCATTTCGGGCATTCACTACAACTGGTCGCTGCCCGATGTGTCCAGCGAACAGTATTTCGCGCTCATCCGGAATTTTCGGCGCCACGCATTCTTGCTGCTGTACCTGTTCGGCGCTTCGCCGGCGCTGTGCTCGAGCTTTGTCGCGGGGCGCCCGCACGAGTTGCAGCCGCTAGGCGACGGCAGCATGTTCATGCCGCACGGCACTTCGCTGCGCATGGGGCGCCTTGGCTACCAGAGCGATGCGCAGGCCTCGCTGGCCGTGAGCTACAACAGCCTCGAAGGCTACGGCGCCTCGCTGCAAGACGCGCTCACCCGGCCCTGGCCGGCGTACGAGGCCATCGGCATTCGCAACCTGGGCGGCGACTACAACCAGCTTGCCACCAGCCTGCTGCAGATCGAGAACGAGTTCTACGGCACCATCCGCCCCAAGCGCGTCATCAACCCCGGCGAGCGGCCCCTGCACGCGCTGCGCGAGCGGGGCGTCGAATACGTCGAGGTGCGGCTGATGGACCTGGACCCCTTCGAGCCCGTGGGCATCAATGCGCAGACCATGCGCTTCATCGACGTGTTCCTGCTGCAGTGCCTGCTGAGCGACAGCCCGGCCGATACCCCGCAGGAAATTGCCGAACTGGCGCACAACCAGCACCTCACCGCCGCGCGCGGACGTGAGCCGGGGCTGCAGCTGCTGCGCGGCGGGCGCGAGGTGGCACTGGCCGATTGGGGCGTAGAGCTGGTGGAGCAATGCGTGCCCATCGCGGCGGCGCTCGATGCGGCCTACGGCGGCACGCAGCATGCCGACGCCGTGCAAGCGGCGCTTGCGGCCCTGCAGAACCCCGACAGCCTGCCTTCGGCGCGCGTTCTGGCCGCCGTCGAACAACGCCACGGCAACTCGTTCATCGGCTTCATTCGCGCGCAGTCCGAAGAGACCCGCACGGCGCTTCTGGCCCTGCCGTTCCCGCCCGAGCAGCAGGCCGGGTTCGAGCGCATGACGGAGGAATCGATCCAGGAGCAAAAGCGCATCGAGGCCGCCGACACCATGCCCTTCGAGATCTATCGCGAGCAATACGTATCGCCGGCACGCCTGGGGCTTGGCCGCGGGCGGATGGCCGTTGCGGCCTGAGCCGGCCGCTGTCCTACGCGTCTCACCACGGCGCAGCCCGCCTGACGACAGTTGCGGGCGCCTATTGCCTACAGGCATTGGCCTGCATGACTCACCGCTGGCGCGGCTGCCGCGGAGACCATAGGTCGCATGCACCCCGAAAGCTACAGATTCGCATTCCGGCCGCTGGCTCGGCCGGGGGTTCCGGCATGACTTTCAAGGCCTATCTTGTCGAGGACAGCGTCCTCATCCGTGAAAACCTCGTCGGCTTCCTGCACGACGTGGCAGATGCGGACGTGGTGGCCTGCGCCAGCACCGAGGAAGAGGCGGTGCACTGGCTGCACGAGCATCGCGACGACTGGGACCTGACCATCGTCGATCTTTTCCTGAAGCGCGGCAACGGCCTCGGCGTGGTCCGGGCGTGCCGCGACCGTGCGGCCAACCAGAAAGTGGTGGTGCTGAGCAACTACGCCACGGCCGACATGCGCCAGCGCTCCGCGCAACTGGGCGCCGATGCCTTCTTCGACAAGTCGGCCGAACTCGACCAGTTGGTGGCCTACTGCGAAAAGCTGCGTCACGCGCGTGACTGAGCTCATGCGCGGGCGTTCGCGCCGGCGTGCTTTTCTGGGGTAAAACGCCACGCGGCCGCTGCTGCGGTCCATTGGCACACACCTATTCCCCACCCAAACAAGGCAAAGAGAGCAAGAGATGACTCAAGGCACCATCGACTTCAAGGGCCGCGTGGCCATCGTCACCGGCGCAGGCGGCGGGCTTGGCCGGCAGCATGCGCTGGCATTGGCGGCACGCGGGGCCAAGGTGGTGGTCAACGACCTGGGCGGCGCGGCCGACGGTTCGGGCGGCTCGGCAAGCGCGGCGCAGGCCGTGGTCGACGAGATCAAGGCCGCCGGCGGCGAAGCCATGGCCAACGGCGCCTCGGTGACCGATTTCCAAGCGGTGCAAGCCATGGTGCAGCAGGCGGTCGATGCCTGGGGCCGCGTCGACATACTGGTCAACAACGCCGGCATCCTGCGCGACAAGAGCTTTGCCAAGATGGACCTTGCCGATTTCAAGCTGGTGGTCGATGTGCACCTGATGGGCGCGGTGAACTGCACCAAGGCCGTCTGGGCGCTCATGAACGAGCAGAAATACGGCCGCATCGTGATGACCACTTCGTCTTCGGGGCTCTACGGCAACTTCGGCCAGAGCAACTACGGCGCGGCCAAGCTTGCGCTGGTGGGGCTCATGCAAACGCTGAGCATCGAAGGCGCGAAGAACGACATCCGCGTCAATTGCCTGGCGCCCACGGCGGCCACGCGGATGACCGAGGGCCTCATGCCGCAGGAAGTGCTCGATGCGCTCAAGCCCGAGGCGGTGGTGCCCGCCATGCTGGTGCTGGCCTCCACCGACGCACCCAACCGCACCATTCTTTGCGCGGGCGCAGGCACCTTCGAGGCCGCACACATCACCCTTACGCAGGGCACCTGGCTGGGCATTGGCGCAGACACGCCAGAGCAACTTGCGGCGCGGCTCGCCGAGGTGACCTCGCGCGAGGGCGAAGTCGTGCCCCAGAGCGGTTCGGCACAGGGCACCAACGAAGTGGGCAAGGCCCTGGCCAACGCGAGCAAGGGCTGACGCGTGACGCGCTGATGGCGCTTGGGCTGGATACGCCCGGCGCCAATGCACCTGCGTGCGCACCTGCGTGCAAATGTAGCAGCCGCGCCAGCGGGGCTATTCCGCGATAAAGCCCGCGTCCTTGCGGATCGAGTCGCGGTCGCGGTGGTTGTTCAGGCGGCCCAGCGTGTTGTCGAGCAGGCGCTTGAGCTTTTCGGCCGCACCCCTGAAGGCCTCGTCCAGGGTGTTGGCATATTGCGTTACGGCCAGCGGCTGGTGGTGCGCAAGGCGTGCTTCCATCACGCAGCACTTGTTGCCGGCACCGGCCTTGTCGTGGTTCTCGTCGCTCAGATGCACTTCGACGCGCGTCACATCTTCGACAAAACGGTTCAGCTGCTGCTTGATCTCCGTATCGGCCCAGCGCTCCAGCGCGTCCTTGTTGTTGACACCGTTGCTCGTGTTGACCTGAATCTGCATGCCATGTTCCTGCTGATGGATGAACGAACCCCTACTGTGCGCCCTAAACGGCCCTGGTGCGCGTAGGCGTGTTCCCCACCTTGGGGCAGGCATGGGATCAACTCTGGATATAGGTCGTAAGCTGCGCGATGGTCACTTCGTGGTCGGCAATGATGTCGTCCATCAGGTCTTGGATGGAGATCATTCCCACCACCTTCTCGCCATCGACCACCGGCAGGTGGCGAAACTTGCGCTGGCTCATGAGCGCCATGCAGGCGCGCGTGCGGGTTTGCGGGGTAACGGTCATCACGTCGGGGGTCATGATCTCGGAGACCTTCATCTCCTTCGAGTTCTTGCCCTGCAGCGCCACCTTGCGGGTGTAGTCGCGTTCGGAGAGAAAGCCCACCAGCTTTTCGCCGTCCATCACCATGAGCGCGCCCACTTCAAAATGCGCCAGCGTTGCCAGCGCGTCGAACACGGTGGTGTCCGGCGAGGTGCGCCAAGCCGCGGAGTCGTGGCGCTTGAGCAGTTCGGAGACGGGTTTCATCGCGGTAACTCCATCAAAAGTTTCAATTCGACCGACGCGCCGTTGCGCCGCGTTCAGTCAAATGATAGGGGCGGAACAGCCCCCCGCGATGCAAAACATCTAGTGGATTGCACGTGTCTCGCCGACGCGCGCTCCAACGCGAACTAAGGTGTTGGTGCCAGCACGCGGCTGAGCGCCACCGGGTCGCCCAACACAGACTTGACCAGCCCCTTCTCGTCGAAGTTGACCTGGTACTCCGACCAGCTGTCGCGCCAGTAGCGCCAAGTGGGCGCATCGAGGCTGGGGTTTTCGCCGGCCACCGGATAGCCGACGGCCATCAACACCTGCTCGCGCGTCATGCCGGGCATGACCTTCACGGCAAGAATGGCATCGCGGATGGCGGGCGGAAAACCGGCCATCTTCTGCTTCGGGTCTTCGGTCACCACATAGCGCTTGGCAAAGTCGATCAGCGTGATGTTGCGGCTGTAGTCGTTCTTGATGCGCTGGGGCTTGCCCGCCAGGTCGAGGTTGAACCAGCGGAAGTCGTAGGCCGTGATGCGGGCGGGCGTGCCCACGGCCACGATGCTCGTGCCTTGCTCGTCGTAGTTGATGTCGCTGATCGAGTTGCCGTAGGTGCGCATGTTGCAGCACAGGTAGCCGCTGAGCAGCGGGCCTTGCGGCGGTGAGGGACGCTGGGCATGGGCGACGGTTGCGGAACCGACGGTGGCTGCCAGCAGTGCGGCAGCGGCAAGGCGCTTGAACATGGATTTCCCTCGAATGATTATTTGAAAGCGGCTGCAAGTGCAGCGCGCGGATTCTAGGGGCGCGATGCGGCGCGGCGCAGGCAAAATGGGCACACGCAGCTATCGAAAGCGTAGCGCCGTGATCTGGCGCACATTCCCGGCCACAATGCGCACCCGGCCCCAGGCCGCCCCTTCCAGTCAGAGCGAAAGAAAGAGCATCCATCGATGGCGATCCAGTGGTTCCCCGGGCACATGTACACGACCCAGAAGGCCATCACCGAGCGGGTGAAGGACATCGACGTGGTCATCGAGTTGCTCGACGCGCGGCTGCCGGGCTCCAGCGCCAACCCGATGCTGGCCGAGCTCACCGCCGGCCGGCCTTCGCTGAAGGTGCTCAACAAGCAAGACCTGGCCGACCCCGCGCGCACCGCCCTCTGGCTTGCGCACTACAACGCGCTCGCGGACACGCGCGCCATTGCGCTCGATGCAAGCCAGACCACGCCCGCGCAGGCCATCGTGCGTGCGTGCCACGAGCTTTCGCCCAACCGCGGCGGCATGGCCAAGCCAATGCGCGTGCTGATCTGCGGCATTCCCAACGTGGGCAAGTCGACCCTCATCAACACGCTGACCGGCAGCCGCAAGGCCAAGACCGGCGACGAGGCCGGCATTACCAAGCTGGAGCAGCGCATCACACTGGCGGACGATTTCTACCTGTGGGACACGCCCGGCATGCTGTGGCCGCGCATCGTGGTGCCCAAGAGCGGCTACAACCTGGCCGCCAGCGGCGCCGTGGGGCGCAATGCGTTCGACGAGGAAGAAGTGGCGCTGGAACTGCTCAATTACCTGAAGGCGAACTATGCCGAGGGCATTACCGCGCGCTTCAAGCTGGCCGAGCACGACGCCGCCGCCATTGCCGCCATGAAGGACGAAGAGGTGCTCGACGCCATCGGCCGCAAGCGCGGCGCGTTGCTGGGCAAGGGCCGCGTCAACCTGCAAAAGGCCGCCGAGATCGTCATGCACGAGTTCCGGGCCGGCAACCTGGGGCGCATCACGCTCGAGACGCCCGAAGAATTCTTGCAATGGCTGGCCGAGGGCCAGCGCATCGATGCGGAACGTGCGGCCAAGAAAGCGGCACGCGGCAAAAAGCGCAAGCCGGGCGCCGAGCCTCCGGAAGGCCAGGCGCCCGAGCCGCGCTGAGCAGGGTCGCGATCAGCGCATCTGCAGGCGCGCGTCCTTCGGGTAGCTGATGGTGTAGTCGGCCGCCACGCGAGCGGTCTTGCCGGCCTCCAGGTCGAAGCTCCACATCGCGAGGCCGGGCTGCTTGTTCCAGGCCAGCTCGCCCGGCTGCGGCGAGAACTGCGCCGCCACGCGCACCTGCTCGTCGACGGAAACCGGCGCCGCCTCGAGCACCTGCACCGCAATGGGCGTGCGGTGGCGGTTTTCGACCACATAGGCGCGCTGCACCTTGCGCTCGGCGCGCGAACCGACAAAGCCACCCGTGCCCTGGCTGTCTTGCTCGGGCTCGGCTTGCACCCGCACCAGTTCATCGCGGCCGAAGGAGAGCGTGAGCTTCGCGTCGCTGGGCGCGTTCCAGCGGCCGCTGCCCACAAAGTTGCCATCGCGATAAAGCTGCAGCGGGCCGGCCGGCCACACACCTGCGGGTTGCGGGAGTTCTGCGACCAGGAAGGCACTCGGGTCCACGCGCGGGCTGGTGCGCGCGGCAAGCTTTGCCGTGTCTTCGTGCTGGCCCAGCGCCAGCGTTACGCGTTGGCCATTGGAGGGCACGTCGATGCTCTGGGGTACCGCGAATTCGGTGGCAAAGCTGTTGTCGAACACGGCCACGTCGAAAAGCGGCTCCGCAGCTTCGGCCATGGCGCGCTTGCGGTCGAGCGATGCGGCGGGTGCCGGCGCTGCCATCATGGCAACGGCCGGGCTTGCGGGCGCACGCTGCGGCGGCTCGATGCCGATGCGCCACGCGCCTGGCGTGCGGCCGGTGGTTTCGCGGCGCGGCTGGCCGGTGGAAAGCACCAGCTTCACGCCGCGCCAGTCTTCGCCCGTGGCCTGGGCCACCAGAGCTTGCCGCTCGATGCGCACCTTGCGGGTGGTGGTGTCGAGCAGCGCGCGGTAGGTGGGCGTCCAGCCCGGGCCGTTGACCTGGTAGCTGAGCTTCACGTCCGTATCGGCACTGGCAGCCAGCGTAACGGTGACAGCCACCACTTGCCCGCCATCGCCCTGCGAGCGCTTGCGTTCGGCAAGCAACGGGTTGAGCTGCCGGTCGATGTCGGTCTGCTTGCGCTGGATCTGGTGCTGCTTCAGCAGCGACTCTTGCCCGCTGCGGCGCATGGCCTCGGTCATTGCGGCAAGGTTGCGCGCATCCATGGGGGCACGGGCGCCTTGCGCCGGTTCGCCGCTGCCCGAAAGGCCCTTGAGATAGCCGGTGACAAGGCCCAGCGCATCGCTCTCGGCCTGCAGCGCAGCCTTCTGGTCCTCCAGGTCGCGAATGCGGCCGTCGAGCGCACTGGTCGCGCAGCGCGCCGAGAGTTCGCGCGCCTCGCTGAGCACCGAGGTCTCGCCCAGGCGCACCGAAGCACCGGCCGACACCTGCAGGCTCTGCACGTCGAGCCCGGCCGGCAGGCAGGCGAAGGTGACCGACCGGCTACCGGCAGCGACTCGCGCCACCCGCTCCACCGTGGCGCTGCCGGGGTAGACCTTGACTTGCGTGATGCGCGACGCGTCCGCACCGCCGGCAGGTGCCACGCCCTGCGCAAATGCGCCGGTGCCAAGCACCAGGCAGGCCGCAGCTACAACGGTGGCGCGCAAGTCGGCACGCAAGAAGAGGGAGGAAAAAGAGTTTGCTTTCATCGGAGCCTCGGTAGTGGATCGTTCCTCGACTCATACGGCGGGGCTCGCAGACCGGGGTTAAGGCCGGTCAAAAAAAGTTGCTGTCGCCAAGGCAACTGCTCCAGCGCTTCGGGTCGCCGGGGCGACGGTGCGGCGCGGAACCGCTTCTTAGAGTGGCCACTTCCGCCTTTTTTTGCGATTTCTCCGCCTTCGACGCTTCACCCCTTTCTTTTCTGAAAGACCGCCATGCTCGACACCATCCAGGCCATCAACAAGACCGCAGCCTTCAATCGCTGGGCCGGCTTCGAAGTAACCCGCGCCGCTGGCGGCGAAGCCGAGTTGCGCATGGAATGGCGCGAGGAAGACATGGGCCAGTACGCCGGGTTCTTGCACGCGGGGCTCATCGGCGCCATGCTCGACACGGCTTGCGGCTTTGCAGCCGCCACGGTGGCGGGCAGGGTGCTGGCTTCGCACTTTTCGGTGAACTGCCTCTCGCCCGCGCTGGGCCGGGCCTTCATTGCGCGCGGCAAAGTGGTCAAGGCCGGGCGCAAGCAGGTGTTTGCCACCGCCGATCTCTACGCGCAAGGCGAAGGCGACAGCCTCAAGCTCGTGGCGACGGGGAGCGCCATTCTTGTTCCGGTGGAAGAGGCTGCGCCGGCAAAGTGATTTTTGCCTTTCTGCGGGTGCCCCGTGGCTTCAACCCGAACAGCGGCCGCACCCAGCCCAGGCGGCGAATCACCCCGTCGGTGAGCACCCAGCAGCCGGCGATGGTCAGCGCAACCAGCAGCATCGGTTCCAGCACAGGCCCCAGCGCAAGAGGTGCCAGCAGCGCAACGCCCGCGATGATCAGTGTCTGGTGCAGCACGTACCACGGGTACACAGACTCGTTGGCCCAACTCAGCCAAGGCCAGGGCCTGTTCAGGTGGCGGTGCCCGTGCCCGAGGATGGTGGCAACCGCCAGCCACAGGTACAGCATGCGCAGCGTGTCCATCACCACGCCCGAGGGCGGCCCCTTCATGCCGATGCGCAGCATGATGAAAGCGCCGATTGCCGCTGCAGCCAGCGCGAGCGATACGCGCCGCATACGCGCCAGCTCGCGCCACACCCCGGTGTCCGCGCCCATCCAGTAGCCGTACAGAAACACCGTGAAGAAGACGCTGTGCAGGTAAAAGTCGCGAACCAGGTTGTGCGTCGGCGGAAAGTGGCGGGCCAGCAGCATCGTCCACACCAGCAATGGAATCGCCGGCAGAAACAGCAGCTTCCAGCCGCGCAGCCCGTTGAAGCCGCGGCGCATCCACTGGCCCGCACGCGAGCGCCAAAGCGGCAGCGTGAGCGCGATGAGCGCCGTGTAGGAAAACAGGTACGGCAGATACCAGAGGTGGTTCCAGGTAATGCCGAATTCCGCGCCGGCGAAAGCCTGCTTCGGCCATGGGGCGCTCATCGACAGATAGCGCAGCAGGAATGCGCCGAAGCCCGGCGCCACAAGCCCGTTGGCCACGCCCTCGGCATAGGCCTGGTAAGGCACGACCACCGCCATGCCGAACACCAGCGGCAGCACCAGCCGGGCGCCGCGGCTGCGCAGCAAACGCCAGGTGCCTTGGCTGCGGCTCAGGAAACCCAGCGACACGCCCGAGATGAGAAACACCAGGTCCATGCGCCAGAGGTTGAGCACGCGCATCGGCCACTGCAGCCATTCGGCCGCGTGCGGGCTCTTCAGGTGCCAGGGCCAGTCCGCCACGTAGTACATCGCCACGTGATACAGGATGACCAGCAAAAAGGCCAAGGCGCGCAGCGCATCGATGTCGTGCCGTCGATCGGGCGGGGCGGAGGATGGAGCCATCGGAATTCCTCGAACAATGCAGGAGAGAAGCCGCGATGGTCTTGTCCGGGCGCCGCTTGCGGGTTGCATAAGGGACGGATCGCCTCCTCTTTGTGACGAGCGGTGGCCGCCAGGGACGAAAAGCGCCCCTTGTGGCGTGCGGATCGCGAGAATCCCGGGCATGGGAGATTCCCGAAAGAACCTGTACGAGCGCTATGAGCCCATCCGCCGCTGGGTGGAAGTGGGCTTCTGGCTCGTCTTCATGGCACTGCAGGCGGTGTTCAACACCACGGTGGCACTGGTCGATGCGCGCGACCGCGCAGTGCCTCGCGCACCCTGGGAAATCGTGACTTGGGAAGTGTCCAGCCACCTTGTGCTGCTGGCGCTGGTGCCGGCCGTGGTTGCCGTGCAGCGCCGGCTGTCGCCGCTGGTGCGCACCCATTTGCTGCGCTTTGTGGCGTGGCACCTGGCCGCCAGCGTTGTCTTCAGCCTGGTGCACGTGGCCGCGATGTTCGCGCTGCGCGCCATGGTCTATTCGGCAATGGGCGAGCGCTACGACTTCGCAGGCTGGACGGGGCGGTGGGGCTACGAATACCTGAAGGACGTGCGCGCCTACCTGTCGATGGTGTTCGGCATCTGGGTCTACGGCGTCTTCATGCTGCGGCTGCAGGGCGAGGCGCGTGTGCTCGACGCGCCCGAGGCGTCGGCGCCCGCCGAAGCCGATGCCCTTCGAACAGAACCGCCCGCCCGGCCCGAGCGCTTTCTGGTGCGCAAGCTGCGGCGCGAATTCCTGATTGCCGCCAGCGACATCGAGTGGCTGCAAGCCGAAGGCAACTACGTCGGCCTGCACGTCAACGGCCACGACTACCTGCTGCGCGCCACGCTCACCGAGTTCTTGACCCAGCTTGATCCGGCCAGCTTTGTGCGCGTGCACCGCAGCCATGCGGTCAACCTGGGGCGAATCAAGGAGATAGAGCCGCTGGACGGCGGCGATGCCCGGCTGCACATGCACGATGGCAGCACCGTGCCGTGCAGCCGCCGCTACCGCGATGCACTGCGCGCCGGGTCTTCTGCGCGTCCTGTTCCGGTGCGGTCTTTGCACTGAGACGGCTCATCGCAGCCCATTGCGCACCATCAAAGAGCCTTTAGGCACCATTTTTGCTTCCTTGCGGCGCTGCCCCGGGCGATTCGGGTGCAATGCACCAATTCAAACCAAAAACTGCAAGAAGCTCCAATGGACGCACTCAAACAGGGCGCAGACGCGCTGTTCATCCTTCTCGGCGCCATCATGGTATTTGCCATGCATGCCGGTTTTGCCTTTCTCGAACTGGGCACCGTGCGCAAGAAGAACCAGGTCAATGCGCTGGTCAAGATCCTGGTCGACTTTTCGGTCTCGACCATCGTGTACTTTCTTGTGGGCTATGGCGTGGCCTATGGCACCCACTTCTTCGTGGGTGCAACCGAGCTTGCGGCCAAGAGCGGCTACGAGCTGGTGAAGTTCTTCTTTTTGCTGACCTTTGCAGCGGCCATTCCGGCCATCATTTCGGGCGGCATTGCCGAGCGCGCCAAGTTCTGGCCCCAGCTCATTGCCACCGCTGCCATCGTCGGCTTTGTCTATCCGCTGTACGAGGGCATTGCATGGAACAAGGCCTTCGGCATCCAGGGCTGGATCGCCTCGGTCACCGGACATGAGTTTCACGACTTTGCCGGGTCGGTGGTGGTGCACGCGGTAGGCGGCTGGCTGGCGCTGCCTGCCGTGCTGCTGCTGGGTGCGCGCCGCAACCGCTACCGCGGCGACGGCTCGCTGAGCGCGCATCCGCCGTCGAACATTCCGTTTCTGGCGCTGGGCGCGTGGATCCTGTGCGCGGGCTGGTTCGGCTTCAACGTGATGAGCGCCCAGACCATCGACAAGATCTCCGGCCTTGTCGCCGTCAACTCGCTCATGGCCATGGTGGGCGGCACGCTGGTGGCGCTGGCCATGGGCAAGAACGACCCCGGCTTTGTGTACAACGGCCCGCTCGCCGGGCTGGTGGCCGTGTGCGCGGGTTCCGACCTGATGCACCCGCTGGGCGCGCTGGTGGTGGGCGGCGTGGCCGGCGCCATCTTCGTTTCGATGTTCACGCTCACGCAGAACAAGTGGAAGATCGACGACGTGCTCGGCGTGTGGCCGCTGCACGGCCTGTGCGGCACCTGGGGCGGCATTGCGGCCGGCATCTTCGGCACGCAGGCGCTGGGCGGTATTGGCGGGGTGAACGTGTGGGCGCAGCTCATCGGCACCGCGATGGGTGTAGCGTGGGCTGCGCTTGCGGGGGCGGCGGTTTATGGAACGCTCAAGGCTGCAATGGGGCTGCGGCTCACGCAGGAAGAGGAATACGACGGCGCCGACCTGTCGATCCACCACATTTCGGCTACGCCGGAGCGTGAGGTGAATTGGTAAGCGGAGCGGGCTGAAGCGCATTTTCGTTGAATACGCTTCAAATATGAAGCGTATTTGCCTAGAATGCGATTCATGTGGATCTGGCAAGCCCAAAAATGGCCGCACTTCAACGTCGATGCGCGAGCCCTGCAGCCTGCGCTGTCGGCCGCGCGCCTGGCCCAGGGGCGCATGCTGGGCGTGGCGGGCAACCTTCAACTCGTCGACCTGAGCGAGCTCCAACTCGGCGAATGGACGCAAGAAGCCATTTCTACCGCCCAGATCGAAGGCGAAATACTTCAAGTCAATTCGGTGCGTGCCTCGGCGGCGCGGCGGCTTGGCCTTGCGCCGGCCGACCGCGTGCCAAGAGATGCGCGCACGGAAGCCACGCTCGACATTGTTGAAGCAGCCGTTGCGCGTTGGGATGAGCCACTTTCAGAAGGGCGGCTTCTCGATTGGCACGCGGCGCTTTTTCCAAACGGACGAAGCGGCATCACACGCATCGTGACGGGTGGCTACCGTGTCCACGAAGACCCCATGCAGATCGTCACTCCCCGCATCGGCAAGCCGGACACGGTGCACTATGAAGCGCCTCCTTCACGCGATGTGCCGGCTCAGATGAAGGCGTTGCTCGAATGGTTCGAGGACGGCCGGGAGCGGGCAGAAATGGACGGCATCGTGCGCAGCGCCATCGCGCATCTTTGGTTCGAAACCATTCACCCATTCGAAGACGGTAATGGCCGGATCGGCCGCGCTCTGAGCGACTTGGCGCTGGCGCAGGATCTGCGCAGCAACCAGCGTCTCTTCAGCATGTCTCAGCAGCTATGGCTCGACCGCGCGGGTTACTACAACCAATTGCAGGCCGCCAGTGCTCAAGAGAGCATGGATGTCACTCCGTGGGTGCGCTGGTTTGTCGGCTGTGTTGAAAAGGCGTGCCTCTCAACGCTGGCCCAGATACAGGCCGCGGGCGCCAAGGCTGGCTTCTGGGCACTTCTGGATGCTGCGCATCCGCAACTCACGCCGAGCCAGCGCAAGGTGTTGAACAAGCTCTATGACGCCGGGCCCGACGGATTTCTTGGTGGCATGAGCACGGAGAAATATGTGGCTATCGCAGGTGTGTCGCGCGCCACTGCCTATCGGGAGCTGACCGAAATGGTGGCATCGGGCTTGCTCGAAAGAACAGGGCAGGGCAAAGCAACCCGGTACGCACTTGTTCGCCCGATGTAGCTGGGCTAGCACAGGAGCAAAAAAGCGCGGCCTGTAGCAAACTCGCCCGACCCCTCCGCTTGAATATTCACACAGCCAATGACCCAAACGCCTCCCGCCCTCGAAGTCCTCCCCCGCGACATCTCCGCGTACCGCAAGGGCAACATCGGCATCGATTACGTGCACCGCTTCGAATCGGGCAAGCCCGGGCCGCACGTGCTGATCAATGCGCTCACGCACGGCAACGAAATCTGCGGCATGACTGCCGCCACGCATCTGCTCGACACCAATGTGCGCCCGAAGATCGGCACACTCACCGTGAGCTTTGCCAACGTGGAAGCGTACGAATCGTTCAACGAGGCGCTGCCCTTCGACAGCCGGCAACTGGTGCACAACCTCAACCGCATCTGGTCGCCCGAATGGCTCGACGGCACCGAAGACAGCCCCGAACTGCGCCGCGCCCGCGTACTGCGCCCGGTGGTGAGCGCGGCCGACCACATTCTGGACATTCACTCCACCAGCCAGCCGGTAGTCCCGTTCTGGGTCTACCCCGCCTATGACCGCAACGCCGAAGCGGCACTGGCCATCGGCCGCCCTTCGGTGCACCTGGTCATGCCCGACGGCCTGGGCTCGGGCACGCCGCTGATCCAGCATGGCCGCCATGGACTGCCCGAAGGCAAGGGCGTTGCGCTGGTAGCCGAATGCGGCCAGCACTTTCTGCACTCCGCCTCAGAGCTGGCCACCGCCATCTCGCTCGACTTTCTGGCGCACTTCGGCCTCATCGAGAAAGACCCGGCCGTGCCCGCGCCCGGGCCGCAACGCCGCTTCGAGCTGCTGCAGACGCACATCATCAAGTCCGAAGAGTTTGCGTTCGTGCGGCCATTGATCGGCTTCGAGACTTTTGCCAAGGGCGAGTTGATTGCGACCAACGGCCCGGATGAGATTCGCGCGCCTTGCGATGAGTGCACGATCTTCATGCCCGCACAGCGCGTGATCGTGGGGCGCGAGGCGGTTTATTTGACGAAGCCCATTTGAGGACTCGTCACCGCCGTCGCGTCGTCTCAAGCCGCAATGAACAGCGCCGGATCCACCATCGTCCGGTTCAACATCACAGACCAATGCAGATGCGGCCCCGTCACGCGTCCGGTGGCGCCCACAGCAGCTAGCTGCTCGCCGGTCTTCAACACATCGCCCACCTTCACGTCGACTCGGCTCAGGTGGCAATACATCGTCAGCAGGCCGCCGCCGTGGTCGAGCCACACGGTGCCGCCGTTGAAGAAGTAGTCGCCGGTATCGATCACTCGCCCCGGCAGCGGTGCCAGCACGGGCGTGCCGGTGCCGGCTGCGATGTCCATGCCGCTGTGCGGATTGCGCGACTGGCCGTTGAACACGCGGCGCAGGCCGAACGAGCTGGAGCGGCGGCCCGGCACGGGAACGCGCATCTGCAGCGAGGCGTCGGGCCGCAGGTCTGTGAGAGTGGCCATCACTGTGGCAAGGTGGGCGCGTTCGCGCTCGTAGCGCGCCTCGTCTTCGGGCGAGAGGTCGACGGTGCGCGGCGGCACTGTCAGGCGCTGCTCGCGGTACTGCTTGGCCTCCACGGTGTAGGCAACCTGCTTTTCAGCGCCGCTTTCGGGGCGCACAACAATGCTTGCGTCGCCCGGCGTGGCGGCAAGCGGAATGCCCACGAGCGCCGTCCATTCGATGGCGTCGCCCAGCACAAGCAGCGGCACGTCGCCTGAAAAGGCGGTCGGCCGTTTGGCATTCGGGCCAAGCGACAGGCGCGCGACGCCGCCCGGGACCTGGGACGCATGCGGCCACACATCAGGGCGCTTTTGCTTGGGCTTTGCAGGCGGCGCAGCTGTGGCGTGCGTGGCAGGCAGTGCCAGCAGGCCCAGCGTGCCGAGCAATGCGTGGCGGCGATTCAAAGCGGGCAAGACGGGTTCGGAGAAGTGGAGTCGGTTGCTGTGCATACGGAATCGAATGGATTAAATGTGTGCCGCCGCGCTAACCCAGCCAGGTGCCGGGCGCCAATCCGTCGAGCGAATGCGGCCCGATGGCAGCGCGAATCAGGCGCAGGGTGGGCAGCCCCACAGCGGCCGTCATGCGCCGCACCTGGCGATTGCGGCCTTCGCTGATTGCCAGTTCCAGCCACGCGGTGGGAATGCTCTTGCGCTCCCTGATGGGCGGTTGCCGCGCCCACACGTCGGGCGGCTGGTCGAGCAGACGCGCACGGGCCGGTCGCGTGAGGCCGTCGTTGAGCTGCACGCCTTCACGCAATGCAGTGAGCGCTTCTTCAGTGGGCACGCCTTCTACCTGCACCCAATAGGTCTTCTCCATCTTGAAGCGCGGATCGGCAATGCGCGCCTGGAGCTGGCCGTCATCGGTGAGAAGCAGCAGGCCTTCGCTGTCTGCATCGAGGCGCCCGGCGACGTAGACGCCGGGAATATCGATGAAGTCTTTCAGCCCGCGCCAGCGGCCCTCGGGCGTGAACTGGCTGAGCACGCCGTAGGGCTTGTTGAAGCGGATGAGGCGAGACGGAATTACTTGCCCCAGCTGTCCCGCATGCCTGCGGCGCGATTGAACACCGGCTTGCCTTCGGCGCCCGCCTTGGCATCGCGCACAAAGTAGCCATGCCGCTCGAACTGGATGCCCACGCCGGGCTCGGCCTTGGCCAACGAAGGCTCCACGTAAGCCGTGCAAGCTTCGAGGCTGGCCTTGTTCAGCTCGTCCAACAGCTCGCCGCTGCCCGGGTTGGCCGCAGCAAAGAGCCGCTCGTACAGGCGCACCTCGGCCTGCACCGCATCGGCGGCAGCCACCCAGGTGATGTTGCCCTTCACCTTGATGGCGTCCGCACCGGGCGTACCGCTCTTGGTGTCGGGCACGAGGGTGGCCTGCACTTCAACGAGCTTGCCGCTCGCGTCCTTGGTGCCGCCGGTGCATTCGATGACGTGGCCGTATTTGAGGCGCACCTTGTTGCCCGGGAACAGGCGGAAGAAGCCCTTGGGCTGCACTTCCTCGTAGTCGGTGCGCTCGATCCACACCTCGCGGCCCAGCTTGAACTCGCGCTTGCCCATTTCGGGGTGGTGCGGGTGCACGGGGGCGGAGCAGTCGTCCAGAAAGTCGTCGCCGCCCATGAGTTCGCCCCAGTTGGTAATGACCAGCTTCACAGGGTCGAGCACGGCCATGGCGCGCGGGGCGATGGGGTCGAGGGTGTCGCGCAGCGCGGCTTCCAGGCTGGCGTAGTCAATCCAGCCGCCGGACTTGGTGGTGCCGCTGCGTTCGCAGAACAGGCGCAGCGCCTCGGGCGTGTAGCCGCGGCGGCGCAGGCCCGCCAGCGTGGGCATGCGCGGGTCGTCCCAGCCGTCGACGTGCTTTTCTTCGACCAGCTGGCGCAGCTTGCGCTTGCTGGTGAGCACGTGGGTGACGTTGAGGCGCGCAAATTCATACTGGCGCGGATGCGGGCTGGCGATAAGGCCGCCTTCGGCAAGGCGGTCGAGCAGCCAGTCGTAGAAGGGGCGCTGGTCTTCGAACTCCAGCGTGCAGATGGAGTGGGTGATCTGCTCCAGTGCGTCTTCGATAGGGTGCGCAAAGGTATACATCGGGTAGATGCACCACTTGTCGCCGGTGTTGTGGTGCGTTGCGCGCCGTATGCGATACAGCGCGGGGTCGCGCATGTTGATGTTGGGGCTTGCCATGTCGATCCTGGCGCGCAGGATTGCGGCGCCGTCGGGCAACTGGCCGTCTCGCATGGCGCGGAAGCGGGCAAGGTTTTCTTCAACGCTGCGGTTGCGGAAGGGGCTGTCGGTGCCGGGCGTGTTGAAGTCGCCGCGGTTGGCGCGGATTTCTTCGGCGCTTTGTTCGTCCACATAGGCCAGGCCGGCACCAATCAGGTATTCGGCGGCGCGGTACATGAAGTCGAAGTAGTCGCTTGCAAAATACTCGTGCGGCTGCAGGGTGCCCGGGGCGCTGGGGCGGTCTGCCAGGTAGGTTTCGTAGCCGAGCCACTTCACCGCATCGCGGATGGAATCGACGTATTCCTGCTCTTCCTTCTCGGGGTTGGTGTCGTCGAAGCGCAGGTGGCACACGCCGCCGTATTCCTTGGCCAGCTCGAAGTTGAGCCAGATGCTCTTGGCGTGGCCGATGTGAAGGTAACCGTTGGGCTCGGGCGGAAAACGCATGCGAACCTTGGCCGGATCGGCCATGCCCTGGGCATGATGGGCGGCGTCGCCGGGCGAGCCACCCCACTTGCGGCCAGAATACGCACCCTGCGCAAGGTCGGTTTCGATCACGTGGCGCAAGAAATTACTCGGTGCAGCGGCCGTTTTCGCGCTGTCTTTATCGGTCGGGGAGGTCATTGCGGCATTCTAGAGGGCACCCCCTGCCGGTTACGTTTGGCAACGTTCTTCACATTAGGGCGGGCAACCGCTTTGCATTTGGCGCGTTCAATACCTACATGGGCGGAAACGCCCCAACCAGGAGTTCAAACATCATGAGCCTCACACGTTCAACCTTCTTCAAATGGGCCGCCGCGGGTGTCGTGGCAGCCGGCGCCTTGTTTGCGGCCACTTCGGCCAGTGCCCGCGGTGACGTGAGCTGGTCGGTGGGCGTGGGTCTGCCAGGCGTGTCCGTGGGCGTTGGCGCTCCGGCCTACTACCCGGCCCCGGTCTACGCCGCCCCGGCACCGGTGTATTACGCACCGCCGCCCCCGGTGTACTACCGTCCGCCGCCGCCGGTCTATTACCGCCCGGCCCCGGTGTACTACGCACCCCCGGCGTATTACGCACCGCGTGGCTACTACCGCGGCTATGGCCACGGCCATCGCCACTGGCGCTAAGCGGTAGCGCTCTCAAGGCGCGATTCGCAAAACTCAAAAAAAGCCGGCTCCTGAAGGGGCCGGCTTTTTTTATGCGTGCTTGACTATCGATTTCACATGGCGCGAAAGAGATGGCCGTAAAGGCGGCTGACCGGAATTTTCTCGGGCCGGCCCTTCAGGTCGAGGTGCAGCTTGCCGGCCTCGTCGCGGTGCACCGCCTCGATGGCCTCGCTGCGCACCACCACGGCCCGGTGCACCTGCCAGAAGATCTCGGGGTCTAGCTGCGTCAGCAGTTGCTTGAGCGGCGTGCGAATCAGGTATTCGTGCGTGGCGGTCAGCACGCGGATGTATTTGTCGGCCGCCTCGAAGTACAGCACCTGATCGATGGTAACCATGCGCACGGTGGCGCCGCCGGCTTCACTGGCGGCAATCATCTTCAGCGGCGCGGTAGCGGCCTGCGCTGCCGATCCGCCATTTGCGGCGCCCGCGCCTGCGCCGGCCGCATCCAGCAGCTGGCGCCATTGCGCAAGGGTTCTCTCCAGTGCCTCGTCTGCCGCGGCCGGCTTTGCATGCTGCGGCTGAGAGGCCAACGCCTGCTGGAGCCGCATCGCGGTCTTGCGCAGGCGCTCGGGTTGCACGGGCTTGAGCACGTAGTCGATTGCCTGCGTCTCGAAGGCGCGGGCGGCGTATTCGTCATAGGCGGTCACAAAGACCAGCTGCGGCATGGGCGCTTCGTCGGTGGGCCAGCGGTCGGCCAGCTCGGCCGCGGCACCCAGGCCGTCGAGGCCGGGCATGCGGATGTCGAAGAACAGCACTTGTGGCAGCAGCCGCAGCGCCTCGCGCACGGCGCTGCGGCCGTCTCCTGCAATGGCAAGCACCTGCAGTTCGGGCCATGCCGCGGCCAGTTCGGCCTTGAGGGCCTGAGCGAGCAGGGGCTCGTCTTCGGCGATGAGTGCGGTCGGGTTCATGCGTGTGGTGGCATCGGAAAGCTGAGTGTGGCGCAGGTGCCGCCCGAGGGCACGGCGGCCAGGCTCATGCGGCCCTGGTCGCCATACACGGTGGCAAGCCGTTCGCGAACCTGTTCGAGCCCGAAGCCGCTGCCTCCGGATTGCGCGGGCAGGGTTGCATCGACGCCGACGCCGGTGTCGCTCACTTCAATGACCAGCCGGCCTGCGTCCTGCCTTGCGCGCACTGCTATCTTGCCGCCCTCGACCTTGGGCTCCAGCCCATGGCGAATGCTGTTTTCAACCAGCGGCTGCAACAGCAACGGCGGCACCGGTGTGCCGCGCAGGTCGGCGGGCAGGTCTAGCGTGTAGTGCAGGCGCTCGCCCATGCGAACGGACATCAGCTCGAGGTAGTCGGCAAGCCGTTCGAACTCGGCAGACAGCGGATGCGAGAGTGCGCGCGAGCCGCTGAGCGTCATGCGCAGATAGTTGTTCAGGCGGTCGAGCATGGCCACTGCGCGGGGCGGATCGATGGTGATCAGCACGCGCAGGTTGGCCAGCGTGTTGAACAGCATGTGCGGTTCGAGTTGTGCTTCGAGCAGCTTGAGCCGCGCCTCGGTGGCGTTGCGCTGCGCCTGCTCGATCTGGCTGCGCATGTACTTGCTGCGCCCCAGGCTGTAGAAAAAGAAGCACATGCAGATGGTGGCCGTCACCGTGATGATGATGGTGGTGGCAAGCCTGCGCTCCTCGAAGCTGCTGAAATTGAGCAAGGGCTGGTCGGTCCATGCGTCGCCAATTGCATTGCCCCCGAAAAAGCCGGCCAGCACGCCGGCCACAACCAGCAGATAGCCCCAGGGGCCGGTCGGCCAGAGAATTTCGCGGTGTCCGCTGATCAGCAGCCGGCCCACGTCGATGAAGAGCCAGCTGATCAGCCCGATCGACAGCGAATACACCATCTGCGCGCCCCAATCCCCGTGCTGGGTGATGGCCAGCGCCGCCGCTATGAAGCAGCAGAAGGCCACCGTGATCAGCCCATGCCTGAGCATGCTGCGGATGTTCTCCGCGCGAAAACGGGGGAGCGCGCCAACACTCATCCGCGCTCTCCGGCGCGCAGGGCTTGCCGTTCACGCTCTACCAGCCGGTCATAAAAACCGCCTCCCGGCGCAATGAACCAGACGACGGCACCGTGACTCAGCAGGCCCAGGCCCCAGCCCATGAGCGGATACACCGCCCACCCATGGCCACGTGAGGCGGAGAGCGCCACCAGCCCAAGGTTGACCAGCACATAGACGAAGGCATGGATGTACCAGCCCATCTTGGCGCCGGCGCGGCGGCGGGCGCGCTTTTCGATGTCGGGGGCGGAAGGGTGGGCTTGTGTGTGGTTCACGACGGTTCTCCGATAAACAATGGTTCGAATGTCCTGATGCAGTCGATGAATCGGCTGGCGATCTTAGGCCGCGCGGGCTTCCACGGCCATGGCGCCGGTGCGGATGGCCAGGCGCCAAAGCCGCACGGCCCGCGCCGCAAAAATGCCGCTGAAGGCGCCGTACAGCATGGGAACCCCCACCGCGAAGGCGGCCTGCTGGCGCAGTTCGGGGTGCATGGCCAGGGCCACGCCCACGACGTACTTGGTGAAGAAAATACCCATCATCAGCACCAGCGGCACGGCGCTGCCCGCCACATGAAATTCGCGTGCGGCACGGTCGTAGCGCGTGGTGGAAGGCAGGGGCTGCTGAAGCACCAGCAACACCAGCGCCGCCGCTGCCACGGCCCAGCCGAGCATGGCGCCCGGCGAATCGCCAAAGGCCGAGATCACGCCCGCCAGCGAGAGGCCGGTCATGGCAATGGGCATCACCGTGACCTTGGCCAGGCTGACGCTGCCCCCCAGCAGCTGCTTGCAGCCGAGCCACAGGAGCAGCACGAAAACGGCAAAGACCCACTTTGGGGTGTGAAGAATGATCTGCAGCAGCATGGTGTTTCTCCGGTTAAAGATGATTCGATGGGCGGACTTTGCCGGCGCACCCCCGCCCGCACCACGCCTGTGCGACGAAATGCGGGCCGGCGGCGCGGAACGCAGCCAAGCGGCGCGAAACGTGGTGTTTTCAGAAGCTTTACCGGTGCTTTACGGTTCATAAGACAGGAGCGCTACGATCCAGCGCTCCACTAGCGGCCGTACTTGCGCACTGCCTCACCACACATGGAATCACCGAACTCCGAGCCTTCTTCCGGCGATTCGCCTGCTGTTCAACCGGTACACCCAGCCTCGTCTCCACCGCCCCGGCCGCCTTCGCGCCGCCGGCTGTGGCTTGGCAGCCTCATTGCGCTGCTGTTGCTGCTGGCGCTGGGAGGCGGCGCCTGGTACCTCATCAACCGCAAGAGCAGCACCGCCGGCGGGCCGGGCTTTGGCGGGGCCACGGTCACGGTGGGCAACGCGGTGGCGCGCGAGATCGAGCTGCCGGTGACCATCGACGCGCTCGGAACGGTCACGCCGCTGGCAACCATCACGCTCAGGGCGCAGGTGGGCGGTGTTCTTACCGAGGTGCTGTTTACCGAAGGGCAGACCGTTGCCAGGAACCAGCTGCTTGCGCGCATCGACCCCCGGCCCTACGAGCAGGCGCTGATGCAGGCCCGCGGCACGCGCCAGCGCGACGAGGCGCAACTGGAGGCTGCGCGCGTCACGCTCGCCCGCTACCGCACCTTGCTGACGCAAGACTCCATCGCCCGGCAAGACGTGGACACCCAGGCCGCGCTGGTCCGGCAGCTCGAAGGCACGGTCACCACCGACCTGGCTGCCGAAGCGGCCGCCAAGCTCAACCTCGACTACACCCGCATTACCGCGCCCGTGGCCGGTCGCATCGGCCTGCGGGCGGTGGATGCGGGCAATACCGTTACCGCCAACGCAACCACGGGCATCGCCGTCATCACGCAGATGAACCCGATCGACGTGCAGTTTTCGGTGCCGCAAGACCGCGTGCCCGACATCCAGGCGCAGCTTGCCAAGGGCGAGCCGCTGCCGGTTACCGCCTTCGACCGCACCCGCGCGGCAACGCTCGACACGGGCACCTTTTCCACGCTCGACAACGTGGTCGACACCACCACCGGCACGGTCAAGGCCAAGGCCCGCTTCGGCAACGCGCAGACCACGCTGTTCCCGAGCCAGTTCGTCAACGTGCAGATGCTGCTGCGCAAGGTGCGCGCGGTGGTGGTGCCGGTTACGGCAGTGCGCACCGGGCCCAATGGCGACTACGTGTATGTCATCAACCAGGACCGCACCGTTTCCATGCGCCAGGTGAAGCGCGGCGAGGCAAATGTCGAAGTGGTGGCCATTGCCTCGGGCCTGAAGGCGGGCGAGAACGTGGTGACCGAAGGCGGCGACCGCATCAAGGACGGCGCGGTCGTGCAGCTGCAGGGCGACCGCCCCGCGGCCGGCCCGCGCGGCGGGGCCTCGGGGCCTCGCGGCGGGGCATCGGGCCCGCGCGGCGAGCGTGGAGAGCGCGGCGAGGGCGGTGGAGAGCGGCGGCGCCAGCGTCCGCCGCAATGACGAGCATCGGCAACAACACACGGAACAAGCGAGCGCGTTCGCGATGAGCCCCTCACGCCCTTTTATCGAACGGCCAGTGGCCACCGCGCTGCTGATGGTGGCCATTGTGCTGGCCGGCTTCGTGGGCCTGCGGCTGCTGCCGCTGGCCGCACTTCCCCAGGTCGACTACCCCACCATCCAGGTGCAGACTCTCTACCCGGGCGCCAGCCCCGAGGTCATGAGCCGCACCGTCACGGCTCCGCTGGAGCGCCAGTTCGGCCAGATGGCCGGACTCAACCGCATGAGCTCGGTGAGCTCGGCGGGGGTGTCGATCGTCACGCTGCAGTTCGCGCTCGACCAGACACTGGACGTGGCCGAGCAGCAGGTGCAGGCCGCCATCAATGCCGGCGGCTCGCTGCTGCCGGCCGACTTGCCCGCGCCGCCCGTGTACGCCAAGGTGAACCCGGCCGACGCACCCATACTCACGCTGGCGGTCAGCTCCCAGACCATGCCGCTCACCGAGGTGCAGAACCTCGTGAACACGCGGCTCGCGCAGAAGATCAGCCAGGTGAGCGGCGTGGGGCTGGTGTCGCTTTCGGGTGGGCAACGCCCTGCGGTGCGCATCCAGGCCGACACCAACGCGCTCGCATCGGTAGGCATTGGGCTGGACACGCTGCGCAGCGCCATTACCGCGGCCAACGCCAATAGCGCCAAGGGCAGCTTCGACGGACCGCGGCGGGCCTACACCATCAACGCCAACGACCAGCTCGTGACGGCGGACGACTACAAGAACCTCATCGTTGCCTGGAAGAACGGCGCGCCGGTGCGCATGACCGACGTGGCGCGCGTGGTCGACGGTGCCGAGAACACGCAGCTGGGCGCATGGGCCGCGTTGCGCGTGGCCGAGCGGGAACCGGTGCTGTACCCGGCCATCATCCTGAACGTGCAGCGCCAGCCCGGCGCCAACGTGATCGGCACGGTCGATGCCATCAGGAAGCAACTGCCCGAACTCGAGGCCTCGTTGCCGGGCTCGCTGAAGGTAGAGGTGCTGAGCGACCGCACCACCGGCATCCGCGCCTCGGTCTCGCACGTGCAGCTCGAGCTTGGGCTGGCCGTGGTGATGGTGGTGCTGGTGATCTTCTTCTTTTTGCACAGCGTGCGCGCAACCGTCATTGCCAGCCTTGCGGTGCCAATTTCGCTCATCGGCACCTGCGGGCTGATGTACCTGCTGGGCTACAGCCTCAACAACCTGAGCCTGATGGCGTTGACCATTGCCACCGGCTTCGTGGTGGACGACGCGATCGTGATGATCGAGAACATCGCGCGCTACCTCGAAGAGGGTGATCCGCCATTCAAGGCCGCGCTCAAGGGCGCAACGCAAATCGGCTTCACCATCATCTCGCTCACGGTGTCGCTCATTGCGGTGCTGATTCCGCTCCTGTTCATGGGCGACGTGGTGGGCCGGCTCTTCCGCGAGTTCGCCGTGACGCTGGCCATCACCATCCTGATCTCCGCGGTGGTGTCGCTCACGCTGGTGCCGATGATGTCGGCGCGCTGGCTCAAGCCGCAGGCCGAGGAGGGCGGGCGCTTCGGCGCGAGCGTGCAGCGCTTCTTCGACCGCGTGATCGGCCGCTACGACGTGTGGCTGCAATGGGTGCTGCGCCACCAGCCGCTGACGCTTGTCGTGGCGGTGGCCACGCTGGCGCTCACGGTGCTGCTCTACATGGTGATTCCGAAGGGGCTCTTCCCCACGCAGGACACCGGCCAGCTGCAGGCGCGCATCGAAGCCGCGCAAGACGTGTCGTACACGCGCATGTCCGAGCTGCAGCAGCAAGCCGCCAACGCCATCCTGGCCGACCCGGAAGTGGCCAGCGTGAGCTCGGTGGTGGGTGTGGATGCGGCCAACAACACGGCGCTGAACACCGGCAGCATGCTCATCAACATGAAGGCCGACCGGGGCAACCAGGAAGACACCATGGAGCGCCTGCGGGAGCGGGTGCGCGCCGTGGCCGGCGTTACGCTGTACCTGCAGCCCACGCAAGACCTGACCATCGACGCCGAAACCGGCCCGACCGAATTCCGCGTCTCGCTCGAAGGGGTGGACACCAACACAGTGGATACCTGGGCGCAAAAGCTGGTGGAGCGCCTGCGCTCCGAACCGCTGGTGCGCAACCCCACCACCAACGCGGGCGCCAAGGGCCTGGCCGCCTATGTCGACATCGACCGCAACACGGCCTCGCGCCTCTCGGTCACGGCCAGTTCGGTGGACGACACGCTGTACAGCGCGTTCGGCCAGCGCATCGTCTCGACCATCTTCACCGAAACCAACCAGTACCGCGTGATCCTGGAAGCGCAGCGCGAAGCACTGGCCTCGCCGCAGCTCTTGGGCAACCTGCAGTTGCGCACCGGCAGCGGCGCACCGACCACGCTGTCGTCGATTGCCACGGTGCGCGAGCAGTCTGCACCGCTGCAGGTAACCCACGTGGCGCAGTACCCCGCCGCCACGGTGGGCTTCGACACGGCCGAGAACGTGGCGCTCGGCAAGTCGGTGGCGGCCATTCGCGCGGCGGCAAAAGAAATCGGCATGCCGGCGAGCATGACCATGAGCTTTCTGGGGGCGGCGGGCGCCTACGAAAAATCGCTTTCCAACCAGCTGTGGCTCATTCTGGCGGCGGTGGTGTGCGTGTACATCGTGCTGGGCGTGCTGTATGAAAGCTACATCCATCCGCTCACGATTCTCTCGACGCTGCCCTCGGCTGGCGTGGGCGCGTTGCTCGCCTTGATGGTTACGGGCAACGACCTGGGCGTGATCGGCATCATCGGCATCATCTTGTTGATCGGCATCGTGAAGAAGAACGCCATCATGATGATCGACTTTGCAATCGACGCCGAGCGGCGCGAGGGCAAATCGCCCCGCGAGGCCATTCACCAGGCGGCGCTGCTGCGCTTCAGGCCCATCTTGATGACCACGCTGGCGGCGCTTTTTGCTGCGCTGCCGCTGATGTTCGGCTGGGGCGAGGGCGCCGAGCTGCGCCGGCCGCTGGGCCTGGCCATCTTCGGCGGCCTGGTGGTGAGCCAGGTGCTCACGCTCTTCACCACGCCGGTGGTGTACCTGGCTTTCGACCGCATGGGCCGGCGCTTCGGGCGCAAGCCGGAGGTTGTGGCCGAATGAACCTCTCCAGGCCTTTCGTCGAACGCCCGATTGCCACGGTCTTGCTGACCATCGGCATCGCACTGGCCGGCATTGCGGCGTTCTTCGTGCTGCCTGTGTCCCCGTTGCCGCAGGTCGACTTTCCGACCATCTCGGTAACCGCGAGCCTTGCGGGCGCGAGCCCGAGCACCATGGCTTCGAGCGTTGCAACGCCGCTGGAAAGGCGGCTTGGCGTGATTGCGGGCGTCAACGAGCTCACATCGACCAGCTCGAACGGCTCGACCCGCATCAGCCTGCAGTTCGACCTGAAGCGCAACATCGACAGTGCCGCACGCGAGGTTCAGGCGGCCATCAATGCGGCGCGGGCCGACCTGCCGGCCACGCTGCGCAGCAACCCCACCTACCGCAAGCGCAACCCGACGGCCGCGCCCATTGCCATCCTGGCGCTCACCTCGAAGACGCGCACCCCGGGGCAGATCTACGAGGCCGTGTCCAACATCGTGAGCCAGAAGCTCTCGCAGGTGGAAGGCGTGGGCGAGGTCGAGATCGGCGGGGGCTCGCTGCCCGCGGTGCGGGTCGAGCTCGAACCCTTCTCGCTCAACCGCTTCGGCATCAGCAGCGAAGACGTGCGGGCCGCCATCCAGGCCAACAATGCCAACCGGCCCAAAGGCGCCATCGAGAACGACGACCGCAGGCTGCAGATCTACACGCCATCGCCGGGCCGCCACGCGGTGGAATACCGCGACATGGTCATTGCCTGGCGCAACGGTTCGGCCGTGCGCCTGGGCGACGTGGCGCGGGTGATCGACAGCGTGGAGAACACGCGCACGCTGGGTCTCTTCAACGGCCAGCCTGCGGTGATCGTGCTTGTCACGCAGGAGCCCGGCGCCAACATCATCGAAACGGTGGATGGTCTGCGCGAACTGCTGCCCGAGCTTCGCGCACAGCTGCCGCAAGACATCGAGGTGCAGGTGGCCTCCGACCGCACCAACTCCATTCGTGCATCGCTGCGCGAGATCGAGGCCACCCTCATGATCTCGATTGCGCTGGTGGTGCTGGTGGTCGGCCTTTTCTTGCGCAAGGCGCGCGCCACCATCATTCCGGCGGTGGCCACGGTGGTGTCCCTGCTCGGCACCTTCGGCGTGATGCACTTGCTGGGCTACAGCCTCAACAACCTGAGCCTGATGGCGCTCACGGTGGCGACCGGTTTCGTGGTGGACGACGCCATCGTGGTGCTCGAAAACACCAGCCGCCACATCGAAGCCGGCATGGGCCGCGTGGAGGCTGCCCTGCGCGGTGCGCGCGAGGTGGGCTTTACCGTGCTGTCGATCAGCCTCTCGCTGGTGGCGGTGTTCATTCCGCTGCTGTTCATGGACGGGCAGATCGGCCGGCTGTTCCGCGAGTTCGCGGTCACGCTGTCGGTGTCGGTGCTGATCTCGCTGGTCATATCGCTCACCACCACGCCCATGCTCTGCGCCATGCTGCTCAAGCCCGAGCGGCCCGACGCCAAGCCGCCGGGGCGCTTGGCGCGCATGTCCGAAGGCGTGTACCAGTGGAGCCTGCGCACCTATGCCCACAGCCTGGACTGGGCGCTTGCAAGCAAGGCCGTGGTCATGGTGGTGCTGCTGGCCGTGGTGGGGCTCAACGTGTATTTGTTCTCCGCCATTCCCAAGGGCTACTTCCCTGAACAGGACAACGGCCAGCTGAATGCGGGCCTGCGCGCCGACCAGAGCATTTCGTCCGTGGCGCTGAGCGAAAAGCTGCGCCAGGCGGTCGACATCATCCACAAGGACCCGGCCGTCGATACCGTGGTGGGCTTTGCCGGCGGCAGCCGCTCGGGCGGCGGCTTCATGTTCGTCAACCTCAAGCCGCTTTCGCAGCGCACCGAAAAGACCGCCGCGGTCGTCAACCGGCTGCGGCCGCAGCTCAACCAGCTGACCGGCCTGCGCGTGTTCCTGAGCCCGGTGCAAGACCTTCGCATGGGTGGGCGATCGAGCAATTCGACCTACCAGTACACGCTGAAGGGCGACAACCTTGCCGACCTGCGCACCTGGACCGCAAAGCTGGCCGACCGGCTGCGCCAGGAAACCGCGCTCACCGACGTGGACAGCGACCAGGCCGACAACGGCGTCGAAACCTTTGTAGAGGTCGACCGCGAAAGCGCCGCGCGGCTGGGCGTGACTTCGAGCGCGGTCGACAACGCGCTCTACAACGCCTACGGCCAGCGCTCGGTTGCCACCATCTACGACGAGCTCAACCAATATTCGGTGATCATGGAGTGGGCGCCGCGCTATCAGCGCGCCCCCGTGGTGCTGAAAGACCTGTACGTGCCTTCGACGCTTACCACCAGCACCACCGCAAGCGGTGCCACCGCCGTGAGTTCGCTGGCCAACACCACCGACGCAAGCACCGGCACATCGACCACCACGTCGGCCAACCCGGGGCTGCGCACCGCCTCCACCGGCCAGGCGCTGGCGGCCAACACCACCCTCATGGTGCCGCTCTCTGCCATTGCCAAGGTGAGCGAGCGGGCGGTGCCAAGCTCCATCGACCACCAGGACACCGAACTTGCGAGCACCGTGTCGTTCAACCTGGGCGAGGGCGTACCGCTGCAAGAGGCGCGGCGCATCGTTGCGCAGGCCGAGGCGGACATTGCCATGCCGGTGAACGTGCGCGGCAGCTTCCAGGGCACGGCGCTCGCGGCGCAGCAATCGCAGGGGCAGCAACTGGCGCTGATCGTGGCGGCCATCGTGGTCATCTACATCGTGCTGGGCGTGCTCTACGAAAGCCTGATCCACCCGATTACCGTGCTCACCACGCTGCCTTCCGCAGGCGTGGGCGCGGTGCTGGCGTTGCTGCTGTTCCGCATGGAGTTTTCGATCATCGCGTTGATCGGGCTCTTTCTCCTGATCGGCATCGTCAAGAAGAACGCGATCCTGATCATCGACTTTGCGCTCGAGGCCGAGCGTGCGCGCGGCATCTCGGCTGTGGAAGCGGTGCGCGAGGCATGCCTGCTGCGCTTCCGGCCGATTCTGATGACCACGCTGGCCGCCGCACTTGGCGCGCTGCCGCTGGCCATCGGCTTCGGCCAGGGTTCCGAGCTGCGCCAGCCGCTGGGCGTGGCAATCATCGGCGGCCTTGTGGCGAGCCAGCTGCTCACGCTGCTGACAACGCCCGTGGTCTACGTGCTGCTCGACAAGCTGCGTCGCCGTTCCGGCAACGAGCGGCACCTGAGCCGCGCGGCAAGCTCGGCGACTTGAACAGAAGAATGAACGAACCTGCCATGAAACACCGACAACGCATTCACTTGAATCTGCCCGGCAGGCTGTCCGCACTGGTGTTGGCCGCCATGGTGGCCGGCTGCGCCGTAGGCCCCGCCTACCAAGTGCCCACCTCGGCCGCGCCCGCCGGCTGGAAAGAGCAAAAGACCGCCGAAGGCTGGCTGCCCGCCGCCCCGGCCGATGCGCTCGACCGCGGCGAATGGTGGAAGCTTTTCGGCGACGCGACGCTCGACGACCTGGCCGCCCGCGTGCAGGTGTCCAACCAGAACATTGCCGCGGCAGTGGCCAACTACGCGCAAGCCCAGGCACTGGTGCGCGGAGAACGCGCCGCGCTGTTTCCAACGGTGTCGCTCGACGGCAGCGGCAGGCGAAGCGGCAACACCGGCAGCACCAGCAACGCAACCAGCACCTTTGCCGCAACGCTGGGTGTCGACTGGGCGCCCGACGTGTGGGGCCGGCTGCGCCAAGCCGTGAGCAGCGCGCAGGCCAATGCAGAGGCCAGCGAGGCCGATCTTGCTTCGGCGCGCCTTTCGGCCATTGGCGACCTGGCCACCAACTACTTCTCGCTGCGCGAAACCGATGCCGAAATCGTGCTGCTCGACCAGACCATCGAGGGCTACCAGCGCGCCTTCGACATCACCAGCAACCGCTACAAGGCCGGCATTGCCGCGCAGACCGATGTGCTGCAGGCGCAGACCCAGCTGGTGAGCGCACAGGCGGAACGCGTGGGGCTGCAACGCACCCGCGCCACGCTGGAGCACGCAATTGCCATGCTCGTAGGCGTGGCACCTGCAGACTTCAACCTGCCCGCTGCGCAGTGGACGCCCACGGTGCCCGGCATTCCGACCGGGGTGCCATCGACGCTGCTGCAGCGCCGGCCCGACATTGCGGCGGCCGAGCGCGCGGTGGCAGCCGCCAATGCGCAGATCGGCATTGCGCGTTCTGCGTACTTTCCCAACTTTGGGCTCAGCGCTTCTGTGGGCGGCAACGCAAGCCGCGTAAAAGACCTGTTCAACGCATCCAACACGCTATGGGCGCTCGGCCTTTCGGTGGCGCAGGTGGTGTTCGATGCGGGCGCCATCGGTGCAAGTGTCGACTCGGCCAACGCGGGCCACGAAGCCAGCGTGGCGCGCTACCGGCAAACGGTGCTCACCGCCTTCCAGTCCGTGGAAGACCAGTTGACCGCCGGTGCCGCGCTGGCCCAGCAAGAGGGCCTGCGGCGCGAAGCCTCTGCCGCGGCCGACAAGACCGAGCAGCAGTTGCTCAACCGCTACCGCGCGGGCCAGGTCAGCTACACCGAGGTGGTCACCGCGCAGGCGGCCGCGTTGAATGCACGCCGCACGCTGGTGCAGTTGCTTGTAAATCGCCAGACCGCCGCGGTGGCGCTCATCCAGGCCCTCGGCGGCGGCTGGCAGGCTGGGGCAACGTAGTCGACGCGGTCAACGTGCCTTCAGTGCGCGTGACGGTCCATCGCTCCGCCAAGGTAGTCCTTGTCGGTCACAAGCACCCAGAGCGCGAGCACCAGGATTGCCGCGGAGACGAGCACGGCGTTGACCATCGCGTTCTCGGCAGTGGCAAAGCCGAGCACCCACGGTGACACGGCCAGCCAGATGGCAAGCGCGCCTTCGGTCCACTCTTCCCAGGCGCGCGGTACCAGGGTAGCCCCCAGCGCCACGGCGCCCAGTGCGACACCCGTCGCTACCGTGCTCCACATTGCCAGCGTCACGTCCTGGAAACCCAGGACCCAGGGCGAGACGATCAGCCACACACCCAGAACGATGTTGACCGGGTCTTGCCAGTGTTTCACTTGCTTCATGGTCATTACCTCCTGTCGCAACACAAAGCGGCGACTGGTGTTTGACCAGCCGGTTTTTGCCGGGTTCCGCATTGCCGCGCTGCAGCATGCGATTGGTTGCCCGCACCTAGGTTTCTAGCCGCCGCGCGCCACCGGCGGCACCAGGTAGGCGCCCGATTCGAACAGCTGCGCTTCCGCCTGGTCGATACGCCGTATCACAGGCTTGCCCGCGCGGCTTGCGAGCAGTTCGACCAGCGCTTCGGTCACCGCCACGCCGGCCGCCACGGACGGAAAGAACGAGGGGCTGTTGATCGTGAAGAGCAGTGTTTCGTCCGCCAGCAGCGACAGCGGCGAAGCCACGCTGTCGGTAATGGCGACGATACGGCAGCCCGCCGCCTTGGCCGCCTCTGCCACCTGCAGCGCCTCGCGCGAGTAGGGCATGAAGCTGGCCACCACCAGCGCGTCGCCCTTGGCAAAGGCACGCTGCTGCATTTCGAGCGAGCCGCCCTGGCCGTCGACCAGGTGCACGCTGGCGCGAAAGAGCCGGTACACATAGACGAACGAGAACGCAATCGGAAAGCACGCCCTGAACCCCGCCGCATGCACGGTGGGTGCTTTTTCGATCAATGCGCAAGCCTTTTGCAGCGCCTGCTCGCTCTGCTGGTGCGTGGCTTCAAGGTTGCGGCGCTGCACCTCGAACATCTCGCCCGTGAGGCTCCTGTCCTGCGCGCGGCCGATGAGCTGCTTGGCGCGCCCGCCGTAGGTTTCGGTGCCCAGGCCCATGTCGCCGGCAAAAGCTTCCTTCAGTTGCGGCCAGCCCGCATAACCCAGGTGCTGCGCAAAACGCACCAGCGTGGCGGGCGTGCTCTGCGCGCGCGTGCCCACGTTGCGCATCGATGTGGTGACGACTTCGTTCGGATGGTCGAGCACGTAGCGCGCCACCTGCTGCAAGGCGGGGCTCAGTTCGTTGAAACGCTGGCGGATCTGGTCTCTGGCGCCCATGGCGGTGTCTCTTTGGCTGCTGTTGTCGGAACGAATGTACCGGACACCGATCCACGCAACAGTTGACGGAACAAATGTTCCAAACAATAATCTGCCGGAAACGTTGGTTCCAAACCTGAATCCGCCATCTGCCGCCAGTCCGCCACCATGACGCACGTCTTTCATCGCCACCTTCGCCAGAGCCCGCCCGTTGCCGCAGGCTCCAGCGGCATGTTCATCCGCGACGCCGAAGGGCGCGAATACCTCGACGCATCGGGCGGCGCGGCGGTGTCGTCGCTCGGCCATGCGCACCCCGAGGTGCTGGCTGCCATGCACGCGCAGCTCGACAAGCTGGCCTACGCCCACACCAGCTTCTTTACCAGCGAAGTGGCCGAGCAACTGGCCGACGAGCTGATTTCATCGGCGCCCGAAGGCATGAGCCATGTGTACCTGGTGAGCGGCGGCTCCGAGGCGGTAGAGGCGGCGCTGAAGATGGCGCGGCAGTACTTCGTCGAAATCGGCCAGCCGCAGCGCACGCACTTCATTGCGCGCCGGCAGAGCTACCACGGCAACACGCTGGGCGCGCTTGCAGTGGGCGGCAATGCATGGCGGCGCGAACCGTTCGCACCCATCCTGGTGCCGGCCACGCATGTGGCGCCGTGCTATCCGTACCGCGAGCAGCTTGCCGAAGAAAGCGCCGAGCAATACGGCCAACGCCTTGCGGCGGAGCTCGAGGCAGCCATCCTCGCGCAGGGCGCCGACAGCGTGATTGCCTTCGTGGCCGAAACGGTGGGCGGCGCCACGGCCGGCGTGCTCACCCCCGTGCCGGGCTACTTCAAGGCCGTGCGCGCGGTATGCGACAAATACGGCGTGCTGCTCATCCTCGACGAGGTGATGTGCGGCATGGGACGAACGGGCACGCTGCACGCCTGCGAGCAGGAGGGTGTTGTGCCCGACCTCATGACCATCGCCAAGGGCCTGGGCGGCGGCTATCAGCCGGTTGGCGCGGTGCTGGCGCAGCGCAAGATCGTCGATGCCATGTCGAAGGGCAGCGGCTTCTTCCAGCACGGTCACACCTATCTCGGCCATCCGATGGCCTGCGCAGCGGCGCTCGCGGTACAGCAGGTGATCCGCCGCGAAGGACTGGTGGCCAAGGTTCGCGAGGACGGCGCGGCCTTCGGCGCCATGCTGGCCGACGCGCTCGGAGGCCACCCGCATGTCGGCGACATTCGCGGCCGCGGTTTCTTCTGGGGCCTCGAGCTCGTGGCCGATCGCACGAGCAAGGCGCCGTTCGATCCGGCGCTGACGATCAACGCCGCCATCAAGAAAGACGCCATGGCGCGGGGCCTGCTGTGCTACCCCTTTGGCGGCACGGTCGATGGCCGGCAAGGCGACCATGTTCTGCTCGCGCCGCCCTTCATTGCCACGCATGCTGACCTGCAGGAAATCGCAACGCGCCTTGCGGCTTCCATCGACGCCGTGACGAGCGCCGCCGCGCGCTGACCGCAGCTCCTTCTTTCTTCGTTTTTCAACCAGCCCGTTCCAAGGAGCGCTTTCATGCCCAAGCTTCGTCTGCAGATTCCCCCCGGTGTTGCCGCCCTCGCGGCGGCTCTTGCCCTGCTGTTGCCCCATGCCGTGCAGGCCCAGGACAACAACGACACGCTCGCCAGGATCAAGGCGAGCGGTGCCATCACCTTCGGCTACCGAGAATCGTCGTTCGGCTTTTCGTACCTGGACGGCAACCTGAAACCCGTGGGCTACAGCATCGAAATCTGCAACCGCATCGTCGAGGCAGTGAAGAGCGAACTGAAGCTGCCCGCCATAGAGATCAAGTACCAGGCGGTGACTTCGGCCAACCGCATTCCGCTGGTGCAGAACGGCACGGTCGACATCGAATGCGGCTCCACCACCAACCTGGTCGATCGGCAGAAGCAGGTGGCCTTCTCGCCGGACATCTTTCGCTACAACGTGCGCATGCTGGTCAAGGCCGATTCGGGCATCAGGAGCATTGCCGACCTGCAGGGCAAGACCGTGGTCACCACCACCGGCACCACCTCGTTCCGCCTGCTGCGCGAAGCCGACAAGGGCCGCAACCTCGAGGTGAACAACCTGGGCGGCAAGGACCACAGCGATTCCTTCCTGCTGGTGGAAAGCGGCAGGGCGCAGGCCTTTGTGCTCGACGACATCCTCTTGGCGGGCCAGCTCGCGAATGCGCGCAACCCGAAGGACTTTGTCATTACCGGCGAAAGCCTGCGCACCGAGAACCAGTCGCTCATGTTCCGCAAGGACGACCCCGCCTTCAAGGCGCTGGTGGACCGCGTGGTGTCGGGCATGATGAAGTCGGGCGAGATGGAAAAGCTCTACAACAAGTGGTTCATGTCGCCCATTCCGCCCAAGGGCATCAACATCAACTACCCGCTCAATGCCGAGACGAAAGAGGCCTTTGCCAACCCGTCTTCCAAGGGCATCTGACGATTACCCTCGCATGACCCGCATCGCACTGATTCACGCGCTCTCGCACTCGGTTGCTCCCATCAACGCCGCCTTCGAGCGCGACTGGCCCGAGGCCGTGCGCATGAACCTGCTGGACGACAGCCTTTCGGCCGACCTGGCTCGTGGCGGCCAGGGCCTCGGCGCCGCAATGCACGAGCGCTTTCAGCGGCTTGCGCAGTACGCGGTCGACACCGGTGCGCAAGGCATTCTCTTCACCTGCTCGGCTTTCGGCCCATGCATCGAGGCGGTGGCGCGGCGGCATGCGGGCATTCCGGTGCTCAAGCCCAACGAGGCGATGGTGGCCGAGGCCGCGCAGGGCGAAGGGCGCGGGCGGCTCGGCCTTATCGCAACCTTTGCAGCCACATTGGTTTCGATGCCGCCCGAGTTTCCGCCGGGCATCGATCTGGAGCCCGTGCTGGCCGCCGGCGCGCTCGATGCATTGAATGCCGGCGATGCGGCGCGCCACGATGCCTTGATTGCCGAGCAGGCGGCAGCCCTGCGCGAGCGCGGCTGTACGCGCATTGCGCTGGCGCAGTTCAGCATGGCGCGTGCGCGTGCCGCCTGCGAGCAGGCCAGCGGCTTGCCGGTGTTGACCACAGTCGATAGCGCCGTGAGGGCACTGCGGCTGCGCTCCGGTCAGGGCGGCTGACAAAAGCCCGCGGCGGCACGGGGCCGCCTGAACCCGGCCTGACTCGATGCCTCGCCATAATTGGTGCTCTTTAAAGGAGTAAGCGTGGACATCGTTTTGCTGGTGAAGGCCGCTGTCATGGGCATCGTCGAGGGGCTGACAGAGTTTCTGCCGATCTCGTCGACCGGGCATCTGATTCTTGCGGGCTCGCTGCTCGGCTTCGACGACGCCAAGGCCAAGGTGTTCGACATTGCCATCCAGACGGGCGCGATCTTCGCGGTAATCCTGGTGTACTGGCAAAAGATCCACTCCACCGTTGCGGCACTGCCGCGCCAGCCCAAGGCAAGGCGCCTGGCCATCAACGTGGTGGTCGGCTTTTTGCCCGCGGTGGTGCTGGGCCTCATCTTCGGCAAGATGATCAAGGCGCACCTCTTTACCCCGGTGGTCGTGGCAAGCACCTTCATCATCGGCGGCTTCATCATTCTGTGGGCCGAGAAGCGGCCGCCGGGCTCGGTGCGCATCGAGCACGTCGACGACATGACGACGTGGGACGCGCTCAAGGTGGGCCTGGTGCAATGCTTTGCGATGATTCCGGGCACCAGCCGCAGCGGCTCGACCATCATCGGCGGCATGCTGCTGGGCCTGTCGCGCCAGGCGGCCACCGATTTTTCGTTTTTCCTTGCCATTCCAACGCTCATCGGCGCGGGGGCCTACAGCCTCTACAAGGAGCGCGCGCTGTTGTCGGTGGCCGACATTCCGCTGTTCTCGGTGGGGCTGGTGTTTTCGTTTTTGAGCGCTTGGCTGTGCGTTCGCTGGCTGCTGAAGTACATCAGCACGCACAACTTCATTCCGTTTGCGTGGTACCGCATTGCCTTTGGCATTGTGGTGCTGGCCACGGCTTGGACCGGCGTTGTGGTCTGGGCGGAATAGCCCCGAACCTCGGCGCCGGGCCTCAGCTCAGCGCGAGAAAGAATCGTCGCCGCCCGCGCTGGCTGTTTCGGCCCGCGAGCCGAGCGCCAGTTTCTTGTAGATGCCCTTGGTGCGGCATTCCACCGCCAGCCGGGGTGTTGCAAGCGTTTCGGCAATGTCGCCGCAACTGCGTCCTTGCACCACCAGCTCGAGCATCTTGCGCTCGCGCAGCGACAGTGCGGTGTCAGGCTCGGCGGGTGAATCGGCCGCATGGCCCGCGTCCCAAGCCAGCACGCGCCGGGCAATGGCCACGTCGATCGGGGCGCCGCCTTGCTCGATGCTGCGCAGCCCGATGCTGAGCTCCAGGTCGTCGCGCTCTTTCAGCAGATAGCCCACCGCACCGGCGCGCAAGGCTGAAAAAACGGTTTCTTCGGTGCGTTTTGCAGCAACGGCGACGGCGGGCACCCGCGGATGGTTCGCCTGCAGCCATTCGATGAATTCGACCCCGCTGCCGTCAGGCAAGCCGACGTCTACAAGGGCCATGCCGAAGCGCTGGCTCTCGAGCAACTGCATGGCCGTCTCACCGTTCTCGGTCCAGGTGATTTGCGGCTCGTCGCATCCGAGCGTCGAAAGGATGTAGCGAAAACGTTCCTGCATCGACGGGTCGTTTTCGACCACCAGCGTCGGGCTCAGAGAGACGGCTTCGACGGCTTCCATTTGGGAAGTTGACATTTGTGCCACATTTTGAAGCGGTGATCGGAGAACTGGGACGTTTTTACTTATTTTCGTCCATTGTTACCGATGATTGCAATTTGTATCTCGTCGTTTGTTTCCCTCTTGACAGGCATGCGCAGTGCGAGCTGCGTTTCTCCGGGCCGAGACTCGAGCCTAAGCTCCGCGCCCAGCCGGCGGGCGCGTGCGTGCAGGCTGCGCAGGCCCGCGCCAGCGCCCTTGGCGGCATCGGCGACGACGAACCCCCGGCCGTCGTCGCGTACATCGAGCAGCAGTTCGGCATTGGCGCACGTGACGGTCACATCCACGCGCCGGCCTGCGCTGTGCTTCAAGGTGTTCGTCAGCGCCTCCTGCAAAAAGCGCAGCAGGTCGAGGCTTTGCGAAGGCGGGAGTTCGAGCGTCTCGATGTTCGAAACCCGCCACCGGCAATCGATACCGTTCGCGTCGAGCAGTTGCGAGGTGCGGTGACGCAAGGGCGCCAGCAGTTCGCCGAAGGTTCGTGCGTCGTCGTGCCGGCCCGTGGCCTCGATGATGAGCCGCAGGTCGTCGCGCAGGCTCTTTAGCATTGCGAGCAGCGCGGATGCCGAAAGCTCCTCGGGCCTGCGCTCCAGCGTTGCGATGCTGCCGACCAGCATGCCGCCCAGCCCGTCGTGAAGGTCGCTCGCCAGGCTGACCCGCTCGCCGATGCGCGCATGCGCGAGCTCCAGCGCGTGCTGCTGCGCGAGCGTTGCGGCCAACTCGGCCTTGGCAGCGTTCACTTCCTCGATGAGTTCGGTGTTGAAGTTCTCGATGCGCTTCAGGCTGCTCACGAAGCGCCCGGCCTGCGTGAGCGCCATGCCAAGCAGCAAGCCGTACGAGGACATGGTCGTGTAGTAGATGTTGCTGTCGATCACCTGGGTGAACACCAGCAGGTCGTGCGCACCGGTGACCGCCGAAAGGGCCATGAAGGGCGCAAGCGAGCGCATGGGGCTGCCACGATGCCGCGCGGCATGAACCAGCGAAGCGCTGTTCACGGCAATGATCGTGAGGCCGCCCACCAGCGTCCAGAGGGCGCGATGTGTGGGCAGGTTTGCGGGGCCGGCAAGCCATAGGTCGAGCACGCCGGCCACCGCAATCAGCAGCGCAACGCCTTCGAGGCGGGACATGCGGCGCTCGCAGAAGCGCAGCGCAAAGATGACGTACGACACGCTGAACAGAAGCAGCAGCGAAGTGTTCGACGCCTGCCAGCTGTGGTTGCTTGCAAAAGGCCAGGGGCTGGTCGCGATCTGGTTGTAGCCGAACAGGAGCCACAGCACCGACATGAGCGCGAACCAGCCATAGGCCGTTTCGCGCCTGCGCAACAGCCACAGCGCAGCGAAGAAGGCGGAGACTGCAGCGCTCACCGCCAGGCCGAGCATCTGGAGATCGCGGCGCAAGAGGCGCTCGTGCTCGTAGTTCGCCTGTACTGCGGCGGGCGCGCCAAGGCTGACAGGGCCAAGGCCGGCCTGGTAGGCAGAGAGGCCCGAAACCCGTATCAGCAGCGTGTTGCGGCCCTCGCGCAGCAGCGGCGGCGCCAGCAGCCAGTAGCGCGGGCTGTTCCAGGCCCGGGTCAGGGGCTCGACAAGGCTTTCGTCGCGCCAGATGGGTGTGCCGTTGAGCGACACCGCACCGGCCATGTTGAGGTAGTGCAGCAGCAAGCCGGTTTCGGCGACGTGCGCAGGCTGTTCCCAGGTCAGCCGATACCAGACCACGCCGTCGAAGCCCGGCCAGCGGCCCGCCCAGCTGTCGGGGAGGGTGACGGGAGTCCAGCTGTCCGCCGGAGGTGCGGCCTCGTTCCAGCCGGTGCCGCGCACCGCTTCCACGTGGATCTCAGGCGAAGGCTGCGCTGCGGCGGACCCGGCCGCAAAGAGAAGCACGCATGCGCCGATCAGCTTGCAAAACCATGCCCTCAGGCCCGGGAAGCGGCGGCCTCGGCGTGCAAACGGAAGGCCGGCCCGCAGCGCAGCTTCTTGGTTAGGCATTTCATTTACCAATTTTCGGGGATGGCCTAGTAGAGACCGAAAACACACACTTTGTCTCTACTGTTTTGTTTGCTTTCAAGAAAGAAGAAGCCATGGCATTTCCAGCCCACGCCGCCGCTGCGCACAAAGTGCAGCGCAAAGAGCCGACCAGAAAGCGGTTGCCGCGGCGAGCGCTCGGGCATCTTCCTGCCCTTGCGCTGCTGTTTGCCGGGAGCGCCTTCGCGGCAGGACTTGTCAATGGCACTGCGGGCAATCCCGGCCCGGCGGTCATCAACGGGACCGCGGGAGCCGGCGGCGCTGCAGCCGGCGTGTCAGCAGACGGAGCTACCGCGCTCGGTGCGGGCGGCGATGGCGGCGAAGGAACGGCCGGTGGCATCGGGGGAATGGGTGGGGCGGGGGCCAGCGCAACCGCAAACGGCGCAACGGCCGTCGGAGGTGGTGGCACGGGCGGCCAAGGCGTGGCCGGAGGAACGGGCGGCGCCGGAGGGCGCGGCGCCCAAGCCTCGGCGGGCGGCGCGATTGCGCTCGGCGCGGGAGGCACGGGCCCCCAGGCGTGTTGCAGCAACACCGGAGCGGCGGGCGGCAACGGCGCGGAGGCTTCGGGCACTTCCGCAATTGCCATCGGAAGCGCCTCGGAAGTTAGCCGGGGCGCCGTGGCATCTGGCGACGGCAGCACTGCCATCGGCGGTGCCAGCGGCGGAGCGTCAGGCGCGGCCGCATTGGCCACCGGCAGCGTGGCGCTGGGCGCGGGCAGCCGGGTAGCCGGCGCCGCGAACGGCAGCGTCGCCATCGGCGCGAATTCCGTTGCCACGGCGGCCAACACGGTGTCTTTCGGAACCGCCGGCCAGACGCGCAGCCTGGTCAACGTGAGCGCCGGGGCGGTGACCGCCGCAAGTACCGATGCAGTCAACGGCAGCCAGCTGTACACCGTGCAGCAGACGGCCAACACGGCGGTATCCGCAGCTTCGGCAGCACAAGGCACGGCCGACTCCGCACTTGGCCTGGCGCAAAATTCGGCGCAATACGGCGCGGGCGGCACATCGCTGCAACTCAACGCGAATGGCGGCGCCGGCACCACCATCAGCAACGTCGGTGCGGGCCAGGTGGCAACCGATGCCGCCAACGTCGGCCAGGTGCAGCAGGCGCAGCAGACCGCCGTTACCACGGCAAACAACTTCACCGTTCAACAGGTCACTGCACTGCAGGCCTTGATGAACCAGGCGTTGTCCAGCGGTGTCTGCGCAGTGGGTGCAGGCGGAGCGGTGGCCTGCGGGCCGGGGGCGGGCGCGAGCGGTGCCGGCAGCACGTCGATGGGCACCAATGCACAGGCGAACGGCCAGGACACCGTTGCAGTCGGCAATGGCGCGCAAGCCAGCCATGCGGGTTCGGTTGCCATTGGCGCCGGCGCCAGGGCGCTGGCAGACCCCACCACCGCCGTCGGCAACAACGCGGTGGCCACAGGCAACAACGCCGTGGCACTGGGCGCCAACACACTGGCGTCGGGCAGCAACGCAGTGGCGTTGGGGCAGGGTTCGGTGGCCGACCGCGACAACACCGTGTCGGTGGGCAACGCCGCCACCGGCCAGCTGCGCGGCATTGCGAATGTAGCGGCCGGCCTGCTCGGCACCGATGCCGTCAACGTCAACCAGCTGCAGCAGGCGGTGAGCAACGCGACCAGCCAGGCCAACGCGTTTGCAGCACAGGGCGTTGCAGCCGCGCTGGCCATGCCTTCGATGCCGACCTTGGCCGTCGGCAAGAAATGGATGGGGGCCGCCATGGGCAACTACGCGGGCGCTTCGGCGGTCGGCTTCGCTTTCGGCTACCAGGTCAGCGACAACTTCAACCTGGGGCTGGGTGTTTCCACCGCAACCAGCAGCGGCAGCAGCAACCGCGTTGCGGCTCGCGTGCAGGCGGGTTACGCCTGGTGAGGCGTGGGCACCGCAAACAAGGTGGCCAGGGTCAGTGCAGCAAGCCGTGCCTGCGGGCCTGGTAGACCGCCTCGGTGCGCGAGTTGACGGCGAGCTTGCGATAGATGTTCTTGGTATGGCATTCGACCGTCAGCCTCGAGATGGAAAGCGACTCGGCCATGTCGCGGTTGCTGAGGCCTTGCGCCACCAGCTCCAGAATCTTTTGCTCCCGCGGTGTCAGCGCCACGGCAAGCGGGGCCGGCGCGTGGGCCGCCATCACCGGCGTAGCCATCTGCGTTGCCAGCCAGGCGAGGATGTGGCGTGCAATGGCCGGGTCGATCGGTGCGCCGCCTTGTTCGATGCTGCGCAGCGCAATGCTGAGCTCGAGGTCGTCGCGCTCTTTCAGCAGATAGCCGATGGCGCCGGCGCGCAGCGCCGCAAAAATGGTTTCTTCGGCGCGCCAGGCTGAAATGACGACTGCGGGTACCTTGGGGTGCGTTGCCTGCATCCAGCCGATGAGTTCGATCCCGCTGCCGTCCGGCAGGCCGATGTCGACCAGCGCAATGCCAAAGCTGCGCGACCCCAGCAACTCCTTGGCCGACGCAACGCTGTCTGCCCACGCGATCTGCGGCTCGCCATAGCCGAGCATCGCCAGCACGCGGCCCAGCCGCTCGCGCATGGCGGGATCGTCTTCGACAACCAGCGAAGGGCTCAGGGAGACCGCTTCAACTATTGCCGGTTGCAATGAGGACATGAGGCCGACTCAGTCCAGCAAGTTGCGCAGCGTCGCTTCGACTGCCGCGGCGGTGGCCAGCGGCTTTTCCATGGGAAAGAGGTGCGTGCCATCGAGCATGGCAATGCGCCCCTTGGTCACCTTCTGGGTCATGGCCATGCCCACCTGCTTCATTTCAGCCGATTGGCGCCCGCCGATGAAGGCCACCTTGCATTTGAGCGGATGGCGGCGCAGCAGTGCGCCCAGGTTGTGGGGCAGGGTGTTGTAGATGGCCGTTTCAACGTTGCGGTCGAAGCTCAGCTCACGCGTGTCTTCGCTGTCGAAGGTGCCGTGATCGATGTAGTCGTGCAACACCTGCTCGTTCCACCTGGCAAAGGCCTTCTTGCTGCGGAAGTGCTCGAACACGGCTTCGCGGTGCTCCCACTTGTTCTTGCGCCTGCGGCTGATGGCGCCGGGTGACACGGTCTTCATCAGCGGGGTGCGCTTGACCAGGCTCAGCGTGTTTGCGCGCCAGCCGCCCAGAATGGGCGAGTCGAGCAGCACCACGCCGCGGGCGAGCGCCGGGTGCAGCGCCGCGCACATCAGGCTCAGGAACCCGCCGAGCGAATGGCCCACCAGAAACACTGGGCCGCCCGCGCGATCGGCGTGCTGCTGGGCGAAGTCTGCGAGCTGCTGCACCAGGTGCGGCCAGTTGTCGGTTACGGGGTACTTGGGGTCGTGCCCGAACTTCTCGATGGCGTCGACCTCGAAGCCGCGGTTGCGCAGGCTGTCGAGCACCACACGGTAGGTGCTTGCCGGAAAGCTGTTGCCGTGCGAGAAGACGACGGGCGGCATCGCCATGGCTGTTGCTGCGGCCGGGCTCAGATGAGCTTTTCGTCGGGCGTGGAAATCTTGCGCAGCGGGCTGTGCCGGGTGGCCGGCATCTTCAGCGGGTGCTGGGTGGCGGAGTCGTCCCACACCGGGTCTTCGATGCTGTCGAACACCTCGCGCAGCTTCTGGCCCCAGCTGTTGTGCATCATGCGGTAGTAGGGGTTGTCGGCATCGATGCAGATCACGCGGTCGGTCTCGAACTTGTTCGCCTCGTACACCACCAGGTCGAGCGGCAGGCCCACCGACAGGTTCGACTTCATGGTCGAGTCCATCGACACCAGCGCGCACTTGGCAGCCTCGTCGAGCGGGGTTTCGGGCGTGAGCACGCGGTCGAGCACCGGCTTGCCGTATTTCGATTCGCCCACCTGGAAGTAGGGCGTCTCGGTGGTGGCTTCAATGAAATTGCCCGCCGAATACACCAGGAAGAGGCGCATGCCTTCGCCCTTGACCTGCCCGCCGAAGATGAACGACACGTTGAAGTCGAGCCCCGCATGCTTGAGCGCCTCGGCGTCGCGGTCGTACACGTGGCGCACGGCCGAGCCGAGCACGCGCGCGGCGTCGAACATGCTCTTGGCGTTCCAGATGGTGATGGGGTCGCCCTGCGAGCCGTCTTCGCGGGTTTCGCGGAGTTCCTCGATCTGCAAGATTTCGCGCACCGACTGCGAGATGCTCAGGTTGCCCGAAGACAGCAGCACCATGACGCGGTCGCCCGGCTGCTCGTAGACGATCATCTTGCGGAAGGTGCTGATGTGGTCCACACCCGCATTGGTGCGCGAGTCGGAAAGAAACACCAGTCCGGCGTTGAGTTTGATGCCTACGCAATAAGTCATTTTTTCATCTCGCACGAAGGATGCCCGCTCACATGGCGCTGCGTTCGCGCGTGTTCAGTTTTTGTAAGGCATAGAGCGCGTCGAGCGCCTCCCGTGGCGTCATCGCATCGGGGTCGAGCGCAGCCAAGGCGGATTCTACGGCGCTGGCCATCGGCGTTTCGGCCGCCGGCGGAGGCGCGAACAGGTCGACTTGCGCACGCGTTTGTGCGTGCTGCGATTCCAGCGCCTCAAGCGCCTGCCGCGCATGGTTGACCACGGCCGAGGGCATGCCCGCGAGCCGCGCCACCTGAATGCCGTAGCTCTTGCTGGCCGGGCCAGGCTGCATTTCGTGCAAGAACACGATGTCGCGACCTGCTTCGGTGGCGCTCACGTGCATGTTCACGGCGCAGTGGTGCGTGGCCGGAAACTCGGTCAGCTCGAAGTAATGGGTGGCAAACAGCGTAAAGGCCTTGCTGCGGTCGTGCAGCTGGGCCGCAATGCCGGCCGCCAGCGCCAGGCCGTCGAAGGTGCTGGTGCCGCGGCCGATTTCGTCCATTAGCACCAGCGACTGCGCGGTGGCGCTGTGCAAAATTTGCGCAGCCTCGGTCATCTCGAGCATGAAGGTCGACTGCGCATTGGCCAGGTCGTCCGCCGCGCCAATGCGGGTGTGAATCGCGTCGATAGGCCCCAGCCGGCAAGCCGCCGCCGGCACGTGCGAGCCAATGGAGGCCAGCAGCACGATGATGGCCACCTGCCGCATGTAGGTCGACTTACCGCCCATGTTGGGGCCCGTAATGATCTGCATGCGCTGCTGCGGCCCCAGCACGGTGTCGTTTGCGATGAAACCGCCAGACGACTTTTCGGCCAGCCGCGCTTCCACCACCGGATGGCGGCCCTGCTGTATTTCGATGCAGGGGTGCGAAACGAAGCTTGGCGCGCGCCAGTGCAGCGTATGCGAGCGCTCGGCCAGCGCGCACAGCGCGTCGAGCATCGCAATGCCGCCGGCCAGCTGTGTGAGGGCGTGCACCGAGGGCTGCAGCGCATCGAGCAACTGCTCGTAAAGCCACTTTTCGCGGGCCAGCGCGCGGTCTTGCGCGCTCAGCGCCTTGTCTTCGAAGGCCTTGAGCTCGGGCGTGATGAAGCGCTCTGCATTCTTCAGCGTCTGCCGGCGGCGGTAGTTGTCGGGCACCTTCGAGAGCGCGCTTTGCGTAACCTCGATGTAGAAGCCGTGCACCCGGTTGAACTGCACCCGCAGGTTGCTGATGCCGGTGCGCTCGCGCTCGCTCACTTCGAGCTTCAGCAGAAAGTCGTCGCAGTTCTCGCTGATGGCGCGCAGTTCGTCCAGCTCTGCGTCGTGGCCGGTTGCAATTATCCCGCCGTCGCGCACCAATGCCGACGGGTCGGGCTTGATGGCGCTCGCCAGCAGGTCTGCGCAGCCGGGCGGCGGTGCAAGGCGCTCGGCAATCTGGTCGAGCAGCGCGGCCGAGGCCGGAAGGAGCGGAGCCAATTGCTCCGCCTTGGCCAATGCAAGGCGCAGCGCGAGCAGTTCGCGCGGGCGCACCTGGCGCAGGGCAATGCGCGCCGCAATCCGTTCAACGTCGCTCGTGTTCTTGAGCTGCTCGCGCAGCGTGCGCCAGGGCGCGGCCGTGCCGCCAAGCACGGTGGACTGCAGCGCACCGATCGCTTCGAGCCGCGCCTGCGCCTCGCTGCGGTCGCGCCGGGGCGAGAGCAGCCAGCGCTTCAGCAAGCGGCTGCCCATGCCCGTCATGCAGGTGTCGAGCAGCGAGAACATGGTGGGCGAATCTTCGCCGCGCAGCGTTTGCACCAGCTCCAGGTTGCGCCGGGTGGTGGGCGGCAGTTCGATCAGGTCGCCATCGCGCTCCACCGAAAGCCGCTGCACGTGCGAAAGGGCGCGGCCCTGCGTGTGCTCGGCATAGCCCAGCAGCGCTGCGGCGGCGGCGTGCGCGTTGGTGAGCGATTCGGCGTTCCACGCAGCCAGGCTCTTGCTGCCCATTTGCTCGCTGAGCTTGCGTTCGCCCAGGCCGCCATCGAACTGCCACGCGGGGCGGATCGAAAGCGTGAAGGGCGTGGCCGCCCGGGCGGCCTTCAGGCGCTGCTCGAAGGCCGGTGTTACCTCTGCGCTATAGAGCAGCTCGCTTGGGGCGATGCGTGCAATCCAGGCTTCGAGCGCATCGGCCGGGCATTCGGCCAGCCGCAGTTCGGCGCCCGTGACGCTAAGCCACGCCAGGCCGCAAAAGTTGCGCGTGCCCGCATGCACCGCCAGCAGCAGCGATTCGCTCTTGTCGTTGAGCAGCTCTGAATCGGTCAGCGTGCCGGGCGTAACCACCCGCACCACCTTGCGCTCGACCGGACCTTTGCTCGCGCCGACTTCGCCCACCTGCTCGCAGATGGCGACCGATTCGCCCAGCTTGATGAGCCGCGCAAGATAGGTGTCGACCGCATGAAAGGGCACACCGCACATCACCACCGGCTGCCCCGCCGACTGGCCGCGCTGCGTCAGCGTGATGTCGAGCAGGCGCGCCGCCTTTTCAGCGTCGGCCCAGAACAGCTCGTAAAAATCGCCCATCCGGTAGAACAGCAGCGTGTCCGGATGGTTCGCCTTAAGGCCCAAGTACTGCGCCATCATTGGCGTGTGCCCGGAGAAGTCGCTGGTCGAGGGGGAGGGTTGGGCAGTCGTCGTGTTCACTCACGCGATTATCGGGGACGGACGGCCGGCAACCCGGCGCCCATTGCGGCCGTTTCGGCGGGCCGGTGTGCACCCGCCGCTCTAAAATCCGCCGACGCAAACCCCGCGTGAAGAACAAGGCGCCCATGGCTCATCCGGACGAATTCAAAGGCCCTGAAGCGGACGCGCTGCCCGACACCGCCACCTTGCCCGCGGAGCTTGCCGCCCTGTACCTCTGCATGTCGCCTGCCCAGCTTGCCGACCTGCGCAAATCGAAGCGACCCGATGGTCGCGTCGGCAACGGCCCGACCATCATCAGGCCCGTGGAAAGCGGCGCAGCCGGGCTGAAAGATCCGCTGCGCTACACGCTAGGCACGCTGCGCGCTTTCGCAAATGCGCACACGGCTCCATCGGCCTTCGATACGGCGCTGAATTCAGGAATGCCGGGTTGGGTGTCTGCCAAGCTGCCTTTCTTTGCCGAGCTGGAACCGCGCGTCAAACGCGGCAGGCGAGTGCTCATCGGCGGCGCCTGGGACCGGGCCGATCCCCTGCGCGAAAAGCGCTTCAAGGAACTGGCAAAAGGCCGCATCCGCTTCACATCATTGACATGCGCCGAAGCCGCAGCCAGCCTGTGGGCCGATGTTGCAAGCCACTCTGCGTTGGCCGAAAAAGGCTTGGCGCTGCTCAAGAGCGAGACACAGGCCATCGAGGCTTCGCTGGCCGCCACTGTGGCCCTGGCGGCGGCATCGCCCACGCCGGACGCAATGGCCTGATTCCGATTCAAGTTCGACCATGGACGAGTACCGATGCTGATCAACTGCGTGGCCTACGAAAACGGCGCCAAGCTCGCCGATATTCCAGTTGAAGACATCAGCGAATACATCACCCGCCCCGGCTGCTTCGTCTGGGTGGCGCTGAGCGACGCCACGCCCGAAGAACTTGCCCAGATGCAAGACGAGTTCAAGCTGCACCCCTTGGCGGTTGAAGACGCGCATCACGGCCACCAGCGCCCCAAGGTCGAGGAATACGGCGACTCGCTCTTCGTCGTGATGCACCTGGTCGAGCCCTCCACCGAAGGCGGACACACGTTGAATGTGGGCGAGGTCGACGTTTTCGTTGGAAAGAACTACGTGCTCTCGGTGCGCAACCGCAGCCAGCAGGGCTTTTTGGGCGTGCGCGAGCGCTGCGAGCGCGAGCCCGAGCTGCTGCGCAACGGCGCGGGCTTTGTGCTGTATGCGCTGATGGATGCGGTGGTCGACCGCTACTTTCCGGTGATCGATGCGCTCGAGGTAGAGCTCGAATCCATCGAGCAGCAGATCTTTACGCAGGGCGGTGCGGCGCGCGACAAGATCAAGCAGCTGTACGACCTGAAGCGGCGCAGCATGGTCCTGAAGCGCGCGGTGGCACCCTTGACCGAGGCGGCGGGCAAGCTGCACGGCGGGCGGGTGCCGCAGATCTGCGTGAGCTCGCAGGAATACTTTCGCGATGTGGCCGACCATCTCGGCCGCATCAACGGCTCGATCGACGCGATGCGCGACACCATTGGCACCGCCATTTCGGTGAACCTGTCGATGGTGACCATCGAAGAAAGCGAAGTAACCAAGCGGCTTGCCGCCTGGGCCAGCATTTTTGCGGTGTGCACTGCGTTTGCCGGCATCTGGGGCATGAACTTCGAGCACATGCCAGAGCTGAAACTACGCTACGGCTATGCAGCCGCGCTGGCGTTGATGGGCGGCACCTGCAGCTACCTTTACTACCGCTTCAGGCGCGCCGGCTGGCTTTGAATTTCTTTCTCCCTCCCCTTCCGGGGGAGGGCAGGGGTGGGGGCAGGCGGCGTGTCAAGAAATAGTGGCCTTTTCGTAGGCCGCTTGCCCCCATCCCAGCCCTCCCCCGGGAGGGGAAGGAGCAATGCAGATTACTCGTCGTGCGTGTCGTGCGTGGCCACGGCACCGCGGCGCCAGTAGCCTGAAGCGCGAACCCACTTCGGATTGGCCCCGCGCTCGCCCACCAGGTGCGCGCGCAGTGCCTTGGCAATGGCCGATTCGCATCCCACCCATGCATGAAAGTCGCCCGGCGGCAGCTTCATCGACTTGAGCGTATCGAGCAGCCCCTGGCTCAGCCCCGGTTCAGCGCCCTTGCGGTGCACCCACTGCAACGTGAGCTCGGCTTGCGTTTCGAACGGCACCTGATCGGCCTCGCTGTCGACCTCGGCCAGCACCACCACGCGCGCACCGGCCGGCAGCTCAGCCAGGCGCCGTGCGATGGCGGGCAGGGCGGTGTCGTCGCCGATCAGCAGGTGCCAGTCGAAATCGGTCGGCACGATGAACGAGCCGCGCGGCCCGCCCACGCCTAGCACGTCGCCGGGCTTGGCCTGCTCGGCCCACCGGGTGGCGGGGCCGGCCTCGTGCAGCGCAAAGTCGAGCTCCAGCGTGTTGGCCTGCGCGTCATACCGGCGCGGCGTGTAGTCGCGCATGGTCGGCCGGCCGCCTGCGGGCCACACCGGGCCTTCGGGCCCCATGGCCGGCAACGTCAGCTCGCCCGTCGTGGCATCGGGAAAAAAGATCTTCGCGTGGTCGTCGAAGCCCGCGCTCGTGAAGCCCGCGAGGTCGTCGCCCGTGAGCGTGACGCGGATCAGGTGCGGCGTAATGCGCTGCACCGCTTTTACGGTGAGCCGGCGAAAGCGAAGCTCATTCCGCACGCGGCGCGGCGTGCGGTCGGGCGCGGAAGAAGAAGCGGAAGGTGTATCGGTCGAAAAATCGGTCATTTCAGAAAAAACTTTCTAGATGCGTTCGAGTTGCTGGGCGGCGCTGTCGAGCACCGCGGCGAAATCGTGGGCTTGTTGTTCTGTAAGGGGCGGGCCCGAAAGGCGCATGCGCATTGCGAGCTTGAGGTTTTCGATGGCGCGCGTTACCTGGGGCGGGCGCCCGCCGCGCGGGCCGGCGCCATCGACGCCGCCAGACATGCGGGCCATCATCGCGTCGGCCGTGTCGCTGTTGGCGGCCAGAAACTCCTGGCCGCTGGCAGTGATGCTGTAGCGCTTGCGCCCGCCCGTGTCGGCAGTTTCCACGCTCAGGTAGCCCATTTCTTCGAGCAGCGTGAGCGTGGGGTACACCACGCCGGGGCTCGGCGCATAGCTGCCGCCCAGGCGGTCTTCAATGGCCTTGATGAGCTCGTAGCCGTGGGCCGGCTTGTCGGCAATGAGCCGCAGCAGCACAAAACGCAGGCCGCCATGGCCGAACACCCGCCCGCCGCCGCGCCCGCCACGGCCACCGGAAAGGCCGTCTTCGTGCTCGCCACGGGGCGTGTGGCAGTGGTGGTGATGGTGGTGGCCGAAGTGGGGGTGTCGCATATCGATGTCCTCTCGAAGTATGTCGAAATTATTTTCGGTATATCTAAAAAAGTCAAACTGCAGTGCCTGCCGCATCGTCGTGCGGCACCGTTCAAGGCTCGGCCAAGGGTCAGGGAAGAGGGAGAGAGAGAAGACGCGCCGGCCGAAACCGGGCATAGCGGGGACGGCAGGCGCCATCCCGGAGAGAACGATCAGCCGACCGTCAGGCGATCATCGATTCCAGATCAGATGCCAGCTCGCGAGGCGCGGGCATGTCTTGCATCACGTCCTCAGAAATGCCGATGGCATCCGCCGACTGGGCCGGCCACATGTGCTGCGAGTCGCCAATGCGCAGGCCCTCGCGCTCCAGCGCAACGCGCCAGACCGCAAGGTGCAGCACGTTGGCCAGCGGGTCGACCTGCTCGGACTCCATCGGGTTGGCAAAGCAAGAGAGGGCGCTGATGAACTCGGGCGCAAACTCCCAGCGGGCAGCCAGCCGCGCGCCCACTTCGCCGTAATGAAAGCCGAACTTCTGCCGCTCGACCTCGAGCCGGCCCATCATGTCGAACGGATGCACCGCGTTGAGCTTGGCCATTTGCTCCTTCATGGCGCCGGCCATGATCAGGTGGCCGATGGCGTGCATGCTGCCCACCGTGAAGGCAAGGCTCTGGTCCACGCTGCGGGTTTTGCCGGCCAGGTAGCGGGCCACCGCTGCCACGCGCAGGCTGTGCGACCAGAAAGCCGGCAGATTCACCCCCTCGACCTTGCGGAACGTGCCAGTAAGCCCAGAGCTCACCACCAGCGAGCGGATCGACGAAAAACCCAGCAGCTGGATCGCGTCTTGAATCGAGAGAATCTTGCGGCGAAGCCCGAAATACGGGGAATTGGCCATGCGCAGCACCCGGGCCGTCAGCACCTGGTCGAGCTCGACCTTGCGTGCAATCACGGGAATAGATGCATCTTCGTTGCGCAGGAGCTCGATCAAGTCGAACACCACCTTGGGCACCGTGGGAAGCAAATGGCTTTCGGCAAACAGTTCGTCCAGGGTCATGGCGATCTCAGGCTGTAGTTTTCGCTGCCCGGAATTGTGCTGCAACTATAGTGTTACATGTTGATGTCTTAAGGGATCGGGCCAACTCCCAGAGTCCGAATGCAGACTTCCAGCAACACAGGTGCCATTGTGCGGAGCCTCCCCCGCATTGCCATACCCTTTTTGAGTGATGCGCCGGCCCCCCCCGCGCTGCTAAAAGTGCAAATTCGTCAAAAAACGAGGGAGCGGGCGCATGGCAGCACACCGGTTCGTCAATTTGCGCGCGGACGGAAGCCCCGTTCACCTCTTCGATGACAAGAAGAAAAAGATCCGCGAAGTCATCTGGGGCGATTACCTCAAGGTCAAGAAAGAGCTGGGCGACGGCTGGCTAGAAATTGACTGGGCAGCTCGCTCGCCCACCAAGCGGCGCACCCTCTACATCCGCAAAGAAGACACAGTTGCCCGCCGGCCCCTCGAAATAATCTTTGTGGACGTGGGCCAGGGCGACGGTGCCGTGCTCATATCACCCGAGACGGGCAACGATGAACGCATTGTCGTCATCGACGCCGGCGAGGGCGGCAACATGCGCGCCTTTCTTGCCGCCAGGTTCCAGACCTATCGCGGCTTCGACTTTGCCGCCGCCGTGATGACGCACCCCGACAGCGACCATTACCTGGGCTTCAAGGACATCTTTGCCGACCCCGGCATCGGCTTTGGCACCGTGTATCACAACGGCCTTGTCGAGCGGCCCGTGAGCGGCACCTGGGAAAAGATAGGCGGCAAGCCCGTGAAGGAAAACGGCGCATCGGTTGCCTACATTGGCGATCTTGCGACCGACTACGCCACCATCAAGACCATCTTCGGAAACGCGGGCCCCACCCACCTCTTTCCGCAAGTCATGAAGGCCGCGCTAGGCAACCCGAAGATCCAGGACATCTGCATGCTGTCAGCCCAGCACGCGACGATAGAAGACGACACCGCCTGGATGCCCGGCTTTGCCCCGTCGGACGACCGCGGCTACACCATTCGCGTGCTTGCGCCCGTTGTTGAAGAAGGCCCCGACGGCACCCCCGCGCTGCGGCAACTGGGCTCGTACAACGAAACCAAGAATGGCCACTCCGTCATCTTGCGGCTGCAGTACGGCAAGTTCAGCGTGCTGTTCGGCGGCGATTTGAACGAAGGCGCCGAAAAATTCTTGCTGCAGCACTACACCGGCACCGCAGATAACAAGTTTCCGAAAACAGGCACCCCCGCCTACGACGACATGGTGACCAAGGCGCGAGACATTTTCAGGTCAGACATCATGAAGTCTTGCCACCATGGCTCCGAAAAGGTGACGGATGCGTTTCTGGACGCCGTGAACCCGGCCGCCTTCATCATTTCGTCGGGCGACGAAGAGGGCCACATTCACCCCAGGCCCGACCTGCTCGGCCGGCTGGGCCGCTTCGGCCGCGGCGGCGCGCCGGTCATTCTTTCGACCGAACTCCAGCGCTCTTCGCGCGCCATGGAGAACAAGGACTCTGTCGACGCGCTGCTGGCCGGCATCGACAAGCTGGCCGCTGGAACGCTCTCGCAAGACAAGGTTGCGCAGTTGAAGGCCGATGTGAAACAACTCGCGCGCAGCAATGTCGAGGTGTATGGCGCGATCTATTTGAAGACCGATGGGAAAAGGTTGATTACCGCTTTTCGGATCGAGGCTAAGTCGGAAGTTGAGAAGTGGTTTTATTTTCGGTATCGGCTTGAGGGGGATGTGTTGGTTCGGGAGGATTGAGGGGCAATGGACATATACGTCGAACAAGGAAGCGAAGGTCCGGACCTGCCCCTCTCCTCTCTTATGTGTGTGCGGTGCACCGAGGCGTCATGCAGGCCCTGGCCTGTGTCGAAGCAGGCACGTAGCTGCGTGTCGAGGTGACGGGCTCGAAGCCCAGGATGCAGCGGAAGCGGACTATCGCCGCTCAAGGCTAGACTTCCGCCTTCGGCCAGGAGCAGACGTCCATCCTTGTTCTGCACGATCTATCGAGTAGTTAGGCCGCCGAGGCGCGTCCACGGCACATGGAGAGTGGGGCCATTCGGTTATTCGTTCTCAGGAACGGTCAGCAGATCTAGGAAAGCCGTGAATGTCGTTGCCAGGGTCAGCAATGAATCCTCCCCTGACTTTCCATGAGCAAAGTAGGCAACGGTCGGAACATGGTCAAGCCGGTAGTCTAGGCACACGTAGTCACCGAAGCCTGTATTGACAATGGGAAGCACGCTGACCGGTATCTGTTCGTCACACCTCAAGGCCCGATAGGTGCTCAACACAGTTCCCGGTCCGTCCTCATCAAACGCGAGCATGCTACCGAAGCAGCTAACGTCCTCGACGCCAGAACCGGATGTAACCACAAACTCGCACTCCTCTGGGTTGCTGGCCCCTGAATTGACCATCGCAAACTCGACTAGATCGGGAGGCAACCGATAACCGAAAGAGGTTTCAAGGCTCTGAATGGCCAGAGCCGTGACAGGAGTACCTCTTTCAAACCAAGTCAGTTGTCGCATGTCATGTGCTTTGGGAGGGGGTTCCAAGTGATGCTACAGGGAGCTCGAGCAGCCAGGGCAAGTAGCCTCTTTGATGCGCGCTCGATCGACTCTACACCTCGCGCAACGAGTGACCGCTTTCGAGAAGATCGGACGACTGCTCAGGGCCCCAAGCAGCCACTCATCGAGCTGTCGGCACCAGCCCGCTGATAAAGAGCCTGTTATCAATCGTCAAGCTCACAAAGTTCTCTCAAAATGAGTGATGTTCGTCGTGAGTGCCTGTCACTGCGCCGCAGGGGCAGCAGTCGCGAGCGCTTTGATCACCTCGTTAGTGATGTCCACCGTTGGCGCAGCCATAACGGCATCCTGCAGTATCAGGTCGTACTTTTCCTGCTTGAAGATCTGCCGGACCGCACGGTGTGTCAGGTCCCATAGCTCGGACTTCTGCTCGTTGCGGCGCTGAGCCACCTCTTCATTGAACTCAAGGAGCTTTCGCCTGAGGTCGCGTTCCTGATCGAGAAGTTCGCGCCGCCTGCGACCGATATCGTGTTCGGACAGCGTGGGTCCATCCTTATCCAGTTGGTCGGCCACGGCCTTGAGGTGAGCTTCCAACTCATCCAGTTGCTTCTGTCGAGGGCGGATTTCGGCAGCCAGCTTGTCCTGCATAGCCTTGGCGGGGAGCGACAGGAGCATCGCGCGCTCGAAGTCCACGTAGCCGATCTTAAGTTGCTGAGCCAGCGCGGATGAAGGAGCCAGAGAGAGCATGCACGCCGCCGCCGCACCGGCGGCAAAGACAACCGCTTCACGGCGGGCCACCGCGCAGGCAGCCACCGCAATGGTCTGAATAAGTCTGTTCATTAGAATGCCCCTCCGACGTAGATGTGAAAGCACTGGATGTTATGCGGCGCCCCAATAAACAGCCGTTCCTACACGCAACGCTCAGACGTCATTGGGCAGCTCTGCAGGTTTCAAAAGCCTCTGTGTCGACTCTCTGTGAAGACGGTCACCGACCGTCCGCTTGGCCGACTGTAGCCGGTCGCGCTGGCGTCGCGAAGGGGTTCAAAAAAGACGTTGGGCTGGTCATTCAGCGCCTCGGCGGAGCGACACTTGGCCGCCGATGCTCTCAAGGGAATGGCACATCCCACTCGCATGGCTGTCATCAGCAAGAAACACCTCAAAGATTTCCCGGGCGGCGATCTTCTTCACCACGTTCTTCGCTTCTGTGCGGGACATGGGGGTGCTCAACTGTAGTGACCGCATGAACAGTCTTTCCACGTAGCCTCCCTTGCCGGGAAACCATGCAGTGGATTCGTCCCAACCCATGACTAGCAACGTGCACGAACTTGACAGTACTCGCTTGGAAGTTGCCATTTGAAAGTCTGGTCGTGGCCGAAGGCGGAAGTCTAGCCTTGAGCGGCGATAGTCCGCTTCCGCTGCACAGCAGCCTTCACGGATATTCAATGGAGGAGCGTGGTCGAGGCGCATGCGTGGCCGTGATCCCCCTCCAAGACTAATCCCCCAATCAGCCAGTTGGAGCAATCCAACCGTCACTCGCTACGCAGACTTGTTTTTCTTGGTGGGTTTATCCAGCGCCTTGAAAAATTCCGAGGGCTGCACGCCTAGGGCGTCGATGATTTTCATCATGTTCACTATGGCCAGGTTGCGTTCGCCGCGTTCCACGCCACCCATGTAGCTCCGGTCGATTCCGCACTCGTCGGCGAACGACTCTTGTGAAAAATTCATCGCCTTACGACGGTTTCGCACGGCTTGGCCAAAAGCCACCAGCGCGGGGTGTCTTTCTTCTGGTGGGGGTGGTACTCGCGCCATCTCTCAATGCTCGTTCCAGAAGGTCCAAAACTCCACGGTTCATAAGGTGACGGTCTTTAAAACCGCGGTCTAAAAGTATCTTTCTGAGCTACGATCTGCCCTGCTCGGCGGCGACCGACCGACGCGATACCAATAAGAGGCAGGGGAACGGAGATGAAGTGCGGAAAGTTTTCTCGAGCGCGGCTCGAGCGGAGAGACGTTGCCATGGAGCGGAGTGAAGGCAAGCCCGAGCGGCTCGCCTGCCTTTGTCTAGACGAGCCCTTGAACAGGGCCTTCATGGCCTGCAAAGCCTTGGCCGAGTTAACGGACTGGCATGACCACTGCATAGCTTCCTGCCGCAGGTTGTCACTCGATGAGTTGGGCTTTCTTGTCGCACATGTCTCAGGCCTATCGGCCACGGGGAAGATCGCGTGTGGCGAGCGCGCCGTGGCAAAGATTGCCGACGAGTTCGCGGTGTACTTCTCTGGCCATGACCATCGTGGCTCCAGTGAAGTTCGCACGAGACAGCTCGGCGTAGAAAAGACGCGGTGCGAAGAGGCTCCCCGTCAATCTATGTGGACGCTCGGCTGCGGGCTCTGGTCTTTGCGAGTCCCCAAGGAAAGCACCGCAACCGCCTCTAGCCGCACGCTCAAGTTGATGGCGATAGGCGGCAAACTGATCCGCCGCAGCATGACGGGTGCCGAGGACGCGGAGCCACTGATCGCCGCATTTGCGCAGGGGGTGGTGCTCGGGTTCTACCGGCTTGCACAGAGCGATATTCCCAGCGAGCTGGAGGGCGTGGGTTTCTGGCGGCATTGCGAGTTGGCCATCGTCCACCAAGCTGGCGTGGCCGGCGGCCGGCGGATTCGCGCGCAGGATGATCGAAACCCGAACCGGTAAGTTGGCAGCAGTGCAGCGCCGCTCGCAGGGCGCTATACCCCAGTCGCTCCCGCAGGCGACCCCCTCCATCGAAAGCAGGCCTCCCGCGCCTCGTCAACCAGCGCCTAAAGCGCCTCAGGCGCGGCGCCGCTCCCACCGAGATCTACTAGGACGCCAGCTATGTCCACCCTGCTGTCAAACTGGCACAGCATGACGAGCTAGGCCGTACCGAACGTCAGCAAGCAGTCTTAAGCAGCCACCGACCGGTGCCCTTCGCCCTACCTCTGCGGCATATCCCTAACCGAATACCCCAAACTAACAGTCGCATCCTCCGGAATCCCAGGCATCGTCGCATTCCACGCCGCCCAGTCCTCGCGCATCGCAGCCAGCCTCTCCGGCTCCTTCTTCCCCAGGTTCGCGCGCTCGCGCTCATCTGCCGGAATGTTGAACAGGTACTCGTTCCCGTCCACCTTCAGGTACTTCCAGTCCCCGTCGCGCATGGCTTCCTGCCCGCGATGGTTCATACGCCAATGCAGCGGACGACGGAAGGTGTGTTTGGCATCGCGCAGCACAGGCATCAGCGACACGCCATCGAGCGGGTAGGCCGCCTCGCACTTCACGCCGGCCGCGTCGAGCATGGTGGCTGACCAGTCCATGGTCATGCACAGCTGCTTGCTCTCGCCGCCCTTGGCAATCACGGCGGGCCAGTGCGCGATCCATGGCACGCGAATGCCGCCTTCGGTCAGGTCCATCTTGCCGCCGACCAGGGGCCAGTTGTCTGAAAAACGTTCGCCGCCGTTGTCGCTGGTAAACACCACCAGGGTGTCGTCGGCCATGCCGTGCTTTTGCAGCGCGGCCATGATCCAGCCGATGCCTTCGTCCATGTGATGGATCATCCGGCGGTACACGTGAATGTTGCCGCCGGCCAGGTCGAAGAGGTTGTCTTTGACGGTGGGCGCTTTGTCTGCGTCGTCGCGGGTTTCCCACGGCCAGTGGGGGGCGGTGTAGTGCAGGCTCAAGAAGAAAGGGGCTTGTTCTTGTTCTTCTTTTTGCTGTTGCTTCTGCTTGGCGGCCATGCGTTCGACGTAGTCGACTGCGCGTTTCGAAAGAATGTCGGTCAGGTAGCCGTCTTCTTTCCTGTCTTCTTCGCCAAACCACAGGTCGTGCTGGCCGGTGGAGTCGCAGTGCGTAAAGTAGTCGACGCCGCCCGACATGGGGCCGAAGAATTCGTCGTACCCCGATCGCAGCGGGCCAAAGTGGGGCGGGTAGCCGAGGTGCCATTTGCCGATGAGGGCGGTCTGGTAGCCGCCGGCTTTCAGCAATGACGGCAGGGTGGGGTGGTCGGTGGGCAGGCCGAGGGTGGTGCTACCGCGGCTGCTGCTCCTGATCGGCTCTTCGGCCGCGCCGCGCAGGCGGTATTGGTAGCGCGCGGTAATCATGGCAAAGCGGGTGGGCGAGCACACGGGCGAGTTCGAATAGCCCTGGGTGAGCTTCAAGCCGTTGGCGGCCAGGCCGTCGAGCACGGGCGACACGGGGCCGAATGCGGCGTCGCGGCCGCCGTAGCAGCCAAGGTCGGCATAGCCGAGGTCGTCGGCCACTATGAAGATGATGTTGGGTCTTTTCATGTGCTTGTCTGTCTGTCGGTCTGTCCGAAGCGAGGCGGTTGGTCAGGGCTGGTAGCCAGACTTTTGAACGACGGGCGCCCACTGCGCCTTGTAGGCCTTGAGCATGGCGGCGGTTTGCGCCTGGGTGCTCACCACGGGGGTCATGCCCGAGTCCTTGAACTTGCGCTGGGTGTCCGGGTCTTGCATCACTTCGCGGATCATGTTGGACAGGCGTTCGACCTTGTCCTTGGGCATGGTGGCGGGCGCAAAGAAGGTGTTCCAGCCGGTGGCGGCCAAATCGAGGCCGGCTTCCTTGAAGGTGGGAATGTCGGGCGCAAAGGGCGAGCGCTTGTTGCCGGAAAGCGCGAGGATGCGCAGTTTGCCCGCGTTGTGCTGCGGCAGCACCACGTCTTCGGTGTCGACCGAAATCGGCACCTGGCCGCCGATGAGGTCGTTCAGCAGCGGGGCCGAGCCACGGTAGCCGATGATCTGCGTTTGCACCTTGGCCTTTTCGCCCACCATCAGGCCGAAGAAGTGCGGCAGGCTGCCGGTGGCGGGCACGCCCACGTTGGCCTGGTTGGGGTTGGCGCGCATCCAGGCGAGCAAATGGTTCAGTTCGCGCACTGGCAGGTGGGGCGAAACAGAGAGCGCAAAGTCATAGGCGTTGACGTGCGACACGGGCACAAAGTCGCGGTCGGGGTCGTAGTTGTTGTCCTTGAAGACGAGCGGCGCCACCACCATCACGGCGGGGTTGGCAAGCATCAGCACGTTCTGGTTGGCGGGGGTGTTCTTGACCTGCTGGGCTGCAAGGCGGCCGCCGGCGCCGGGTTTGTTGTCGACAACCACCGGCACGCCCAGGCGGGTTGCCAGCTTGTCGCCGACGATGCGCGCCACGCGGTCGGTGGCACCGCCTGGCGCGTAGCCGACCACGATGCGCAGCGGGCTGTCGAGCGTCTGGGCGCTTGCCTGGGTGGACACGGCAGCCATGGAGGCCATGAAGCCGGCTGTGGCAAGCAGCGCGGCAAGGCGACGGGTAATGGGGGTGTTGTTGAGCATGTGGGTTCCTCCTCGTTCAGTCATTCAGTTGTTTGTTCAGTCGTTGGCCTGAAAATTCACGGCCTTCATGATGCCTGCCCAGCGTGCCGTGTCTTCGCGCATGGTCTTCAGTAGCGCGTCGCTGTTGTCGGCCACGGGGTACATGCCGTTCTGCAGCAGCTGCTGGCGCACTTCGCGCGTGTTGATGGCGCGGGTGATTTCGGCGCGCAGCTTGTCGACGATGGGCTGCGGCGTTTTAAGGGGCGCGTAGTAGGCAAACCAGGCAGTGGCCACCACATCCTTGTAGCCGCTCTCCACAAAGCAGGGCAGGTTGGGCATCAGCGGAGAACGCTTTTCGCCGCTGGTGGCCAGCACCTTCACTCGGCCCGAAGGCACCATCTGCTGGGCGCCGCCAACGGTGTCGAAGTAAACGGGCACCGAGCCGCCCATCACGTCTTGCCGCGCAGGGGTAGAACCGCGGTAGGGCACATGAACCATCTTTAGCCCGGCTGCGCGGTTGAGCATTTCGCCCAAGAAGTGCGAAGGCGTTCCGGCGCCGTAAGAGGCAAAGCTCAGCTTGTCGCCCTGCGCCTTGGCCCAGGCGATGAACTCGGCCAGCGTGTTGGCGGGCACGTCCTTGTGCACGACCAGCGCCAGCTCGAAGCGCGCCGCGTTGACGATGGGCACAAAGTCTTTGATCGGGTCGTACGAAAGCTGCCGGTAGGCGCTTGGAAACATGGTCATCATGCTGGCGGTGCCCAGCAGCAGGGTGCGGCCATCGGGCGGCGCGGTTTTTACCGCTTCCACGGCAATGCGGCCCGCCGCGCCCGAGCGGTTGTCCACGATGAGCGGGCCGAGCGTGTCGCGCACCTGCTCTGCAATGGCGCGGGTCAGCACGTCTTGCGTGCCGCCGGCGGGCACGCCAATCAGCACCTTGATGGGCTGGCCGGGCGTAAACGCCTGTGCATTGGCTGCCAATGGTGCAAGCGGGGCCAGCGCAAGGCCGCCCAGGGCGGCAACGATTTGGCGGCGGTCGAAATCAGGGCAGGGCATGTCGATGTCTCCGGTTCTCGTTCGGTGGCGCCGCTTGGGCCAGGTGCCGCGGCTGCTGCGAACGACTTTAGAGACGCTACATTCGATTGATCTAATCAACCATCCCCCGGACTAACCCCCAATGACCGCGCCGCGCCGCCCGCTGGACGATTTGCTGCTGTACCGGCTGTCGCGCCTGCTGTCGGTGGCGGGCAGCATGGTCATCCGGCTGTGCGAGGGGCGCTTTGGCATTACCCGGCGCGAATGGCGGCTGGTGGCGGTGCTGGCAAGCCGCGGCGAGCTGAGCTCGTCCGAGTTGGCCGAGCATGCGCAGCTCGACCGGGCCCGCACGTCCAAGTCGGTGGGTTCGCTGGTTGCCAAGCAGTTTGTGTCTCGCGTGGTGCGGCCCGGCGACCGGCGGCAGGTGCGGCTGGCCCTTACCGAAAGCGGACAGGCGCTGTATGAAGAGCTTTTTCCGCTGGTCACGCAAATCAACGGCGAACTGATGGGCGCATTGGACGAAGACGATGCGGCGCGGTTCGATGAGTGCCTGCGCCGCCTGCACACGCGGGCCGAGCGCATGGTCGAAGAAGCGGTGCTGCCCAAGGCAGACCGCGGCCGCCGCGGCGCAGGTAGCGCCGCTTCACCCCAGAAACCCCGCAAGCCCGAATGACCTCAGCCGCTGGAGAAACCACGCCGAACGAGCGGCAGCAAATGGTCGATGCGCTGCGCGGCTTTGCGCTGCTGGGCATCCTGGTGGTCAACATTGCAAGCTTTGCATCAACGTACTACGGCCTGGGCGTTCCCGATCCAATGGCCGTTTCTCTGGCCGACCGCAGCGCCTCGTTCGTGCGGGCCTTTCTGTTCGAGACCAAGTTCTACCTGCTGTTCTCGTTCCTGTTCGGCTACAGCTTCACGCTGCAAATGCGTGCGGCAGAACGAGATGGCAAGCCCTTTGCGCCGCGCATGGTGCGGCGGCTCGTGGGGCTGTGGGTCATCGGCGTGCTGCATGCCGTGGTGCTTTACTACGGCGACATTCTCACCACGTATGCGGTGCTGGGCGCCGTGCTGCTCTTGCTGAGGCGGCGTGGAGACGTGTTCATGGCATGCGCGGCCATGGCGCTGGTGCTGGCTGTTTCGCTGGTGTGGGCCGGCGTCGGCCACATGTATTCGCAGATGGACATGCAAATGGCAACCCAGGCGGCATACGCCGAGGCGGAGGCCGCGCTGGCCGCCTACCGCGCAACGCCCGCCCTGGTGGTGATGCAGCATCTGCGTGACCTTTCGCAGGTGTGGTGGGTCACCGGGCTGGTGCAGGCCCCCGCGGCGCTGGCCATGTTCTTTGCAGGGTTCGTTGCGGGGCGGCGCGGGCTGCTTGCGCATGTAGAGGGGCACGGCAAGCTGCTGCGCAAGGTGGTGGTGTGGGGCTTGGCCATCGGCTTGCCGGGCGCGCTGGCCTACGGTCTTCCGGCCCTGCGGCTCGACGACGCTGTGCGCGAGCTCATGGGCCTTGCGGTCACGCTGCTGACGGCGCCGTTCCTTACCGCGGCCTACGCCGCCGGCATGCTGCTGGTGTTTCAGACCGGGCCTGGCCGCGTGCTGGCGCACTGGCTTGCGCCGGCAGGCCGCATGGCGCTGTCGAACTACCTGCTGCAGTCGCTGGCCTGCGCGTGGATTTTTCTGGCGTACGGGCTGCGATGGATCGGAACCGTCGGGCCGCTGGCCAGCTTTGTAATTGCACTGGCCATCTTTGCGGGCAACCTGGTGCTGAGCCGGTGGTGGATGCACCACTTTACGTACGGCCCGGCGGAGTGGCTGCTGCGGGCCTTTACCAACCTGCAGCTGCCGCCGCTGCTGCGCCGTCGCACCCGGGCCGTGCCCGCACCCTGAGTCAGCGTGGAGACGGCACCGCGTGAAGTTGCGTTTCTTGCTGGTGTTGCCTGTCTTGCCTGCCGTCGCTTTCGATGCGCATGCGGGGCAAGAACTGCGGGTATTCGCGCTGCATGAAATCGATGAGCCCTTCACGCACCTTGCAGCGCAGGTCGAAGGCAAGGCTTGAATTGCCGGCGGTGCAAAGCACGCGAATCTGCATGGTGCGCTCGGTGGTGTCGGTTACCTGAAGGTTGAAAAACCGGCCGTCCCACTCGGGCGCCGACTTGACGATGCGCTCGACCTCTTCGCGCAGCGGCGGCAGCGGCATGCCGTAGTCTGCGTAGAAAAAAACCGCACCCAGCAGCTGCGACGAGCTGCGCGTCCAGTTCTGGAACGGCTTTTCTATGAAGTAACTCAGCGGCAAGATCAGGCGCCGGTCGTCCCAGATCTTCACCACCACAAAGGTGCCGGTAATTTCTTCGACCCGGCCCCATTCGCCCTCGACCACCAGCACGTCGTCGATGCGTATGGGCTGGGCCAGCGCAATCTGCAGCCCGGCAATCAGGTTGCTGAACACCGGCTTGGCCGCCAGGCCGGCCACAATGCCGATCACCCCCGCCGATGCCAGCAGGCTGGCGCCCACTTGCCGCGCATCGGGAAAGGTCATGAGCATCATCGCGCCGCCGGCCACCAGCACCATGGTCATGGCCGTGCGCGCGAGCACGCGGGTTTGCGTGAGCACCCGCCGCGCCTGCAGGTTGTCTGCCACGTCGTACGGGTGCTGCGCCAGTACGCCGTCGGCAAAGCCGCTGATGGCCTTGACCGCGAGCCACGTGGTGGCTGCAATCAGCAGCAGGCCGTTCAAGTGCCGTACGTTGCTTATGAACCGAAGATCGCTCGGCGCGGCCTGAAACACCAGCAGCAGTGCCACAAGAGGCAGCACCACCCGGGCCACCGGCCTGCAGTTGATCACCATTGAATGCAGCGCAGGCGCCGGGCGGGTGATTCGCATCAGCACAAGGCCGCCGATGCGGTGGGCAAGCAGTGCGAGCGGAACGGCAACAAGGGCTGCGAGCCAGGTGCCGAACCAGGGGTGGGCAAGCATCTCTTGGGTCATTGGGCGGTGTTCGTGGCTTGTGTCTCCAGGGGTTGAAGAATTCGCGCCGCGTCGTCGCGCAGCTGCGTAGCGAGGGCCGTAGCCAGGTCGAGACGGCGCAGCAGCCAGGGGCTGATGTCGTTGTCGAAGGGGTCTGGCAGGGGAATCGGGCCGCCCACGGTGGTGGAGCCGGGGCTTTCGGGCAACGAGGGACCGGTGGTGGGTGCGCTGCCGATGGCTGTCTCGATGCGCTGTGCGGTGCGCGCGAGCGGGCCTTCGATTTCGCCTGGGGTGAGCCGGTCGCGCCGCAGCACGAGCATCGATTTTACGGCGCTCAGCTGTGCCAGCAACTGGTAGCTGTGTGCCTGCAGGTGCTCCAGCGGCTCGAGCGGCGGCTGCACCGCGCGCGGCTCTGAAAGCGAACGCTGCGTGGCCTGCACCAGCGCCGAAAGGCTGTCGTAGGCCTCGCGGCGCGCAAGCCGCCATTCGAGCTCGGGGCTGCTGTCGACCGCTTGCAATTGGCCAAGGCCCAATGCCAGGCGTGCATGGCGCGCCTGCGCGGTGAGCGTGCGCGCCACCAGCGCCGGAATCTGCCCCCGCTCCCATGAGGGCAGCACATAGCAAAAGCCCCAGGCCACCGCGGCGCCAATGAGCGTGTCGGCAATGCGCTCGAACAGCGCAAAGATGGGCGCGGCGCCCGTGTTGAGCATGTGCGCCTGCAGCAGGCCGAGCACCGTGGCGGCCACTGCAGTGATGAGGTAGCGCCGCACCGCAAAGCTGTGCGCAATGGCCTGCGACACGGTAACCACGGCCAGCAGCAGCAGCGGCGACGGATGCGCCGAGAGCAGCCCCACCGCCAGTACGCAGCCGAGCAGCGTGCCGGCCACGCGGCTGTTGCGCCGCTCCAGCGTTTGCGAAAGGCTGCCGCGCAGCACCACCACAATGGTCAGCAAGATCCAGTAGTCGTGCGAGCCCCAGGGTAGCGACACCGCAATGGCATAGCCCGTTGCAATGGCAAGCGCTGCCCGAATGGCATGCCGCAGCGGCGGTGCGTCCCAACTCCACAGCGTAAGAAAGGGCCGCAGCGACCAATCGGTCGGGCTCACGAACATCTGCCAGTTGGCGCGCACCACGGCCAGGTTGGGCTCCGCGTCGCCGCGTGCCATGGCCGAAAGGCGCAGCACCTCGTCGTTGATGTGGCCGATGCGGCTTGCAAGGCCGCGTGCGAGCATGGCTGCGTTGGGGCCGGGCATGCCGTGGCTTGCCAGGTGCTCTTCGGCAGGAAGGCGAATCGATGCAAGGCGAGGCCGGCGGTCGGCCACCGGCTCGGGTGTGCGGGCCATCAGCAGCGAATCGGCCAGGGCGGTGGTTTCGTCGGCCAGCTCTTCGAGCACGCGGCGCATTTCAATGAGCGCCTCCGCATGCGCGGGGTGGCTCTTGAGAGCGTCCAGGTCGAGCTCGCTCGCAAGCAGCTGGTCGCGCATTTCGAGCACGATCACCAGCATGGCGGCCAGCCGCTGCCGGCGCGGCGTGCGCGGCGACTCAAGCACGATGTCGCGCGTGGCCTGCAACTGGTCGGCCAGCGCGGCCTGTTCGCGCAGCAACCGGCCAAGCAAGGGTGCGGGGGTTTCGCGAATGTCGCTGGTGTCGTCGCGCGGCGTGAACTGGGTGGCCTCGGTGCGCATCAGCGCAGCCAGCGAATACAGCACGTCCGACACCGACTGCACGCGATAGCGGGCGTTGAGCGCATGGTTGGCCAGCGTGGCCCAGATCACGTAGAGACCCGCGCCCAGACCGAAGTGCCAGGTGCGCTGCAATGCCTCGGCCATGCCGCTCGGCGCGGGCGTGGCCATCGAGAAAATCATCGAGAACATCACCGCAATGGCAATGGGAATGCCGCGCTTGCCCCACGCCATGGCCAGAAAGGCGATGAAGGTGGCCGGCACCAGCACCAGGCCAAGGCGAATGGGCGCTGTGTGCAGCAGCTGCACCAGAAAGAAGAGCGGCAGGCCGATGAGCGGGGCCGGCAGCATTTGAAAGAACTTGCCGCGGCGCGGGCCGGGCAGGTCGGGCGGGGCCGTGACGATCACGCCCACCGCGGCTGCCGAGGCCGCTATGGTGCCCAGCCAAAAATGCGCGCCCGCCGAGATGACCAGCAGGCCGAGCGCAACGCTGAAGCCGTTGGCGACATATTGGCTCAGCGCAACACGCAGCGCCGCACGAAACCTGAGGGCAGCAGCGGGCCCCTGCATCACTTGCCGGAAGCGTCGCCTTCGGAAGGGCTGCCGTCGGCAGGCGCGTCGCGGCGAATGCGCGTGAGCTTGCGCGACACCGGCGCTGCAGGCGCGGCTGCAGGAGCGGGCGCTTCGCCGTCGAGCGATGCGGCGGGCAGGTCGGGCACCGTGCTGCGCGCATACAGGTCGACCGATTCGTCGGCATTGGGCCGCGCTGCGGCCGACACGGCGCGCACGCGGTCGCTGGCGCGCATCTTGTCGTCGATGCCGGCAAACTTGGAGTACTTGGCAAGCAGCGGCACCAGCTGGCCATAGATGCGCGGCGCACCGGCCAGGCATTCACGCTGTTCCAGGAAGTCGGGCTCGCCCGTGAAGTTGCCGATCAGGCCGCCGGCCTCGGTCACCAGCAGCGAACCCGCGGCCACGTCCCAGGGGTTGAGGCCGGTTTCGAAGAAGGCCTCGGTAAAGCCGGCTGCCACGTAGGCCAGGTCGAGTGCGGCCGCGCCAGGGCGGCGCAGGCCCGCCATGCGGGGCATCATGTCGGCCATGATGGCCAGGTACTGCTTGAAGTTGTCGCCCGTGCGAAACGGAAAGCCGGTCGAAACCAGGCATTCGCTGAGCTTGGTGCGCTTCGAAACGCGAATGCGGCGTTCGTTCATGTAGGCGCCGCGGCCCTTGGTGGCGGTAAACAGGTCGTTGCGGCTCGGGTCGTAGATGACCGCCTGTTCGATCTTGCCGCGCACCGACAGCGCAATGGAAACGCAGTAGACCGGAAAGCCGTGGATGAAGTTGGTGGTGCCGTCGAGCGGATCGATGATCCAGACGTAGTCGGAATCTTTTGCACCGTGCTCGGTGCCCGATTCTTCGGCCAGGATGCCGTGCCCCGGGTATGCGCCAAGCAGCGTTTCAATAATGGCTTGCTCGCTGGCGTGATCGACTTCGGTGACGAAGTCGTTGACCTGCTTTTGCGAAATGCGCACTGCCTCGACGTCGAGGGCGGCGCGGTTGATGATGGCGCCGGCGGCGCGTGCGGCCTTGACGGCCACATTGAGCATGGGATGCAGGTTGGGGGACGACATTCTGGATTGTGAGAAGAACGGTGGAGGAGGTCCCCTGTAGGCGACCCTGCGGCCCGGCGATGCGGGCGGCGAGAATCGGTCATTTTACCGGCTCTGCCCGTTTCGTGCCTCCAAACCCTCCATGCGCACCCGTTTTATCCTGATCCAGACCAGCCACGCAGGCAATGTGGGCGCCGCCGCCCGCGCCATGAAGACCATGGGTTTCGACGACCTGGTGCTGGTAACGCCCCGGTGGGCCAACGTGCTGCGGCGTGAAGAAACCATACAGCGCGCAAGCGGCGCGCTCGACGTGCTGAACAACGCCCGCATCGTCGAAACGCTGGACGAGGCGCTCGACGGCGTAACCCACCTGTGCGCCACCGCCATGGTGCCGCGCGACTTTGGCCCGCCCACGCGCACCCCCCGGGAGCACCTGGAGCCGCTGGCACGGCAGGGCGACCAGCATGTGGCCTTTCTCTTCGGCTCCGAGCGTTTCGGCATGCGCAATGAAGACGTCTACCGCTGCAACGTGGCGCTGAGCATTCCGACCGACCCCAAGTTCGGCTCTCTCAACCTGGGCGCGGCCATCCAGGTGATTGCCTACGAATGGCGCCTTGCGCTGGGCGGCTACGCGGTGCGCGACGCCACGGCGCCGGTGCAGGCGGCCGATGCAAAGGCGGTGGCAGGCATGCTCGACCACTGGGAGCGTTCGCTGGTGGACATCGGCTTTCTGGACCCCGAGGCGCCCAAGAAGCTCATGCCCCGGCTGCAGCAGCTTTTCAACCGTGCCCAGCCCACGCCCGAAGAGATCCACATCCTGCGCGGCATCGCCAAGGCCATGGCCGACGCGGCCAACGGCCCGCGCAAGGGCTAAAACCCCATCGCGCGTGCGCGAAGACGGCCGGCTTTAGACTGCGCGGCCCCTATCGATATAACGACAACAAAGGCAGCGATGTTCTCTCGTGTGCGCGCCGACATCCGGTGCATCCTCGAACGCGACCCGGCCGCGCGCAGCGCCTGGGAAGTGATCACGGTCTACCCCGGCTTTCATGCCGTGGTGCTGCATCGCTGGGCGCACGCTTGTTGGACGCACGGTTTCAAGTGGCCGGCCCGCTTTATCGCGCACATGGCGCGCTGGCTCACGGGCATCGAGATTCACCCGGCCGCCAAGATCGGTGAGCGGGTGTTCTTCGACCATGCCATGGGCGTGGTGGTGGGCGAAACCGCCGAAATCGGCGACGGCTGCACCATCTACCAGGGCGTGACGCTGGGCGGCACCTCGCTGTACAAGGGCACCAAGCGCCACCCGACGCTGGGCCGCAACGTGGTGGTGAGCGCGGGAGCCAAGGTGCTGGGCGGGTTTGTCGTTGGAGACGGCGCCAAGATCGGCAGCAACGCGGTGGTCATCAAGCCGGTGCCTGCGGGCGCAACGGCGGTGGGCATTCCGGCACGCATCATTCCGTCGAAGGCCGGTGAGAGCGCCGATGTGGCCGCGCCGCAAAAGTTTTCTGCCTACGGCATCACGCAGGACGACGACCCCCTGAGCCAGGCCATGCGCGGGCTGATCGACAACGCCGCGGGGCAGGAGCACCAGATCGCGCTGCTGTGGCAGGCCATCGAAAAGCTGTCTGCGCATCCCGGTACCAAGGACTGCGTTCCGTGCGATGCGGCGCTCGACGAGAGCTTTGAGGCCGAGAAGCTGACCCAGTTGATCGGCAAGTAGCGTCAGCCCCACCGCTTCGTGGTGGGCGTGTTGTGCAGCGAGCCATGCACATGCCCCGCGTGCTGCCCAAAGGGCTCCGCCGCGGTCGAGGCGGTGTCCAGCTCTTGCAGGATGCCGCAGTTCTGCGCCGACTCGGCCCCGCAGCATTGCTGGCGCAGCGCCTTCAACTGCTTCTCGAGCAGCTTGAGTTCAGAAATGCGGGCGGCCACGTGGCCGATATGGTCGTCCAGCAACTGGTTGACCTGGCCGCAGTCTTCTTCCGGCGCATCGCGAAACCTCAGCAGGCTTCGGATTTCGTCGAGCGTCATGTCCAGCGAACGGCAGCGGCGAATAAAGCCGAGGCGCTGCGCATGCTCGTCGTCGTAGATGCGGTAGTTGCCTTCGGTGCGCGCGGGCTCGGGCAGCAGTTGCTCGCGCTCGTAGTACCGAATGGTTTCCACCGGCGTGTTCGCGACCTTGGCCAGTTCTCCGATTTTCATGATGCGGCAAGAATGAAGTGAAGGAATTTGTCGTTTGACTCTACACCTGCTTCAGGGTTTCCAATTGCATTCATGACGAACCAGAATGCCCTGAAACCCCTGGCGCCGCACGCCCATGCCCCCGCCGAAACGGCCTGCTGCGGCAACTCCGCCTGCGGATCGGCAACTGCTGCCCCCATGGCCGCTGTCGACACCGCCGATGTTCCGAAGGGCGCATTGCTCTTTCGCATTCCCACGATGGATTGCGCCGTGGAAGAGTCGGAAATCCGTCGCGCGCTCGAGCCCGTTCACGGCATCAGCGGCCTGCACTTTCGGCTTGGCGAACGCACCATGGCCATCACGGCCGATGAGGCCGCGTTGCCCGACGCGCTGGCAGCCATTCGCAAGGCGGGGTTCAAGCCCGAGCCGTTGAACGAGGCGGCGGGCGGGCAGCCTGCTGCCATTGGCGCAGGGCGCGCCACCGGCCTCATGACGCCCGAGCTCTTGCGGCTGGTTGCCGCGCTGGTGCTGGCCATCGCGGCCGAGACCATTTCCTTTCTCGCACCGGAGGGCGCCGCATTCACCGCGGTGGAAATGGCCCTCGCGCTGGGTGCCATCGGCCTGGCCGGTCTCGACACCTACAAGAAGGGCTTTGCCGCACTGGTGCGCGGGCGGCTCAACATCAATGCGCTGATGGCCGTGGCCGTGACCGGCGCCTTTTTGATCGGCCAATGGCCCGAGGCCGCGATGGTGATGGCGCTCTATGCCATTGCCGAAATGATCGAGGCCCGCGCCGTCGACCGCGCGCGCAACGCCATCCAGGGCCTGCTCGCACTGGCTCCCGAGCAAGCTGAGGTCAGGCAGCCGGACGGCAGCTGGAAGACGGCAAAGGCCGACTCCGTGGCGCTGGGGGCCACCGTTCGCATTCGCCCCGGCGAGCGCGTGCCGCTGGACGGCGTCGTTACCGAAGGCACGAGCGCCATCGACCAGGCGCCCGTCACAGGCGAGAGCATTCCGGTCGACAAGTCGGTCGGTGACACGGTGTTCGCGGGCACCATCAACCAGACGGCTGCGCTCGAATTTAGGGTGACGGCTGTGGCGGCCAACACCACGCTGGCCCGCATCATTCATGCGGTTGAAGAGGCGCAAGGTTCGCGCGCGCCCACGCAGCGCTTCGTCGACAAGTTTGCGGCGGTCTACACGCCTGCGGTCTTCGCGCTGGCCATTGCTGTTGCGGTGCTCACGCCCTGGCTCATGGGCTGGGGCTGGATGCAGGCCATCTACAAGGCACTGGTGCTGCTGGTCATTGCGTGCCCTTGCGCACTCGTCATCTCGACGCCCGTGACGGTGGTGAGCGCACTGGCCTCGGCCGCGCGCCGCGGCATCCTGATCAAGGGCGGCACCTACCTCGAAGAGGCGCGCAAGCTCAAGGCCGTGGCGCTCGACAAGACGGGCACCATCACCGAAGGCAAGCCGCGGCTTGTCGAATCGGCCCTGCTTGGAGCCGCGGCCGACAAGGATGCGGTCTTTGCGGTTGCGGCAAGCATCGCGGGTCGCTCCGACCACCCAGTGTCCAAGACCATTGCCGAAGGCCTCAAGCTCGAACCGCAGGAGGTTGGCGATTTCACGGCCCTGCCCGGGCGCGGCGTGCAGGCCACGCACGAGGGCCGAGGCTACGTGCTTGGCAACCATCGGCTGATAGAGGAGCGGGGGCTGTGCAGCCCGGCGCTCGAAGCCGAACTGAAGCGCCATGAAGAAGCAGGGCGCACAGTCACGCTTCTGGCTTCTGGCGATGAGGTACTCGCGTTGTTTGCAGTGGCCGACACCATCAAGCCGTCTTCGCAGGCTGCAATGGCGGAACTGCGTGCGCTCGGCGTTACGCCGGTGATGCTGACCGGCGACAACGCCGCCACGGCCAGGGCCATCGGCGCGCATGCGGGCATCGAAGACGTGCGTGGCAACCTGTTGCCCGAAGAAAAGCTCGAGGCCGTCAAGGCGCTGCAGGAGCGCCACGGCATGGCCGGCATGGTGGGCGACGGCATCAACGATGCACCCGCTCTCGCGCAGGCGAACATCGGCTTTGCAATGGGCGGCGCGGGCACCGACACCGCCATGGAAGCGGCAGACGTGGTCATCATGAACGACGACCTGCGCCGCCTGCCCGAAACCATTCGCCTCTCGCGCAGGGCGCACTCGGTGCTGTGGCAGAACATCACGCTGGCGCTGGGCATCAAGGGTGTGTTCTTCGTGCTTGCGGTGTTCGGCAGCGCAACCATGTGGATGGCGGTGTTTGCCGACATGGGCGCGAGCCTGCTGGTGGTGGCCAACGGGTTGCGGCTGATGCGCATGCCAAAGGCGAGCGACGGCGGCTGAGGCAGTCAGAGGCGGCCAGAGTCAGGCGGCCGAAGCCCTGGCCTCACCAGCGTGCGGCCCATTTTTCAAGCGGCAGGCGGGTCGCGTTGCACACATAACTCACGGCGTGGTACCAGCCCGCGAGCATCATCAGTTCGATGAGTTGCGGTGGGCTCCAGTGGGCGCCAAGTGACTCCCAGAGCGCGTCGTCCACATGGCTGGTGTCGTGCAACTGATCGACCAGCTGAACCAGCAGGCGGTCGCGGGGCGCGAGCAGTTCCAGATCTTCGGTGGCCGATGCCATCACGCGCCGGTCGGTGGCGCTGAAGCCTGCGGCATCGGCAAAAGCCGCGATGTGCACACCCCATTCGTACTCTGCGCCGCAGCGTGCACACGCGCGCGTGATCACCACTTCGCGGTCGTGCAGGTCGATTGCCGCTTTGCGGCCAAGCAGATAGCGGCCGAGGCCCAGCGTGCGCTCCGCCAGTTCGGGGTTGATGGCCAGCACACGGAACAGCGCTAGAACTTCTGGTCTTCCGGGCGGGTTCATTCGCGCCAGCAGGTCGGCAACCGGTTCGGGGTAAGGCGCTTCGAGCGGTCGGATGCGGGGAGCGCGGGTGTCTGGCTGCGCGGCGGTGGCCATGGTCGATTCCTTCGTAGAATGCCGATAAAACGCTACGAAAAGCGTAGCGAGTTTTGTAGTCTATCGCTACGGAATGCGTAGCGCAATAGAGCCAGCGACCTGATTTTTTGAAACTCCACCCATGAGCAAACCCGACTCCTCGCAAGAACCAACGGCCCCTGCTGCATCGCGCCGCCCAGTGATGCGGCTGCTGGAGCAGCTGGGCCGCAAGGGCACGCTGCGCATCTTGTGGGAGCTGCGCGATGGCCTGCCGCAGAGCTTCCGGGCATTGCGCGTGAGCACCGGGGACATGTCGCCCTCGGTACTGAACGACCGGCTGAAGGAGTTGCGCGCGGGCGGTATCGTCGCGCTGGCCGATGCGGGCTACTTGCTTACCGAGTCGGGCGGCGAACTCGTCAAGCGGCTCAAGCCGCTCAATCAATGGGCCGACCGTTGGTTCGAAGCGCCCGAACAAAACTAAGATCGCGTGCTCCCCTTCACCCGCGTTCCGGCCCATGTCCGCCACCTCTCTCCTGCTGCAACTGATCGTCATCCTGAGCACCGCGCGCATTTGCGGCTGGGTGCTCCGCCACGTGGGCCAGCCGAGCGTGGTCGGCGAAATGGCGGCCGGCCTCATGCTTGGGCCGGTGGTCATGGGGGCGCTGTTTCCTTCGTTGCATGCACAGCTTTTCTCCAGGAGCCACCTCGAAGGACTCTCGTCGCTTTCGACAGTGGGCCTGGTGCTCTTCATGTTCGTGGTGGGGCTCGAACTGCGCGCAAGCCAGGGCGTGCGTGCGCAATTGAAGGCGGCCGGCTACGTGGGTGCACTCAGCGTGGCCGTGCCAATGGTGCTCGGCCTTGCAATCTCTCCGGCATTGCATCCGGCGCTGGCGCCCGCAGGCGTGGGCTTCTGGCCCTTTGCGCTCTTCATGGCCGCGGCACTTTCGATCACCGCCTTTCCTGTGATGGCGCGCATCCTGAAAGACCGCGGCCTTACGCGCACGCCGTTCGGCCAGCTTTCGCTGAGCGCGGCGGCCGTGGTCGATGTGTTCGCGTGGGTCTTGCTGGCACTGGTGGTGGCGCTTGCCGGCGCGGGTGAGGGCTACGCAGGCCTGCTGAAGACCACCGCAGGCATGGTCGTGCTGCTGGCTGTGCTGTTCTTTGGAATGAAGCCGGCCTTTGCATGGCTGCTGCGCACGCGCGCGCCCAACGGCGAGCCCTCGACCACCATGATGGCCTCGCTGATGATTGGCCTTCTGGTGTGCGCACTGGCCACCGAATGGCTGCACCTGCACGCCGTGTTCGGCGCCTTCCTGTTCGGCGCATGCCTGCCGCGCGACGACCGGTTGCTGAACTCCCTCACCGAGCGCATCGAGCCGATTTCCATCGTGGTGCTGATGCCGCTGTTCTTTGCGCTGGCGGGGCTGGGTACCACTGCCAATGCCTTTACCGGGGCCAGCGTGGGCGCGATGCTGTTGATCGTCGGCGTGGCCACCGTCGGCAAGCTGGCCGGCGGCGCAATCGGCGCGCGCTTGGCGGGCTACGGCTGGCGCGACAGCCTGGCAACCGGTTCACTCATGAATGCACGCGGGCTGATGGAACTCATCGTGATGAAGATCGGCCTGGACGCCGGCCTGATCGGCCCCGAGCTCTTCACCATGCTGCTGGTAATGGCGCTGGTAACCACCGCAATGACGGGGCCGCTGATCAACCTGGTGATGGGTCGCGCCAAAATGCCCGCCGCCGGCCAGCCGGGCGCTCAGGGCCAGGAACGGTCTTCCAGCACGTAGCCGCTGCCTCGCACCGTGTGCAGCAGCTTCAGCTCGAAGGGGTCGTCGATCTTGCTGCGAAGCCTGCGAATGGCTACTTCGACCGCGTTGGTGTCGCTGTCCAGGGTGGTGTCCCACACCTCTTCGGCAAGGGTGCTGCGCGTCACGATCTGACCGCTGCGGCGCAGCAGCACGGCCAGCAGCGTGAATTCCTTTGCCGTGAGATCGATGCGCTGGTGGTTGCGAACGCACTTGCGGCTTGCGAGGTCGAGCTCCAGGTCGGCCAGCCTGTATATGGTGGGCTCGTTCGGCTTGCCGCGTTGAAGAAGGGCACGCACGCGTGCAAGCAACTCGGGCAACGTGAAGGGCTTGACCAGGTATTCGTCGGCACCCTGGCGCAGGCCGTTCACACGGTCTTCGACCCTGTCGCGCACAGTGAGCACCAGCACGGGCACCGTGCTGGTACGCCGAATGGCTCGCAGCACGGCAAAGCCGTCGGCGCCGGGCAGCACGGCGTCCAGAAGGATCAAGCCGTAGGTGTGCTCCGCGGAAAGGTTGCGGCCCTTGGCGCCGTCGCGCGCAACGTCGACTGTGTACCCGTTCTCTTCCAGGCCCTTCTTGAGTTGGTCTCCCAACTGGGGCTCACCTTCAATGACCAGAATTCGCATCGGCGGATGTTAGCGAGGGGGTGGGCGGTCGAACGGGTGCGATCTTGCGGTCTGAATGAAGGACAAGGCGCCTGCCCTGTGTGGTGCATTGCGCCACGGGCCTGCAACCCGAAGGGGCAATGCAGGAGGCGTGCCACACGTCGCCGATATACTTTTGAGACGATGCGCCGCTGGCTCCAGATCTTCCTGCTGTTCCTGCTTCCGTTCCAGTTCAGCTGGGCGGCATCGGCGGCATATTGCCAGCACGAACGCGACGCGCAGCCCCGTCATTGGGGCCATCACGAGCACGAGCCGGACGCCAGCAGCCATGGCAGCGCACGTGCCGACGACACGCAGAAGAGCCCGGCCACGCAACCGAACGCCGTGCTTGGAGATTGCGCGGCCTGCCACCTGGGCCATGCGCAGCACCTGCCTTCTGCGCCAGAGCAGGGGCAAGGCCTGCCTGCGTTTGCGCGGACATTGCGCGTCGTGCAAACGGAGCACTTTGTCTCGCATATTTCTGAAGTGCCTGTGCGCCCTGCAAGACCTCTCGCTGTCTGATTCGGCGAGAGAACAACCTGCACCCCTGATACACCGCATCAGCTGAGCTCTCGCCGAATTCCCCGCCCGTTGTCTTGCAACCCAGGAGAATTCGATGCGCACGCTCTTCGTGCCGCTGGCCGTTTTGGCCTTGGCGGCGCCCCCGGCATTTTCACAAACCGACGCCGGTTCCAAACCTTCTCAGCCGCTGCTGCTGCCACAGGCCGCAGCTCGAACGGTGGAGCCCGCGGGCCCGCTGGACCTGCGCAGTGCTCTTGCACTCGCACAGCACTTCAACCCCGGGCTTTCGTCAGCCTCGCGCGAGCATGAGGCCGCCGATGCGGCCGTGTTGCAGGCCGGCGCCTGGCCCAACCCCGTGCTCGAGGCGCAGGTGGAAGACCTGCGCCGGGACAATCGCACCACCACGCTGCTGCTGAGCCAGCCCATCGAACTGGGCGGCAAGCGTGCAGCGCGGGTAACGGCGGCTGAACGGGCACGCGACCAGGCCGCATCGGCGCTGCTCGCGCGGCGGGCCGAACTGCGTGCATCGGCGATCACCCTGTTCTTCGAAGTGCTGGTTGCGCAGGAACGCCTGCGCCTGGCACAGGACTCTGTGGCCCTTGCGCAGACGGCGACCCGGGCGGCTGCCAACCGCGTGGCCGCCGGCAAGGTGGCGCCGCTCGAAGAGACACGTTCGCGCGTGGCAGAAGCCGGCATCCAGGTCGAACTGCAGCAGGCCGAGGGCGCATTGCGCTCGGTCCGCCGCCAGCTCACCGCGTTGTGGGGCAACCCGGTTCCGCGCTTCACGCAGGCGGAGGGTGCGGTCGATCGGCTACCGCAGGTTGAGCCGGCCCAGGATGTGGAGAAGCGGCTTGCCGCTGCACCCGTGCTGCGCCAGGCGCGGCTCGAAGTCGAGCGGCGACAGGCGCTTTCGCAACTGGAGCAGGCGCGGCGCGTGCCCGACGTCACCGTGTCGCTGGGTGCAAAGCGTGTGCCCGCAGACGAGGGCATGGGCAACACCAGCGGCCGCAACCAGGTGGTGGTGGGAGTGTCGGTGCCGCTGCCGATTTTCGACACCAACCGCGGCAACGTTGCCGAAGCACTGAGCCGCGAAGAAAAGGCGCGCGACGACCTTGCCGCGGCCGAGCTGCAACTGGGCGCCGATGCGGCGCAAGCGGCCGAGCGCCTGCGTTCGGCGCGGGCAACGGCCCGGACGTTGCAGCGCGATGCGTTGCCCGGAGCAGAGGCAGCCTACAAGGCCGCCACCAAGGGCTTCGAGCTCGGCAAGTTCAGCTTTCTCGAAGCGCTGGATGCGCAGCGCATGCTGTTCCAGGTGCGCAACCAATACCTGCTCGCCGTGGCCGACGCGCATCGCGCGGCCAGCGAGCTCGACAAGCTGTTGGGCACCGAAGGCGAAGAAACCCCGCGCGCAACAGACGTTGCGCGCTGACAAGGAATTCACATCATGAACACGGAAGAACGAAACACGCCCGCCGGGCGCGTCGGCGAGAAGCAGTGGATGGCCATTGCGGCGGTTCTGGTCGCCGGCCTGGTCGCAGGCGCGTTGATCTTGCGCACCGCGCCGGGCAGGCCCGAAGCTGGTGGACATTCGGAATCGGCCGGGCACGCCGAGGGCGAGCATCACGAAGAAGGCAAAGACGAGCACCACGAAGAAGGCAAGGGCGAGCACAAGGAAGGCGAAGAAAAAATCGCCTTCACCGACGAGCAGCTCAAGGCCGCCGGCGTGGCCGTGGAGATCGCCGGCCCGGCGCGCATCAAGTCGTCGGTGCAACTGCCGGGCGAGATCAAGTTCAATGAAGACAGGACCGCCCATGTGGTGCCGCGCGTGGGTGGCGTGGTCGAAAGCGTATCGGCCAACCTTGGGCAGGAAGTGAAGCGCGGCCAGGTGCTGGCGGTGCTCTCCAGCCCTGCGCTCTCGGAGCAGCGCAGTGAACTCCAATCAGCACAGCGTCGGCTCGAACTGGCCCGCACTACCTATCAGCGCGAGAAGAAGCTGTGGGAAGAAAAGATTTCTGCCCAGCAAGACTACCTGCAGGCCGAGCAGGCAATGCAAGAGGCGCAAATTGCGGTGGCCAACGCCAGCCAGAAGCTGCTGGCGCTGGGTGCCACGCCGGCTTCGTCGGCCCTCGGCCGCTACGAGCTGCGTGCACCCTTCGACGGCATGGTGGTCGAAAAGCACATCTCGCTCGGCGAGGCGGTGAAGGAAGACGCCAACGTCTTCACCATTTCGGATCTTGCGACCGTGTGGGCCGAGATCAGCGTGGCCGCCAACCACCTGAACCTGGTGCGCATCGGCGCGCCGGCGACCATCCGCTCCAGCGCTTTCGAGCAGGCTGCCGCCGGCACGGTGTCGTATGTGGGCTCGCTGCTTGGCGCGCAAACGCGCACTGCCACGGCCCGCGTCACGCTGGCCAACCCGCAGCGCGTGTGGCGGCCGGGGCTGTTCGTGAATGTGGAGCTGGTTTCGTCCGAAGCGGAAGCGCCGGTCACCGTGTCGGCCGAAGCCGTGCAAACGGTGGAAGACAAACCGACCGTGTTCCTGCGCGTGCCCGGCGGCTTTGTGCCGCAGCACGTGCAAACCGGCCGAAGCGACGGCCAGCGCATCGAGATCTTGAACGGCCTGAAGCCCGGCACCGCATATGCGGCAAGCGGCAGCTTCGTCGTCAAGTCGCAGCAGGGCAAGAGCTCTGCCACGCACACCCACTGAGGAACGCCGCATGTTCGAACGAGTCATCCGGTTTTCCATCGAACAGCGCTGGCTGGTGTTGCTGGCCGTGCTCGGCATGGCCGCACTTGGCATCTTCAGCTACCAGAAGCTGCCTATCGACGCCGTGCCCGACATCACCAACGTGCAGGTGCAGATCAACACGGCCGCGCCGGGCTATTCGCCGCTGGAGGCGGAGCAGCGCGTGACCTACCCCATCGAGACAGTGATGGCTGGCCTGCCGGGCCTGCAGCAGACGCGCTCGCTTTCGCGCTACGGGCTTTCGCAGGTGACGGTGATCTTCGAGGACGGCACCGACATCTACTTTGCGCGGCAGCTGGTGAACGAGCGCATCCAGTCGGCGCGGGAGAGCATTCCCCCCGGCATTGCGCCGGTGATCGGACCGATATCGACGGGCCTTGGCGAAATCTACCTCTGGACAGTGGAAGCGGACGAGGGCGCGAAGAAGGCGGACGGCACGCCCTACACGCCGACCGACCTGCGCGAGATACAGGACTGGATCATCAAGCCGCAGCTGCGCAACGTGAAGGGCGTGACCGAGATCAACTCCATCGGCGGCTACGCCAAGGAGTTTCAGGTGGCGCCCGATCCTGCCAAGCTGCTGGCGCACGGCCTCACCATGGCTGAGCTGGTTACCGCGCTGGAGCGCAACAACGCCAACGTGGGCGCGGGCTACATCGAGAAGCGCGGCGAGCAGTACCTCATTCGCGCACCGGGGCAGGTTAAGTCGGCTGAAGACATCGGCAACGTCATTCTTGGCAACGCCAACGGCATTCCGCTGCGGGTGCGCGACGTGGCCGGGGTGGGCATTGGCCAGGAGCTGCGCACCGGCGCGGCCACCGACAACGGGCGCGAGGTGGTGCTTGGCACCGTGTTCATGCTGATCGGCGAGAACAGCCGCACGGTGTCGCAAGCAGTCGATAAAAAGATGCAGGAGATCAACCGCACGCTTCCCGCCGGCGTAAAGGCCGTGACGGTTTACGACCGCACCGTGCTGGTCGACAAGGCCATTGCCACGGTAAAGAAGAATCTCTTCGAAGGCGCGGTGCTGGTCATTGCGGTGCTGTTCCTGTTTCTTGGCAACATCCGCGCGGCGCTGATCACAGCGCTCGTCATTCCGCTGTCGATGCTGTTCACCTTCACCGGCATGGTGAACCAGAAGATCAGCGCCAATCTCATGAGCCTGGGCGCGCTGGACTTCGGCATCATCATCGACGGGGCCGTGGTGATCGTGGAAAACTGCGTGAGGCGCCTCGCCCATGCGCAGGCGAAGCTTGGGCGGCCGCTCACGCGGAGCGAACGCTTCCACGAGGTGTTTGCAGCCTCGCAGGAGGCCAGGCGCCCGCTGCTGTTCGGCCAGTTGATCATCATGATCGTGTACCTGCCGATCTTTGCGCTCACCGGCGTAGAGGGCAAGCTGTTCCACCCGATGGCTTTCACCGTGGTGATTGCGCTGCTGGGCGCGATGATCCTGTCGATCACCTTCATTCCTGCAGCCGTGGCGCTCTTCATCGGCAGCAGGGTGAACGAAAAAGAAAACCGGCTGATGGCATGGGCCAGGCGGGGCTACGAGCCGCTGCTTGCACGCGTGATGTCTGCCAAGCCGCTGGTCATCACCATGGCGTGTGTCGCAGTGGTGCTTTCGGGCCTGCTGGCCACGCGCCTGGGCACGGAGTTTGTGCCTAGCCTGGGCGAGGGCGACTTTGCGGTGCAGGCGCTGCGTATTCCGGGCACCAGCCTCACGCAGTCGGTCGAGTTGCAAAAGCAGATCGAACGCACGCTGAAGGAGAAGTTTCCAGAGATAGAGCGCGTATTTGCGCGCACCGGTACGGCCGAGATCGCATCGGACCCGATGCCGCCGAACATCTCCGACGGGTACGTCATGCTCAAGCCCGAGAGCGAGTGGCCGGCGCCCCAAGGCGCATCTCGCCGCACTCGCGCCGAGCTGCTGGCCGCAGTGCAGGAAGAGGTTGAAAAGCTGCCGGGCAACAACTACGAGTTCTCGCAGCCGATCCAGCTGCGCTTCAACGAACTGATCTCGGGTGTGCGCAGCGACGTGGCCGTAAAGATCTTCGGCGACGACATGGACGTGCTGAACAAGACGGCGGCCGAGGTTTCGGAAGCCCTGGGCAAGATACCCGGCGCGGCTGAAGTGAAGATCGAGCAGACGACCGGCCTGCCGATGCTCACGGTGAACATCGACCGCAACAAGACCGCGCGCTACGGCCTCAACGTGGGCGACGTGCAGGAGGCGATTTCCATTGCAGTGGGCGGCCGCGACGCGGGTACGCTGTTCGAGGGCGACCGGCGCTTCGACATTCTCGTGCGCCTGCCCGAAAACCTGCGCACCGACCTGGAGGCGATCAAGCGCCTGCCGATCGCACTGCCCAGGGGCGCCGGCGCCGAGGCGCAGCAGCGCGCCAGCTTCATTCCGCTGGGCGAAGTGGCCACGCTGGAGCTTGCGCCTGGACCGAACCAGGTGAGCCGCGAGGACGGCAAGCGCCGCATTGTGGTGAGCGCCAATGTGCGCGGCCGAGACCTCGGCTCCTTCGTGGTCGAGGCCGAGGAAGCCATGCGCAAGGTGAGCATTCCGCCGGGCTACTGGACCGCGTGGGGCGGACAGTACGAAAACCTGGCCTCGGCCACCGAGCGGCTGCAGGTGGTGGTGCCGGTGTCGCTGTTGCTGGTGTTTACGCTGCTGTTTGCGATGTTCGGCAACCTGAAAGACGGCCTTCTGGTGTTCACCGGCATTCCGTTCGCGCTCACGGGCGGCATCGTGGCACTGTGGCTGCGCGACATTCCGCTGTCGATCTCGGCGGCGGTCGGGTTTATCGCGCTCTCGGGCGTGGCGGTGCTCAACGGGCTGGTGATGATTTCATTCATTCGCAACCTGCGGGAGGGCGGGTTGCCGCTCGATGCGGCAATTCGCGAAGGCGCGCTCACGCGGTTGCGGCCGGTGCTGATGACGGCCCTGGTCGCTTCGCTGGGTTTCGTGCCGATGGCCATTGCCACGGGCACCGGCGCCGAGGTGCAGCGGCCGTTGGCGACGGTGGTAATCGGCGGCATCCTGTCGTCTACCGCGCTGACGCTGCTGGTGCTGCCTTTGCTCTACCGCTGGGCGCACCGGCGGGACGAGGAAAGCGGGCGGGACGCCCGGCTTCTCAGTTCCTGATCGCAGACTTGGGCCGGAAGGCCTTGCACACCGTATCGTCAGTTTCGAGGTACGGCCCGCCGATCAGGTCGATGCAGTAGGGCACCGCCGCGAAGATGCCCGGCACGACCTGCTTGCCGTCGGCATCCTTCAGCCCTTCGAGCGTTTCGGCAATCGATTTCGGCTGGCCGGGCAGGTTGATGATCAGGCTCTTGTCGCGAATGACCGCCACCTGGCGCGAAAGGATGGCGGTGGGCACGAAGCGCAGGCTGATCTGGCGCATCTGCTCGCCGAAGCCGGGCATTTCCTTGTGGGCCACAGCCAGGGTGGCTTCGGGCGTTACGTCGCGCAACGCCGGGCCGGTGCCGCCGGTGGTCAGCACCAGCGAACAGCCGGCGTCCACCAGCTCGATGAGCGTGGCGCTGATGAGGGCGGCTTCGTCGGGAATGAGCCGCGCTTCGAAATCGATCGGGTTCTTGAGCGCACGGCCGAGCCATTCCTTCAGCGAAGGCAGGCCCTTGTCTTCATAGGTGCCGCTGGAGGCACGGTCGCTGATGGAGACGATGCCGATGCGGATGGAATCAGGTGTGCTCATGGTGTTGCTCCTTCCCCCGGGAGGGGCGGGAGAAAGACAGGTCGTTCATGCGTCGTCTTCCCGGTCTTGCGCGGCAGCAGCGGCAGCATGGTCGGCGCCGCCGTGCACCGACAACTGCGAGCGCACCAGCTGAAAAATTTCGCGGTACGCCTTGCCCTGGCGCGGCGCTTCGCCCGGCGGGCCGGCCTTCAGGTCCTTGCGGGCCTGGCGCACCAGTGCGCGCAGCTGCTGTGAATCGGTGCCGGGGTGGGTTTCGATCCAGCCGCCCAGCGCGTCGTCGTCTGCAATCAGCCGGTCGCGCCAGCGCTCGGCCTCGTGCAGGGCCGCAGCTTCGGCCGCGGGCACGGTGTTCTGCTCGGCCAGGGCTTGCTTCACGGCATCGAGCGCTTCGGGTTCGAGCTTGCGCATCAGCTTGCCGATGAACTGCATCTGGCGGCGCTTGCCCTCGAAATTGGTAATGCGCTTGGCCTCGGCCACGGCGTCGACCAGCTTTTCGTCCAGCGGCAGGGCGTCGAACAGGCCGGCGCGCAGGCCGAGCAGTTCGGTGCCGAGCTTTTGCAGTTCGTCGCTCTCGCGCTTCAGGTCGGTGCGGCTGGCTTCGTCGGTGCCCTTGAGCTCGCGTTTGAGCTCCAGGTCGAGCTCGCTGCCTTCGGCAACGAACTGGCCACGGACAAAATAGCCTTTTTTGGGTTTGCGGGACATGGGGTGGATTCTGGGCCGCCCCGTGCGGCGTTGCAACGCGTGCAATGCAGAGGGACAAGCCGGGGGAAACGGAAAATAGGGGGCGCAAGTATCATAGCCACCACATGACGACATCTTCCTCGCGCGCCGATTCCGGCTTCGCCTACAGCCGCTCCTTCTTCGAAAACCTGGTCGACTCGGCCTTGGCCCACGCCAAAAAGCTCGGTGCTACCGATGCCGGCGCAGAGGCCTCCGAGGGCTGCGGCCTCAGCGTCTCGGTTCGCAAGGGCGAACTCGAAAACGTCGAGCGCAACCGCGACAAGTCGCTGGGCATCACGGTTTACGTGGGCCATCGCCGCGGCAACGCCAGCACTTCCGACTTTTCGGAGGCCGCCATCGCCCAGACCGTGCAGGCGGCGTACGACATCGCCCGCTTCACGGCCGAAGACCCGGTGAGCGGCCTTCCCGACGAGGAAGACATTGCCAAGGACCACCCCGAACTCGACCTGTTCCACCCCTGGGACGTCACCAGCGAAGAAGCCGCCAGGCTGGCGCTCGAATGCGAAGAAGCTGCGCTTTCAACCGACAAGCGCATTACCAACAGCGAGGGCGCAGGCGTCTCGGCCCAGCAGAGCCACTTTTTCAGCGCCCACACGCACGGTTTTCGCGGCGGCTATGCCAGCTCACGGCATTCGATTTCGGTTGCGCCCATTGCCGGCAAGGGCGACGACATGCAGCGCGACTCCTGGTACAGCTCCATGCGTTCGGCCGACGAGCTGGCCAGCCCGCAGGCCGTGGGCCGCTATGCCGCCGAGCGGGCGCTAAGCCGGCTCAAGTCGCGCAAGATCAAGACCACCGAATGCCCGGTGCTGTTCGAGTCGCCGCTGGCCGTGGGCCTTTTGGGCGGGCTGGTGCAGGCCGTGAGCGGCGGGGCGCTGTACCGCAAGAGCACCTTCCTGCTCGATTCGCTGGGCAAGCCGGTGCTGCCCAAGCACGTGGACGTGGCCGAAGACCCGCACGTGATGCGCGGCAAGGGTAGCTCGCCGTTCGACGACGAAGGCGTGATTACCCGCGCGCGCAAGGTGGTGGATGCCGGCCGGCTTGAAGGCTACTTTCTGTCGACCTATTCGGCACGCAAGCTCGGCATGAAAACCACCGGCAACGCCGGCGGTTCGCACAACCTCACGCTGAGTTCGCGACTCACCAAGGCCGGCGATGACCTCGACGCCATGCTGGCCAAGCTCGGCACCGGTCTCTTCGTCATCGAACTGATGGGACAGGGCGTCAACTACGTGACCGGCGACTATTCGCGCGGCGCGAGCGGCTTCTGGGTCGAGAAGGGGCGCATCGCCTTTCCGGTGCAGGAGATCACGATCGCCGGCAACCTGAAGGACATGCTGATGGGCATCGAGGCCATTGGCGCCGATGCCTACACCTTCGGCGCCAAGACCACGGGCTCGGTGCTGATCAACCGCATGAAGGTGGCCGGCAGCTGAGCCGGCCTGTTCCTCAGACGATCCGGACCGAAAGGTTCGGCAGCCCGTCGATGTGGATCTCGATCACGTCGCCGCGCACCACAGGGCCCACGTTCTCCGGCGTGCCCGAATAGATGATGTCGCCGGGCATCAGCTCGAAAGCCTGCGACAGGCGGCTGATCTGCTCGGCCACCGACCAGATCATGTGCTTGAGCGTGGCGTTCTGCTTGGTCTGGCCGTTCACCTTGAGCCAGATCGCCCCGTCGGTGTAGTGGCCGACCTTGGCAACCGGATGAATCGGGCCGATGGGTGCCGATTTGTCGAAGCTCTTGCCGATTTCCCAGGGTTTTTTCTGGTCGCCCATCTCGCGCTGCAGGTCGCGGCGGGTCATGTCCAGGCCGAGTGAATAGCCGTAGACGAGGTCCAGCGCATCCGCCGGCGCGATGTTGCGGCCGCCCTTGCCGAGCGCGACGACCAGTTCGACCTCGTAGTGATAGTTTTTGGTGAGCGTGGGGTATGGATGGTCGGCCACCGTGCCGGGCGTGACGACCTGGATGGCATCCGTCGGTTTCTGAAAGAAGAACGGTGGCTCGCGCGTGGGGTCTGACCCCATTTCGCGTGCGTGGGCCGCATAGTTGCGGCCGATGCAGTAGATGCGGCGCACCGGAAAAGCCTGCTCGCTGCCGACGATTGGCACGGTGGTTTGGGCCACCGCAAAAGGCGTTTGCGGCGCGCGCGATGCGCCGGCCGGAAGCGCGCAACCGGCAACTGCGCCGGCAGCCATGGCGGCGGAGCCGGCCAGCAGGCCGCGTCGTGAACTGGACATGATCTTGTCTCCTGAATCTTTGAATGGGCGATGAAGCCGGCCGTGGCCAGCCGGGCCATTCTGGAGCGCACCGCCGCCGGGTTCTTGCACGCATTTACGCAAAAACAGGACACAGGCACCACCCGCCAATCGCCCCGAGGCAGCGGGGCAAGGGCTTACCATCGCCCCATGTCGGCCCTTCAATCCAGCCTTCGCCTCTACGGCATGCAGGAGCGCGCGAACCATCTCGACTTCGACATTCGTTTCGAAGGCGCGCGGGACGTGCTGGCGCGGCCGCACCGCCACGAGTATTTCCAGATCCAGGTCAGCATCCACGGCGGCTCGCAGCAGGTAGTCGGCGGCGCGGTGCGCCCGTTTACCGCGGGGCACTTGAGCTTTGTGCTGCCATACCGCGTGCATGTGGTGCCGCATCCGCCGGGCGCGCGCTACGCCATCGTGAACTTCGACCAAAGTTTTCTATGGCCCGAGCTGGCGGTCGAGGCGCTCGAAATCGAGGGGGTGCCGGTTTCGCGCCGGCCCGAGCTCGCGCCCTTCCTGTTCCAGGAGTACATGGACTTTCATTTCGGCGACGCCGACTTCGCGCGCATCCTGGGTTGGCTCGAAGAGCTTGCCGTGCTCAACCGTGAGCGGCGCGTCGGCAGCGTGGCCGCAATCCGCGGCATTCTGCTGCAGCTGATGGGCCTGGCTTGCAGCCGGCACGAGGCGCAGTTGCTCGCGCAGGCCGCGCTGCAGAGCGGCCGCAGCACGGGCGGAGATGCGCTGCAGCGCGTGATGCGCTATGTGCGCGAACACCTGGGCGAGGAGATGTCGCTCAACGATGCCGCCGCCGCGGCCATGCTGTCGCCCAACTACCTTGCGCACCTGCTCAAGAAGCAGACGCACCGCACCTTTACCGAGCTGGTGACCGAGCGCCGCCTCGAGCGCGCGAAGGAATTGCTGGTGACCTCGAACGCCCGCATTGCCGACATTGCGCGGCAGTGCGGCTTCAGCGATGCGGTTTATTTCAGCCGCCGGTTCAGGCTGCGCAATGGTGTTACGCCAAGGCAGTTTCGCAATGAGGCCGGTGCCGGGCTTGCCGGGGCAATCGGCAAATCGAAGATGTGCCCTCCATGAATTCCAAGCCAGAAACCCCCATGCGTCCGCAGATCTACCTCGCAGGCCCGGATGTCTTTCGCCCCGACGCCCGAGACCACTTCGTGCGGCTCGCAGCCGCATGCGACGCATTGGGGCTTGCAGCCCTGCTGCCGGCGGACGGCAACGAGGAGCAGAGTGCCGAAGCGCCCGAGACGCGGATCTACGAGGCCAACATGCAGCGCCTTCGCGGTGCCGATGGCGTCGTGGCCAATCTCGCGTGCTTTCGTGGCCTGGAGCCCGATTCGGGCACGGTGTTCGAGGTTGGCGCCGCGGTGGCGCTGCAGATTCCCGTCGTGGCCTACGGTGTGCCGGCAGGCAGCTACGCAGACCGCGCCCGGGCGGCGTTGCCGTGCGCAGCAGATGCCGCCGGCGTGCTGCGCGAGACCGCGAGCGGCATTGCGGCGGAAGACTTCGGCCAGCCGCTGAACCTGATGCTGGCCTGTTCGATCCACATCGCTTCAACGCCCGAAGCGGCGCTGCAAAAGATGGCGGAGCTGCTCGCAATTCAGCAACGCTGAACCGCAGCCGTCATCGCATTCAGGCCGGTTTTGCCGCAGCGTTATCCGGCGGCGCCAGCAAATGCTCCAGCATTCGCCGCGCATTGAGCGGCAGGTCTTCCGACGAGCGCACGCACGCCATCAGCGTGCGCTCGGCCCATGCGTCGCTCAGGCCGGCGCGGGCAATCTTCATCGAGCGGGCGCAGCGCACGGCGGCGGTCTGCGGCACGATGCCCACGCCGATGCCGTGCTCGACCATGCCGCACACCGCCTCGAAGTTGCGCACGCGCACGCGGTAGGCCAGTTGCTTGCCCAAGGCGCGGGCATGCTGGGTCACCAGCCGCTGCAGTGCGCTGTCCTCGGTCAGGCCGACGAATTCGCTGTCGGCCACTTCGGCCAAATGCACGCGCCGGCGTCCGGCCAATGCATGGCCGCGCGGCATCACGAGCACGAGGTCGTCGCGGCGGAAGGGGTGGCATTCGAGGCCCTCGGTGCCGACCGCGTCGGAAACGATGCCGATGTCGCAGAGGCCGGCGCGCAGGGCCTCCACCGAGTCGGGGCTGGGGCGTTCCTCAAGGTCGACCGAGATGCGCGGATGCTGCGCGAGAAAGCGGCTCAGCACCTCGGGCAGGTGCTCGTTCAGCGCCGAGGTGCCGCACATGAAGCGCACGTGGCCCTTGAGGCCCTGGCCGTATTCGCCAAGCTCGCCGCGCATGCGCTCCATCTGCTGCAGCACGACGCGCGCATGGTGCAGCAGCGTGCGGCCGGCCTCGGTGGGGCGCACGCCCTGCGCGTGCCGCGTGAGCAGCGGGCTGCCGAGCGCGTCTTCCATGCCGCGCACGCGCTGGCTTGCGGAGGCCAGCGTCATGTGCGAACGCTGCGCACCGGCGGTGAGGCTGCCGGCCTCCACAACGTGGAGAAAGAGCCGAAGGTCTGTGAGGTCGAATCGCATGATGAGTCCGCAAGGTAGCACGGGAGCCTCAGTCTGTGCCTGAGGCCGGCTGCGCCAAAGCCGCATTTCCAGGCGAAGGCCCGGCCGGCAGACTCCGCGGCGATGGAAATGTCGAACCCACTTGCAAGCCACTGGGCCGCTGCCGCCGCTGTGTTTGCGCTGGCCGGCACGGTCAAGGGAGTGATCGGGCTCGGCCTGCCGACGGTGGCGATGGCGCTGCTCGCACTCTGGATGCCGCCCGCCCAGGCGGCTGCGTTGCTGATCGTGCCGTCGCTGGTCACCAACCTCTGGCAGACCGGGCCGCGTTCGACCTTCAGGCCGGTGCTGCGCCGCATCGGCGGCATGCATGCCGGCATCGTGGCGGGCACCCTCGGCGGTGCGTTGTGGCTCGGCGCGCCCGGAGGCGCATGGGCCTCGGTGGCGCTCGGGGTGGCGCTGGTGGCCTATGCGCTCTGGGGGCTCACCGGAGGGCAGCTGCATGTACCCGGGAGGCACGAGTGCTGGCTCGGCCCGATGGTGGGTGCGGCCACAGGCTTGGTAACGGCGGTGACGGGCGTGTTCGCGATGCCGGCCGTGCCTTATATGCAGGCCTTGGGTTTGCAGCGCGATGCGCTGATCCAGGCGATGGGTATTTCGTTCACCACATCGACCGTGGTGCTTGCCGTCGGGCTGGCGGCCAATGGGCAATATCCGGTCGCGGCGGCAGGCGGCTCCGTCGCCATGCTGCTGCCTGCCATCGGCGGCATGGCGCTTGGAACCTGGCTGCGCAAGCGGTTGCCGGTAGCGGTGTTCCGGCGCTGCTTTCTGGCCGGGTTGGCCCTGTTGGGGCTCTACATGGTGGTTCGCGCGCTGGGGTGAGGCTTGCTCCCGACGCGCTGCCCGCAGGGGCCTCAGGCTGCGAGCAGGGCCTCGCGAACGCGTTCGATGGCTTGCCGGTAGGGCAGGGTGAAGTTTTCGACGCTGTCGCTCCGTTCCAGCCAGCTGAACGAGAACACGAGGCCGTCTTCTTCAGGGCTGCCCATGGCCACGTGGTCGAAGGTTTCGGGCAGCGGCGTTTCGGCGCGCATCAGGAACAGGTGCCACAACTGCGGGTGGCGCAGCGTGTTGCCTTCGATGCCGGCCTCGCAGTCGCGCGTCAGGGTGCCAAGCGGCTGCAGTTCGCCGACGTGGTCGATGCCCGACTCTTCGAGCAGTTCGCGCCGCACCGCCACCTCTGGCGACTCGCCCGGCTCGATGGTGCCCTTGGGCAACTGCATGTTCCCGTCGCCGGGATGGCGAAACACCAGCAGCCGGCCCCGTGCATCGACGAGGCAGGCGCAGGCCTTCAGGATGGTGGTGGCGCAGCCGCCGTCGCTCATCAGGCGCTCGCGAGGGCCGCCTTGACCGCTGCGCTCACCTGGCCCATGTCGGCCTTGCCGGCGAGACGGGTCTTGACCGCGCCCATCACCTTGCCCATGTCGCCCGGGCCCTTGGCGCCGAGTTCGGCCACGATGGCCTTCACCTCGACAGCCACTTCGTCGGCGCTCATGCGCTGCGGCAGGTACACCTCGAGCACCTTGATCTCGGCCGATTCCTTGTCGGCCAGGTCGGCACGGCCGCCGGTGGTGAATGCGGCGATCGAGTCCTTGCGCTGCTTGACCATCTTGTCGACGATGGCAACGATCATGGCGTCGTCGAGCTCCACGCGCTCGTCCACTTCCTTTTGCTTCAGGGCAGCCATCAGCAGGCGGATGGTGCCAAGGCGCTCCGAGTCCTTGGCGCGCATCGCGGTCTTCATGTCTTCGGTGATCTGTTCCTTGAGGCTCATGCTCGGGGCTCCTGGTTCGGAAAAAACAAAAGCCGCGGCAGGTTTCCCTGGCGCGGCTGAGGCGGCAATCGGGTCGCTGGGCCGACTTGCGTCAAAGGCCGGCGACCCTGTTGCCAACGGGCATCAGTACAGCTTCTTGGGGAGCTGCATGCTGCGCACGCGCTTGTAGTGGCGCTTGACGGCAGCTGCCTTCTTGCGCTTGCGCTCGGCGGTCGGCTTTTCGTAGAACTCGCGGGCACGCAGGTCGGTCAGCAGGCCGAGCTTTTCGATGGTGCGCTTGAAGCGGCGCAGGGCGACGTCGAAAGGCTCGTTTTCTTTAACGCGGATGGTGGTCATTGATGATTCGTTGAACTGAATTTGGCTCGGGGAGATCGAGGCCCCAAGCCGGGGTTCCTCAACTGAAAATTTTTGCGGCCGTTGAGGGAAGGCCAAAGTTAGCCCGCGATTATAGCGCGGTTGCGCATGCATGTGCGCTCGCCCACGCCCATTGAAAGTTGTATCCGCCCAACCATCCGGTCACATCGACCACTTCGCCGATGAAATACAGGCCCGGTTGCTTCGATTCCATGGTCTGGGAAGACAAATCGCGGGTGTCGACCCCGCCGGCCGTGACTTCGGCTTTTTTGTAGCCCTCGGTGCCGCTGGGGGTAATTTGCCAGCGGGCAATGCGCTCGGCCAAGACTGCCAGCGCCTTGTCGGCGGCCTCGTTGACCGGGCGCTGCAGGGCCGGGTCTTGCCCCACCCAGGCGTCTGCCAGCCGGGAGGGCACCAGCGCGGCCAGTTCGTTGGCAATGCGCTTCTTCGACCGCAGCTTGGCTTCGCCCAGGGCTTCGGCCACGTTCACGCCGGGCGCAAAGTCGAGCGTCAGCGGCCTTCCGGGTTTCCAGTAGCTCGAAATCTGCAGCACGGCCGGGCCCGAGAGGCCACGGTGCGTGAACAGCAGGTCTTCGAGAAACGCCATCTTTTCCTTCTTGGTGCCGGTCTCGATGCGCACCGGCAGCGCCAGCCCTGCCAGTTCGGCGTACGGCGCCCAAGCCTCGCCGCCGAAGGTCAGCGGCACCAGGGCCGGACGGGGCGTGACCACGCGCAGGCCGAATTGCTCGGCCAGGCGGTAGCCGAAATCGCTGGCACCGATCTGCGGAATGGAGAGGCCGCCGGTGGCGACCACCAGCTTGGGCGTTTCGATCAAGCCCTTGCTGCTATCGATTCGGTAGCTGCCGGGCCGCTCAGTGCCAACGCCGGCCGCCGAAAACGTGATTTTTCCAAGCTTGCAAGGCTGCCAGCGCGTGACGTTGCCCGCATCGCACTCCGCCAGCAGCATGTCGACGATCTGCTGGGACGAACCGTCGCAGAACAGCTGTCCCTTGTGCTTCTCGTGAAAGGCAATGCCGTGCTTCTGCACCAGTTCGATGAACTGCTGCGGCGCATAGCGCGACAGCGCAGAGCGGCAGAAATTGGGGTTGTCGCCGATGAAGTGGCGCTGCGGGGCGCGCACGTCGAGGTCGCGGTTGGTGAAGTTGGCGCGCCCGCCGCCCGAGATGCGGATTTTTTCGCCGACCTTCTCGCTGTGGTCGACCAGCAGCACCTTGAGTCCGCGCTGGCCCGCCAGCCCCGCGCAGAACAGCCCGGCCGCACCCGCGCCGACCACGACGACATCGAACTGGAAAGGAGCGCTCAAAGCGGTAACGACGGATTCAGGGGCCATCTGCCGCAAGCAGCGGCGGCGCGTTGTACTTCAGGTGCCCCACATAGCGCAGGGGCTGCGTGGCCGCAATAGAGGGCACGTCGCCCTCGCGCATGTGCAGCAGGTCGGCCGGGCTCACCCAGCGCGGATCGGCGTCGGTGATCGGCATGCCGGCCTTGCGGTAGGCCTCGAGCACGAACTGGGAGCAGAAGAACTGGTCGTCCCGGCTTGCGCCCAGCTGCACCATGGCCATGCCGCTGATGCAATAGTGGCTCACGGCCGAAGGTATCAGCGGCAGCTCGCACAGGCGCCGGTTCAGCACGAAGGGCGCGTTCAACAGCACGCCGGTGGTGTTGTAGCGTGTGCCTACCTGCGAGTTGGCCCAGGCGCGGAGCTTTGCGACGCCCGCGGCATCGAGCCCGGGCACGCGAAAGGCGACGACCATCTGTTCTTCGTCGATCACGTCGGCCACCGGCCGTGCGCGCACGCCGGTGCCCACGGCTTCGGCGATCAGGCCGTCGCCCAGGTACAGCACCGCATGGCTCACCGGCGAGAAGGTGCCAAGGCGAATGCCGAAGGAGTTGACCGTGGCGATCGAGGTCAACAGGATGTCGCCCGGCTGCAGCGCGTCGGCGGCAATGAGCTCGCCCCCGTTGCCGGGCGCGATGACCGAGCTTTGCACGCGCAGGCGCAAGCCGGCGTCTTTGGAGGGCAGCTCGACCCGCGTGGCGCAGGCCGTGAGCAGCAATGCGGCCGTGGCCGCAGCCATGAGAAGGGCGGAGCGCATCATCCCTTCCACACGAACGGGAACTTCAGTTGCTTGAAGAAGCCGTTGGGCACGTAGTCGCCAAGCACCCCGTATTTCTCTGGCCAGAGCTTGGTGCTCTTCACCGCGGTGCCGAAGATGTAGTCAAGAAAGGCGTAGTGCGCCGAATAGTTCTTGTCGAGCGCCTCCACGTCCTGGCTGTGGTGCCAGTGATGGAAGTTGGGCGTCACGATGATGTAGCGCAGCGGGCCGAGCCGAACGCTCACGTTGCAGTGGTTGAACACCGCCTGGAAGCCCACCACCACGATGTACGCGTCGATCACTTCCTTCGAAAAGCCGAACACGTAGATCGGCGCGAGCACCAGCGTGCGCGTGATCAGCAGTTCGAGAATGTGTTGGCGCGAGCCCGCCATCCAGTCCATGCTTTTGACGCTGTGGTGAACGGCATGCAGGCGCCACAGCACCGGCACCTCGTGATAGGCGCGGTGGGTCCAGTACTGCACCAGGTCGGCCACCAGAATGATCAGCAGCAGCCCGGCCCAGAACGGCAGGTTGCCTACCCAGCCGCGAATGCCGTCGTTGGCGGCCCAGCCGAAGAACTTGTGCACCATCAGGTTGGTGGCCAGCAGGACAAAGCCCACGATCATGTGGTTCACCACAAAGTGGTGGAAGTCGGTTTGCCACTCGGCGCGAAACACCGGTTGGTCCTTGCGCAGCGCAAACAGCTTCTCGATGAAGATGAAGATCAGCGACGAGCCCAGCAGGTCGAGAATGAACCAGTCCAGGCCGATGTACGGCGTGTTGTCGGCAAAGTCGTTTACCGGCACCTTGTGCCCGCCCAGCAGCGCCGCCGCGGCCACCAGAAGAAAGGCGGCTGACGAAAGCCAGCGTGAGCGGTTGAAGATGATGTTCACCAGCGCCATTCCGCCCGACACCACCATGGCCGCCAGCAGAATGAAGCGCATCACATCGACGTTGTAGCTCCGGCGCAACTCCGGCGTGGTGAGGTACTGCGGAAAGTGGAACGCCAGCACCCCCAGGAAGCACAGGATGCCCAGGCTCAGGGCGATGGTTCCCGTAACCAGGCCCCGCCCGCGCTGCAGTTCCCCATGGTTCTGGGTGAATTCATTGAGTTTGTCGATGTCCAGCATGCCCGCCTCTCTCGTTGTTTGCGCTTTTGTTGGAGCGCGATTTTAGGCGGCTGTAGGAAAACGCCCACGTCCGCCAAAAGGTCTAGACGTGGCCGCCGGTCTTTGGCTCTTTGGCGTCAACGCGGCCGAACGGCACGCCGGCGCAGCAGCGCCGCCGCACCCAGCGCCAAGGCCATCACGAGCAGCGACACAACAGTGGTCACCGTCCCCAGCGCATAAATCGACGGCGTGGTAACGGTCGAAGTCAGGCCCTGCAATTCGAGCGGCAGCGTATTGACATCGCCGATGGCTTGCGAAGTGCGGGCGATCTCGTCCCACGACAGCGTGAAGCCGAACATGCCGATGCCCACGATCGACGGGCCGATCAGCGGCAGCACCACGTGCCGGAAGGTCTGCCAGGGCGTGGCGCCCAGGTCGCGCGCGGCTTCTTCGTAGGCTGGGTTGAAGCGGTTGAACACCGCAAACATGATGAGCAGCCCGAAGGGCAGGGTCCAGGTCAAGTGCGCGCCAAGCGCTGAACTGAAGAGGCCGAGCGCGGTGCCGTAGCTTTCGAGCAGGGTGGTGGCGTCCATGGCCTCGAGCAGGCTCTTCACGCCGGTGTCGATGAGACGGAACTGAAGTCCGATGCCTAGCGAAATGATGATCGACGGCATGATGAGGCTCGCCACGGTGACGAAGAACAGCGCGTTGCTGCCGGCGAGCTTCTTGCGGAACGCAAGGCCGGCCAGCACCGAAAGCACCACCGTGAACGCCATTACCACCGCGCCCAGCGCGAGCGAGCGCCTGAACGCGGCGCCGATGTCGACGGTGCCCAAGCCCTCGGCCAACTTGTAGAACCAGTGCAGCGAGACGCCGCGCAGCGGAAAGGTAAGGCCGCCTTCGGGACCCTGGAAGCTCAGGATGAAGATCGTGATCATCGGGCCGTAGAGAAACAGCACGAAGAGTGCGAATACGATTGCCAGGGGCCAGAAGCCTGGGCGACGTTCCATCTCAAAGCTCCTTGCGAATATCGACAAGCCGCGTGAGCCCCCAGATGATCATCAGCACCACCGCCAGCAGAATCATCGCGTTGGCCGCAGCCAGCGGAAACTGCAGGTACGAGGTCTGCACCTGGATGATCTTGCCGATGGATGCGATCTGCTGGCCGCCCATCACGCCGATGGTGACGAAGTCGCCCATCACGATGGTGATGACGAAGATCGAGCCGATCAGGATGCCCGTGCGCGACAGCGGCACCACCACGTTCCACAGCGTCTGCCAGCCCGAGGCGCCTGCGTCGCTCGCCGCTTCGAGCAGCGAGCGATCGATGCGCATCATGCTGTTGAAGATCGGCACGATCATGAACATCGTGTAGAGGTGCACGAAGGCGAGCACCACTGAAAAATCGGAAAACAACAGCCACTCGACCGGTTGCCCGACCAGGCCCATTCCCATCAGCATCTGGTTGACCAGCCCGTTGCGCCCCAAAAGCGGCACCCACGAGATCATGCGGATCACGTTCGATGTCCAGAACGGTACCGTGCACAGCACGAAGAGCACCGTCTGCATCGTCGACGAGCGCACATGGAACGCAAGAAAGTACGCCACCGAAAAACCGATGAGCAGCGTAATGCCCCATACCAGCAGGCAGAACTTGAAAGTGCTCAGGTAGGTGTTGAGCGTGACGCACAGGTCGCCGTTGTCGGTGAGCTGAGAGCAACCTTCGAAAAGGCTTGCGTAGTTGCGCAGCGTTACCGCTGGAATCAGTTCGTACTCGTTGAAGTTCCACAGGCTGACCATCGCGATCAGCGCCAGTGGAATCAGGAAGAACAGCAAGAACACCAGCGCGAATGGCGCGGCCTGCCACCATGCCTTTACAGCATGGATCGACGGGCTGGGCGCATGCGCGCTGGCAATGGGCGCGCTCACAGGATCAGGCCGCGACGAACTCGTTCCATTTGCGGACCATGTATTCGTTCTCGTCCATCACCGCGTTCCAGCAGGCGATGCCGCCCATGCGCTGCTCGTAGCTGCCACCGTCGCGCACCGCGCCGGCCTTGGCCAGCAGGTCGCCGTTCGGGCCCTTGATGTCCTGCGCGGCAGCCTTGCCTTCCATCCAGTAGGCCCACTCGTAGGCCTCCATCTTGGCCTTTGCGGTGTCTAGCACGGCGCTGTAGTAGCCCTGGCGGTTGAGGTACGCGCCGGCCCAGCCATCGAGGAACCAGTTGATGAATTCATAGGCGCCGTCGAGCTTCTTGCCCGAGAGCGTGGCCGGCAGGCCGAAGCCGGCCGCCCAGGCGCGGTAGCCTTCCTTGAGCGGCTGGAAGTTGCAGGCAATGCCCTTGGTGCGCACGGCAGTCACGGCCGGCGACCACATCGACTGGATCACCACCTCGCCCGAGGCCATCAGGTTGACCGACTCGTTGAAATCCTTCCACAGCGCACGAAACTGGCCTGCCTTCTTGGCTTCGATCAGGGTCTTGATCGTCAGGTCGATCTCGGCCTTGGTCATGTTGCCCTTGTCCTTGTACTTGTGGATGCCCTTGGCCTCCACCACCATCGCCGCGTCCATGATGCCGATCGACGGAATGTTCAAGATGGCTGCCTTGCCCTTGAACTCGGGGTTCAGCAGCTCGGCCCAGGAACCGATGGGCCGCTTGATCAGGTCGGGGCGAATACCCAGCGTGTCGGCGTTGTAGACCGTAGGGATAAGCGACATGAACTGCGTGGGCGCAGCAGCGAACTTCTTCGACTTTTCGCCTTCGAGATAAATCACCTTCTTGGGCGCCGTGCCCTGGTCGCCCACGGCCTTGCCGGCAACCTCGCCCTTGGTGAAGAGGGTGGTGATCTTGTCTGCGTTCTTGATCTTCCTGGTGTCGATGCCCTTCAGGTTGCCGGTGGGCACGATCTTCTTGAGCGAAAAGAACTCGGTGTCGATCAGGTCGAAGCTGTTCGGGGCGGTCACCGCGCGCTTGGTCACGTCGTCGGTGGTCACTGCCACATACTGGATCTCGATGCCCGTGTCGGCCTTGAACTTTTCGGCAATCGCCTTGTCCTGGTTCACCGCCGTGCCCAGGTAGCGCAGCACGATCTTTTCCTGCGCATGCACGAAGGGCGCGATGCCCGTCGCCAGAATGCCGGCGGTGCCTTGCAGCAAGGTGCGGCGCTGGAGGCCGGCGGACGAGTCGATAGGGTCGGTCATGGAAGAGTCTCCGTGGAAAAAAAGTGGCGGATGTACTGAACTGAACAGAACGGAAATAAAGACGGTGGGCTAAGCCGCTGGCGCGGCGAGCGCGCGCGCATCGGCCGCGGCCCATGCAAGGCGCACCGCGTCTCCGGGCGCATAGGGGCTTGCAAGAAAGGCGGCTTCGCCCAGCAGCACCGACACGTTCTGGCGCCCCGGCGCTGCGGCGTCCAGCGCAAGGCCGAGCAGCACATAAGTGCCCTGGTATTCGACATCGGTGATGGCCGCGGCAATGCCCCGATCGCCGGAGGCCGGCGCAATGCGCATGTGGTCGTTGCGCACCGCAATCGGCCCGGCGGGCGTGTCGAACACGTTGTGGCCGCCCATGAAGCGCGCCACGAATTCGTTGGCCGGATGGTTGTAGATCTGGTGCGGCGAGCCGACCTGTTCGATCACGCCGTGGTTCATCACCACCATCGTGTCAGCCAGCGCCATCGCTTCTTCCTGCGAGTGCGTCACATGAACGAAAGTCAGCCCCAGCTCCTTTTGCCAGCGCCGCAGCTCGGCGCGCATCTGGATGCGCAAGAAAGGGTCGAGCGCCGACAGCGGCTCGTCGAGCAGCAGCACGCGCGGCTCGGTAATGAGCGCGCGCGCCAGCGCCACGCGCTGCTGCTGGCCGCCTGAAAGTTCGCCCGGCTTGCGTTCGGCCAGGTGGCCCATTGCCACGCGCTCCAGCAGGTCGCGCGCGCGCTTCTGGCGCTCGGCCTTGCCTGTGCCTTTCATCTTGAGGCTGAAGGCCACGTTGTCCACTGCCGAGAGGTGCGGAAACAGCGCAAAGCTCTGGAACATCATTGCCGTGCCGCGAGCGGCGGCTGGCAGGTTGGTGATGTTGCGGTTGTCCAGAAGGATGTCGCCGCTGGTGACCGACTCATGCCCCGCGATCATCCGCAAGGTGGTGCTCTTGCCGCAGCCTGAAGGGCCCAGCAGGCAGCAGTAGCTGCCGCTGGCAATGCGCAAGTCGATCTGGTCGACCGCCGGCGGCGTACCGGGGGCGTAGCGCTTGCTCAGCGCCACGATTTCAACGGCTGCGGGCGGAGGCGTGGCGACGGCGGTCATTGGCCGGCGCCGCACGCGAAAGACGGTCGAAAAACGAGCATGCTGGCGTTAAGCACGCTCCATGCCACATGGGGGTTGGAGCGACCGATGCGAGCGCGCAGACGGCGCGGGCTTGCCGCGCTTTCTCGTTCAGGTACCGAACCGGCCGGCGTCCGATCCCGCCGGCAGCGCCGCAGCGGCCAACCCGCGCAGCACGTCACCCACCACGATCACTGCGGGGCTCGCCAGCCCGGCTTCGGCAATGCAGGCCTGCAGCCGTTCGAGCGTGGCCGTGACGTGGCGCTGCTGCGGCAGGCTCGCATGCTGGATGACCGCTACGGGCGTGTCGCCGGGCAGGCCGTGCAGCAGTTCGCGTTCGATGTGGCCCGCTCCCGCCACTCCCATGTAGATCACGAGCGTGAGCCGTGCGCTGTGGGCGGTGGTGGCCAGTGCACGCCAGTCTGTGGCGTCTTCATGCGCGCTGGCGCCTGTCTTGGCGTGGCCGGTAACGAACACCACCCCCTGCGCGTGGTCGCGGTGTGTGAGCGGCACGCCCAGCGATGTGACTGCGGCAAGGCCGGCGGTAATGCCGTTGATCACCGTGCACTCGATGCCGGCTTCGCGAAGGTGCTCGACCTCTTCTCCGCCACGGCCAAATATGAACGGATCGCCACCCTTGAGGCGCACCACGGTTTCGCCTTCGCGCACCGCGGTGATCATGAGCCGTTCGATGAATGCCTGCGGCGTGCTCTTGCAGCCGCCGCGCTTGCCCACGTGCACGATGCGCGCACCGGGCCGCGCATACGAGGCCAGGATGCTCTCGCTCACCAGGTCGTCCACCAGCAGCACGGTGGCGGCCTGGATCGCCTTCACGGCCTTGATCGTCAGCAGTTCGGGGTCGCCTGGGCCGGCGCCCACCAGGGTGCAGCTTCCGGCGGTGAGGGGGGAGGTCGGTTCGTTCATGCGTGGGCTGCGTGGTCCGCCAGTTGCGCGATGTGCCTGACCTGCGTGGCGATGGCTTCCGGCACGGGAAGATCGCCATTCAGCACACGGCGCGTGTACTCGGCTGTGGTCGCGACGTCGATCTCTTTTGGCAGCCCCGGCACTTCGTTCGACGTGCCGGCGGCCTGGGCTTGCAGCTCGCTGCGCACGCCGCGCACAAAGCCGTCGATCTGCGCGGTGCGGCGCGGGTCGGACACCACTTCGCCCTCGAGGCCGCGCGAGAGCAGGGCGGTCATGCCCATGAGCTCGAAAGTCTCTGCCATGGTGCGCGCGTATTCGGGGTGGGTGTAGCTTGCCACGACAACGCTGGGGCCGGTGGTCGGCTGCATCAGCTTGACCACGCTGTGGCCGGGGTTGCGCAGGCCCACCACGCGGCGCACGTCGAGCAGCCGCTTGAGCGCGGGGTTGAGCAGTTCGGTCGGCGCAAAGCCGATTTCGCCGGGTGCAATCTTTCGGATGGCGGTGAGCATGGGAATGTCCAATGCTTCCAGCACGTTCGAAGCCAGCACGCGCGATGTTTCGGTGGCGCTGCCGTGCACCAGCACCGGCAGTCCCTCGCGGGCGAGCAGCAGCGCGAGCAGCGGCGTGAGCACCGGCAGCTTGCGCGCGCCGTTGTAGCTCGGCAGCACGATGAGGGGGCGGTCGGCCGCAGGCAGGTGGTTGAGCCGTGCGTGCGTTGCATCGAGAAAACCGGCCATCTCTTCGGGTGTTTCGCCCTTGATGCGCATGGCCAGGCAGAAGCCGCCGATTTCCAGGTCGGTCACGGTGCCGTCCAGCACCTGGCCGAACAGGTCCGTGGCCTGTTCGCGCGTGAGCGGCTTGGCGCCTCGCGCGCCTCGGCCGATTTCCTTGATGTATTGGCTGATTCCCATGGGTGCCCCGATTGTCCCGCAATGCTTATGCCGGAATGCAAGGCGGCTTATGCCCCTCCATGTGCCCCTATGCACCCTCCGCGAGAACCTCCACCGGCGTCGCGCGCACCATGCGCTTGAGTTCGGGCAGGCAGGAGCCGCAGTTGGTGCCGCATTTGAGCGCACCCTGCAGCGAGGCCAGCCGTTCCTCGGGCGTGCCGCTGCAGCGGCCCAGTTCGGTTTGGATCGCCAGGTCGGTCACGTTGAAGCAGGTGCACACCGTTTGCCCGCGGGACTGCACCGCAACCGGCGCGCGTGCGCCCGGCGACAGCAGCAGCCGGCCGTAGGTTTGCGCCGGAATCTCCTCGCGCAGCAAGGTGCCGATCCAGGCCTCGGCGCTGGTGTCGCCGCCCAGCAGGAAGGCTTCGAGCCCGGCATTGCCGTCGGCGCGGCGCACCAGCCGGGCCACGCGGCGCTGGCCGCGGCGGCGGTCGGCGTAGCGCAGGGCATCGCTCGCGCCAAGGCCCAGCAGGCCTTCGATGCGGTCGATAAGGCTGTCGTCCGGCGTGTCGTGCGCGGCTGCACGAAACAAAATGCCGCTGCGCTCTTCGCGCGGGGTGTTGCCCGAGAACGGCACGCAGGTGGCAAACGGAAACAGCGCCATCAGCGGCTTGAGCGCCTGCTGTGCGGCAAATGTGCCATCGGGCGGCAGCCAGGCCATGGCGAGCAGCGACCATGGCAGTTCTGCCTTGAGGATCTTGACCGGCGTGTGCTTGAGCTCGGGCTGCTTCGAGGTGGGGCAGTAGGCCGGCGTGGTCAGCGCATTGATGCCGGCCAGCGGCGTGCCGGTCGACGAGCAGCCGCTCAGGTATTCCTCGCCCCAGTGCATGGCGACGAAAGCCTGGCTCAGCCCGATCTCGGCGCTGGCGCGCGCGGGCAGCAGGATGGAGCCGCGCTTGGAGGTGAGGTGCACCAGGTCGCCGTCTTTCAGCAGGCGGCGCGCCATGTCTTGCGCGTTCATCTGCACCACCGGCTCGGCCACGTGGCCGAACAGTCGGCCGACGGTGCCGGTGCGGCTCATGCCGTGCCACTGGTCGCGCAGGCGGCCGGTGTTCAGCGAGAACGGATAGCGCGCCTCGCGTGCCTCGGCCACGGGCTTGTAGACCGTGTCGACGAAGCGTGCGCGGCCGTCCGGCGTAGGAAAAACGCCGTCTTCGTAGAGGCGTGCGCGGCCGGTGGTCTCGCCTTCCTTCAGGGGCCATTGCTGCGGGCCGGCCGTGTCGAGCATTGCGTAGCTCAGGCCGGTGATGTCGAGGTCGCGCCCGCGCGTGGATTCGCGGTGCTCGTTCCACACGCGTTCAGCGCTCTCGTAGGGAAACAGCGTGTCCGTGCGGCCAAGGCGCTGCTCGAGCCGGCGTGCAAAGTCGACGGCAATCGACCAGTCGTGGCGCGCTTCGCCGGGCGCCGCCACCGCAGGACGCACACGCGAGATGCGGCGTTCGCTGTTGGTCACGGTGCCTTCCTTTTCGCCCCAGGTGGTGGCGGGCAAGAGCAGGTCGGCAAAGGCGCAGGTCGAGGTGGTTGAAAAGGCTTCTTGCACCACCACGAACTCGGCGCGCTCCAGGGCGCGGCGCACCGTGGCCTGGTCGGGCATCGATTGCGCGGGGTTGGTGCAGGCAATCCACAGCGCACGAATCTCGCCGTCGGCCGCCGCCTGGAACATCTCGACCGCGGTCTTGCCGGGCTTCTCGGGCACGGAGGGCAGGTTCCACAGCGCCGCCACTTCCGCGCGGTGCGCGGGGTTGGCCAAGTCGCGATGCGCGCTCAGCAGGTTGGCCAGGCCGCCCACTTCGCGCCCGCCCATGGCGTTGGGCTGGCCGGTGAGCGAAAACGGACCGGCGCCAGGCTTGCCGATCTGGCCGGTGGCCAGGTGCAGGTTGATCAGCGCCGCGTTCTTGGCGGTGCCGCTGGACGACTGGTTGAGGCCCTGGCAATACAGGCTCAGCGTGGCGGGCGAGGTTGCGAACATGCGCGCGGCGGCAAGCAGGTCGTCCTTCGAGATGCCGCAGATCTGCGCCACCTTGTCGGGCGTGCATTCGCGCACCGTGGCCTTCAATGCATCGAAGCCCGTGGTGTGGGCGGCGATGTAGCGGTTGTCGGTCCAGCCTTCCCAGAGCATCAGGTGCAGCATGCCGTTGAACAGCATGACGTCGGTGCCGGGCTGGATGGGCAGGAACAGGTCGGCAATTTCCACCGTATCGGTGCGGCGCGGATCGGCCACGATGATCTTCATGCCCGGATTGGCGGCCTTCGCGTCCTCTATGCGGCGAAAGAGAATCGGGTGTGCCCACGCGGCATTGCTGCCCACGATGAAAAGGCACTCCGCGTGCTTCAGGTCGTCATAGCAGGCGGGCGGCGCATCGGCACCGAGCGTCTGCTTGTAGCCGGCCACCGCGCTGCTCATGCACAGGCGCGAGTTGGTGTCGATGTTGTTGGTGCCGATCAAACCCTTGGCGAGCTTGTTGAAGACGTAGTAGTCCTCGGTAAGCAGCTGGCCCGAAACATAGAAGCCCACGGCGTCCGCCCCATGGTCGCGCATCACCTGCACGAATTTGTCGACAGCGCCGTCGAGCGCGGTGTTCCAGGAAATGGGCGTTGGATCGGCGCCGCGCACGGCGCGCTGCATCGGCTGCAGCAACCGCGTCTGGCGTGTGACCGTGGCCGTTGCGGTAAGGTGCAGCGTGGAGCCCTTGGTGCAAAGGCGCCCGAAGTTGGCCGGGTGGTCGGGGTCTCCGCGCACGCCGGTGATCTGCGCGCCTTCGGACTCGATGATCACACCGCAGCCTACGCCGCAGTAGGGGCAGGTGGAGCGAGTTTCTTCCATGGGTCGATGCCTCGGTTTGGCGTTCAACTGCTGTGCGGCGCCTGCACGTTGAAGGTCTCGTCGCCCAGCTTGCCTGCCGTTGCGGCGCCGGGGCCGGCGCGGGGTGGCGCCAGGTCGATGGCGTGCGTCTTGAGCTCGTTCGCATCCAGATGCACCACCCCCTCAGCCACCTTCACCGCAAACTTCGGCGTGCACCCTTCATCGGGCGACCTGGCGCAGCCGTCGTCCAGCCCGATGGCCCAGTTGTGCAGCGGACA